>CAVQYV010000007.1:0-122291 GCA_963718295.1 uncultured Methylomirabilota bacterium | reverse complement strand
TGAGCGCGATGCGGGAGAGGACCACGCCGTCTTGGAGTGCCGACAACGCCGTTGGCGCTTGCAGTGGAAGAACGCCCGGATGCTGGAACTGGAAGGCTTAGGAGTCCAGCCTGACGCCTACCTGTGCGTGCAAGGATCACAAACGGCGCAGGAAGCCTTCATTGAGTTCACGGCGGTGATGCCGACTAAGAAGGAGTTGACCGACCGGCTGGCCGCCTATGGCCGACTGTGGGAAGCCCGCAACAAGGGGATGCCGATCCTGTGGTTTACGACCAGCCGGGCCAAAGCGCAGTTGCTTTGGGACGCGAGCCAAGACCTTCGTTTACCGGGACTATGTGTATGTCGGTCTGATTGAGGATCAAGCAGGTTTTCTGACCAGACGAATGTGGCAATGGAGTGAAGCAGCGGAAGCGGCGGCCTGGATCACGGCAGGAGAGCAGGTGCTTTTTAAATCGCCGGGAGGCACGGTTTGTTTCCTCCTCCCCAACCTGGATTACTTGGACTGTGGTTTTTCGTGTTTCTTCAAGGCAAGCTCGTAAGCCCGCCTGCCGAGCACGAAACCCGTGTCAGTCCAGCGTATCCAGTAACCCGATGCTTTTCAGGCGGTACTTTCCACGCTGTTTGGACATGGTGTCCCTTTCTATCCGGTTGGATTTTTAAATAAGAGGGAAAGATCCGGCCTCCTTTAAACCGGTATAAACGCAGATTACGGGAGAAGGCAAATTAGCGACAAGCGGTGTTGGGTACAAGGACTTGATGCAGGTTTGCCGGGAAATCTTTAGGTTAGTGTGGCTTGTCATATACCCAGTAGCGGATATGCCACTTGCCGTCCACACCTTTACACTTGTAGCCGGTCGGCTTCTTGGAGTAGTCGTAAGGCCGGTAGGTTCTGCGAGTGGGCTTGGGTTTGGACGGCAAGATGAACGCCATGATCGCCCTATAAACCGACTCGATAAGTAGCAACAAAGCGAGCAGAACGGACAGCGGCTTGCGCCAGAAAGGTCTAGTCATCCGGTCTCGTCTCCTTTCTCAGATACCGTCCATTTTAAACCATGACGCCGGTGTTCAGCTACCGGTGGCAGAAGCGGCTTGTTGGTTCGGACAAAATGGAGGCTATGATGCGTTACGAATTCGGCTACCGTTACCAGGAGCGGTTTCACCGTAATGTCTGGGGAAGCTATGGGTCGGTTAGAAAGTGGGCTTCGGAGGTCGGCAACACCGATGTATACTCCTCCGTGTTCGGCTACAGCGGGGAAATCACCGCAGGCGTGGTTTACGCCGGGCTGTACTTCGACCTCGACTCGCCGGACTTGAGCCAGGCGCTTGAGGATACCAACGCGCTTATCAGCATTTTCGACAATCACGACATCACGCCCGACAGTTATCGGGTGTCTTTCTCCGGCAAGAAGGGCTTTCACGTCTACGTGTCGCCGGTGGCGCTGGATGTGACGCCCTCGACCGAACTGCCGGGCATCTTCCGCCGTTTGGCCGGAGAGGTGGCTGAACTGCTACCCAACGGCACGCTGGACACCCATGTTTATGACCGGCGCAGGCTGTGGCGGTTGGTGAACAGTCGGCACGCCGACAGCGGCTTGTACAAGGTCAACCTGACCATGCCGCTACCAACGGTGCCGGAGATTTTGAACTTCGCGGAAACCGCCCGTCCGATCCATCCTTTAAACCCGACTAAATCCATCGCCGCCGCCCGTTGGCTCTCGGAGGTCAAGCCTGACCCGCCTTCGCCGCCTTCCACCATTCCCATCAGCTCGGAGTTGCACCCGAAAGCGGTGGCGCTTTTAAACGACGGAGTGGAGCAGGGGAGGCGCAACGTGACGTGCTTCTACTTGGGGTGCTACCTAAGCGCCAAAGGTTGGGATGCCTCGCAGATAGGCGCAGCTTTGCAGGCATTCGGACGCCGGTGTTCCCCGCCATTGCCAGAGGGTGAGGTGGAGAGCGTTGTCCGGTCGGTGCTAAAGAGGCGATTGGGTAACGGTTATCTACATCGCCAGCAAACGTGCCGGGACGGATACTTGGTCGCGGAAGTTCGGAAAATGCCGTTGTAGGGCCTCTGGCGGGCTTTAAAGCATCTCTTACGACAGGGGAGTATAATTGGGGCTGAAGGGCCGGAAGAACGGTTCTTCGGCCCCTTTTTATGGCACTGCCCGAACAACGACCGGGGATGCCCCCCGGTGGTGTCCTTATAGTCAACCCACGCGATCAGACAACGGTCAAGGAAGACCTGCGTCGTCATGGCGAAGTCGCCAAAGACTGGGAGTGGCACGAACAGCACCAGTACCTTCACCGCTGGATGACCCGCTTTAAAGAGCGTTTCTTGGATCCCGTTTTGCGCACCGACCGGGGACGGATGCCCGATCCGGTCATCTCCTTTTCCAGGTTCCGCCGTGAGATTTTGGCCGGCTACACCCTCATTCGTAACCCGCAAGGACTCTTGACGAGATCACCTTCAATACCGCTCATTTCTTCGACATACCGGACGTTGGCCGGGTTTGGGAGTACGGCGAGTGGGGACTTCTGGAAACCGCCCTGCATGAGCAGATTCATCTTTGGCAGCAGAACTTTGGCAAGCATCCGGTTACGCCGGGTCGGGCTTACCACAATGCCGAGTTCGTCGCCAGGTGCGAGAGCGTCGGCCTTCATCCGCGTTTGGGTGCCGGTTGTCATTGGAAACCGGCAGACGGCCTGTTTGCGGTTTTAATGCACGAATACGGTATCGCTCCGCCTGAAGCGGAAGAAGTACCGCCAGACAAGCCGCGTTTCGATTGGTGGGACTTGGGGAAGGAAGCCAAAGGCAAGTCAACGCTTGCCAAGTGGCAATGTGATTGCGGCTGTAACGTCCGGGTGGGGATGAAGGAATGGCCGGGCGCGGTCTGCAACCGTTGCGGCAGCCAGTATCACCGGGTAGAGAACGGCGTGCCGTTGGTGCTTTTCGATGCCAATGCCGTCGCGGAGAACATGAGCTGGCACAATCATCGAGAGGGGATATATCAGCCGAAAATCCACTCGGAGCGCATCCACGAGTTGCATGAGATAGTCGTTTTGACAGGCGAGCCGATGACGGTTTTGGTTGACATCGCATTGGCGGAATTCATTGGCCGATACAAACCGCCGACGACGGTTGGCGATGTTGCGAAAGAAGGGGAAGCGGGTACAGCAGTGAGGGGTAGCCGGGATAGAGGTTTGCCGTGTGCTAAAGCACAGCGGAGACCAGCTTTTTCGATCCTCCTGCCAGTCCGACTCGACTAGTGGTATACTAGTCCATCGGTACTACTCAAAGCGATTTGGCGGGAATGTACAGCTACCCAGCCATCTTCGTCTCTTGACCAGTATGGTGCCTTCAGGCAGTTCCGGTTTTGGCATCGGGACTAAACCGAAGGCTTGTCCGAGTCCGATCAGGACATCCTTGAGCGTTTGCCGCAAGGGAAGCGTCTCGGACCGTTACCGGTCTTTCGTACCATCGGAAAGGTAATGGTGTACCATCTGTCATCACCTCCTTTCAGGACGGCTGAGATTATTAAACGTGGAGCTGGCCTCCACTATGGCATATCATAAGCGCGAAAGACCGGTATAACGCGGTCACATATCGGCAGATTTGCGGTAATCTTGATGTACGTTAATTCATCGTTGCACCCGCCCACACAACGACCCCGACCATTCCAAACACCAGAGACAGCAGCCACGACTCCGCTGTGCTCGACGCAAAATTGCCCAACACCGGCAACCAACCTCGCGACTCACGTCTTGATCCTCATTTTTCACACGATCAATTACGCTGTTCGTACACTTCTGTTTATCATTAATCATCTCGGCAGGCTCACCGAAGCCGGGCGCAGCCGGAAGCTCCGGCATCTGCTACTGGAAGGCTGCAAGGTGTCCGCAAGCGGTTTTCCTTGGCACGTTCCGCTTCGCTTCACGGCACAACCAAAACCACTTGCGGACAGGTATTGTAGTGGCCGGGCAGGTCGGGCTTCACAGACTTTCTTTCTATGAAAGGAAAGACTGTTTGCCCGCCCTTTGGCCACGGGGGAACGCCGGGGGCTTATAGAGGAATCATCTTTGTTGTGCTCCGCCCTGGCCGCTTGCTCGCCTCACTTCGTTTCGGCGGCTATCGCGGCCGGGCGTCGCTATTTGCCGCTGAAGCGACCCTTGATACCCGCAACGTCGATTGATAAAATGGCGGTATGCTGAAGCAAGAAGAATTAGATCAGATCAAAGCGGTGGTCGAAGAAACGCTGGACGCGAAGCTTGGACCGAATAACGAGTAAGCTTCGCGACCAAGGATGATTTGTTGGCCTTAGAGGATCGAATGGACTCGAAGCTGGCGCATTTTGCGACGAAAGACGACATCAAGTTCTTACCAACCAAAGACGAGTTCTACGAAGCGATGGACGGGATCATGGGAGAACTGAAGGCCATCCGTGAAGAGCAGGCAGTATTGTCCGGGCGTGTATCCGACCACGATGACCGGCTCGATATGCTCGAAGAAATCCACTCCGACAACGCTCACCCCGCTTTGATATAGGCCGCTCACCGCCTCGATCTTCATTTGCCCGTTTGCCGTTCGCTTTAGGCCGGCTTCACCCCCGTTCTCAGCCTGCCTCGATCCTCTACCCTGTTGTAACGCTCGCCTGCCTTCCCAGCGTATCACACGGCCCACGACAGCCTTCAAGGCACGCCGTTGGCGCCTGTGGTTGTCCCGATTGCATCGGGACAAGCCTTGCTTCGTGTGTTGCTGGTTTGGGAGCAGGCGAGCGTTACCGTCTGCGTGAGCACCGAAGGAAGGGGGTGAGATGATATGGAGTTATTGACCGATGAACTGAGAAAGCAGTTGCCGCCGCTGTACTCAAGTGAGAACGTAGCAGACCCGATGGTCATCTGCAAGTTCTTTTACCCGGACTTTTCCTGGACGTGGTACGCGATTGAGTTTGACGGAGAGGATACCTTCTTTGGCTATGTCGCCGGAGACGAGAACGAGCTAGGGTACTTCAGCCTCTCCGAGTTGCAGAGTAACCGGGGAAAGTTAGGTTGTCCGATAGAGCGCGACCGCTACTTTAAACCGCAACGACTCTCAGAAGTGAGAAAGCATAGCACGAGAGATGACAAAAGCCGGAGCTAACCCCTCCGGCTTTTTTGTTGCTTCACGCCGATCTACCTTCGCTTCGTCCCTCAACCTTTGCTTCTTCCGCTTGCCTGTCTATCCGAGTTTATCACACGGTCAAGACCGCTCCGGCAGCCATTCACATTCGCAAGCTGCTCTCCCTCCTTTCGCACTTGCTGGCTGACCTTTGCCCACCCGGCAGCCGTGGTTTCGTCCCAGGAGGTGAGAAGATGCGTTGCTGGTGAGTTCATGACACCCGACGACGACGCGTTGGTCAGCCAGGTATTCCCGACCAAGAAGGCGGCCAAGGGTCTTACGCCGATTCGCTTATGTACCGTATCCGGTCAGGGACAGAAGCGGTAGAGGCAGGTCCTCTGAACGTTACTATTTAGCGGCAAACACCATTTTGGAAGGGAGGTGAGGAAACATGCGTTACGTGGTGAAGATGATCAACCCGTTTGACGAGAAGGATTTTTTGGTCAGTCAGGTCTTTCCGACCAAGCGCCGGGCGCAAACCGCCCTGGACAAATCCTTAGCCAAGACCGCCGATACGAGCGGCTTTTCGACGGGAAAATGCTTGACGATCATCTGATCAAGTTTGTCAGTCGTATCAAGGGGAAGATCACCCCAAACATTATTATCTAGTTTCCAAAAGGAGGAAACATGATCGAGTTTTATTTTTCCAGTGACGGCAAACACACCGTCCATCTGTCGGCAGAAACCGCCGAAGAACTAAACCGCCTATCGCCGGTGGCCAGGTCTCTTTACGAAGGGATCGTTGCCAGTTACGGCAACAAGCCGGAGATGTGGCAGAAGGTGATTGCCGGAAAGCCCGGAAACCAACCCACGCCGATGCCAGCGCCAGCCGCTCAGGTGGCCGCGCCGGTGGCTCCACAAGCGCCGATCTGTCCGGTACACGGTCAACCGATGCGCTTACGGCAAGGCCGCCGTGGGTCGTTCTGGTCATGCGCGCCCGTGACGAGTGGGGTGAGTGGTGTACCCAAACCAAAAACGCCGCGGTAACGGCGTCTTAGAAACTGAGAGTTTCGCAAATCAAGGCCGGTTAGCACCCGGCCTTTTTTTGTGCTTCGCGGCCTGGTACGGGTGGCTGGCATTTCCTGTTTAAAAGGCCTGCCTCACTCCGACCGTTGGCTTTTCGCTTGCCTGTGATGTCGATTGTACCACACGGTCAAGACCGCTTCGACAGCCAGTCTCTTTTTAATCCCGAAACGCCCTCGCGGGCCGCCTTCCTGGCAGCCTTCGGTGAAGAGTGCACGCCGGTGTCGATCAGCCCGATGAAGAAGCGGCCGCGGCCATGCCCCACACGTTCAGCCCGCCCAGAGTGGCCACGATGATGCCAGTATAGCCGTAGCCCGGCGAAATGGCGTCAATCAAGTGATAGTGAAGCCCGGCGACCTCGCTCACGCCTGCCAGCCCGGCAATGCCGCCACTCACCAGCGCCGAGATCAGCAGCGTGCGCCCCACGTCGATGCCGGCAAAGCGCGCCGAGAAGATTGGCTCCCCATCTTTGGTGACGGTTGCGCGCCATTTTGAACCCAGCTCCAGAAGCTTGTCTATGGTCACCTCGGTGATCATGGCCTCGACGAAGACCTGGTTCCTTCTTCTGTCGAGCTGCTTCAGCACGTGCAGAATGCTCCGGTAGTCGGAGGGAGATGCCACGATCACCAGAGAATTGGTGCCCTTGTCCGGCGTCACGGTGATTCCCCCGGCCGCCTCAAATGGGGTGACCGGTGCCCCGGAAACCCCGGCCGCCTGCCTCCCCGGCTGTATCCCCTTGATGATCCCGTCCAAAACCTTGGATAATTCGGTGGCGTCCGCATGCTCCAGGAAGTAGACATTGATCCTCCCTTGGGCTTCAGGAGGCGGGACGTCGATGAGAGCAATCAGTCCTTTCATCGATTCCCTCACTCCCTTCTCTCCAAAAAGGACCACGGCATTCAATCTGGAATCCGCGACCGCTCCTGCTCCCTCCTCCATGGGTGGCTGGCCGGGAAGGGTTCGGGTCCTGCCCTTTATCAGGCCCTCATTCAGTGTCTTGGCGATGGCATCGGCACTGGCATGCTTGAGGAGGACGATCTCCGGCTGCTCTCGGATAGAAGGCTGGTCGATGGACTGGATGATGGACAGGACCTTCTCCACGTTGAGTCCTGAGTCCACCACCAGAAGCAGTTGGCCCGGGCCGAAGATGGAGATGTGGCCATCTCTCGAGATCAGGGGCTGGAGAAACCTGAGCGCATCATCGACGGCGATGAACTTCAGAGGAATGAGCCTGGCCATATAGCTCTCATTGACCGGCAGCTGCTCCCCAACGCTCCGCAGGATTCCCCGCTGCCTCGCCTCCACCGAAGGGATGATCTTGAAGGTATTCTCGCCCGCAGGAACGATGGTGAACCCTTTCAGCTCCAGCACTGAGGTGAACAGGCTGAATGCCTCGTCCACGGACAGCTTCGAGGGGGCTATGATGGATATCTTTCCCCTCGCCCTTTCATCGAAGATGAAGTTCTTCCCCGTTATCTCGCTGATGAATTTGGTGACGGCTGACAGCTCCACGTCCACGAAATGGATGGTAACCTTCTCGGTCCCTTTCCGTTCCGATACCGAGCCCTTTTCTGCTCCTTTCATCTGGGCGAAGGATAGACCAGGAAAAGGGAATTGGGGGGCGAGGACAAACCATATCAGAGAAGAGACAACCAGGAGGCAGGGGAAGGCAGGACCTTGCGAATTTCTATGATCTTGTCGGCCGGTGACGTTTCCCATCTTTTATTGGATCTGATAGCTTAGAGTCATTGGGGTCCCGTTCCTGAGGATATCCAATTGGACGAGATCCATCCCCTTGAGGGCAACAAATGCCTGAAGAGCCGATTCAGGGGCGGAGATTTCATGCTCGTTAATTCTCATCAGAACATCGCCATTCTGAAGTCCCAGGGTTTGATAGATTCCACCGCGCGCCACCTCACTCAGAACAAACCCTTGTACCTGCCCTTCCACAATATAGGGGAGGAGGCGGGCGTCGGTCATGATCTTCTTCGGATTATCGATGGCACTTTGCAGCATCTTTTGATCCACCAGGGAAGACTCGCCGCCCGTGGCCTGGATCACGTTGGGGGGCTCTCCTTGTCCCCCGGCGGAGGCGCCCGCCAACTCTTTCGTGGACGTGGGTTCCAGGAGCAAAATCTCGACCCGCCTCCCCCTTTGAATGAGGAGAACCCTATCCTTTTTCACGGCCCCCAGTTTCCCGAGGCCAAACACCGAGTCCCCTACGGCGAAGACCTCCTGAGAGCCGGCCTTATCGGAAAAAATGGCGTAGTCGAATGGGCTGGGCCCGTACACGATGCCGACCAGTGAGACATCGATGGGAGGAGGCATCGATTCAGGACCAGGGGCTTGAGGGGAGCCGGTGATTGGTTTCAGCTCTCCCCCCTGAATGCCAAAAGGATTATCCTTGAGAAGTGGACCGTACTCATCGAGGCTTTTCATGGGATAGACCTGCCCTGCCGCCTTCGTCGGTTTTCCTGCCGGCTTTCCTTTCGTCGTGAGGACGGCAACGAGGTCTCGGGCAAGCAAGAAAAGCGATAAAAATAGCAATAGGGCAATTGCCACACTGGAATAGTATAAAAGCTTGGGCTCCCTCAGGCTCAGATTCATGGCATTACCGAACCCTACCCCTTCACGGATTGGATCATACTAAAAGCGAATCAAGATGTCAAAAAGAAAGTCCTGCAAATCCCATTCCAGCAATGGTGGATTCGTGGAGCGATAAGGCTGGTGCATCAAAAGGGGGAAACGACAAGTGATCCGTCCCCCTGTAGGCTTTATCCCTGCGATCTGGCTAAATTCTGAATTTCTCCACTTGCTGCCTGCTGAGGCGGGGCGGTCGCAGCCTCCCCTTATACCTCCCCCAGATTTCAATTTCGGGCGCCGTATCCTCTTCCTGGGAATCGCTGAAGGCTGCACAGACTCCAGCGGCCTGAAGCAGGAGATCCTCGGATGTCTCTCCGCGGGCAAGCCCGATCGGCCCAGGCAAATGTTCTGCCGAGAGCAGGGTATCCCCTTCCCTGGCTAACTCCTTGAGCCTTTGATTCTCTGCCGCATTTCTTCCCACAATGACCTTGAGTTCCTGGATCCGGAAATGTCGGCCCACTTTCAGCAGCTCCATATCCCTGAGATCGAAACTCCCTCTCGCGAACAGCTCCTTCAATTTCTTCGAAAATCCCTTATCGGTCAAGAGGCAACCGCCGGCGGGAGCCGAAAATTCCGTCAGACCATAGGCCTGGGCCAACGCCAACTGCCTCCTCCGTGAGCGACCTTGAAGGTCAAGAAGTCTTTCCCGGTCAACTAACCCTTCCCTTTCCATCCTCGTCTCGGGCAGCAGTCGGGCACTCAGGGGGCGGAGGAGGAAGTCCGCATAACCGGACAGTTTGGCCACCAAGGATAAGGATTGTCTGTTCTGAGACATGGGCCTTTCATTCAGCACCTCACCGGTGAAGATGAAATCGTGGCCCTCTTCCACCATCATCTCCCCTGCTTTGCGAATCATCAAAGCATGACAATCAATGCAGGGGTTCATGGCGGATCCATACCCATGGGGAGGCCTTCTGACGATCTCCAGATGCTCCCCGCCGATCTCCTTCACCAGTAGCGGAATTCCTAACTGAGCCGTTGCTCGCCTTGCCTGATCCGGACCAAAAAAGGGAGTCTGGAAAGAGAGGCCGGTCAATCGGATCTCTTGATCCATCAATAACCTTGCCGCAAGGACGCTGTCCAACCCTCCAGAGATCAACCCGATCGCCTTCGGCATTGCAATTCTCCTCTGACAATATTATCAGCATTGTCACGGCTGCTTTGATTCGATGGCTTCCTCCCGCTAAAACCCCTCTCTTTTCCAAAAGCAGATGAATCCATCCCTTCCAAAGAGGATCTCCACCAGTTCCCAGCCCTTATCTCCCCTCTGGTTCAAGGCCTCGATTACCACATCGGAATCGGAGGCGGCTACTTCCTGCACTGAGCATTCCCCTTTCTCCGAGCAGAAGACCCTCATCCTGTTTTCCCGGGGAAGCTGGTGGGCAGAGACCTCATATTCGAATCTTTTCATCACGGACCTCTCCTTTTGCCGTCTCAGACTTCCCTTCGGCCAACAGGGACCACCACCATTATCATGCCGCGTCGCCGGAGAGATTTGCTGAGCTGAATTCCCATGCTGAAGTCTATCTGCCTTCCGGTCTGGCCTATTCTGTCACTCCATGATAGCATACACCTCAATTTTTTCCTTGACAAATCAACTCTGCTATGGCAAATAGGCAAGCTGTTTTGCCTTGAAAAAGAAGGGGGGCCTCATGTTTGCCTGGCTATTCCATCGCATAAGCGGACTCATCCTGATCTTCCTCTTTGGGATCAAGATCTTCACCGGCTTCTTCCTATTCACCAAAGATAAGAAGCCGGATTGGGCGCTTCTCCTCCATCGCCAGCCCGTCGTGGATCTTTTGCTCCTGGTCCTCTTCGCCTTTCATGTCTCCTATGGGCTGAAAGCCATCCTCTATGACCTGGGAATGCGCCGCGAGAAGCTCCTATTCTGGACCTTCACCCTTTTCGGTGGGATCGCCTCTCTCCTGCTTGTTGCCATCTACCTGAAGGTGTCCTGAGTGATGACCGAGATCATCCACCATGACGTCATCATCGTAGGGGGAGGTCTGGCGGGTCTGCGGGCTGCCGTTGGCCTATCCAACCGTTGTGATGTGGCGGTGGTGAGCCGAGTTCACCCCGTCCGTTCTCACTCCGTTGCTGCGCAGGGGGGAATCAATGCCGCCTTGGGCAACCATCCGGAAGGCCAAGATGACAGCGTGGAGCGCCATACCTTCGACACGGTCAAGGGAAGTGACTACCTTGCCGATCAGCCATCTGTGGAATTGATGTGCCAAGAGGCAATACCCATAGTCTACGAACTGGAGCACTGGGGGGTTCCCTTCTCGCGTTTCCCAGATGGACGGATCGCTCAACGCCCATTTGGGGGCGGCGCCTTTCCCCGAACCTGCTACGCCGCCGACCGCACCGGTCACCTTCTCCTTCATGCCTTGTATGAGCAGATCGTAAAGACGCGAGTCAAGGTCTATGAGGACTGCCAGGTCCTGGGGGTAGCTGGTGACGATAGACGAGTTTCGGGGCTGGCCGCCCTGGACATGGCCACGGGATCCGCCATTGGGTTCTGCGCCAAGGCAACTTTGCTGGCCACCGGAGGCTATGGGAGGGTCTATTTGAGATCAACCAATGCCCTGATCAACACGGGTGCAGGTATCGCCCTGGCCTATCGGGCCGGGGTCCCGATCAAGGACCTGGAATTTGTCCAGTTTCATCCCACCTGTCTTTTTGGAACCAATATCCTCATCACCGAGGGGGCCCGGGGAGAAGGGGGGCACCTCTTCAACCAGCGTAAGGAGCGCTTTATGGAGCGGTACTGCTCGCGAGGCCATGGAGCTGGCCCCGCGAGATATCGTGTCCCGTTCGATTCAGACTGAAATCAACGAAGGACGAGGATTTGATGATCAATATGTTCTCCTCGATCTCCGCCACCTGGGAGCGGAGAAGATCAAGAGCCGGCTTCCTGGAATCCGGGAGATCTGCATAGATTTCTCGGGAATCGACCCCATCGACGCACCCATTCCGATTCTTCCTGCCCAACACTATTCGATGGGAGGCATCCAGGTCGATCAGTACTGCCGGTCCCCGGTCCAGGGACTCTATGCGGCCGGAGAGAGTGCCTGCGTCTCCGTTCATGGGGCGAACCGCCTCGGCGGGAATTCCCTGCTGGAGACGATCGCCTTTGGCAAATTGTCCTCCATCGCCTTGGCCTCCGACCTTGAGAATCTGCCTCCCGCCGATGAAAAGATGGTAGAGGCTGCGGTGAAGCGGATGGAGGAGAATCTCCGCTGCCTTTCTGATCACCGGAAGGATGGAATTCCTTACACGGCCATCAGGGATCGATTGCGGGAGATTATGACGGAAAAGGTCGGCATATTTCGCACCCAGGCAGGGTTGCAGGAAGCAGTGGCAGCCCTGAAAGATCTGCGGGAGGAATCCCGGAGGGTAGTCGTCACCGGCGGGGTTGCGAGTCGGCGATTCCACCAGGGATTGATCAATGCCTTCGAGGTGGGGTTGATGGTGGATCTGGGGGAGATCATCGCCCAAGGGGCTTTGAGGCGGCAAGAAAGCAGGGGTTCCCACTTCCGAACCGATTTTCCCCAACGGAATGACTCCCAGTGGCTGCAGCACACCGTCGCTACCTGGACTGCGGCGGGGCCCTCCTTTTCCTCCCAGCCGGTCGAAATCACCAAGTATCCACCAAAGGCAAGGACCTACTGATGGCATCCCGGGAGTATGTCTTCCGCGTCTTTCGATTCGACCCCGAAAAGGACCAGGAAGCCCATTTTTCCTCCTACGCCCTGCAACTGGAGGAATCCCAAAGCGTCCTCGGGGCGCTGATGGAGATACAGGATCGCCTGGATCCCTCCCTTTCCTTTCGCTATTCCTGTCGGGGAGCCGTATGTGGCTCGTGTGGGATGGCCGTCAATGGCTCTTTGGTTCTGGCATGCCGGACCCTCCTCTTCTCCCTGCTCCCCGGAACCATTACGGTGGAGCCCTTGCCGAATCTGGAAATCCAGCGGGATCTGGTCGTCGACATGGAACCTTTCTGGAAGGCTTATCAGTCCATCCAACCCTGGCTTCACACTCAGGGGGCCCTACCGGAGCAAGAGTACACCGTATCGGAGAGGGAGAGGTCCCGGATCGACCAGTTCGTCAATTGTATTCTCTGCGCCTGCTGTTATGGGGCATGTCCGGTGATCGGGCGGGACCCCGATTATTTGGGACCTGCCGCCCTAGCGAAGCTCTACCGTTTCGTCGGCGATGTCAGGGACCGGAGGGAAAACGCTCTTCTGGACAACGTTGACAACCCTCAGGGGGTCTGGGGATGCGACACCGTTTTCCGCTGCATCGATGCCTGTCCGAAAGAGGTGCGTCCCACCGATGGAATCTCCGCCCTTCGCCGTGGATTAGTGACCAGAGTTTTCGGGAGAAAGCGATGAAGCTGAAGGATTCCTATATCTCGCGCCGAATTTTTCTTTTTCGCCTCTTTGGCGGCTGGCTGGCTGCATTGGGAGGGTTTCTGGCCTATCCGGTCGCCCGATTCCTGGCTCCGGTGGAGGCACCGGATCCGCCCTTCGTCCTCCTTCCCGCCAGCGACTACCTTTCGATTCCTCCCAATTCCACTAAGGTTTTTGGGTGGGGTCACAAGATGGGCATCTTCATGAGAGGACCGGATCTGAGTCTTCGGGCGTTCAAGGGAACCTGCAGCCACTTGGACTGTAATGTCTCCTATAAGCCCGAACAGCGCCGCTTTTTTTGTCCCTGTCACGACGGGTGGTATGATGATGAAGGGCGCAATGTGGCTGGACCTCCCCCTCGACCCCTGGATCGCCTCCAGGTTATAGTGCAGGGGGAAAAGCTGGTCATCCATGCGCCCGGCGTCACCCTCCCTCCCGAGGTCCTCGCATGAAGGAACTCAGGAATTGGTTCCTGGAAAGGATGGACCTGACGGGCTTAGCAGGAGTCCTTCGCTCCAAGGTCATCCCCCATCATCGGCATAGTTACATCTACTACTCCGGGGGAGTCGTGCTCTTCCTGCTCGGACTCCAGGTGATCACCGGTACCCTTCTCCTGTCTCACTACAGTCCCGGGGAGAATACGGCTTTCGAAAGTACTGTCCATCTGGTCACCCAGGTCCCGATGGGGGTTTACGTGCGATCTGTCCACTCCTGGGGGGCAAACCTCATGGTCTTCTTTCTCTTCGTGCATCTCTTTTCCATCCTTCTCTATCAGGGCTACCGGCGCCCCCGGGAGATGACCTGGATGGGCGGCTTCCTCCTCTTCATCTTGACCCTGGCCTTCGGATTTTCAGGCTATCTCCTTCCCTGGGATCAGCTGTCCCTGGCAGCAACCAAGGTCGGTACCGATGCCCCACGGGCATTGGGAATACCAGGAAACTGGATCACCCTGCTTCTGCGCGGGGGCGAGGATGTCACCGGGGTTACCCTCGGGCGGTTTTTTGCCCTTCATGTCTGGGGACTGCCCCTTCTCTTCTTCCCGCTGCTGGCCCTTCATCTCTTTATGGTTCAATTGCAGGGAGTGGCCGTACCCCCCCAGATCGAACGGGAAGGAAATTACCGCTACCTCCCCTTCTTCCCCAACTTCCTGTATCGGGATATTGGGTTCTGGCTGATCATATTTGGGGTTGTGATGACTCTTGCCGTCATCTTTCCCTGGCCCCTGGGAGAAAAGGCGGATTTGCTCGCTCCCACCCCGGAGCGAATCAAGCCGGAATGGTACTTCCTCTTTCTCTTTCAAACCCTGAAACTCTTTCCCCCGAAGGTCTTGGGGATCTCGGGAGAGTTGGTTGCCATCATCCTGATCTCGCTGATGGGCCTGGCTGCCTTCTTCTTTCCCTTAATTGACCGGGGGGCCCATGAGTACAAAACCCCATTCTGGCTTCGGGTAGCTCCGTATGCGGCGATCATCTATGTATCCTTCATGACCCTTTGGGGGTATTGGTCTTGAGAGTTCTCCGATCCCTTCTCTTGATAGCCCTTCCATCGCCAGCCTTGGCAGCGACCCAACAGATCCCTCCTCCTCTTCTCGGCCCTCTGGCCGACCGCATCCTCTTTCTTTTTGGCCTCTGGGTCCTCATCGTCGCCTTGGTCATCATCCTTCGCTGGAAGATTTCGATAGCGGACGCCCTATTCCGCATGATGCCAAGAGAGATGAAGAGGTCGCAGGATTCAGGAAGATCGGACGATCCCGAAGTTTAGAGAGAACAAAAAAAGCCCCGCCACCTTGGCTAAGTACCAGGTCGCGGGGCTAAACCATCTGCGGGGCTCGGTGCGCCGTCATAAGGTCGCTACCAGCGGAATGAATGGGAAAGGCTAAGCCTGATCGAATCGCTTGAATATGAGAGAGGCGTTGGTGCCGCCGAATCCGAAGGAATTGCTGAGCCCATACCTGATCTCGGCCTTTCGCGACCGATTGGGCACATAATCCAGATCGCACTCCGGGTCGGGGTATTCGTAGTTGATGGTGGGCGGAATCAGACCATCCCTGATAGAGAGCACCGTGGCGGCCGCCTCCACGGCACCCGCAGCACCTAACAGATGGCCAATCATGGACTTGTTGGACGAAATGGCCAATCGGTACGCGTGTTCCCCGAAGACGGACTTGATCGCCTGGGTTTCGGCGATGTCGTTGTATTCGGTGGAAGTGCCATGGGCATTGATGTAGTCAATTTCCTTCGGACCGATTCCAGCGTCCTCCAAGGCCATCTGCATGCAGCGGGCCGCCCCCTCACCTCCGGGAGAGGTGGCGGTGATATGATAGGCATCCCCCGACATCCCATAGCCTGATATCTCTCCGTAGATGGGAGCGCCTCGGGAGAGGGCATGGCTCAATTCCTCCAGAATCAGGACCCCCGCTCCCTCCCCCATGACAAAGCCATCCCTCTTGGCATCAAAGGGCCGACTGGCTCTCTCAGGATCCTCGTTTCGGGCCGAGAGGGCCCTCATGGAGGAGAAACCGGCCACAGCTAAAGGAGTGATGGCCGCTTCGCATCCTCCCGCGATCATAACGTCTGCCGCACCCCGTTTGATGATCTGGAAGGAATCCCCGATTGCGTGAGTACCCGTAGCACATGCGGTGGCCACGCACGAATTTGGGCCTTTTGCCCCTAAGCGGATTGAAATCTGTCCCGAGGCCAAGTTAGCAATTAATGCGGGAATGAAGTGGGGGCTGACGCGATCGGGACCTCGGTCCAATAGCACCTTGTGCTGCTCCTCGATCAACCAAAGACCTCCGATCCCCGTACCTACCAAGACTCCCATCCGATGGCCATTATTAGGGGTGATTTGAAGCCGGGAGTCCTCTACTGACATAAATGCCGCACCCAGGGCATATTGGATGAAGAGGTCCATCTTTTTGAGATCTTTCTTCCCCAGATACTTCAAGGGATCGAATCCCTTCACCTCGGCCCCAATCTTCACCGGGTAAGAGGAGGTATCGAAGCGGGTGATTCTCCCCACCCCGGAGATCCCCGCAGAAAGCGAATGCCAGAATTCACTGACACCAATTCCCACCGGGGAAACCACCCCTATACCCGTCACCACCACGCGTCTCATTACCTTCAGTGCCCCTTTCTGTTGCTCTCCAATAAGCTCTGCCGCCACAATCCGCTTAGGTATGGCTCTTGATGTAATCGACCGCGTCCTTCACCGTCGCGATCTTTTCGGCGTCTTCATCCGGGATCTCGATCCCGAACTCTTCCTCCAATGCCATCACTAATTCCACAGTATCCAGGGAGTCAGCTCCCAAATCCTCGACGAATTTCGCCTGGGGAGTTACCTCCTCCCCATCCACTCCCAGCTGATCGATGATGATTTGCTTAACCTTCTCTTCCAAATCCGCCATAGTTCTTAACCTCCTTGATTGATGATGACGCTGCCCACTCCTCTTTCTGGGTCTGTTTGAAGCCTACATGTACATTCCACCATTGATGTGGATCACTTGCCCCGTGATATAGCTGGAGGCCTCCGAGGCCAAAAAGCCCACCACACCCGCCACATCTTCCGGCAATCCGAATCTGCCCAGAGGGATCTGCTTCAGCATCCCCTGGCGAACCTCCTCCGATAACCTCTGGGTCATATCGGTTTCGATGAACCCTGGGGCGATCGCATTGACGGTAATGGCTCGGGAGGCTACCTCCCTGGCAGTGGCCTTTGTCAGGCCGATCAGGCCGGCTTTAGAAGCCACGTAGTTTGCCTGGCCCACATTTCCCATGGCTCCCACCACGGAGGCCACATTGATAATCCGGCCCCAACGCTGTTTCATCATGGGCCGCAGGGCCTCTCGCGTGAAATGGAAGGCCCCCTTCAAATTGACGTCCAAGACCAGGTCCCAGTCCTCATCCTTCATTCGCACCAGGAGCCCGTCCTTCGTGATGCCGGCATTGTTGATCAGGATGTCGATCCTGTCCCATTCCCCCAAAACCCTCTCCGCCGACGCTTTTACCTCAGAGGGGGAGGAGACATCCACCTGCAGGGCAAGGCACCTTCCGCCCTCATGGGACAACTCCCGAGCAACATCCTGGGCCCCCGCCAGGTTGATATCACAGAGGGCCAGATCGGCTCCTTCCCTCGCCAGCGACCTGGAAATGGCGCGCCCGATCCCTTGGGCCGCCCCCGTTACCAGGGCGATCTTTCCTTGTAGACTCATGTCCCTGCCCTAATTGGCCTTGATGGTTTGAAGGGTCGCAGTGAGACTCTGACCATCTTCCACATTCAAGAGGGTGGCGTCGTTGGCAATCCTTTTAATGAGGCCGCAGAGGACCTTGCCCGGACCCACCTCCACGAACGTATCGACGCCTGCGTCCTGAAGGAGCCGTATGGAATCCTCCCAGAGGACCGGAGCACTGGCCTGGCGCAGCAAAGCGGATCGAACTTCTCCTGCCGAAGTGATGATCTGAGCGTCCACATTGTCCACCAAAGGGACCTGGGGGTCCTTCAAATCCATCTCAGCCAGAATCTCCCCCAGCCTTTCCGCTGCGGGCTTCATCAGCCGACAATGAAAAGGGGCGCTCACTGGCAAGATCACTGCCCTTTTGGCGCCCTTCATCCTCGCGAGTTTCACCGCCCGCTCAATCGCCTCCGCCTCGCCCGATATGACGATCTGCCATGGCGCATTGAGATTGGCAATTTCCACTACCTGCCCATCCCGCGCCTCCTGGCAGATTGCAGCCACCACCTCTCTCTCCATCCCCAGGATCGCTGCCATGGTCCCTCGACCCAGAGGAACTGCCTCCTGCATGTACTCCCCCCTCTTGTGGACCAAATAGACCGCATCGGCGAAAGAGAGGGACTCGGCTGCCACGAGCGCAGAATATTCACCCAAGCTATGTCCGGCCACGAAATCGGGTCTCACCCCTGCATCCGTGAGAAGCTTATAGGCGATGATGCTGCAGACCAGTAGGGCGGGCTGGGTATTGGCCGTCATCTTCAAAATCTCTTCTGGACCATCAAAGCAGATCTGTCGAATGTCGAACCCGAGCACCTTCCCTGCCCTGGGAAAGTAATCTCGAACCTGAAGATACCTCTCTTCCAGTTCCCTGCCCATGCCCACATACTGCGATCCCTGGCCGGGGAAAACAAAGGCCACTTTTCTCACCTTGAATGAACCCCCGCGGACTCTTTGATTAGCTGCAGGGCAATGATATTCCTCTGGATCTGATTGGTACCCTCATAAATCTGGGTGATCTTGGCGTCCCGCATCATCTTCTCCACGGGATAATCTCGCATGTATCCATACCCACCCAGGATCTGGACTGCATCCACACATACCTTCATGGCCACATCCGAGGCAAACAACTTGGCCATAGAGGCCTCTTTGGAGATATCTTTGGCCCCCGAGTCCACATAGCGGGCCACCGAGTATACCAAGGCCCTGGCCGCCTCCAATTGGGTCGCCATATCCGCTAAGAGGTGTTGAATGGCCTGGAAGGAAATGATGGCCTGGCCGAACTGAACCCGCTGACGGGCATAGGCAATGGCCTCATCCAACGCCCCCTGAGCAATGCCCACTGCCTGGGCACCAATGCCGGGGCGTGATTTGTCGACCGTCCTCATGGCCACCAGGAATCCCATTCCCTGCTTGCCCAAGAGATTCTCTTTCGGTATCCGACAGTCCTGGAAGATCAGTTCTCGGGTGGCTGAAGCCCGGATTCCCAGTTTCTTTTCCTTCTTGCCAAAGGAGAACCCCGGCATCCCCTTCTCTACGATGAAGGCGGATGCGCCCCTGGCACCTTTGCTTTTATCGGTGAGTGCGATAATGGTATAGATTTCCGCCTCTCCCCCATTGGTGATCCACTGCTTGGTCCCGTTCAATACGTACTCGCTGCCATTGTACTCGGCTGTGGTCTGCATGCCCCCCGCATCGGAGCCGGCGTTGGGCTCAGTCAGACCGAAAGCGGCCAGCCTGGCGCCACTGGATACCTCGGGAAGGAACCTCTTCTTTTGCTCCTCATTGCCGAAGAGCAGGATGGGATAGGAGCCCAGGGCGCTGGCCGCATAGGAGACGGCCACTCCGCTGCATGCGCGGCTGAGCTCCTCAGTCACCAGACAGAGCTCCATTACGCCTCCTCCCAATCCTCCATATTCCTCCGGGAGATACACCCCAAAGAGGCCTACCTCAGCCAAAACCCTTAGGATCTCAGTGGGAAATTCCTCTTTCTCGTCCAGCTCCGCCCGAACTGGGACCACCTTTTCCTGGGTGATCTTTCTGGTTAAGTCCCGAATCTCTCTTTGGATATCACTCAAAAAATAATCCATGTCACTTCCTCAATTGCCCATCTCAGGAATTCGGTTTGCTAGAGCCTTCCGACCCTTCACCACCTTATGATAGCAGAACCCCAGGTCATGCCTCCACCGAAGGCAGATAGGAGGATCAGATTGTCTGTCTTGATGCGCCCACCTGTGACCGCCTCATCGAAGGCCAAGGGGATGGAGGCAGCAGAGGTATTTCCATATTTCTCCAGGTTCATAAAGACCTTCTCCAAAGGGAAATTGAGCCGCGAGGCTACGGCCTGGATAATGCGGTAATTGGCCTGGTGGGGGATGAAAAGATCAATCTGAGCAGGGTCCAAACCATTGTGGGACAAGGCATCCCGGGAGGCCTGCTCCAGAGATCGGACCGCAACCTTAAAGGTCTCGTTTCCATTCATCTTGATGAAGTGCAGCCCCTGACGCAGGGAGTCCAAAGTTGTCGGATTCCGGGATCCTCCTCCGGGAAGGTTCAAGAGGCTCCAAAGCCCTCCGTCCGAATAGAGGTGAGTGGAGAGGACTCCCGCCTCCCCTTTTTCACCCCTTAACAAAACCGCTCCCGCCCCATCTCCAAAGAGTACGCAGGTATTTCGATCCCTCCAGTCGGTCACCTTCGTCAGCGTCTCCGCACCGATCAACAAGATATTCTTGAAGGTCCCTGTCCGTATGAAAGAATCGGAGATCGAAAGCCCGTAAATGAATCCGGAGCAAGCCGCCAGGATATCGAAAGCGGGGACCTGTTTAGCCCCGATCTTATCCTGGATGAAGCAGGCCGTGGAGGGAAAGAGCATGTCCGGCGTGATGGTAGCTGTCAGAATCAGATCGATCTCCTCCGGCTTCATCCCGGCCCTTTTCAGGGCCTCCTGCGCGGCCGCAGCGCCCAAGTCAGAGGTAGCTTCCGATTCCGACGAGATGTGGCGCTCCACCATGCCCGTACGACTGCGGATCCATTCGTCGCTGGTATCGACCATCTTTTCCAAGTCGAAGTTGGTCAAGACCCTCTCGGGCACATGGGAACCAGTCGCAATGATCCTGGTACGATACATGGAAAAGCTATTTCCTCCTCAGGCGTCCCCCGCCCCCGAAGCATTCATCTTTAGGCTATCCTGCACGCCTTCTCGAATATGAGTGATCACTTGATTCCGGACACACTCGCTTGCCACCCGTAGGGCATTCTTGATTGCCTTGGCCGTAGACCTGCCGTGGCTTATAATACATACTCCACTTACCCCCAGAAGAGGGGCACCCCCATATTCCGAGTAATCCACCCTTTTCTTGAATCTCTCAAAAGCGGGTCGGGTGAGCAAGTAACCCAGCCTGCTGGGGAGCGACTTAGAGAACTCCTCCCGCATTAGCGCCCCGATCATTTCCGCCAGGCTCTCACTGAACTTGAGGGCGATGTTTCCCGTAAAGCCATCACACACCACCACGTCGATATTGCCACTGAAGAGGTCCCTTCCCTCCACCATACCCACGAAGATCAGGGATGTCCCTTCTTCCAAGGATTTGTAGGCCTCTTTGGTCAGCTCGTTTCCCTTGGTTTCCTCTTCTCCGATGCTCAGCAGGCCCACCCTCGGATTCTGTTTCTTCAATATATCTTTGGCGTAGACATTGCCCATGATGGCGAACTGCAATAGATGCTTCGGCTTACAGTCCACGTTGGCACCCACATCCAGGAGAATGCAGTTGCCCTTGAGCGTAGGCATGACTGTGGCGATGGCAGGCCTTTCCACCTCCGGAAGATTGCCCAGGATCACCACCGCCGTAGCCATCACCGCCCCGGTATTGCCTGCACTCACGAAGGCATGCGCCTCGCCCCTTTTCACCAGTTCGATGCCCACCCGGATCGAGGAATCCTTTTTCCTGCGGAGCGCAGCCGACGGAGGCTCATCCATCTCCACCACTTCAGAGGCTTCCTGAATCCTGAGAGGGAGGGAGGGAGGACACTTGTGCCGCGAGATCTCCTTCGCGATCTTCTCCCCTTTTCCCACCAAGATGACGCTGTCCCCATATTCTTTCAAATAGGCCAAGGACCCTTCCACCACGGGGGGACAACCTCTATCGCCGCCCATCGCATCTACAGCAATCACAGTCATCTTTGTAGGTCCAGATCCGACAACAACCTGTAATGGCCCCTTCTTCCCTTTATTCCCCAGTCTTGCTCTTTACCACCTGGCGACCGCGATAGTATCCGCAATGGGGACAGGCCCGGTGGGGGAGCTTCGTTTCATGGCATTGAGGACAGGTTGAAAGGTTAGGGATCGTCAAGGCATCATGGGCCCTTCTTTTTCCCGACCGCGAATTCGAATGTCGGCGTTTCGGTAGTGGCATCTCTCTTCTTTCCTTCCTCCAAAAAATGATGGCCCTTATTTGGCCTTGGGAATCATCTGTTCGCGAAAGATCTCTAAGGGGCGAAGGCGGGGATCCACCCTTCCAACTTTGGGACAGGCGCAATCTCCCTCGTTGAGATCCTTTCCGCATTGGGAGCACAGCCCCTGGCAGGAGGGGGAGCAAAGCGGTTGTATGGGAATAGAAAGGTATAGATTCTCTCGAATGACCTCATCCAGATCCAGCTCGTCCCCTCGCAGGAAGGTTACTTCCAACTCCTCGGGTGAAAGCCGCTGGCTCTCAGACAATCTCAAATGCTGTGAGGGCAGAGCCATGAAGTCGAAGTCCTCTCCCAAAGAGAAGGAGAACTCCTTGGAGCAGCGACTGCAATGGGTTTTGCCGGCGGCAGAGATCTCGCCATAGATGTGCAGTTGTCCTTCCTCCCACTCCAAGTGCAAATTGGCCTGCAATGACGGAACAGAGATCAATCCCCCCGTCGCTTCCAGGACCCAGTTGGACCGCTCGAGATCGAGATCGAGGCCATCTTTTGTGATTTGATGAATATTTACCAGCACTTTAATGCCCTTTTAGGATGCGGCATTATACTGGCCCACCCCAACCTTGTCAAGTGGAATTGCCCCCTTCCTTTCCCCCATTTCCCTGTGGGAAGATCTCCGTTTGGCTGAAGAAGAAGGGGATCTCCGCCCATGCCGATGTAGGTGAATCGGAACCGTGGACGGCATTCCTCTGTCCGTTGGTTCCAATCTCTCTTCTGATCGTTCCTTCTTTGGCCCGGAGGGGATCCGTGGCCCCCATGATCTCCCGGGTCCGGGTGACGGCCTGTTCCCCTTCCAAGACGAGTGCCACGATGGGAGCCGAAGCGATGAAGTCAACCAGACCTGGATAGAAGGCCTTTCCCTCGTGGACCCGATAGAACGTGGCCCCTTGCTTCTGACTCAGGGAGAGCATTTTCAGGGCGATCACCCTGAGGCCCTGTTCTTCAAAACGACCTAACACATTTCCGATTTGGTTTTTCCCTACCGCATCAGGCTTGATCAGCACCAGTGTCTTTTCCATTCCCTACCCTCATCGGCATGTAAATGCTTTACCAACTCATTCCCCCGGACCACGGCCAAGTGCGCCCCTCCCAGGATTCAGTCACGTATGCAAAATGGATGGGGGGACGCCGAGGGAGTGGAAAGGGGTCGCCGCCGCCCGGACTGCGCGTGCGACTGGTGCGAGGAAGGTCGAACGATTCGCGCGGATCAAAACCGCGCGATGCGTCAGCCGCGCACGGTCCCGCTGCGTCAGCCTCCCGGCGTGCCGATGCCGGAGCGCGGACGATGACGCGCCCGGACCGCGACGACGCGCCGTTTTTGGATTGCGCGTGCTGTGGACGCATCACCGCGCGCGCGCGGTGGGACGAACGCGCCGAAAAATGGTCGCCCGGTTTTTGCTGGCGTTGCCTGACTGACGAGCGCGAAGCCGCGGCCAGCGGTGGAATGACGCTGCGCGGCGCGCAAGCCATGTTCGACGCGCTGGACCGCGCACGCGAGCGGCGCGGCTCGTGATTGACTGGCTGACGTTCGACGTTCACGGAGTTTTGCACCGCCCCATTTCGGGCGGCGCGCTCGTTGCGTTCGACGCGGCGAGCGGCGACGTTGAATGGCAAGCCACGCGCCGCAAATCCGTCGAAGGATCAGCCAGCAGCACCGTGCAGATTGTTTCGCGCGGTGTCGGTCCCGACGAACTCGCGTCGTCGCTGCATTTCTCCGGCAACCCGTCGAAGTTTTTGCAGGGACACAATCTGTACGGCTCCGACGATTTGCCGGGAATCGTCTACCAGTGCGCCGCGCAAGCGATGGTTTCCGCGCTGCACGCGCGCGCCGCGCAGTCTTTCCAGCAAGTCGATTCAATCGAGCAAGCCGCGACGCTGCACGCGCTCGCCCGGGCGATCGTGTCGCGCCCGAAACCGCACGCGATCGTGCGCAGCGTGTCCGAATCGCATCGGGGGTCCATGGTTCGCCCCGTTGCCACGCTCCCGGGGCAAGCGACGCACGACGTCGATACGCCGCACGTTCGACTGGCGCGCGTGGACGTTAACTACATGGCGAATTTGGGATCAGAACACGACGTCGCGTCGTGGCTTTCGCACGCTCGCCGGTTCGCCACGTTCAACAATCGCACCGCGCGCGCCGATGCAGCCAGCACCGTCTACTTTGCGTCCGGCAAATCGCGCCGCGCGCGCCTCAAGTTCTACGCGAAAGGCCCCGAATTCGTCGTCAACGCACCGCGCGCCGCGCGCGGACTCGCGGACGAACAACAGTCGCTCGCCTACCGGGAGCGCGCATTGCTGGCTGAAACCGCTAGCGGCAAACTGCGCTGCGAAATCGGCTTGCATCGGGTCGCATTGGACGAACTCGGGCTGCGCTACGCGGCAAACTGGACCACGCGCACCGCGCGCGATACTTGGCTTTCGCTCATGGAGAACTTCGATATGCCAGCACCCGCCGACACGCTCGATACGTCCGCGCTGCCGACGCATCTAGCTGCCGCGTATCACTTGTGGAAAGGGGGCGAGGATTTGCGCGCACGCTACAAGCGGCGCCACTGGTACACGCTGCGCCGCGAGCTGCGCGCCCGTGTCGGCGTGGACATTGCCGAACCGTGCGCCGATCCGCGCCCGACCGTCCAGGCTGAAACGACGACACTTTGCGCGCGCGCATGGCCGCGCAACGTCGTCGAACTGTTCCCCGCCGACGACGAGAACGCGCCCCCCGCGCTCGTTGCCGCCGGCCTGATCTTCGAACCGCGCACGGACTGGCGAATCGAGCACCGCGCCGCGCCCGTGCTGCTGCCGAAGCTGCCGCCGAAGTATTGCCCGTGGCCCCGAGATCCCGGCGACCGCCGCGACGTCGCGTGACCCCCTCCGGGGTCGCGCAGCGACCGAAAGGGGCGAAGCCCCGTAACCGTCCTGCGCGCCCCCTGACGCGCCCCCGTTGCTCGAGCGCGAGAACCGCCCCCGCCCCCGCACCGCGCCCCCCCTCGCGCCCCGTAGACCCTCCGGGGCGACATTTCGAGGGGGTCGAAATGTCACAGGGAGCAAACCGCCCGAAACCGGGAGCAACCCCCCCTCCCGGGGGCGCAGCCCCCCTCCCGGGGGGGCGCAGCCCCCCTCCCCGGGGCGGAAACGAGTAATAACCCGCCCTTTGTGCGCTGTAGCGCACTGCGACGAGCGGGATTCAGCGGAATCACGCGACGCAAAGGAGCGTGATGAAGCCCCATAGGGGCACAAGCCCAAATGGGAATGCTCCGTTTCCGGAAAAGAATACGATATAGCATTTATGAAACGAAGCTCTAAGGGAGTACTCGGATGGCTGCGCTAATGGTTCCAGCTCTCGATCGAACGGATCAGCGAGTCCTCTATGGGGACGTGCCCATAGCCCAGTCTCTCCCTCGAACGGAAGATCAAAAGGAGCCTCTCTCTCAGCTCCGGCAGGTGGGAGAAATACATCGCTTTCCTCTTCACATACTCCCAGAATTTCGGATTATCCTTCTCCTGATCGAAGAGGATGAAGACATGCCGGAGGTCGTAGCTGAGATCATTGGAGGAGGAGAGGTCATTCTCCAGGCGAGGAGAAAGGCATTTCTCAATAAATATATCCCAGGGGTAGGCCACAGGGAGTCTGATGCAGATCTTCCTTCCCTCCATTTCTATCTCTTCCTGGAAATCGCCTCGTCGATCGACCATGTCCTTGTGGAAATAATACCACTTCGATCGAGTCAGGTAATCCACATTGATCCACCGTGCCCCGAATCCCCAGGCGGTGTGAAAGCTGGCTATGGTTTCTGAATCTGCAAACCCCTCGTCCATAGAGACCACATCGAGCTGGGGACCCTTGGCTACGGAGAGGAACTTGAAGATCGAGAATTTGTCTCGAAAGAGCAGATCGATGTCCCACATGACGCGATGATCGAGCCTCCCCCACATGAGGAGGGACAGGCCGCCCACCACAACGAAAGTGTCCTGAAGAGACCGCAGTCGAGAGATCTCTTCCAGGATGAGGAGCATGGGGAGCCGATATTTCGCTTGAATGTAGGAATACCAGGGGCTCTTCGTTGAAGGTTCCCTTTGCTGGGCGTCCCGGTTGAGGAAGCAGCCCATATCGAAGAAGGTCAGGAAAGGGAGGGGGAAATCAAACCCCTTCGGGTCCTTTTGCGGACTCAACTAACTCGAAGCCAGCGGCCAGGGCGCGAATATTGAGCTCCTCCGTCCCCCTGGGGACTCTGGCCCGCAGGGCCTTCTCCATGGAGTCCCGAGTGACAATTCCGGAGAGACCGACAATGGCCCCCAAGGCTACAATATTGGCTACAATCAGCTTGCCGATCTTATCTCTTGCGGTCTCAATGATGGGCAAGCGAAAGACCTGAACCCCGTCCTCCGGCGCCCGCTCCACGGCGAAAGAATCCACGACCAACATCCCGCCCTTTTTGATCTCCCCCGAATACTTATCACAGGCCTCTTGAGTCAGGGCCAACAATAAGTCAATCTGGGTCGCCTTGGGGTAATCGATCTCATCCTCGCTGATGATCACCTCCGACTTACACGCCCCTCCGCGCGCCTCCGGACCGTAGGACTGGGTCTGGATGGCATTCTTTTCGTCATAGATCGCCGCCGCCTCTGCCAGAATGATTCCGGCCAGGATCAGACCCTGTCCCCCCTCGCCGCTCAACCTGACTTCATACCGTCGTCCCATCAACCTGACCCCCCATCCTCCTCGATCTCATGAGCTCACGCCCTTTCTTCCTTGGGCCCGGGCAATCAGTTCTTCGTATCCCTGGCAATATTCCGGCCTCTCTCCAGAGCACAAGACCCCGGTGACGATCTTTCCCGTCAGGGCCTCTGGGCTCAGCTTCTCCGCCGTCTTGACCCCTATGGAGTTCTCCTTTTGCCACTTGAGCATCGAAAGGGCATCCCCCAATCGATTTCTCCGTCCGTAGATGGTAGGACACTGCACCATGACCTCGATCATGGAGAATCCCCGGTTCTGAATCCCCTCCTCGATGAGCTTATCCAACTGAGTAGCATGATAGGCCGTTCCCCGAGCCACGAAGCTGGCACCGCTGGCCTCAGCCAGCTTGCAAGGGTCAAAGGGGGCTTCAATGTGACCGTAAGGGGCAGTGCTGGCAAATTGCCCCTGGGGTGTGGCGGGCGAATACTGGCCTCCCGTCATCCCATAGATCAGATTGTTGAAGAGGATCAAGGTGAGGTCGATATTACGGCGAGCTGCATGGATGAAATGATTCCCTCCAATGGCCAGGGCATCCCCATCCCCGCTGATCACGATCACCTTCAACTTCGGGTTGGCCAGCTTGACTCCCGTAGCGAACGCCAGGGCGCGGCCATGGGTCGTATGAAGGGTGTTGAAGTCCAGATAGCCCGGCAGACGGCTGGAGCAGCCGATCCCGGAGACCATGCAGATATCATCCTTGCGAAGTTGTAGTCGATCGACGGCCCGCAGCAGGGCCTTGAGCACGATCCCGTTGCCGCATCCTGAACACCAGATATTGGGCCACATGGCGAGACGCAGGTATTGCCGGTAGTAGGTCATCCCATCATCTCCATGATCCTGTCCAGGATCTGGCCGGGGTTGATCGGCTCCCCATCCGCCCGGTTCACCCTCGCAATTTTCGTCTTCCCATGGGCACACCGCTCCACTTCATAGACCATTTGCCCCAGATTCATCTCGGCCACGAGGATCCATTTGACTCGGGCGGCCACTCTCTCCATCTCCTCCTCCGGAAAGGGCCAAAGGGTAATAGGCCGCAGAAGTCCGGCCCGTATGCCCTTTTCCCGAGCCTCTCTAACGGCCAGCTTTGCCGAACGGGCTACGGACCCAAAGGCACAAATGGCCACGTCGGCATCCTCCAGGCCGATCTCTTCATATCGGATGATCTCCTTCTTATATCTCTCGATCTTCCGGATCAGCCGGGCTTGCTGGGTGGCCACCACCGAGGGCTTGGAGGTCGGGTATCCCCTCTCGTCGTGACTCAACCCCGTCACATGATAGCGATATCCCTCTCCAAAACTGGCCATGGGAGGGACATCGGAAGGGTCATTTTGGTAAGGAAGGTATTCCTCCGGGGGAACGGAAGGCTTCTTCCGATCCACTACCTCGATCTCGGAGGCATCGGGGATCTCTATCTTCTCCCGCATATGACCCACGATCTCATCCAAGAGGAGAATGACCGGCATCCGAAAGCGTTCCGCCAAGTTGAAGGAAAGTACCGTCGCATCGAAGGTCTCTCTCACCGATGCGGGGGCCAGGGCAATGGTGGGATGATCTCCGTGGGTTCCCCAGCGGGCCTGCATCACATCTGCCTGGCCGGGGGAAGTGGGAAGGCCGGTGCTGGGGCCTCCCCGCATCACATTGACCACCACGCAGGGGACTTCAGTCATGTAAGCAAAGCCGATGTTCTCCAACTTCAGGGAAAAACCCGGGCCCGAGGTGGCGGTGATCGACTTCAAACCCACCAGGGAGGCGCCAATCACCGCGGCCATCGCGCCGATCTCATCCTCCATCTGGATGAACTTTCCTCCCGATTTCGGCAATCGCTCGGCCAAACCCTCTGCGATCTCGGAAGAGGGAGTGATCGGGTACCCCGCGAAGAATCTTGCCCCGGCGGCAATGGCCCCTTCCACGCAGGCCTCATTGCCCTGGAGTAGTTTTACCACTCTTCTCTTTTTTTCCAAGAACTGTGCTTTCACCTTTCCCCTTTCCGTCTCAGGATTGGCGACTTCCCCATAGACCTCACTCCACAATGATGGCAAAATCGGGACACCGGAGATCACAGAGCTGGCACTTGGTGCAAGCCTCCAAATCTTCCACTTCCGGCTTCCCTCTTCGATTCATGACCAGGACCCTCTTGGGACAAAATTCCACACAGATGGCGCAGCCTTTGCACCACTCCTCGTTGATCTCGACCGCGACCTTGCCGTTGCTATACCGACGGATGTGCTCCTTGCCGGACTCCATCAAGACCCATGACCTCCTACGCCTGTAATCGCCTATTTGCCATGGCCTTCTCCACCGTCGCCCCTATCTCCGCTGGGCTTTTGCACACCGTGATACCCGCCCTATCCCAGGAAGCGATCTTCTCGGCTGCAGTACCTTTTCCCCCGGAGATAATGGCCCCTGCATGCCCCATCCTTCGTCCCGGCGGCGCGGTGGTCCCCGCCACGAAACCAATGACCGGTTTTTTCATGTGGTCCCTTACAAAGGACGCAGCCTCTTCCTCCGCGGATCCCCCGATCTCCCCGATCAATACCACTGCCTCGGTCTCGGAATCGGCCTCAAAAAGCCGCAGGCAATCAACGAAGTGGGTGCCGATGATCGGGTCTCCTCCGATGCCGATACAGGTTGACTGTCCGATTCCCCGCTCGGTGAGCTGGAAGACGACTTCGTACGTTAGAGTCCCACTGCGGGAGATCACCCCTACCGGGCCCGCTCGGTGGATGCGGCCGGGCATGATTCCGATCTTCGCCTTACCCGGAGAAATGATTCCGGGACAATTGGGGCCTATCAGGCGGCACCCCTTGGACTTGAGGAAGGGCACCACCCGTACCATATCCAGGGTTGGTATCCCCTCACTGATGCAGACCACCCATGGGATTCCGGCATCCGCTGCCTCCATAATTGCATCGGCAGCGAAGGCGGGAGGGACGAAAATAACCGAGGCATTCGGCTGTTTCTGGCGGACTGCCTCCATCACGGTGTCGTAGACGGGAATCCCGTCTACCAACTCGCCACCCTTGCCTGGGGTCACGCCCGCCACCACTCGGGTGCCGTATTCCACCGCCTGGCGGGTGTGGAAAGTCCCCTCCCGGCCAGTGATGCCCTGTACCAGCAATGCAGTCGTCTCATCAATAATAATAGACATTTATTAATATGTCCTTAACAAGTCACGTTATGTGTTCGTGCCAATGCGACCGATTTTTCAGCGGCATCTCTCATCCCTGAGGCCACCGTGAAATTGAGACCCGAGGATCTCAGGAGGCTTCTTCCTTTCTCCACGTTGGTCCCCTCCAATCTGATCACAACGGGCACCTTGACCTCTAACTTGGAGGCGGCCTCAATAAGCCCTTGGGCTAGCACGTCGCACCGCAGGATCCCCCCAAAGATGTTGATCAGGACTGCCTTCACATTCGGGTCTGACAGAAGAATACGGAAGGCGTTCTCCACCTGCTCTGCGCTGGCGCCTCCCCCTACATCCAGGAAGTTGGCCGGATCTCCCCCACACAGCTTGATGATATCCATGGTGGCCATCGCCAATCCGGCCCCATTCACCATACAGCCGATGGCTCCGTCCAGCTTGATGTAATTGATCTGATATCTTGTCGCCTCCACTTCCAGGGGATCCTCCTCCGCGACGTCACGTAGCTCCCTGATTTCGGGATGGCGAAAGAGGGCATTATCGTCAAAATTCATCTTGGCGTCCAGGGCCAAGAGGCGCCCATCCTCCACCATCACCAGGGGGTTAATCTCCGCCAGCGAACAGTCCTTTTCGGCAAAGGCACGAAAAAGAGAGTCCAAAAGACGGGTGCCGACAGAAATCAAGGCGGGGGGCAATCCCAGGCCGAAGGTGATCTTTCTGGCCTGGAAGGACAACAAACCCAGTCCCGGCTCCACATGGATCTTGAGGATCTTTTCCGGTGCAGTAGCCGCCACTTCTTCGATCTCCATCCCTCCGCTTTCGCTGGTCATCATCACCGGCATCGCGGCAGCGCGGTCGATCACCACCCCGAGGTAAAGCTCCTTTTGGATCTTGACCCCTTCCTCCACCAGGACCTTTCTCACTTTGACCCCTTGGGGTGGGGTCTGGGGGGTAACCAGTTGCATACCCAACATGGAGGATGTAATTCGCTCGGCCTCCTCGGGTGAGGAAGCGATTTTCACCCCACCTCCTTTCCCTCTTCCTCCGGCATGGATCTGAGCCTTGATCACCACCGGCTTGCCCAACTGGGCGCAGATCTCCCCCGCTTCCTTGGGGCTCTCCGCTACCCCTCCCTGCGGAATCGGAACCCCGAAGTCGGAGAGGACCTTCTTAGCCTGATATTCGTGGATCTTCATCCTATCGCTATCTTTCTATCCTATCTTTGCAGCCTTCTGCCGATAGGCCCGGACGCCCTCCACATAGAGGTCGTTACCCAATACATCGTTTATCACAATGGCGGGAAAATCGTCCACCCTCAGTCTCCGGATGGCCTCGGTTCCCAGATCCTCATAGGCCACCATCTCCACCTCCTTGATGGTGCGCGCCAGCAGTGCCGCGGCCCCCCCCACCGCTCCAAAATAACAGGCCTGGTACTGGACCATGGCCCGAATGACCTCGGCAGATCGGGCTCCCTTTCCGATCATCCCCTTCAGTCCCCTGGCGATGAGGGCCGGCGCATAGGCATCCATGCGGGAGCTGGTGGTGGGCCCCGCTGAGCCGATCCTTTGGCCTGGCTTCGCTGGGCTCGGTCCCACGTAGTAGACCACCTGACCTCGGATGTCGAAGGGAAGCTCCTTGCCCTGCTGGATGAGGTCATCCAACCTTTTATGGGCGGCATCCCGGGCGGTATAAAGCCAGCCCGAAATCAATACCTTGTCTCCCGAACGAAGTGAAGAGGCCACTTCATCCAAAAAGGGGGTCGAAATCCTTTTCACCTCTCCCATCGATTCCTCGCTCCTCCCATCGGTCTTGCGGATGTCCGATCTGTCCTGCCCATGGCCCTGTTCCTCAAAGGACCCTCTCTTTGTGGCGATGGGCGTGACAGTTGATGCTCACCGCCACCGGCAGGCTGGCAATATGGCAGGCAAAGGTCTCCACATGAACCGCCAGGGCGGTCACCTTCCCTCCCATTCCCATGGGTCCAATCCCTAAAGCATTCACCTCCTGGAGCAGGTCCTTTTCCAGGGCGGCCATATCTGCATCCGGGTGCGGCGCCCCCAGGGGACGGAAGAGGGCCTTCTTCGAGATCAGGGCGGTTTTTTCAAAGGTGCCACCAATCCCCACTCCCAAGATGATGGGGGGACAGGGATTGCTCCCGGCTTCGGAGACCGTCTCCAGAACCAGCCGTTTGATTCCTTCCACCCCATCGGACGGCTTTAGCATCTTCATCCGGATCATGTTCTCGGCGCCCCCTCCCTTGGGGGCCACCATCAATTTCAGCCGGTCGCCGGGCACCATTTCCAGATGCACCACGGCGGGGGTATTATCTCTGGTATTCACCCGATGAATGGGATCATTGAGCATGGAATTGCGGAGATAGCCATCCCGGTAGCCCCGCCGCACCCCCTCATTCACCGCATCGAGCCAGTAACCACCTGTAATATGGAGATCTTGCCCAATCTCGGCGAACACCGTGGCCACCCCACAGTCCTGACACATAGGGACCCTCTCCTGTCGGGCAATATTGGCATTTTCGATCAGCTGAGACAGGATGTCCCGGCCAATGGGAGATTCCTCCGCCTTTAAGGCCTCTTCGAAGGCCCCCATCACATCTGGGCCCAGATAATAGTTGGCCTCTATGCACATCTCTGTCACAGCCTGGACGATCTGATCCGTATGGACCTCTCTCATGAGCTTGTCTCACCCTCCATCATCTCGATCCACCAGGTTCTCGGCTACGCCCCATACTGGAGCACCCAGATCTCGGTTTCCCTGGGCAGGGATTCCTTGGTGATCTCGAACTCTGAGGACCCCAGTGATTTCACTTTCTTCTGCCCCCGGGTGAATTCCTCCACTTTGGCGATCGGAAAATCGAGCACCTCCGTCTTGAAATGCATGGGGATGACCAGAGATGGCTTCAATTGACTTACGATGGTCGACGCCTCCACCGCGTCAATGGTGAAATGCCCTCCCACCGGAACCAACAGGATATCCACCCTGCCGATCTCCACGATTTGGGATGCAGAAAGGCCCTGGCCCAGATCACCCAGATGACAGATCGAGATCCCATCCATTTCCCAACGATAAATGATATTGCTACCCCGGTCTTTGCCCTGGTTCTGGTCGTGAAAACTCGCCACCCCGGAAAACCGGATTCCTCTCACCTCTTGGGTTCCCGGCCTCGAGATCAGCTGGGGGTTGCCCTTCAATCCCTTCACATAATTGTGATCCGCATGATCATGGCTCACCGTAACCAGGTCCACCCGCTCTTCAATCCCCTTGTAGCCCACGGCGCCGCCAAATCCCCCCGGCTCGTAGGGATCCGTGAGCACCTTCGTCCCGTCCGATGATGTGAGAAGGAAACTGGCATGACCTATCCACCGAATCTTCATGGCCCTACCCTCCTCTCATTTCACTGTCACTTCTGCTTCCACTGTGGCCCGGGACCCCTCATAGGCCCAATTCCAAAATGCTCCTTTTCACCGAGGCCGCCGATTTCTCCAAAGCGGCCTTTTCTTCCGGCGTGAGGGGTACCTCGATGATCTGCTCTATCCCGGTGCCACCCAGCTTCACGGGAACGCCGAAATAGACATCGGAGAGGCCATATTCTCCCTCCAGATAGGCGGCACAGGGCAGAATTCTCTTCTGGTCTCTGAGGATGGCCTCTGCCATCTGAACGGCCGCTGCCGAGGGACAATAGTACGCCGATCCCGTCTTGAGCAGGGCGACGATCTCGCCCCCGCCTTTACGGGTCCGCTCCACGATGGCCTCGATCTGCCCCTGGCTCATCAGCTCGGTGATGGGAATGCCCGCCACGGTTGAATAGCGCGGCAGGGGCACCATCTCGTCCCCGTGTCCACCCAGGACGAAGGCCTGGACATCCTTCACCGAGCAATTCAGCTCAGCGGCGATAAAGGAGCGAAAGCGGGCGGCATCCAGAACCCCGGCCATGCCCATGACCCGGTGCTTGGGAAATCCACTCACCTTTTTGACTAGATAGGTCATCGTATCCAGGGGGTTGGTCACCACGATCAGGATCGCCCGGGGCGATCTCCTGACGATCTCCCGGGTCACCGAGGCGACAATCTCCTTGTTTTTGGCCAAGAGGTCCTCCCGGCTCATCCCCGGCTTGCGGGCCAGGCCCGAGGTGATGATTACCACGTCGGAGCCCGCTGTCTCCTCGTACCCGTTGGTGCCGATCACCCGCGAATCGAAACCCTCCACCGGACCGGTCTCCAGGAGGTCAAGGGCCTTGCCCTGGGGCATTCCCTCGACGATATCCACCAGCACCACATCTCCCATCTCCTTCTGGGCCGCCCAATGGGCCGCCGTGGCCCCCACATTTCCCGCTCCCACAATCGTGATCTTGGGCCTCATATTGGCTCCTCCTTACCCGACTGCAACGAACGAAGATCTACCTTCCAATTCTCGAAGCACAAGCCTTCTCATGAACCAGCTGCCCGGCGACTTTTCGTTTCCTCCGGCAGACGAAAAAAAAGCTGACGAAGGGCCTGCTTCAGGCAGCCAAGTCCCCATCAGCGCGAAGCATATCTTCGCCTCTTTGGCGATGATTAGCTTAATACCTAAGAAACCCAAAACTGTCAAGAAAAATCCGGATAGGAAATCGTTCCAGACGAATCCTGCCGAAGGCGAACGACTTCGCTAAATATGGTGTACGGCCTCTCGTCACTTCCTTCGGGCCATGCCGGCCGGATGAGCAGGTTCAAGGATGGCCCTAATCGAAGTTCTAAACAGCAGAAGGCAGATCTTAACGCATCAAGCTGACCAACTCGGCCCACCCTTGCACCACCAGACTGAAGGCTATGAATCAGGATTCAGTTCAATGAGTTGAGAGCGGATCTGCTCCTGGATATAGCAATAACGAGGGGGCTGGTTGCCAGACAATTCATCGGGTCGCTTCAGGACCGACATCCTCCCAGTTAGCACCTTTGCCCCTTAGCGCATTATTCCTCGTCAGCGCCCCGCGTTCTCCAAACAAGAAAGCCCTCCGGGCATGAACCTTCCCGAAGGGCTTTCGCAGTCCCGATAAATCATCGGCAGGACTTCTACTGCTCCTATTTCCTCATTACCGTGGTCCTTCTTCCCTGCAGAGGTCCTCAGGGCTTGCTGCTAGTGCAAGTATTCACCTCCGACCAGGTAAGGGAAGTCCCGGCTTTTGTGAGGTTGCCGATACGCCAATAGCGATAGACACTTCCACACGCTATGGGCGGAGCAGCATAGTAGGGACTGATCAGGGTACCTCCGTTGTAGACCTGAACCGAGGCCTGGGAATAGGTCCATGAGTTATTCCACCTGACTGGAAGACCCGCACAGACCGGTTTGTCCGCGAATACCTTATACTCGCCATCGGGCGCAGAGTTCGAGATGACAATAGTCTCCATGGGAAGAAGGTCGACGGAGGAATCCCGGGGCATCTTGACATAGGGCACGGTAAAAGATCTCCCTGGTTGTCTCCGCCCACATAGGTCCCATCAGGCGTTTTCACATATAGGTCCAGCTCCCAGCCCAATTTGGCTTTTGCCAACCCTGGAGCTAAGGCAACCGGCTGACTGGTTTTCCAGTCCAAAGTGATCGTGGCATTCCCAGCAGTCCTTGCCTGGGGGAAGGCATCCAAAAAGGGGCCGGCTACTAGTCCCGAAGAGATCGTAATATTGGATCGGAGCGGTGTAGAGATATATCCGGACCGCTCCACACTGAGGCTCGCGCCGGTCCCGGCTGTCAGCCCAGCCATCTCATAGAAGCCCCCTGCATTGACCTCATCGCTTGCCAGCACGGTCGAGTCTGAAAGCAACTTAGCAACGGCAGTGTGGGAATACCGATCGGGTGGCAGGCCCGTGAAGGGATCGCGAACACCTCCTACAATGGCTGTCTCCGTGGTCTTCAACAACGCCCTTCTCAAGTCCACCCTCTTGGTGTTGACGGGAAAACCACAACCAGTGCTCTTTCCATAATTTGTCAAGCGGGTTACCAATTGAGTGGCGGTAAGAGAAGGATATCGCCCCCAGACCAACGACGCAACTCCTGACACAATGGAGCAGGCCTGGGAGGTCCCGGACATAAGCTGAAACCCTACAATCGGGGGGGTTGAGTAGATGTTCCATCCCGGGGCAGCAATGTTGTATTGAGTGGGAGCCGTAGAGGGACTGAAATTGGAGAACCATGCCCGGCAGTCCACCCCATTGGTGGCCATGACCCGAAGGGCGGTATTGGGGTCCGCGCCCGGATAGGCATTGGTTGTGTCAGTGGTGTTGTCATCCCCGGCGGAGGCAGCGAGGAGCTTTCCTGCACTCTTGATCGCCAAGACCTCGGCTGCTATGAGCGCGCTGTTCGGTCCCCCGAAGGCCATGTTGATGATCTTGACTGGCGGATAACTTGGATTGGTATAGGTTCTCGCGTATTGCATTCCAGCGGCGATATCGAAGAAGGTGCCGATCCCATTACTTCCCAGGACCTTCACCGCCAATATCATGCACTTGTCGCATACCCCCTCACCGTAAGAGCCATTCACCTTGGCAGCGATGATTCCGGCCAGATGCGTGCCGTGGCCGTTGTCGTCCAGCGGGTCCATACTGTCAGCAACGCAATTCTTCCCCAAAAGGACTTTGCCGCGGAGCTCGATATGGGTATAGTCCACGCCGGTATCGATGACTGCCACGGTCGGAGGAGAATCAGGGAGAGAACCGAGGTCAGCCGATTTGCGAATCACCGTAAGATAGTACTGGTACCCCGTCCACCAATCCGACACAGATTGGGGCCCCACGTCTCCCTTGGCTGCGCGGTCGCATCCCCCGCATTTCTGCGTGGAAAGCTTCGGCTCGGGTGCAATCCGCATAAAGCCGTTTCTTTCCACAAATGCCACGTCGGAACGACTGGCGAGTACAAACACAGCATCGATCGCCCCTTGTTCTGACGCGAACTGCAGGAGGAGAGCCGCCTTGATCCCCTTGGCTACTTGGATACCGGCGGCAGAGGCAGCCTGTTGAACCCATTGACGCTAAGGCCCGGCTTCGCTTTAACGATCAGCTGGCCGGCGACAAAATCCTTGCCGGGCTCCAGGCCGGGGCCAAACCCATAGCCGACCTTCTTGCTTGGCTCCAAAGCCATCGAACTGCCCGAAAGAAGCAAGATACACATGGTCAACAATAGGATCTTCAGTTTCATTACATTCTCCTTTCTCCTAAACCCTTGTCTTGCAAGCTATATTTTCTGCAACTTAGTCCGCGGTTCCCCTCACCTCCTTTTCGCAACATCGAGATCGGGGGGAATACCAGAGCCATCCTTTGGCTCGGAATGCCCTTGTTTTTCCCTGGACAAAAACAAAAAAGCCTCCTGCAGGGTTGTATCCCCCACGGGGGGCTTTGCGATGGGACCTTCTGGATCAGGCCTTTCGTTCTCTGCTCTATTACCTTATTACTATTACGAACCAACTCGCCTCAGAGCCAGAAGACCTCCTGCTTCATCGGTACGACACCCAAAGCGAGTTATCCGAGGGCACAGAATTAATATTCGTAATTGATATCTGAAGGACATAATGTCAATGCTTTTCTATGTCAGGACTTTTTTTCCCCCCAGAATCCCTGCTCCCAGAGAAGATGTGAGCGTTGAGCGAAGATCGTGCCCAATTTCCTTCTTCCCAAGAGGCGACGTCGGCGGCGGCTATGGTTCGATGGAGCAGCCCGGATCAGAAAGACGGATTTGTTCCCGCAACCCTTTCCGGAGGGCCTTTGCCTCCTGCAGGGATTGAGGCCAATGTGGGAAGTGGTCGGGAAGCCAAGGCGGATCAGGAAGAACCGGGTCTAATCTGCCGGTCTCGATAGGTCGAGGGAAAGGCAGGCATCCGGAGGCTTGGAACTGAGCTCTCATCCATGATTAGATGACAAGGGCTCCAGGAAACCGGCGGAATAGAGCTTCAGAATGCGTTCCAGAGTATCGATCTCTTCCTCGCCGCCCTCCTCGACGATCTGATTCAGTGTTCTGTTCCCGTTGAAAATCTCCAGAAAGGATTTCAGATCTGGCGAAAGCTTCCTTGAACCTAATTTTTCTTTCACCTGGGACCTGACCACCAGGACCGTACTGAGGTCAGGCAGCTCGGAGATGAGCCGCTGCCTCTCGTCCAACCGCCGCATTCCCTCCAATACGAGTTCGGTGGCCGAGGAATAGATGGCTGGAGTGACCGAGATCGCCTCCGTTCGAAAGCTGAAGTCGCCTCCGTTCCATGAGAGGAGGTGATAGACCGCCCTCTTCCCTCTGCGCGCGCCGACGGCAGCATCGAGGACCCTTCCATCCTGGAAGTAGACGAGGCCTTCTTTCTCCCCCGCAGAGAGGGAAAGGACTCCGCTATTTCTTCCCTGTTCCAGCAATTGGATCAAATCGGCAAGTCCGATCAAGGAAAGCTTGCCGAAGAAGTCCCTTTCCCGCTTGATTTCCCTATCGAGGGACTCCCTCCCTTGCAGAACCGAGTCAATTCGAGAAACCAGATCCTCTATCTTAAAGGGCTTCGGTATGTAGGCCTCAGCGAGGGTCGCCGTATCCTCGGGAGGAGTTCCCTTGCCCGAGATGAAAATGATGGGAATCTTGCTGGTGCGGGGATGGTTCTTGAGGATGGTGGCGGCTTCCATGCCGTCGATCATGGGCATCATAATGTCCATGATGATGATGTCAGGCTGGAAGTCCCAAGCGATCTGCAGTGCTTCCACGCCATTGGCGGCCGTCCTGATCTCCATGTCCATTCGCTGAAGTCCGAAGGTCAACATCTCCAGGATCAGGCGATCATCGTCGACAAGCAAAACCTTCTTTTTCATCTTTTCTCTCATCCCTCCACGGAAGGGGCGAGGAGGTTCGCCCAGTAATATGCCGCATCCATACGGGCCCTGAGTCCGACTCCAAAAGCGGGCAACTCCCCGATAAAGAAAAGGTTCTTTTGGGGAGAGAACGTGCGAAGGCCGGGATATCCCATTTGCTTCAAGGGGGAGATGGCCAACCGGAGCCCCCATCTTCTGCCTGGTTGCAACATGGAGAAGGACCGATGGAAACCGACTCGCTGGAAATGAATATGTTGGGAGAGGAAGGGCATGAATTCCTCCAAGTCCCCGAGAAGCTCCTCAGCCTTCGCTTGCAGTTCCGCCCTATTCCCTCGCCAATTGCCTGGTAATGGTACCATGATGGAGAGGGCCCTCTTGCCCTCCGGGGCTCTCACCTGCTCTCTCTTTGGATTCAGGAGCATCCAGATCGGACGTCCATCGGCAGAGGATTGGGCCGATTTTGGCAGAAGGAGGAGGTGTTCTTTCATTTCCGGGTGTATGACCGCTTGGGCCACGCCCAGAAATAATACCAGATATTGGTTGAGCGGGGGCCTACGATCTTGCCGAGGACTGTCATGCCGATTCCCGGCAGCCGAGTAGATCTCCCAGAGGCCTGGGCCTCCCACCAGGATCCTGCTATGCAACTCTACTCCCTCCGTCATCCTGATCCCCTTGACCTCTTTTCCCTCCAGAAGAATTTGGACAGGACGGGAGATAGGCCGTATCTCTCCCCCGTTCTCTATGAAGCAGGCCGAGAGGGTTTCATGAACTCTCTTCGCCCCCCCATGGGGATAATAGAGCTTCTCCCGCAGAAGGCCAAAGAGGACTGAGGCAAAAACGGAGCTGCAATTCTCGCCTTTCGTCCCTCCGAAACCTAGAAGGAGGACATCGATCAGCGAGGAGGCTCCTTCACCTTCCCCCACTATTTTCAGATGAGGAGATAAGGAAGGCATCCCTCCCCGCAGGAGCGCGGAAAAGGGAGAGAAGGACACGCGCCTCCACTGGGACCATTTGGCCTTCAAGGTCCTGGGGGGGTCCGCGAATTCCCTTTCCATAGGTTCCTCCATCTTGCCTCGGAGGCCTTCCAGGCGGCTGAAGAGGATTTCCAGCCTCTCGTTGACATGGGGAAACTCCCGCTTCATCTCTCCCCAGAAGAGATCCTCCCGTGCATAGAGATTCAGACGATGGCGAGGAAGGATCACCTGCAATCCAGGATCGAGCGGCTGCCACTCGACCACCAGACCCAATTCCGCCAAGGCCGGATGTGGCCGTTCCGGATGCATCCCCATCCAGAAGGAGGGGAATGAATCGAATACAAATCCGTCCTGGCAGAGAAAGGGCAGAGCCCCAGGTTCGTCATCCCAGTCCAAGAGCAAGACCTTCTGTCCGCGCTTTGCCAGCAGGGCCCCCAAGGTCAGCGCCTCCATGCCCAGACCACAAAGGATCGCATCATATCTGCAGGACTCGCTCAATCCATCCCCCTGGCTCACCGCCCCAATCCCACCTTGTCCATCGTTTAAAGGATCATCCAGGGCTGAGGCAAAAAGAGTCTCTCGAAGGTCATCATGGCGTAGCGATCGGTCATCCCTGCCAAGAAATCGCACACCGCTCGTTCCCTTGAAGACCCCGAATTTACTCTCAAGATCTCCTCGGGCAACTCGGAAAGGTGATCCACATAGTATTCGAACAACTCCTTGAGGATACGGGTCGCCTTCTCCATTTCTTGCAATGTCCTTAGGTCCAAATAGACCTTATCGAAGAGGAAATCCCGCAGCCTCAAGGTGGCCTCATGGACCTTTGGGGCCATTCGAAGATGAGGGGAATCGGCGCTTTGAGAGAGCAGATCGGAAACCATGGTGTGGATTCGAGCGGAATGCGTATCCCCCAAGGTCCCGGAACAATCCGCAGGAAGGTCGCTCGCCCCAATCATGCCCGCCCTCAAGGCATCGTCGATATCGTGATTGATATAGGCAATCACATCCGCAGCCCGGATCACCTCCCCTTCCAAGGTGAGGGGACCATCTTTCTCCCCCCGACCAGAAAGTCCTTCCTCCCCTTGGAATGTCTCAGAATCCCATCCTGAACCTCCAGGGTCAGATTGAGCCCCAGGCCATTGTTCTCCAGGACGCGGACCACACGCAGGCTCTGTTCATGATGGGAGAAACCTCCGGGCATGATCTCATCGAGCACATCCTCCCCCGCGTGGCCAAAAGGCGTGTGGCCAAGGTCATGGCCCAGGGCAATGGACTCGGCCAGATCTTCGTTCAACTGCAGGGCCCGGGCGATCGTCCGCCCGATCTGAGAAACCTCCAGGGTGTGGGTCAAGCGCGTCCGATAGTGATCTCCCCAGGGTGAGAGGAAGACCTGGGTCTTGTGGATGAGCCGCCGAAAGGCTTTGGAATGAAGGATGCGATCCCGGTCGTGTTGGAAGGCTGGGCGAATCGGGCATTCTGCTTCCTGTCGTTCCCGGCCCCGAGTTCGGGAACTCAATTGGGCGAAAGGGGAGAAGATCTTGGCCTCGTTTGCCTCTCGTATCTGCCGCAGGGAATTCCCTTGCTTCAAGCTCACTTATCCCTTCCCTTGCTGCGCGCTCCAGCCAGGCAGTATTCTGAAACCCCATCGCTCACCGGAGGCTCTCGCCTTTCCCAAAATTCATCGAGCCTCCGAAGATCCAATTGGAGGCCCACTTTACTCCGTGATTCCCCTCTCCTTCGCTTCCATTGAAGAGAGACGGATTTTCGGAATCATAGACCGGCTTCGCAGCCTTACAGATAGGTTCCGGTGATCTTCTTCATGATTTCATTTACCAGGAACTCGCTGATGGTGAAGAAGCCAGACATCCCTTCTTTTTCTCGCTGCCTTCCCATCAGCGCGTAGCAGGCAGAGACCCCATAATAGATGAAAAACGAATACTCCAATAGCGCTGGATCCTCGGTCACGATGGGTGTGATTTCCCGCGGATCCCACCCCTCCCAATCGTCCTTGGCAAAGACAAAGACCTTGACGCCATTCTCCATCATCCGGTAGTATTTCTCTAACTTTGGTTCAAGATGACTCAGCTCCCTCAATCCCACGTAGAATATCCCCTCCCCGGCCAGTCTCTCCAGGATCTTATCTTCAACATAGTGGCAGAAGACCTGGAAGTCCTCCCAGGATGCCACATACTGCAGCTCCTTGCTGTGGGCACCCGTCGGCAGGGGTTGATCGGAATCCTTCATCAAGGAGGCGAATTCTTCTGCCCTCTTCTCCCGAGATCCAGATAGGGCCCCCAGGAGTTCGGATGTGATCCTCGCCTCCGATATCAGCTTATCGATGTACCCCCAGAGGCTCTCGAATCGAGAGGCGCTTTCTGCTGAACGCATCATCGCCTGCCGTACCCGATCAAAGAGCTCATCCTTGCTCAGGCCGTGTTCGGGAAAACAGGCAATCCCCAGGACGATGGGAGATGGGCTAGCCAAAGAGATCCCATGCAGAATCTGTAGCTCCTGAACCGCATGGCGAATCCGCCGGGCCGCAGCAATGGCCCCCTGATGATTGGTCTCCGGCAACAGAAGACCGACTTCTCCGTTCTCCATGCGCGCAGCGATATCGGCGGACCGAATGGTTTGAAGAATCGACTCATATAGCTGCCGATTGACTTCCTGAGGGGTGATTGAAACCGCCCTCTCGATGCTGGTGCGAAGCTCATCCAGGTTCATCAGGGCAACCGAGAAGCTTCTCCCATACCGCTGCGACTTCTTGATCTCCTTATCTACCAGGTCCTCGAGGGACGCCTGGTCGACGAGGAGCTGAAAGCCCTCGAGAAATGCCTCTCTTCTCTCTGCCTCTTCGGAAGGTGGCTTCGCCAACCTTTCCAACTGAAGGGAGGCCGCATGGGCGATCGGAGTCAGCGAGTCCACGTCCCCCTGGACGAAGGGGTCCCCGGCGAGCTTATCTCCCAGGATAATCCCCCCCAGCACTTCCCCCATTCTCTCAATGGGGAGGATCAACGTGCCGGCCTTTCCGAAGAAGGTCTCCTTGGTCTCTTCCTTGATCGGACCGAGGATCGCAGGACTTCCTTTGGCGAGAATGGCCCCGATGATCCCTTGTCCTCCGGTTATGGTAGGAGGAAGGAGGGGAGGGGCAAAAAGACCTCTTTGGGCTCTCAGCCGGTAGCTGGAGGAGTCTCTTTCCCGCCACAGAAAACCTCCCTTGGAGGCCATGCTCACATCCAGGGCCAGGTTGAGCAGCGATTGAAAGGCCGCCTCTCCGGTGGTCGTCAACAGGATCTCTCTCGCCTTCTCCAGGACTTCCAAAATCCTCGATGGCTCCCGGACTCCCTGGCTTGGGGCAACGGGAGAGGTCTTTTCTCTCAGGATCTGCGATCGCTCCAGAATGGCACGGATTGCTGACTTGAATTCCTCGGGATCAAAAGGCTTGTTCACATAGTCTATGGCCCCCTTCCTGAGGGCCAGTATCGTCTCCTGGGCATCCTCGGGTCCGGCGATCACCACCGGGAGGACGGGATCCAGTTCCCTGACCAACTCCAGAAGCTGAATCCCGTTGATCCCTTCCATGGAGTGATCCGCTATGATGAGGTCAAATCTCTCTTTCCTCCATAGCCGAAGTGCCATTCCTGCATTTTCCGCCACATGAACCACGTATCCCTCCGGTGCGAGGAGATCACGATACAGGGTGCGGTAGGAAATCTCGTCATCGATCGCCAGGATTTTATCCCCAGCCATGGCTTTTCTCCCCCTTTTGGTTATCTCTTTCGAAAGATCAGGCGAATGGGGGCTCCTCTGAAACCGAAGGCCTCTCGAAGCCTGTTGGAAAGATAGCGCCGATAAGAAGGTTGGATACCCTCAGGCCGGTTCGCAAAAAAGACGAATGTGGGAGGGCTGATCCCAAATTGGGTTCCGTAAAGGATCCTGATCGGCTTCCCTCCGGAGGCAGGCACTTGATGAGACTCCACTGCCTCCTGCAAAACCCGGTTGAGCAAATGGGTTCCTACCCTCTTCTCCCTCTCCTCCATCATCCTTTCTATCTCGGGGAAGATCCTTTCCACGCCTCTGCCGGTAAGGGCAGAAATGAATAGGACGGGAGTATAATCCAAATATCTCATTTTCCTTCCAATATCAAGCTCAAAATCCCTCTCCGAATGTGCGCTCCGGGGAACCAAGTCCCACTTATTGACCAGAAGCAGGCTGGAGCATCCCTTTTCCTCGGCCAGAGCAGCGATTTTGTTATCCTGGACGGTGATTCCCGCTGTGGCATCCAAAAGGATCAGCGCAAAGTCCGACCTTCCCAGGGCCCTTATGGCCCGCATCACGCTGTATCGCTCCCAGCTCTGCGACACCTTGCTCGGCCTTCTGATTCCGGCCGTATCGACCAAAAGATAGCAACGCCCATGATGGCAGAAAGGGGTGTCTATCGAATCTCGGGTGGTTCCCGGCTGGTCCGAGACGATCACCCTTTCCGATCCCAGGATACGGTTGAGGAGGGAGGACTTCCCCACGTTGGGGCGGCCCACGACTGCGATCTTGTGAACCCTGTCTTGATTGCCCTCCTCTTTCGATAAGGGAAGGTGGTCGTAAACGGCATCCAGAAGTTCACCCAACCCCCGACCCTGTTCCGCGGAGATGAGGAAATGGTCGGGGAGGCCCAGGCCCAGGAATTCCACGGATTCTTTCTCTTGCTGAGGCGAATCCGCCTTGTTGACGACCAGAAATACGGATTTCCGCCAGTCTCTTCGCAATATCCGGCTGATCTCCTCATCCAGGGGATTGAGGCCATCCCGGGCACTCACCAGAAATAGGATGAGATCCGCCTCCTCTATGGCGAGCCGGACCTGATCGCGGACCCTGGCCGCCAGTCCCTCTTTGGCCTCGGGTTCAAATCCCCCCGTATCTATCAGGAGAAATTCCCGGTCTCTCCAAAAAACGGGAGCGATATTTCGATCTCGGGTTACCCCCGGATGATCGTCCACGATCGCCTTTCGGAGGCCCGATAAACGATTGAAGAGGGTCGACTTTCCCACGTTGGGACGCCCGACGATGGCAACGGTTGGCTTCATCATGGAATCACATCAACCTCTTGGGGGGTCCCTGAAATTGCCGCACGCCAATCTCACTGCCTCAGGCCCCGCAGACCCTGAGGGATTGAGCCGGGCTCATCCTGTCACATCCATATGAAGATTCGAGGGAAGGGATCAAAATTGAGATTGACCTCAGGGAGGCGCGGATTTCTCAGGCTGGCTCGGTGAAATCCTTTCCCGGACATGGGCTTCAGTGGTCAGGCATTGAATGAGATGCTCTCGTCCACGTCCTCTTCGCTCACAGATTCCTCTTGCGCCCACTTCTCCATCAAGCCGATATAATGGTCTCCCACTCCGGTGATGGCGATCTCTCGCTGCATCGCGTTCATCCTCCTCAGCCAGACCTCGAGGCGCTCGGGAGGCAAGAAGCCATTGAGCCGGTCGGCCCATTCGATGATGACGATCCCCTGGCCGAAGAGATAGTCATTCAATCCTAAATCCAACAACTCCTCCGTGTTCTTGATGCGATAGAGATCAACATGATAGATGGGGCATTTCCCCGGATATTCGTTCATGAGGGTAAAGGTGGGGCTGCTGACGTAATCATCCGGAGGAAAGCCAGCTCCCCATGCGACCCCTTGAGCGAAACAGGTTTTTCCTGCCCCCAGATCTCCGAATAGGCAAATCACATCCCCCACACCCACGATCTCTCCCAAGTCCTGACCCAACTCCTGTGTCTCTACGGGGCTTGAGCTGGTGTAGATGAGGGTGAAACTCTCCACTCCATTTTCCCTATCCATCTCGCTCATGGGTCCGTCACCTTGCTTCCTTGATCTGGCGTAAGGCCTCGGGAATCTCAGTCAGGATATCGCTGGCAATCATGGGCTCCTCTCCCCATTTCTGGGCCGCAAGATCCCCTGCCAATCCATGGAGGTAGACTCCCGCTTTGAGGGAAAGCGGCAGTTCGATGCCCGTGGCAATCATCCCTGCTAACATCCCGGTCAGGATATCGCCGGATCCGCCCGTCGCCATCCCGGGGTTGCCGGTGGGGTTAATGAAGGCATCCCCCTCTGGGTCTGAGACCAGGGTTCCCTTTCCCTTCAGAACCAGAAAGACACGAAACCCCGAGGAGAATTTCTGGGCGATCGAGACTCGATTTCTCTGGACCTCCTCGGTGGAAACCGAGAGGAGGCGAGAGAGCTCGCCTGGATGGGGGGTCAATACCAGCGCGCCCTTCAGCTGGCTCAGGGTCTCCAAACTCGAAGAAAGGGCATTGATTCCGTCGGCATCGACTACCATCGGGATCCTTACCTGGGGAATGAGCCTCCTGACAAACTCCCGGGTCTGCGGGTGCACCGAAAGGCCTGGCCCCAATGCTAAACAATTCTTACCTTCCATAACTTCAAGTACTTTCTCCAGAGCGGAAACGGAAATGGTCCTCTCTTCCGTCTCGGGAAGGGGTTCCGTCATCACCTCGTCCAATTTGGCCTCCATCGCATCGTTCAGGCTGGAAGGCAACGCCAAGGTGACCAGTCCTGCGCCGATGCGAAGGGCCGCCTGGCTGGCCATTGCCCCAGCTCCCAACTTCCCGGCTGAGCCTGCGACCACCAGGACATGGCCAAAGTTCCCCTTGTGGGCATCCCTCCTTCGAAGTGGAAGCGCCCTCGCGATCTCTTCCGGCTCAATGAGATTCAGTCTGATCTCGGAATCTTCCAGCAGCGGTCTGGGGATTCCGATGTCGACTACCCGGAGCTCCCCCGCGAAGCCTGCAGAGGGATAGAGGATGAGACTCCTCTTGGGAAGTCCGAAGGTAACCGTCAAATCCGCCTGGATACACTCGTTCCGGGGATGGCTCTCATCAGCCCCCAGGCCGGAGGGCAGATCGACGGCCACGACCGGCTTCTTCAAACCATTCACCAGGCAAATAATCTCAGCCATGAGGCCCCGGACCGGAGGGATCGCCCCCGTGCCGAGGAGGGCATCCACCAGGAGGCCGGATTCCTTCAAGATCCCCAGATCGCGCTGCAGGTCTGCCAGGCCCTGAATTTCCCGGATGAAGACCCCCATTCTCTCCAGAATCTGGAGGTTTACCCCCCCATCCCCCTTCACTTCTTCCTTTCGACCCACAAGAAAGATATGGACTTCCCTTCCTCGATTGAGGAGATGTCGGCCTATCACGAATCCATCGCCCCCGTTGTTTCCCTTCCCGCAAAGGATGCTGACGGGAGACGAAAGGCTATGAGGAAAGGACCGCTCGATCTGCCAGGAGGCTTGAAGCCCTGCGTTTTCCATCAGGAGGAGGGATGGGATTCCGAACTCGGAGCTTGCCCTCCGGTCAATCTCCTGCATCTCTGCGGCAGTCACGACCTTCATCGAAAAAGAACCCCTTTCTCGGGATCAGGATCCGATCCTCCTTCATCCGTGAGCACCACCGTCGCCACGGCGAATTCCTTTTCGTGGCTCAGGCTGGCCCACACGGCGCTGATCCCCATTGCTTCTGCCTTTCTCTTCGTTTCCCCTGCCAGGACCACCTGGGGGCGCAGTCCCGAAATTCTCTCTAAGCCCACCTCCTGCCATCGCAGCCCCTGGCCCCATCCCCATCCCATGGCCTTGAAGAATGCCTCCTTGATCGCCCAGCGACCTGCCAGATGGGGGGCGGGGTATCTCTTCTTCATGCAATACTCGATTTCGGCGGGAGTGAATACTCGATTCAGCAACCTTTCCCCGAAGCGCTCCAGGGCTTGCTCCATCCTCTTCACCGAAACCAGATCTACGCCCAGCCCCTTAATCATTGCCCATTTCCTCTTCTGTGACCACGACCGAGCAAGGGGCCCCGGTGCAAGTCGTCATGCCCTTCGGCCCATCGCCAGAAGCATTTGGCGGACTGCCATCTCCATGCCGATCAGTGTGGCACGTCCCACAATGCTATGGCCGATGTTGAGCTCTTCGATCTCCCCGATCTCGGCAATCCTTCCCACGTTCTGATAATCCAGGCCGTGGCCCGCATGTACGCTCAATCCCATTCGGCTCGCCAGCTTCGCCGCGTCCACAATCTTCTCCAGTTCCGTCGAGCGCTCGGCTTCGTCCTTGGCATCGGCATATCGACCGGTGTGGATCTCAATGCTATTGGCTCCCACCCGATGGGAGCCCTTCACCTGGGAAGGCGAAGGATCGATGAAAAGGCTCACTCGGATCCCCGCCCCTTTGAGGGCCGAGACAAGAGGACTGAGACGCTCCCGATTGCCTTCCACCTCTAATCCACCCTCCGTGGTCAACTCCTCCCTCTTCTCCGGGACCAAAGTGGCCGAATCGGGCAAGATATCGAGGGCCATCCGGAGCATCTCATCCGCGGCGGCCATCTCCAGGTTGAGGCAGGTCTTGACCAGTCCCCGAAGGAGGCGCACATCCCTCTCTTGGATGTGTCTTCGGTCCTCTCGCAGGTGCACCGTGATTTGGTCTGCGCCCGCCAGCTCCGCCAAGAGGGCGGCGGTTACTGGATCCGGCTCCTTGGCCCTTCGGGCCTGCCTGATGGTGGCGATGTGATCGACATTGACCCCCAGTCTCATCATTTGACTTTCCTTTCCCTTGCCGCTGAAGATTTCGGGACTCCCGCCCACTCAGGCATCCCGTGTCTATTACCCCTTCACTCCCAGGTGCTTTCGGAGGATCACGGCCACCTGCTCGGCAAACTGACGTATCGCCTCTTCGTCAGTCCCCTCCACCATAATCCTGGCTAAAGACTCCGTCCCAGAATAGCGAAGGACAATTCTTCCTTTTTCCTTGAGCTTCTCCTCGATCTGCCGCAGGCAGGGCTGGAGCTGGGGAATGCTGTTGAGGTCCCTTTGCTCTTTCACCTTCACATCCAGGCAGACCTGGGGAATGGAAGAAAAGCAAGCGGCCAACTGGGAAAGCTTTTTTCCGGTTCGGAGCATGGTGCTCAATACCTGGAGGGCAGTAATGATGCCGTCCCCAGTGTTATGATGATCCATGAAAATGATATGGCCTGACTTCTCCCCTCCCAGATTGTAGCCCCCCTTCATCATCTCTTCCAAAACGTAACGGTCCCCGACCGCAGTGCGAACTACCCTTCCCCCCTTCGCGGCCAGGGCCAGGTCGATCCCATAGTTGCTCAGGATGGTAGCCACCAGGGTTCCATTCTGCAATGTCCCCTGCTCTAACATCTCCAGGGCGGAAAAGGTCAGGACCTGGTCACCATCCACCAATTTCCCTTCCTCGTCTGACAGGAGGCAGCGATCTCCGTCCCCGTCATGGGCGATGCCCAGGTCCGCCTTATTTCTGACCACTGCCTTTTGCAATGCCTCCGGATGGACCGATCCACACTTCAGATTGATATTGATGCCATCCGGCTGGATGTTCAAGGGAATTACATCCGCTCCGAACTCCTTGAGCACCCGGGGAGAGATCCGATAGGTAGCCCCATTGGCACAATCTACCACCACCTTCATCCCTTCCAGGGTGCGGTTCTTGGGAAAGGAGGCCTTCACGAATTCCATGTATCGCCCCGAGGCGTCCCCGACGCGAAACGCCTTCCCCACCTCTCCGGGAGAAATGCTATAGGAATTCAGCTTGCCCGAGAAGATCATATCCTCCATCTCCCCTTCCAGGTCGTCGGAGAGCTTCATGCCTTCACGGGAAAAGAATTTGATCCCGTTGTCCTGATAGGGGTTATGGGAAGCGGAGATCACCACCCCTGCGTCGGCTCTCAGGCTTCGGGTGATGAAGGAGATGCCGGGGGTGGGCAGAGGCCCCACCAGCAGGACGTCCACACCCATGGAGCAGATCCCCGAAGTAAGAGCGCTCTCCAACATGTAGCCGGAGAGGCGGGTATCCTTTCCGATCACGATATGGTGCCGCCGTCCTCTATTCTTGAAAAGCAGGGCAATGGCCTTGCCGAGCTTGATGGCCATCTCAGGGGTAATCGGCTCCTGATTGGCGATCCCCCTTACTCCATCCGTTCCAAAGAGCGTGCGTTCCTTCATGCCAGGGTCATCCTCCCTTACTCCTCTCTCTTCGATATCTCCACCGTCACCGCCACCTGGGCTAGTTCATCCTCTTCCCAGGTGATGTGGCTGCTGGGTGCGACCAACATCACGAATTGGCGAAAGACTCCGGTCTTCCCCCCCACGGGAATCGGTTCAGTGGGAATCTGGGCTATGCTCCACAAGGTGCGCTCAGGGCCCTTCACCCTCACTTTCTCAGGGAAGCAGACGACCCTCTTGACGTAGAATCCCCGGGGCGGGGAACCCTCGATGCGAGGGGCAACGGGCAACTCCTTGCTTGCCATCCGCTCCAAGACCACATGTATGAGGGATGGCGTGACGCCCTGGACTTCGATTCCCCGAGGGACGCTGATCTGTTTGGGATCAATACGAATGTGGTTCTCCCCGATCCGCAGTCGCGAGGCCCCTTCCCCCTGGGGAAGCTCGATCTGGCTCAGAATGAAACCGGAGACCAGGCTCTTGGATCCCCTCAATTTCACGGAAACCAGGCCTTCCACATTGTTGACCACAATCGTTTCCGGAGGGATATCCTTGATCTCCAACGGGGCGTGAGCCACAGTGACCACCTTCTCCTCCTGAGAAACGACGAACCAAAGAACCATTGCCAGAGCCAGGGAAAGGACCTTCAGTTTCCAGTGTGTGGTCAGGAACTGCCTCACCTCTTGATCTCCAAGATCTCCCCCAGCCGCTTTCTTAAGGCAACGGAATCCAGATCCCTTTCGATCTTTCCCTGATAAGCGATCGAGATGGTGCCCGTCTCCTCTGAGACCACCACGGCGAGGGCATCGGTCTCCTCTGTAATTCCAATGGCCGCTCGATGCCGGGTGCCAAAATCCCGGCTCACCTCTGGATTCAAGCTCAAGGGCAGGAAACAGGATGCCGTCGCGATCCTTCCATTATTGACGATGACGGCCCCATCATGGAGGGGCGAGTAAGGGAAGAAGATGGACTCCAGGAGGCGCCGGGAAAGCAGTGCATCCACATTGATCCCGGGCTCAATATAGGCGTCCAGTTTGGTCTCCCGTTCCAGGACCACGATGGCCCCCGTTCGCTTCGACGCCAGGGAGACTGCCGACCTCGCTAACTCGTCGACCATGTGAGCCTCTTCCTGGCGGGATAAGGTCCGCAGAAATCTCTTCTGGGAAAAGCTGATCAGCGCCCTTCTCAACTCCGGCTGGAAGACGATGATCATCATGATCATCCAGATCCCTAATATATTCTGGAGGATCCAGCTGACCGTCAGAAGGCCCAAATGAACTGAGGCGCGTGCGCCGAGGTACAGAAGGACCAACACCAATGCGATCTGAGCAACTCGGGTGCCCCGGAAAATGAGGAGTAGTTGATAAATGAAGAAGGCTACAATCAAGATATCCAGGGCATCCACCCAGTAGAAATTTGAGAGGGCAGAGCTCATCTTTCAATTCCCGTCTCTTAAGGTATCGACCATGAGCGCTACCCGCTTCATCTCCCTGACATCGTGCACCCGCACCATGCTCGCTCCCTTGCAGATTGCCCAGCCCACCGCCGCCGCTGTGCCCTCGACTCGATCATCCACTGGAAGATCCAATATCCTCCCGATAAAGGACTTCCTTGAGGGACCAACCAGGATGGGCTTTCCCAAGCATTTTAGCTCCCTCAGCCTGCGCAAGAGTGTCAAGTTGTGCCCTAAGTCCTTGCCAAAGCCGAGGCCGGGATCGACTGCGATCGCCTCAGGCCCCACGCCCGCCGACTCCGCCAGGGTGATTCCCTCCTGAAGATAAGCCATGATCTCCCCCATCAGGCAATCGTAACGAGGGCTCTTCTGCATGTCCTGGGGGGTCCCTTTCATGTGCATGATCACCAATCCTGCCCCCGCTTGGGCAACCACCTCCGCCAGGGCAGGATCGAGCCTGAGCCCGCTGATGTCATTGATCAGGCTTGCACCCGCTTGTAATGCGATTCGTGCCACCCCTGACTTGCAGGTATCCACAGAGATGGGGATGCCCATCTTCACCAGCGAACGGAGTGGCGGCAGGATTCGGGCCAATTCCTCTCTGGCATCGATGGGTTGGGAGCCCGGGCGGCTGGATTCTCCGCCTATATCCAGGATATCGGCTCCCTCCTCCATGAGAAGCTGCCCGCGGGCAATAGCTGCCTCGGGGCTCAGGAACTTCCCACCGTCGGAGAAGGAGTCGGGCGTGACATTGAGCGCTCCCATGAGCAGCGTCTTTCGGCCCACGGGGAGTGTATAATCGCCACATCGGAAGCGATATTCGGATTGGAAGAGGTTTGTCAATGACCTCTCCAGGCCTGCCCCAATCCCGCTGAGGATCGGCATCGTCAAACAGTCTCCCGCCATCTCCTCAAGCTGCCGCCGGTTTCCCCAGAGAAGCGTCTTTCGCCTTGCCCCATCGGAATGCGCGAGGTATACCCTCATCCCCCTGGCAAGGCACTCCCGTCTCAAGACCTCCGTGTGCTCCTCCTCCAGATTTTCCGCAATGACCCCGTAGCCTTCTATGGGAGGGCACTCCTCTTTCCAAGCCTGGAGGGGGATTTGCATCGCTTGTAATTCCTCTTCTATGTCGGAGGATTTCTCTGGACAAATCACCCTGATGTTGTGGCTCATGGCAAGCACTCCGGGATGGGATGGGTAAGGGGGTAAGGGCTTATTTTCTGATCAGGGAAAAGGCCTCAGCCCTGGAGGCGGGCTCCCGCAGGATGCCTCGCATGGCCGAGGTAATGGAAAGAGCACCGGGCTTCTTGATGCCCCTCATGGACATGCAAAGATGTTCGGCCTCGATGACCACCAGGACTCCTTGCGGCTTCAGTTGCTTCATGATCAGATCCGCGATCTCAGTGGTCAATCTCTCTTGCAGTTGCGGACGGCGACAGGCCATATCCACCACTCTTGCGATCTTGCTGAGGCCCGTAATCCTTTCCTTGGAGGGTATATAAGCCACATGCGACCTGCCGAAGAAGGGGAGGAGGTGATGTTCGCAGAAAGAGTAGATGGGGATATCTTTGACGATGATCATCTCATCATGGTTCATGGTGTGAAACGCGGTCAACTCTTCCTCGTAGGGACGGTGAAGCCCAGCGAAGACCTCTTCATACATATCAGCCACTCGCGATGGGGTGTTCCTGAGGCCTTCACGATCCGGATCCTCTCCGATCGCCTCCAGGATCATCCTCACCGCCCTCGCAATCTTCTCCTTATCCATGCTGGGGAATCGGCTCCAATCTGATGACCTGACCCTCTCCCTGCGAAGGAACAGTTGCACTCTCAGGAGCCCCCTTCAGGATCTCTTCGATCTCCGCCCCATCCAAGACCTCTCGTTCCAGGAGGGCGGAGGCGATATTATGCAGAGTCTGGAGGCGAGAGTTGATGATGTTCCTGGCCCGATCATAATTCTCCATCACCAGGCGCCGCACCTCCTGGTCGATCTCGATGGCGGTCTGATCGCTATAGTCCTGGTGGCGCGTGATCTCCCGGCCCAAAAAGATCATCTCTTCTTTCTGGCCGAAGGTCAAAGGACCCAACTTCTCGCTCATCCCCCATTCGCATACCATCTTTCGAGCCAGCTCGGTAGCTCGCTCGATATCATTGCCTGCACCGGTGGTGATGGATTCAAGAACCAACTCCTCAGCCACCCTTCCCCCCATCATGATCGCGATCTCGTTGAGAAGGTACTCTCTGGGATAGTTGTGCTTCTCATCGATGGGGAGTTGTTGGGTGACGCCCAAGGCCCGGCCTCGGGGAATGATGGTCACCTTGTGGATAGGATCGGTCCCGGGCAGCAACTTGGCCACCAGCGCATGTCCCGCCTCGTGATAAGCCGTGGCTCTCTTTTCCTCTTCGCTGATGATCATGCTCTTCCGTTCCACACCCAGAAGGACTTTATCCTTGGCGTTCTCGAAGTCCTCCATCTCCACCTTCTTTTTGTTCTGGCGAGCGGCCCAGAGAGCGGCCTCGTTCACCAAATTCGCCAGATCGGCACCCGAGAAGCCAGGGGTGCCCCTCGCCAGCACCTGGATATCCACACCATCCGCCAGGGCAACCTTCTGGGAATGAACGCGAAGGATCCCCTCTCTGCCCTTCACATCCGGGCGGGGGACGATCACCTGGCGGTCGAAGCGCCCGGGCCGCAACAGCGCCGGGTCCAGGACGTCCGGACGATTGGTGGCCGCGATCAGGATCACGCCCTCGTTGGACTCAAAGCCATCCATCTCCACCAGGAGTTGGTTCAGGGTCTGCTCGCGTTCGTCGTGGCCACCACCCAGACCTGCCCCTCGATGCCGTCCCACCGCGTCGATCTCGTCCATGAAAATAATGCAAGGGGCGTGCTTCTTGCCTTGCTCGAAGAGGTCCCGGACCCGCGACGCCCCCACCCCCACAAACATCTCCACGAAGTCAGAGCCACTGATGGTGAAAAAGGGGACATTCGCCTCCCCCGCGATCGCCCGGGCGAGGAGGGTCTTGCCGGTCCCCGGAGGGCCCATCAGGAGGACACCCTTGGGAATTCGGCCCCCCAATTTCTGGAACTTTTGAGGATTCTTCAGAAAATCAATGATCTCCTGGAGTTCCTCCTTCGCCTCGTCCACGCCAGCTACATCGGCAAAGGTCACCTTGTTTTGCTTCTCCGACAACAACCTGGCCCGGCTTTTTCCGAAAGACAGGGCCTTGGCGCCCCCGCCTTGCATCTGCCTCATGAAGAAAATCCAGACTCCAATGAAGAGCAGCATGGGAAGCCAGGAAAGGAGGGCATTTACGTACCAGGGATTCGAGTCTGCGGGCTTAACCGCGATGCGTACGCCCTTCTTGCGAAGGGAAGGGATCACCTCCGGATCCTGCGCGCTATAGGTCCTGAAGGCAGACCCGTCAGTCGTCTTGCCTCGGATGTCCGATCCTTTGATCGTGACTTCGGAAATCTCTCCCCTCTCCACCTTGGCCATGAATTCGGAGAAGATGACCTCCTTCTCCGGAGCCTGACCCTGGTTGAAGATGTTGAAAACCAGGACCATGATCAGTCCGATTACCAGCCACAAGGCCAGATTTTTCATCAACGGATTCAAATCGATTCCCCCTTTAAGGAAGCGAAGAGAGCCAGATCAAGCAATTTCTCATATTGTTAATATACTCCGCAATTCGAAGAAAATCAAGAAAAACCTGAGGAAACCTGGGCCAAGACGGCGTTTCAACTGACGGAGAGAGAGGCAATATATGGCAGGTTGCGATATCGCTGACAAAAGTCAAGACCATAGCCGACTACGAAGATGTTGGGCACGGTAAAGCCGACGTAATCGATCGAGACCTCTACCTCGCGACGGAAAGGCTTGTCCAGGAGGCTACAAACCCGGACGCTGGCTGGCTTCCGAGTCATGAAGTTGTCTTTGAGGTACGCGATCGTCCGTCCGGTGTCGATGATGTCCTCAATGATCAATACATCTTTCCTCTCGATACTGTGGGTGAGATCATAATCGAACTTGACCACCCCTGAGGAGATCGTCTTGTTTCCGTAGCTCGAAATCGCGATGAATTCGGACACCAGAGGCAGCTCGATCTGGCGGGATAGGTCCGCCCAAAAAATGACTGCCCCTTTGAGGATGCAGACCAGGATCAGCTCCCTCCCTGTATAATCGGAGGTAATCTGCAGACTTAGCTCCTTCACTCGCCGCCCGATATCCTCCGGTGAGATCAATACCTCCTTAATCTGGGCCTTGTTCATCCCCATTCGGAATCACCTCCACCGCCAAGATATTTTCGGCTTCCTTCCTCACCCGATAGCGCTCATGGATTCGAAATCCCATCACCCACAGGATTTCCCCTTGACAAACCAGCAAGGGAATCTCATCCCTCTGGCTCCGGGAAACCTTAGCATCGATGAAAAAGTTCTTCAACTTCCGCTCCCCGCCAGCTCCCAGGGGATGAAAGCGGTCGCCCCGCCTCCGGTTGCGAAGGATGAGAGGGGCAACGATTCCATCCCAACCAAGAAAGGCTCGCAGCGGTGTGGAGTCCTCCAGATCTACCTCCTGGCGCCTGCGGACCTGTGCCTTGACATAAATTCCAACCTCCGGGATGTGGAGGGTTTCATTGATGACTAAACGATATTCCCAGGGCTGGCAAATGGGCTTCTCCCCTGAGACGAAGATCAGACGATCATAGTCTTTGACGGCCACCATCTGGTTTGGGAGCATGAGCTGCGACCCGCTCTGGCCCAATAGCATCTCCTGAAGGGCAAAGATGTGGCGGTGGCTCAAAGGCAGATAGGAGGATCGACTGGCCATGCGGGCCGCATGAATCAAAATCCGCCTTTGCAGGGCCACGGGCTCCTGCAAGAGGGCAGGAATGGAGAGGATCACCTTCCCCTCTTTTCGCTCCTGCAGGACAGCAAAGATGCCCGAGGATGTCATCGATTCCAGCAGCTCCTCCTCGGCCGCCAGGATGGAGGCGGCGGCTGCCAGGGTCTCCGTGACTTGCGGGTTGTATTCGCTACGCAGAAGGGGGAGGAGGCCGAGACGAATGCGATTGCGGAGATAGGCCCCTTTAAGGTTGGATGAATCCGTAACGAAAGGAATTCGATGGAGCAGCGCGTATTCCTCGATCTCCTTCCGCGAAACGTGGATCAGAGGCCGTACGAAGCGTCCATCCCGCGTGGGAGGGATCCCTCGTAAACCGGGCATCCCCGCCCCTCGGAGCAGATTCAGGAGGACTGTCTCCGCCTGATCGTCCCGAGTATGACCCAAGGCAACCCTGAAGGCCCCCACCTCTCCTGCCACCTCCTCCAGGAAGGCATATCGGGCACGGCGCGCCCGCTCCTGCAGGGAGCCAGATCGTCCCTGAAGGGACTCTGCTGCCCCGATCGAACGGATGGTGGCCTTTAGCCCGAAATTGCGGGCCAGATCGCTGACGAAGTCCGCGTCCCTCAGCGACTCCTCACCGCGCAGCATGTGGTTCAAATGGGCCACATGAAGGAGGTAACCTTCTGATTGGGAAAGGCCACGCAATAGATGGAGAAGGACCGTAGAATCAATCCCTCCAGAGACGGCCACCACCACCTTTTCTCCGGGAAGGAGCATGCGGTATCTCTCGATGGTCTGCTGAACCCTCCTCTTAAGCTCCGTTCTTGCCTTCATCTTTGGCCCCTGCGAGGAAAAAGAATTGCAAAAACTCCAATATCGGTTATTTTACCATTACCAAAACGAGAATACAACGTTAGATGTTCGATCATTTCTCGCTCACAGATCCAATCCGGGAAGGGGGTAAAGGGATGGAACCCAAAAGGGTTATGATCGAAGTGACGGAGATCCGGGGAAATGGTCAATGCAGCTATGGATTGAAGGTGGGAGACCGCTTCGAGGCGCGAGAAGAGGGAGCGGATTTTTGCGTCTGGGCTCATCAGGCCCTTTTCCCCTTCATCACGGCCATCAAGTTCGGAGGCACCCTGCCCTGGGAGGAGGATCCGGATGCCGCTTATGCCTGCTGCCCAGACCCCTATAACACGGTGGTTTTCAGGCTAACGAGGAAATAGGGAAGCTTTTCGGTTGTCACGCTTGCTTCGCAAGCCGCATACGAGCCGGTTTTCGGAATGGAATTAGAGGGAATGCGGGTGGCTTGGAGGAGGCCAGTAGCGGGTGGTGGCGGTGACTGGATTCGAACCAGTGACTCCGCGGATATGAGCCGCGTGCTCTGACCAACTGAGCTACACCGCCTGCAGATTTATTAGCGAACCCTAATTCGTTTGTCAATCTTTTTCTCAGGCCCCTCTCCAGTACCTTCCCCACAGAGCCCATCCCAAAAGGCACCCCGTCAGCAAAATGCATGCAAACTTTTGTTTGACTTCCCCGATCCTTCTCGGCTATGTTACCTCGGATTTCGCTTCAGAATCCATCTTCGAATCAAAACGGACCAAGAGGGACTGGAAGAGGAGCCAAATATGAGTGCGATTCTGTTATTGGAAGATGGGACATCCTTTGAGGGCATCTCCCTGGGGGCGTCCGGCCAGAGGATAGGAGAGGTGATCCTCCATACCGCCGTGGTCGGATATCAGGAGATGATGACCGATCCGGCCAATTCGGGGAAGATCCTCGTCTTCACCTATCCTTTGATCGGAAATTATGGCATCGCTGAGCAATTCAATGAGTCCAGAAGGTGCTGGATTGAAGGCTTGATCATCAAGGAACAGAGTCGGATCCATTCCAACTGGCAAGCCGAGGATTCGTTTCCCCATTTGCTGGAAAAGCAAGGCATAGTGGCGATTGGGGAGATCGATACCCGGACGCTGGCGGTCAAGATCCGGGATGAGGGGCAGATGTGGGGGATTCTCGCCACAGAAGAGGGACCGAAAGGCGAGCTCCTCAGGAGGCTAAAGGATCAAAAGGGAATGGTCAAGAACGATTTCATCAGCCAGATATCGGTGGATCGGATTTTCGAATTCAAAGGGGATGGATCCGGACCCCGGGTTGCAATCCTCGATCTGGGAATCACTCATGGCTTCATCGAGCAATTGAAGCGCCTGGGATGTCATATGCTCCTGTTGCCCTATAACACCGATGCGGAAGAAATCCTGGGTGGAATCCGGATGGTCTCCTCCTTTCCAACGGCCCTGAGGAGGATGAGGCGATTCCCCAGATTGTAGAGACCATCCGGAGGCTCCTGGGTCAGATTCCTCTTTGGGGGATCTCCACCGGACACCAGATCATCTGTCTTGCCCTGGGCGGCAGCCGTAAAAAGATGAAGCTGGGCCATCACGGTGCGAACTATCCCGTCATTTCTCCCTCAGCACTCAAAGGGGACATCACCTTTCAAAACCACTCCTGGGCAGTGGATGAGGAAAGCCTGGCGGGAAGAGGAGATGTTGCCATTTCCCTGCGGAATCTCAACGACCAATCCATCGAGGAGATCGAAAGCCGCTCGCTGCGCATCCTCTCCACCCAATACTATCCGATCAGCCCCGGCTTTGATGAGGTGAATCCCGCGTTCATGAGATTCTTAGCGATGATGAAAGAAAGATAGAAGGCAAAGGAAAGGGACGCCAGATGCCCAAACGTACGGATATTCATAAGATTCTGATGATCGGATCGGGCCCCATTGTAATCGGCCAGGCCTGCGAGTTCGACTATTCGGGCTCACAAGCGTGCAAGGCCCTCCGCGAGGAGGGCTATTTCACCATCTTAGTCAATAGCAACCCCGCAACCATCATGACCGACCCGGGGATGGCCGATAGAACCTACATTGAGCCTCTCACCGTGGAGACGGTCACAGAGATTATCAGGAAGGAAAGGCCCGATGCCATCCTGCCGACTCTGGGGGGCCAAACGGGCCTGAATCTGGCCTTTTTTTTGATGAAGGAAGGCATTTTGGAGAAGTACGGGGTGGAGTCGATCGGGGCCAGCGTGGATGCCATCTCCCGGGCGGAGGATCGGGATTTATTCAAACAGTCCATGCAGGAGATCGGCATCGCCCTCCCTCAAAGCGGGATTGCCACCAGTGTGCAAGAGGGCATGAAGATCGGCCTCCAGATCGGGTTTCCCTTGATCCTGCGACCCGCCTACTGTCTGGGTGGATTCGGCGGGGCCACCGCCTACAACAAAGAAGAACTGGAGGACTTCCTGGCCAAGGCCATCGAGATCAGCCCGGTGGGCCAGGTGCTGGTGGAGCAATCGGTGCTGGGGTGGAAAGAGATCGAATTCGAGGTGATGAGGGACTGCGTGGATAATGTGATCATGATCACCTCCATGGAAAATGTGGATCCCATGGGGGTGCACACCGGGGATAGCATCGTGGTGGCTCCCTCTCAGAGCCTCACCAGCGAAGAGTATGCCCGGTTTGTGAATCTGTCGAAAAGGATCATCCGCAAGATCGGGATCACCGGGGGAGGCTCCAACATCCAGTTCGCCCAGAATCCGGATAACGGGGAGATCATGATCATTGAGGTGAATCCCCGCCTCTCCCGAAGCTCGGCCCTGGCCTCCAAAGCGACGGGCTTTCCCATCGCCCGGGTCGCCACCAAATTGGCCGTGGGCCTCACGCTGCCCGAGGTACTCAACGAGGTGACGGGATGGACCAAGGCCTTCTTTGAGCCCACGGTGGACTATTGCGTCTTCAAGATCTGCCGGTTCACCTTCGAGAAGTTTCCCCAGGCGGAAAGGGTCCTCAATACCTCCATGAAGGCCGTGGGCGAGGCCATGTCCATCGGGAGGAACTTCAAGGAGGCCCTGCAGAAGGGGATCCGGTCCATGGAAGCGGGGAGATTCGGATTGGGCGCCGATGGAAAAGACAGAATCACCGATGAGGCGCTCCGTTCCATCTCCCAGGATTTGATGGAGGAGATCAAACGGAAAACCAGGATCCCCAATGACGAGAGGCTATTCTACATTCGATACGGCTTGAAACTGGGGCTTTCGGTGGACGAGATCTACGATCTGTCCCGGATTGACAGATGGTTCATCGACAACATGAAGCAACTGATGGAGGCGGAAGAGGAGATCGGAAAATACAGAGGCCAGCAAGCCGGATCCCCCATTCAGATACCGGCCGAGCTCTTGCGGAGGGCCAAGAAGGACGGTTTTTCCGATATGCAGATCGCTTACCTCCTCAATTCCACGGAAGATCAGGTGAGGGCCTTCAGGAAGGGCCACGGAATCGCAGCCGTCTACAAGTTAGTGGATACCTGCGGCGGGGAGTTCAAGGCCGAGCAGCCCTATTACTATTCCACCTATGAGACTCAGGATGAGAGCGAACCATCCAGCGCCCGGAAGGTCGTGATCCTGGGAGGGGGACCCAACCGAATCGGACAGGGGATTGAGTTTGACTATTGTTGCTGTCATGCCTCCTATGCCTTGAAGGAGGAAGGCGTGGAAAGCATCATGATCAACTGCAATCCGGAGACCGTTTCCACGGATTACGATACCTCGGACAAATTGTATTTCGAGCCCCTGACCGTGGAGGATGTCCTGAACATCGTGGATGTCGAGAAACCGTTGGGATTGATCGTTCAATTCGGAGGCCAGACGCCTCTCAACATCTCCGGTCCCCTGCACAGGGCTGGAGTGAAGATCTTGGGGACCAGCCCCGACTCGATCGACCGGGCAGAGGATCGCAAGAGATTCCAACAAATGATCAAGAAATTGAAGCTGATCCAGCCGGATAACGGAACTGCGACCTCCTTCGAAGGGGCCAAAAGCGTGGCCAAAAAGATCGGATATCCCGTGGTGGTAAGGCCCTCTTATGTGCTGGGGGGGCGGGCCATGGAGATCGTCTACGACGATGATGACCTGCGCAGCTTCATGGCGAAGGCGGTGGAGGCCTCTCCCGAGCGACCTATTCTGATAGACAAGTTTTTGGAGGACGCGATCGAAGTGGATGTGGACGCCATAGCGGACGGCGAAAGGTGCGTCATCGGCGGAATTATGGAGCACATCGAGGAGGCAGGCATTCACTCCGGGGATAGCGCCATGGTCCTTCCTCCCCATACGCTCGGTGAAGATGTGATCGAGGTGATCAAAAAGAATACCTACGCCCTGGCCAAGGAGCTACATGTAAAAGGGCTCCTGAATATCCAATATGCGGTGAAGAACAACACCGTCTATATCCTGGAGGTCAATCCCCGGGCAAGCCGCACCATCCCCTTCGTGAGCAAGGCCATCGGCGTTCCTCTGGCCAAGCTCGCCACCAAGATCATGCTGGGAAAGACCCTGGAGCAATTAGGATTCACGGAGGAAAAGCGGATCAATCATGTGTCGGTCAAGGAATCGGTCTTCCCCTTCATCCGGTTCCCGGGGGTGGATGCCATTCTGGGGCCGGAGATGAGATCCACCGGAGAGGTGATGGGGATCGATTCCACATTCGGTGCGGCCTATATGAAAAGCCAGATCGCCGCCGGGCAAAGACTGCCCAAAGGCGGGAATGTCTTCATCAGCGTGAAGAGCCACGACAAAAGGAGCGTCGTCTTCATAGCGAAAAAATTGGCCGACCTGGGCTTTCAGATCTTGGCCACTTCCGGCACCGCCAATGTCCTGCTCCGAAATGACATAGCGGTGAAGACTCTTCCCAAGCTCCATGAGGGCAGACCCCATATTATCGATCTCATCAAGGACGGCAAGGTGGATCTCATCATCAATACCCCCGCAGGCAAGGCGACCAAGGAGGATGAAGCCAAGATCCGATCCCACGCGATCCAGTACAGCGTTCCCCTCATCACCACCATCGCGGGCGCCCAGGCCTCCGTCAACGGGATCGAGAACCTGAGGAAGTGGCCCAAGATGACCATCAAATCGTTGCAGGAATATCATCGGGAGATCGCATAGCCCTTCTCCGCTCAATAGGGTAGAATGATTATTTTTCGGATACTTAGAAATCGCAACTTCATCCTGATTCTTGCTTTCGTCCTGGGGGTCCTCCTGGGCAGCGGAGTGGCCCGCTACACGAAGCCGTTCACGCTCCCGGCCCTGGCCCTGATCATGACCATCTCCGCCGCCCAGTTCTCATCGAAGGCCATCCCGCCTTTGCGCTCCCTCCTACGATCAGTGCTCCTGGCAGTCCTCTTCAATTACCTCATCCACAGCACCCTCCTTCTGGTGCTGGCGCGGTGGCTCATGCCGACCCGGGAGCTATGGATCGGATCGGTGATTTTGGCGGCCTCCCCTCCCGGCGTGGCCGTGATCCCCTTCACCTATTTGCTGGGAGGCAATGCCGCCTTATCCCTGGTTGGGACCGTGGGAGTTTATGTGGCGGCCCTCGCCATTATGCCCATCATGGCCCGCGTCCTGCTCGGAGCAGGCGTTCTCTCGCCCTGGAAGCTGCTTCCCATCTTGGTGGAGCTGGTGGTGATCCCCATCCTTCTATCTCGTCTCCTCCTCCTCGCCAAACTGGATCGCTATCTCCAGAAAGCGAGGGGGACCATCGTCAACTGGGGCTTCTTCCTGGTGACTTTTACCGTGGTGGGCCTGAACCGGGAGGTGTTTCTGGGGCAGCCCGGGATATTGGCCCGGGCCTCCATCGTAGGGTTCCTCAGCATTTTTGCCCTGGGCTACCTGCTTGGGATTGCCTTGAAGTGGCTCGGTGTGGCCCGGGCGGAGAGGGTAACCTTCACCCTGATGGGGACGGTGAAGAACTCGGGATTTGCCGCGGCCACTGCCCTGGCCCTCTTCAGCGATAAGGCGTCGGTGCCGGGAACGGTCGTCAGCGTCTTCATTGTCCTCTACCTGATCTGGATCGGGTTCCAGGCCGATAGGAGCCAGCGCTGAGCGCTGATCCTGGGGCACCGGGAGGCTGGTGAGCCCCCATGGCTACCGCTACGCCGTCGGATCTGGGGGGGACGAGGAAGGAAGGTCTGTCCGGGAGAGAAACCGAGCTTGGACTGCGGCTCGTGGAAGGGAATCCGATCGGCAGGCTAAGGGGCGAGGTCAACCGCCTGCCTGCGAGTGCTGAATTAAGCTAAGAACGAAGAGCGGATCCACGGGGCCTGACCGGCCAGGGGATCCAGCCTGGCTCAATCCCGCTGGATCTTTACTTTCAGAAAATGGGTGGCGCAGGAGATGCAGGGGTCGTAGTTGCGGATCGCCTGCTCGCACTGCCAGGTCAGCTTGTCTTGAGGTAAGGCAAGGTTTTTGGTGACGAATTCGAGGAGGTCGCTTTCCATCACCTTCTGGTTCTGTGAGGTGGGGGGGATGATCCTGGCATCCTGGATCAGACCCCGTTCATCGACCCGGTATCGATGCACCAGGATGCCCCGTGGGGCCTCGCTGCAACCATAGCCGACCCCGGCCCGCGGCTCCGCCTCCACCGCTGGCTCCTCTGGCATCTCGTACTGGTCAATAATGCGCAGGGCCTCTTCGCATGCATAAAGCACTTCCACGCTCCGAACAATGATGCTCTGGAAGGGATTCTTGCAGACCGAACCGAGCCCGGCCGATCGCGCCGCCTCCTGGCAGATGGAGGGAAGCAGGTCGAAATTGAGGTTGTAACGCGCCAGGGGACCCACATGGTACGCCCCCCTCTCTTTGAGCATGGAATGGAGGGCGTTGGAATGGGCTACATGTTCCTCTGCAAAATGCTGGTCGTACTCCTGCACGGCAATATCTAATCCCTTATTGGAAATCAAGCGACCCTCGGTAAAGGGATATTCATCGGGGTGCCGCATGGCGACGAACTCATAGTCCTGCTCGAATTCCGGGAAGGGAAGAGTGCCTACCCAACGAACGATCTCGGAAGCCACATCTTTGGCCCACTTGAGGGGCTCGACCAATCTGGCCAACTCCTGCTTCTTCGGAACCCGGTAGAACCCACCCACTCGCACATTGATGGGGTGGATCTCCCTCCCTCCTAACAGGGCTCCCAAGTCATTGCCGATCTTCTTCAGCTTAAGGCCCCGCTGGACTACATCGGGATAGTCCTTTGCCATCTGGATCGCATCTTCGTAGCCCAAAAAGTCCGGCGCATGCAGCATCAGGACATGGAGGGCGTGGCTCTCAATCCATTCTCCGCAATAGATCAAACGGCGCAAGGCCCGCAGTTGCCCTTTCACCTGAATGCCCAGGGCATCTTCAATTGCTGCCACCCCGCTCATCTGATAGGCAATCGGGCATATGCCGCAGATGCGGGCGGTGATATCGGGAACCTCACTGAAATGGCGCCCCCGCAGGAAAGCCTCAAAGAATCGAGGCGGCTCGAAAATCTTGAATTTCACATCGGCCACCCGATCGTCCTTGATGTGCACGTGGAAGGCCCCTTCCCCTTCCACCCGGGCCAGATAGTCGACTTTAATCTTCTTACTGCTCATGGGATTCACTCTCTCTTCGAAAAGCCTCGCTATTGGCATTGAAGGTGCGGAAGGCCCGCACCAGACCATCTTCCGCCACTCCCAAGCGACTCCACCAATCGGCCAATGACCTTGTGTTGGGGGTTTCCTTGGGGCCATAGCACCCATAACAACCACGGTGGTAAGAGGGACAAAGGGCTCCACAGCCCGCGTGGGTGACGGGTCCCAGACATGGGGTGCCGTGCGCCACCATCACACATACCGCGCCTTTGAGTTTGCACTCCATGCAAACGCTGTGAGGCGGGGTGTCCGGTTTCCGGCCATGTAAAAAAGCGCTGAGAACCTCCACCAGTTGGTTCTTGTTGATCGGGCAGCCCTGGAGTTGAAAGTCCACCGGGATGTGGTCGGAGATCGGAGTTGATTTGTTGAGGGCCTCGATATACTGGGGACTGGCATAGACCACCGAAATGAAGTCCTTCACATCCTTGAAGTTGCGAAGGGCCTGTATCCCTCCGGCAGTGGCGCAGGCGCCAATGGTCACCAGGAATTTCGACTGGCGGCGAATCTTGTGAATGCGCTCCTCGTCGTGAGCCGTGGTAATGGATCCCTCTACCAATGAAAGGTCATAGGGCCCTTTGACCACTGCCCGGGAGGCCTCCATAAAGTTGGCGATCTGGATTTCCTCTACCACGGCCAGGAGTTCGTCCTCGCAATCCAGCAGGCTCAATTGACACCCATCGCAGGAGGCAAACTTCCAGACGCCCAGTTTCGGTTTTCCCATCCTATATCTCTCGCTTGGCGAACATGCCTTGAATCCGGTCAAAACTAAAAATCGGGCCATCCTTGCAAATAAAATTCGGCCCGAATTGACAGTGCCCGCATAATCCGATTCCACACTTCATATTGCGCTCCATGGAGGCGTAGATCCTCGATACGTCCAGACCCTGGCCCCGGAGGTCCAGCACTGTAAAACGCATCATGATCTCCGGGCCACAGACCATCGCCACAGTATTCTGGGGATCAAAGCCAGCCTTGGGAATCAGGGTGGTCACTACCCCTACATTTCCCCTCCAGTTGGCCAAGGCGCGATCCACGGTGACATGGATCTCCATAATCGATTGACCCCGCCATCGCTCCAGCTCTTTCATGAAGAGGAGGTCGTCGGGCGTTCGGGCCCCATACAAGAGAAAGACCCGTCCATACTTCCCTCGGTTCGAGATGATGTGGTACAAGGCGGGCCGCAGTGGTGCCAACCCGATCCCTCCGGCCACGATCACCACATCATTCCCCTCCGCCTCTTCCATGGGCCAATGGTTTCCGAAAGGACCACGAACCCCCACCAGGTCCTTGGGTCTCAGTTTGCGCATCGCCTCGGTCACCAATCCCACGGCCCGGGTCGTGTGAACCAGGACTTCCGGCCGCGAAGGATCCCCGCTGATGGATATGGGGACCTCGCCCACCCCGAAAACATACACCATATTGAACTGCCCAGCTTCAAATGGGAATTGCCCCTTTCCATCTGCGCTCTTGAGTTCAACGGTGAAGGTATCGTAAGTATCCTTCCGAACCCGCTCAACCTGATAGGGCAGCGGGAGCATTGGATCCACGATATTATCCGTGTCGACCATTTTTCTTTTCGGAATATTTCCCATAGATGTCCAAGAGTTGGATCCTGGTGGCTTCCAGGCGCCTGGCGATGATCGGGGTGAAACGCTTCAGCAGTTCGTAGCCTAGATCGTGGTCTTCTTCGCATTTGGTGCGAAGGCATTTGCCGTCGAAGGCGATCGCCCGGGTCAGTTCCATGGCGCGAGCGTCAAAGACCCACTGATAGGGAGAAACCAGCCATGACCATCCGAGGATGTCGCCTTCCCCCAGGGTCTGGATGATGATTGACCCTCGTTCCGCCGCGAACTGCTCCAGTGCTACCTTCCCCTGACGGAGGATGAAGAATTGGGTAGCCTCTTCGCCTGCGCGGAGCAAGAATTCCCCCGCGTTGAACCTCACATTAGAGGCACAACCCACGATGAGGTCGATGTGCTCAGGTTTGAAACCCTTGAAAAAAGCATGTTCAACGATAATGGGCCGCAGCGTTTCCATCTTTTCATCCCTTCCTTGAAAGAGGCGCCTTGCCTTCTTCCTTTCCTTCACTATCGCGGATGGCCTTCACTTCCTCGGTGATGTCTATCCCGACGGGGCACCAGGTGATACACCTTCCACACCCGACGCACCCCGAGGTGCCAAATTGGTCGATCCAGGCAGCGAGCTTATGCACCATCCATTGGCGATAACGGGACTTGGTGCTGGCCCGAATGCTCCCCCCATGGATATAGGAGAAGTCCATGGTGAAACAGGAATCCCATCTCCGTTTGCGCTCAGCCTTTCGCCGATCCAAAGAAGTGGCATCCACCACTGTGGTGCAAAAGCAGGTAGGACAGGCCAGGGTGCAGTTGCCGCATGAAAGACAGCGCGAGGCCACTTCTTCCCACCGCGGATTTTCGTAATTGCGGTACAGGAGGTCCTTGATGTCGGTGGTATCCATGACTCGCCCCACCTCGGAGACCGCACGGGCTACCGCCCGCTCCGCCGCCCCCTTTTCCTCTTTCTGCGCCTGCTGGTGCTCGATTTTGTCCAGAATTGCACCGCCGCGCTCCGTCCCTACTTCAACCACGAAGTAGTGTCGAACGCCCTCGATGACCTCCGTTAAGGCCAGATCGAAACCAGAAGAGGCCTTGGGCCCAGTACCCATGGACACACAGAAACAAGTACTGCAGGCATGGCCACAATTGGCTGCCACGATGAAGTTGTCTTGCCGACGGGCCCGGTACGCCAGATCAGGGTACTTCTCATCGAGAAAGACCCTATCTTGAATGGAAATGGCGTGCAGATCGCAGGAGTGGACGCCGACGAAGGCCAATGGGGGAAGAGAACCCGCTTCGAGCCCTCTCCATCTGAAAGCCATTGCTCCCTCTTCTGTGCAAGGCAGAACTTCAAGTCAGGCTCGTGGAGGAACTTCTTCCAGGAATGAGGGCCGACGATGTAGCCGAACAGGGCTTGGTCACTGCGCCTTAGAAGACGATAGGTCCCCCCCTCTTGCTGGTCGGTCCAGCCGATGGGCAGATCGGCCTCTGAGGACAGGTCGTCATATAAGATCGCTTTGTCGCCGCGGGTGGGCCCCAGGACCCGATACCCCTCCTGTCGCAACGCTTCAAGCAACCTGGAAAATTGTTTTCTCTCAAAAACGAATGACTCTGTCATGGAAAGCTGTCTTTTCAAATGGATAAGTGGAGAAAATCCTCAGAATAAGGGCTGTCTTCCACGCCCGGATACTTCATGGCTGAATCGGTCCACCAACATAACTCGGACAACATGGCCGGATGGCGGCTCGCAGGCCCCGATTCTTTTAGACAAAAAAGGCCTCAATGTCAAGAGCAAATTACCAAAAATCGCACATTATTTGATGGGTCGCGGCCTGCAGGGACGTCTGGGGCGGAACAGAGGCAGCAGAGCAAAGGCAGCAGATTGCATCGGGCCTCCCAAGATGCTATTCTATACGATATACCATGGTCAATAGCCTGTTGTCCAGCCATCTGCCGACCCCTTCAACCCTTGGGCACGCTTTTCCCTTAACCCTTCGAGAGGTGTGGCTCTCCTTGTTGCTGGCATCCGTGCTTCTTCTGGGACTTCCCTCCCGAGGCAGCCTCGACGGGGCGGACCTGGAGGACCTCTCCCGGAAGAAGGCCCACCACGGAAATCCCGGATTCATCAACCCCTGGCTCCCGGAAAAGCAGCCCGGAGGCCTCTGGAACTTGCTGAAATGGGTCCTCAGCCCCAATCCTTACTCCAAGGCCAAGCGCAATCCACCGAGTTTCCCGCTCACTCGTCCCCAGACGAGGGAAATCCTTCGGCGAGGAGACTCCATCACCTACCTGGGACATGCCTCCTTCTGGCTCCACCTCCAGGGAAGGGATATTTTCACCGACCCTGTCTTTGGCAATGTCTTCCATCTCGTCCGCCACACCCCCTTCCCCATCCCCCTCGATGAGCTACCCTCCCCCGAGGTGGTCCTCATCTCCCACAGCCACTATGACCATCTGGACAAGGAAAGCATCCGACGCCTCGGGATCAGACCCCTTTATCTTACGCCCCTCGGCTACAAAGACTGGTTTGCAGAGGTGGTTCCGGGGGCACGGGTAGTCGAATTGGACTGGTTCGAGGCCTTCACTCAGAGGGGAATCACCTGCCGTCTGCTTCCCGTCCAGCACTGGAGCAAGCGCGGCTTCCGGGATACCAACCGCCGGCTGTGGGGCTCCTGGCTCATTCAGACAAGGGATAGGAAGATTTTCTTCTCTGGAGATTCGGGATACTTCTTCGGGTTCAAGGAATATGGAAGGAAATTCGGCCCCATAGATGCTGCCATCTTGCCCATTGGCTGCTATGAGCCCCGCTGGTTCATGAAGGATCACCACATGAATCCTGAGGAGGCGGTAAAGGCCTTTTTCGACCTGAAATCCCGCACCCTCATCCCCCAGCAGTGGGGGGTCTTCGACCTGACCAATGAGCCCCTGGATCTACCCCCTCGTGCCTTTCGCGAGGCGTCTCGGGCGGCTGGGCTCAGCGAGGAAGGCGCTCCCCTGCTCCACCACGGGGAGACCTGGTATTTCCCGAAGAATTGATCTCTTGGAGGGATTTCGGGCCTCATCAACCCATTTCGGTCCTCATCAAGCGATTTCGGCCCTCCGCTTGCTATCCTTTTTTCCCTCTACCGCCTCCTGACCACCCACTGCCGTCCACAGAGGACCTTATACATACAAGACCCGCATTCCTTTTCCGGCCGTAAGGTGGGGCAAAAATCCCCATCCGGATCCATGATTTCCCCAATCAATGTATAGATCGCCTGCCGGTACTTCTCATACTGGGGCATTCTCTCCGCTTCCCCACTAAACAGATGATCTTCTTTGGTGGACTTCTCACCCAACATCATCAGGGCAGCATTCATCTGCTCAATCTTCAGATCGGGGTGGTGCTCCAGATAGAGCATGAGGTAAAAGGGCAGCTGTACTGAGCGCAGGGTGTCATACCAGTCCTCTCTGGCCGATTCGAGAAAGCGATCAGATGGCTTCACCCTCAAGGTCCCTGATCCTGTCTTGTAGTCCCAAATGATGATCTGGTCTCCCTGCCTGTCCACTCGATCCATAATGCCTGCGATCGGAACCGGGCCGAGCTTTGGCACATCCTTCAGGGCAGAATACGTCCTCTCGCAGGCCTGAATCACGCTCCCTGTCAGATGCTTTCGATGATATCTCAATACCTCCTTGAGCCTGAACTGGACCTGGTGCTGCACCAAAAAAAGACCCCCGCCCGGCCTCTCTCCGTAAGTCTCTTCCAAGATCTGGTCCGCCAGGCCCGCGATCACCTCGAAATCCTGGGAGGAGATCTCCAAAGGCTGATCCCGTTTGGTCTCAAAGAACTTGGCCAAGATTTTATGGATCAGCTTTCCGATCTCGTACGGCTCCACCTCCTCGCCCCACCCCTCCTTCTCCTTCAGGCCCAACAAGAACCGATAATAGAACCGCAGGGGGCACCTCAGGTAGGTGTCCAACTTGGTGGCCGTGAATTCGAAATCAAGGAGGCGCTCCCTGACGCCTCCCGTCTTCTGGACCGCCTCAGGGTCAGTCTGGGTGAAGCGGGTGTGCAAGTAGATCTCATTTTGGCTTTGGATCTTCACATGCTTGCTTTGCTTCTGCTCCTGCCAGATCAGCCCCTCCACCAGGCGGCTCTTCTCCTGCCCTTGGCCCTGACTGTAAAATATGTGTGCTTCTCTCGCCCCGGCAATCAGATTCTCAAAGTAATAGCGGGCCATCTTCTCCCGCTCGCGATAGGTGGAAAGACCCAGCTCCTGACGCACCCCCATCGGAAGGAGGCTCTCATCCTTCCTCACGGAAGGGATGATCCCCTCATTGGCGTCCAGGAAATAGACGGTCTCGAACTTGAGATTACGGGTCTCCAGAAAACCCAGGACCTGCAGTCCCTTCAGGGGAGTACCTGGGAAGGGAGCCCGCACCGTTTGGATGTAGTTTTCCAGCAAACGGAAGTGGCCCCGAATATCACCCAGGCTCTCCTGGCGGATCTCAGAGGCCATCATCTCGCTTAGGCTTTCCATCAGTGCCTCGATGAACCGGGAGGAATAGGGATGGAGCTGAACCGGGCTCTCCAGGGCAATGTAGGAGACCAGCCCCAATAGCTTTTGGCAGAAATCCCCGATGTCTTTCAACTGCTCAAAGGGCTCCAGCACCCTCTCATGGATCTTCCTGAGGTGTTGGACGGCCTCCTTTGGGCTTACCTGCTCCAGGGCCTCGCCCGCCATCTTTCCATCCTCCTGCTCGATGCTCTTTCGCAGCTCCTCTTCAATCTCCCTTAATTGCATGAATCTCAGCTGACGGAGGCCCAGCGCCTCTTCCAGGGTGTGAAAGAGGATGCGGGTTGGATAGCTGGCCCTGGTACTGAAATCATGGCCTGGGCCCGCATCTTCAAAGAAAAGGTTTTTGATGTAAGGATGGAGGATGAGTCTCAGATAGTCAGGCAGAAAGTATAGGTCCTCGTCCCGGGTCTCCAGCGTTTTACCCAATGTCTGGAGCAAGGTGAAGAGGGGGGTCCGAAGAAGGGGATAGCCCATGGAGATGTTGTAATCATCACCGGCCCAGGGAAGGGTCTGCTCTGCCACGGGAAAGAGGGTCTCCGGAGCGGGAAGCACGATGACCTGACGAAGATCAAAACCTGGACTTCGCCGGATGAGCTGGTTCAGCTTCATCACCTGGCCGTGGGAGTCGGTGGCGCGATAGAAATGGAGCTTCGGCTTCGATCCGGTTCCCTCGCCCGGCCACCTCCTCGGATGAAGCTTCAGCCCCTCGATGACCTCCTCGATGCCCGAGTCCTCGCCCCCCTCCTGAAGCAGGATCAAGGTCTGCTCGTGGGCCAGCAGGAAGCTGAAGATCTGGACCTCAGACCGGGTCAGGCCGAAGAATCCCGCCAGGATGATGTGGCGGAAGGAGGATAGGTCCAGTCTCTCCCTCTCCTCAGCCACCCGGCCATAGCGGGAAGAGCGGGTGGAAAGGCCATCTTGCGACAATTGCTGGTAGAAATCCTGATAGAGACCGGCCAGGTCGGATAGATGGGCCTGCATGCGGGGGGGTATCCTTTCCTCCGCCAGGACTTCGACCCTCCTCAGCCCCTCCGCCGATACCTGCTCGATCCTCAGCTCTTCAAAGTCAGAAAAGATCTTGAAACCCCAGGGCAAGAAATCATCCAGCTTTGCTGCTTTGGACCCGGCCAAATCACCGGCGCCGGCGCTGCGGCTCTGGCGATGGAGCCGGTAAAGGAGGCCGACGCCATCAATGGCTGAAAGGGGGCGATGAAAGTAACCCAGCTCGCCACAGGCCATATCTACCCATTCATCCATCGAGAGGATCCTGGGGGATTGGAATGCTGATTGAAGCCTGCTAGCCAAGGAGTTGCGCAGAAAGTGGGCGGGCCTCCGACCTGGAAAGACGACCAGGCTCTGGGCCAGCCCCTCCCCTTCCGAGAGGAGCACATCCCGGACCGCCCCAATCAGATCCGCCCCCGGATCCACCAGCAAGGCCTGATTTCGGCTCATGCTACCCTTTCCACCTTTCCCGAATCCACATAGGCCAGATAGCCCTCTATTCTGCACCCCGGATAGACCTGTCTCAGGATTTCCATGTAGGTCCTGACCTGGAGCCTGCCCTGATCGTCCCTCTTCTCCTTGGTCTTGAAGTCGATCACCGTTGCCAGCCCTGGATCCAACACCACCCGGTCCATCCGGTGAAGTTGTCCCTGCGGATCCACATATTCCACCTCGCGCATCACGCGTCGACCGGGCAACGGCGAAAACCAGTCCTTCACCTGGGACTGAGCCAGGAAGCGAGTGAGTTCGGATTGGATCCGGGGCAGATCATGGACAATGACCTCCTCCGCCTGACAGCGAGCCAGTAGGCGAAAGATCTCATCGCCCCAAGAATCGGGCAGGAACTCGATCTGCTCCAGGACCCGATGGTAGAACTCTCCCTCTTGCTGATTCTTCCTGTCTCGAAAGCGACCAGATCTCTTCTTCCCTCCCAATCTCCTCCGACTCCCGGGCCGGGGGCACAATAGCCGGAGTGGGCTCGGCAGCCTCCCCCACTTCTGTCCCATAGCCAATTGCTTGTTTCCTCTGGCCCGCCTCCACCTCGTCGAATAGTCGACTGATGGCCCCTTCCCTCTTTTGGGTGATCACGAGATTGTAAAGCTCGCGCTCGGCTCGGGTGCAGGCTACATAAAGCGTGTTCAGATCCTGAATCTGCTCATCCAGCAGGCGACGATCAAAGATCTCCTTCAACTTCGGGCATGAATCTCCCCTCCTCTCCAGGAGCGTCCTGGGAATGTGATAGACCCTGATCTTCCCGTCTTTTAGGTCGTAATACATCGCATCGCGGGGCCGGGGTGAATCGTAGAGCATGTTGATCACCACCGGGAAGCCCAGTCCTTTGGACTTATGGAAGGTCATCAGCTGAACTGCCCGGCTGAATTCGGGAAGCTCCATCTCGAACAGATCTTCCTCTCTCCTCGACGACAGGTCCAGGAAGCCACGGATGCTGTTCATCCCCTTCGATTCCAAAGAATTGATAGCTTCCAGGAATTTGACCAGGGCTCCCGCCTCTTCTGGAAAGTTCTCGAATACCCTGAAGATCTTGAGGGTCAGCGAGGCCAGAGAATAGAGTGGATAATAGCCGGCCTTCCGGTAGAGGGGCTCAAAATACCTCTCCCAGAACGTTTTCAATCCCCGATCTTCCCGAAATCTTTGATAGAGGTACCCCGTCCTTGCTCCCCGACGGTCTTTTGCAAGTTGAAGATGAGAAAGCAGTTCCGGCCCCGAAAGGCAGCCTTCCTGGACCGCAACTTTCGCCGCGGTCTCCCCCCCTATAAAATTGGCAAAGGCCAGATCGTCGATGGGGGAATCGAGAAATCTCAACAGCTCTATCAGCTCCGCCACCTCCCTGCGCTTGCGGATATCCAGTGAGCTCGAAGCTGAAGCGGGAATCCCCTCCTCGGTCAGCCACCCCAGGATTGCCTCCAACTCCTCGTTCTTCGCCGCCAAAATCGCCACCTCCCCATGCCGATAACCCCGAGACAGGATATCTTTGAGAATCTCCAGGAGGGCCTGACGCTCGGCAGGGGACCGCTCTTGGGAATCTTCGAAATCGGAGGCGAATCGGCGCACCTGGACATACCCCTCACCTTTTCTTTTCTCCAGGGGTTGCTGTTGGTAATCACCGAGACCTGTCAGATCCTCCTTCAAGATCTCAGTCCCCACCAGGTCCCTCAACTTCCCTTTGAAGACCCGATCCACATAATCGAGGATCACTCCCCCGCTGCGGTAATTGTGATCGAGGGTGGCGACTTTCGCATATCCGTAGCTGGACACCGGAAGCCAGTGGCTCGATGGGGCCCCTCCCTGAATCTTCATCCTCAGATTTCGCATGATCCGATAATCTGCCTTCCGGAACATAAAGATGGCCTGCTTCAAATCGCCCACCAGGAATAGCGATCCGTCCTGGGACAGGGTCTCCTCGATCAGGGGCAAGAGACTGGCCCACTGGATCGGGTCAGTGTCCTGGAATTCGTCCATGAGATAGTGATACAGCCGATCGCCCAGCCGGATATAGATCTCCGGGATCACCTCCTGATCACCTAGATGATCGCTCAGCTCCTTGGCTACGTCGTCGATATGGAGGGTCCCCATTCGCCTTTTCGCCCGCTTCAGGAATTGCCCGAAGCAGGAATAGGCGCGACCATAGGGGAAGAAATGCGCCAGGGAGTGATACAGCTCCAGCTGCCCCATCACATCGTTCAGACTCATCCATTGCTTCATTGTCTCTTCATACAAGCCCATCTGATCCTTGGGGACCTTGGCTTTCAGGAGGGGAAGGGTCCGCGGACTGTACGTCCTCTTCAGGAGCCCTGAGATGTCCTCTTGCTCCAATAGAGTTGCAAAGGAATCCCCCTTCTTCTTTTCCAGCGGCACGGCCATGATCTGCTGATAGGCCTCCCGGATCGTCTGCAGGCATTCCCCGATCTCCTGGCGGTAATCATCGAAGAAGAATTCCCCTCCTTCCTTCCCCTGGAGGATCAGGAAATCCTTGAACCTGTCTTTTAGCTTGGGCTCCGGGTTCCAGATGAAGCTCTCCCCACTGCTCCGATTCAGCACCTCCAGAAAGTCCTCCATCACCCGGGTCAACTCCGGATCCTTGGCCCATCCTACCTCCTTCAGCATCATGGCCAGGGCATAGTCCACCAGATCTCCATATTCCAGGCTGAGCTTGGCGTCGGGCTGCTGACCCAGCTCCCAGGCGGAGGCATTCAACATCCGGAAGGTGAAGCTGTCTATGGTCTGGACCTGAAAATCGGAGAATTGCCGGATGATCTGGTCCACCGCCTCGCTGGCCCTCGCCGCCAGCTCCCCTGCTACTGCGCTGACCAGATGCATCATCCTCTCTGCCAATTCCTCGTCTTTCTCGAGGGCCAGTCGTTTCAGCAGGCCCAGAATCCTCTCCTTCATCTCCCGGGCGGCATTTCGGGTGAAGGTGATGGCAAGCATATGACTTAGCTGATGATGGGGGATGTGTTGGGAAAGGAGGAACTGGACAAACCGCTCCGCCAGGGCCTGGGTCTTCCCAGAGCCCGCCGAGGCCTCTAACAGGAGGGTGTGGGGGAAAGGATAATCCTGATCCGGGACCAAGACAAAGGGAAGGGTTTTCATATCTGCTCCGGGGCTGGTCCATTCTATGCATCCTTTTTCTTCTCTATCAAGTGAAATCGCTTTCTCCTCATTGGGTCGTGACGGGAAAGTCCGAATGCAGCCACCGTGAAATCAATGGCAAAATGGGTAAGAGGCAATAAGGAAACTATGAGTTTGCCGGTGAATGGCTGATGGTCGCAGGTTCAAGAGGATCGAACCTCAGGGAAAGAAAGGGGGGGACTTGGTGGATGATTTCGCGGACAAAATCGTCATCGTCACAGGGGCGGCCTCGGGAATCGGGCGGGCCCTTTCCGAGCAATTAGCCCGGCAGTCAGCGAGTCTGATCATGGCCGACCTGAATGGCCCACTGCTGGAGGAGGCCGTCGAATCTCTCAGGAAAGCGGGCGGGCGGGCGAAGCCAGAACGATTAGATGTCGCTGACTTCCCGGCGGTGAAGAAGATGGTGGAGGGAACGGTTGCAGAGCACGGCCGGCTGGATTATCTCTTCAACAATGCAGGGATTGGGGTCATGGGAGAAGTCCAGGATTATTCCTACCAGGACTGGCGCTGGGTGATCGATACCAACCTCTACGGGGTGGTGAACGGAATCGCTGCGGCCTATCCCTTGATGGTCAAACAGGGTTCCGGACACATTGTCAACGTTGCATCTCTCGCTGGCCTGATCTCGGTCCCGGGAATGCTCTCTTATACGGCGAGCAAGCATGCTGTGGTGGGCCTTTCCAATGCCCTGCGGATCGAGGGGGAGGATTTAGGAGTTCGGGTCAGCGTCGTCTGCCCCGGATTGATTGAGACGCCGATCCTGCATACCTCCAAAACCATCGGCCTGGACCGGGATAAAGTGAGCAAGGCCTTGCCCAAAACGATGCCCGTTCAACAGTGTGCCCGGGAAATCCTGCGGGGCGTGGAACGGAACCGAGCGATCATCACCATCACTGCGATGGCCAAAACCTTCTGGGTCCTGCAACGAATCAGTCCTGCCCTGGTTCGTTGGATCTGGAAGACAGATATGAGGAGACTGCGGGCCATGCGGACGGACTGAGCCTTCGAGAGGCGGCAGATCCATCAAGGGGCACACAACCCGCGATGAAAGTGCGCCCTCGCCGATTCCTTGCATCGTCCCTCAAAATCAAGTTGACAAACAAGGCCGATAGGGGTAAATACCGGGCCGTAGCAAGAGACTTGGACAACCCATAACCCTTTCTACGGAGCTTTCTCCCATGTCGGCCACAACTTCTCTGGTTGTTTATCGGCAGGAGGACCCCATCACAGGCACCGGATAGATCTCCCATCCAGAGATCACGGTGCCTGTTGGCATTCATGAGCGAGGACAAGGATCGAAGGGAAGGAGGTGATACCCTATCTCATTAGCCTGGAAGGTCGCCGGCAGGCTTTCGACCGATCGAAGCAACTTGCCGGTTCGGCCCGGGGCTGGGGGTGGCCCCCACCTGCCAGCCTGTTTCTATGGAAATGGGGGCTTGACTTATGCCCGAAGGGTGAGGAATTCTTCTGATCCTGAATTGGATGAGGAAACGAAGCGGAGGTGGTTCTCATGTTCTCCTGGCACAAAATGGCTTCCGTCGGGCTTTTGATTTCCACTATGATTCTGGTGACCCTGGCCCTGGGGGGTCCATGTTTTGCCCAAGAAACCATAAAAGTCGGCCTGGTTGGACCGTACAGTGGCAATTTCAGCTACTTGGGAGCATGCATGGAACAGGGGGCCAGAATGGCCATCGATCCCTTCAACGAGAAGGGAGGAATTCTGGGCAAGAAGATCGAAATGGTCATCGAAGACAACCAGACTAACGCTGGCGTCACGAGCCAGAAGATGATGAAGGTGATCGAGAGGGACAAGGTGAATTTCGTGGTCGTGGGGGGAGGCACCTCCTGCGCCATCTCCGCTTTTGAGATTGCGAAGAGGGAAAAGGTCCTCACCTTCAGCGGCGATGCCAACGATAATTCCCTCAACGGAGAGAAGGCCAACCGGTATACCTTCCATATCCCTGAGCCCAACTACGAAATCGTGAAGGCCATCGCTCCCTCGATCCTGCAAAAATACGGCAAGAGGTGGTATTTCCACACCATGGATTACAAGTGGGGTTGGGATATTGCCAGTACCTTCAAGACCTTCCTGAAGGAAAAGGGCGGAACGGTGGTGGGGGAAGATCTCATTCCCATGGAGGCTAGAGACTTCAGCACGTACATCATTAATGTGAAGAATGCAAAACCGGACGTGTTGCTGGTTCTGATGGGGGGGATGTCCGGGGTGGCCGCCCAGACCCAGTACCATGAATTTGGCCTTGACAAAAGCGTCAAAAGGACCCATCCCCTGTTTGATCACGACCTGTGGCTCACCATCGGCTACGAAACGGCCAAAGAGAATGGGATCGGCCTGGTGGAGTGGGACGTCAACGTCGGGGCCCCCGGATGCAAGGAGTTCTACAAAGAATACAAGAAGAAGTATCCCATGTCCTTTGTCTCCATCCCCATGATGGATACCTATCACACCTACATTGCGGTTCGCGAGGTTCTCAGGATCATGGCTGAGTTCAAGACCACCAATACCCAGGAGATCATCAAACGCCTGGAGGGGCGAGTCATCCCCGACTCCCTGACCCACAGTCCGGCCATGATCAGGGCAGAGGACCATCAGTACCTGCGGGACGCTTACATCTTCGAATTCAAGAAGCCGGATGAAGTCAAATTCAACGGAGACTGGATCAAGCCCTTCAAGCGAGTACCGTGGAAGGAACTCTACCGGCCGCCTTCGATTCATCTCAATGACCAACCCTTCTGATCGGGGCTGCGGGAAGGGGGCAGCTTCGCAGGATTGATGGGCCCCAATGGTCAGCGAACGCACAGGAGGCTGAGGCAGCGATAGAGAAATCGGGCCCATGCCTCCTGTGCCTCTGCCAAAGAAAGCGAGGGGTAGATGCTTAGCCACTTTCTGAACCATCTATTCAACGGGGTGGTGTTGGGCCTGCTGTTTACCGTGATCGCCCTGGGATTCAGCCTCGTTCTGGGTGTGATGGAGGTCGTCAATTTCGCCCATGGCGTTCTGTTTGCGGTGGGGGCTTATCTGGCCTTTACCCTGGTCAAGGTGGTGGGCTTCTGGTGGGCACTATTGCTCAGCCCCATCCTGGTCGGAATCATCGGGATGATCCTGGAATCAGGCCTGATCAAGAGGATCTATGGCCTGAACGCCTTGTATGGTCTTCTCCTCACCTTCAGTATTGCCATGGGCATCGAGGGCTTGATCAAGCTGATCTGGGGTCCCATGGGCTACTCGATTCCGGCCCCTCCCTTTGCGTCCGGATTCATCGATCTTGGCTTCATGGTCTACTCCAAGTACCGATTCATCCAGGGCGTTCTAGCCCTTCTTCTGATCCTGGCCCTATGGCTTTTTCTGGAAAAGACGACCTATGGGGCCATCATCAAAGCAGGAACGGTCAGCACCGAGATGGTCATGGCCCTGGGCAGGAATCTCCCCCGACTGAGGACCTTGGTTTTCGGGATGGGCTCTTTTTTGGCGGGCATCGCCGGGGTCCTGACGGCACCCATGTGGGGGATCAGGCCCGGAATCGGCACCGAGGCCATGATGCCGGCCCTGGTGGTCGTGGTGGTCGGAGGAATGGGGAGCTTATATGGCAGTATCATCGCCGGACAATTGGTGGGCATCGTCACCGGGCTCACGGTCATGTTCTATCCCAGGCTATCCGATCTCATGATGTACGTGGTGATGCTGGTCGTATTCCTGGCCAGACCCAGGGGACTCATGGGAACCAAGAGCATTCTGGAGGAATGAGATGAATTCATTCGGGAGCCGCATCTTGAGGCTGGGCACTCATCCGATCCTACTGACACTTTTACTGTTTGCCATCCTTCCCCTGGTCCTGCCCCTGATTGGAGGCCATATCAGCCTGGCCACCGAGGTCCTGATCATGTCGATTTTTGGCCTGGCCTTCAATCTCTTGCTCGGATACACGGGGCTGACCTCCTTTGGACATGCAGCCTACTTGGGACTGGGCGCTTACGGATTCGCCCTGTGCCAGCTTCACCTGACGAAACAGGTGTGGTTGGTTCCCATCCTGTCCGGGATTCTGCTCACCGGAATCATCGCCTTCCTGGTGGGATGTATGATTTCCAGGAAACGGGGCATCTATTATTCCCTGCTCACCCTGGCCATCGGACAGCTTTTCTACTTTGTCGGGTTCCGGTGGAACGAGGTCACAGGCGGGGAGACCGGATTGACGGGTCTCGTTCGGCCCACCCTCCAGGTGCCAGGCCTGTTTTCGCTCGATCTATCCAACGCCATGCACTTCTATTACTTTGTTCTTCTGGCCTTGTTGCTTACGATTGCCATCCTGCAAAGAATCGTGGAGTCTCCTTTCGGAGCTGTCCTGCAAATCATCAAGCAGAATGAAACCCGGGCCCGATACCTGGGATACGACACCTTCTGGTACAAATGCGCCTGCTTTACGATCTCAGGGCTCTTCTCCGGGCTCGCGGGCGTGCTCTATGCCATGTTCACCTACTGCGCCTTCGCAGACTACCTCTATTGGGTCAATTCCGGAGACGTGGTGATGATGACCCTAATTGGCGGAGGGCTGAGCAGCTTCTTCGGGCCCCTGGCGGGCGCCACCATCTTCATCATCGCCAGAAACCTCTTTAGCAGTTATACCCAGCATTGGCAGATCTTCATGGGAGCCATCTTCGTTATTTTCATATTGGCCTTCCCGGAGGGTCTCTTTGGTATCTTGCAGAAGCACAGGGTTTTCCGCCCCAGGGGCACCAAGGGATGAAGTGGGATGGGCTTTTGGCACAGGATCGGCAGGAAAGGAGAATCGGCTCGTGGAACTGATCGCGATTGAGAATTTGACCAAAAGCTTTGGCGGATTGCGAGCCGTCGCTGGCGTGACCCTCGAAGTCAAGGAGGGGGAGCTCGTTTCGGTCATAGGGCCCAATGGCGCGGGGAAGACCACCTTGTTCAACCTGATCACGGGCTTCATCAAACCGGATGGGGGGAAGGTCTTTTTCCGGGGGGAGGATATCACCCATCTCCCGGTGCACAAGATGGTGAAAAAGGGAATTGCCAGATCCTTTCAGCTCCTGAACGTCTTCAGCGAGCTTACGGTCTTCGAGAACATTCGCATGGGGATTCAAGCCCACATGGGATTCGGGTTTCAGTTTCTCACTCCCCTGGATCGCCTGATAAAGGTGCGGGAGAAGGTACCTGCGATCGTCGAAAGGGTGGGTTTGACGGGCAAAGAGGATGTGAGGGCCAAGGATCTATCCTACGGGGACAACAAGATCCTGGACGCGGCCATTGCCCTCACATCGGACCCCCAGGTGATCCTTCTGGATGAGCCCACCAGCGGACTCGCCATGAGGGAGACAGGAAGGATGCTCGATCTCATCCACAAGCTGTCGGAGCAGTTGACGATCTTGTTGGTAGAACACGACATGAACGTAGTGTTTTCCGTGTCCCAACGAATCATCGTCATGGACCAGGGGAAAATCATCGCGGAGGGCCTGCCCGATGATATCAGGAAAGACCAAAGGGTGCAGGAAGCCTACTTCGGAGGGGAATGGTGATGCTGAAATTAGATGGGATCAACACCTTCTATGGTGAAGCTCACATCTTGTTTGACATGACCTTGGAGGTAAGAAAAGGAGAGTTCGCCTGCATCCTGGGAAGAAATGGCGTGGGGAAAACGACGACCCTGAGGACGATCATGGGGCTGACTCCCGCACGGTCGGGCCGCGTGACATTCGACGGTAAGGATATCACTCACCTTCCCCCATACGCCATTGCCAACCGAGGCATTGGATGGGTGCCCGAAAATCGGATCATCTTCACCAATCTCACGGTGGAGAGAAACCTCATCGTTGGGCAAAAGCCCGGGACCCGAAAAACTTGGAACCTCGACTTGGTCTACCAGCACTTCCCCCAGTTAGAGAAGTTCCGATTCCGCAGCGCAGAAAACCTCAGCGGCGGAGAGCAGCAAATGCTCGCCATCGCGAGGACCCTCATGGGCAACCCGGATCTGGTCCTCCTCGATGAGCCCTCCCAGGGGCTGGCCCCCAAGATTATCCACGAAATATTCAGGATCCTGGAGCAGCTACGGGATGCCGGGGTGACCATTTTGCTGGTGGAGCAGAAAGCCTCCATGGCCCTGTCCGTCTCCGAGACCTGTTATGTGATGGAGAAGGGGAAGATCATCTTCCGGGGGGCATCCAAGGAGCTGCGGGAAAATAAGGAGCTAAGCAAGGAGGTCCTGGGGCTCTGAGGATTTGAGACGGGTTTGCTGCCTGAAGATGCCCCATCTCCTTTTAGCCCTCCTGTTTAGCCTTCCTGGACCTCGCGACCCGAGCTCGTCCCGGGAGAGATCGCCAGCGCCAAAAGCACTCCCAGCAAAGTTCCTCCGGTGTTGCAGAAAAGATCTGTCGCGGAGGAGGATCTCGAGGGCAAGAAGACCTGGATCAGCTCGATCGACAGGCTGATGGCAGCACCCAGGAAGACTGCAATCAGAACGTTTACGAGTCTGCGATTGGGCTTAGTTGCGTTTGCGTATAGAAAAAAGAAGAAGCCAAATGGCAAGAACCCAAAGACATTGATCGCGAGATCCGCGATCTGCCGCAAACTCAGGGAGAAATCCCTCCAGGGGGCAGCCAGGATGCTCTTTCGAAGCATATGATGAAAGCGGGGAATGAACAGCCCAACTCCCCTTTGCGATCGGTCGTTCGCCCATTGGCCGGCTCCCTCGTTGAAGAGATAGAGCGCCGCCAGCCCAGGCTCGGTTTCCAGGCGCTTCCCGCCGTTGTCGGTCCAGGCCAGGTAGTGGCCCATGACCTCTGTCGGATCGAGGGCCCGATTGAAGAGCGCCAACCCGAATAGATTTCCCTTCCAGGAGCGACCTCCTGTCGCTGAGTCTCCGATGATCAACTGCCCTCTCAGGGTGTTGGAGCGCAGAATATATTTTGGATCATGCCTCGCTAAAACTCCGTCCAGGTAAAACGCCGTCCCCGATGCATCCCCCGTCACCGTGATAAAGCTCACCTTTCCCTTCGGCAAAGCAGCTCCTACACCCACCTGCCGATAGGTCTCGGAACGGATCCCGTCCGGAACGGGCGTGCGTAACAGGAGTTCAGAGTTCCACTGTCCCAGGACGAGATTTTCCGGAAGGCGGCCGTCATAAAGGGACAGGATGTTTTGCATGTTCTGGGACGGCTGAGACTCAGCCTGAAGCCAAAGCTCCACGCTGAATGCCCCTGCCTGATTTCGGGAGATCTCGGGGAAATTCAGAACCAATGGAAGCCGACTGTAGACGATTCCATGCGGTTGAAAATGAATCCCTGCCCGTCCGTGCCCGCCAACCATCGGACCTTGTTGGCAGGGCGGAAGTTGAAGGGCCGAAGGCCTATGATATAGAAGCCGACGCACAGGGCGAGGCAAATGAAAAAGAGTAATCGTCGATTCATGATGAATTGATGGACGTCAGCCAGTGAGGCGAGGCAAAACCCGGGCGCGCGCACCGGGCAAAAAGGCTTAGAGGAGATCTCTAAGCCTTCGATTACATGGATACCAGGGGTGGATCTGAATCAGCAACCTTCGGATCATGAGGCCAGCCTTTTTCCTGCCATGATCGCCCATTCTCCAAGCGCAAGGCCGTTCAAGGATGCTCCTCGCTTTCTTCCCGTTCCAGCGCCAAGCTTTATATCACAGTTCGCATCGGTCTAAAAGGGCATTTCGCTCCTCGGAGTCAATCGAAGATCTCGTCTGCCAGTTTGGGAGCAGCCTCCTCCAACTCCCACTCGATACGTGGGCTGCGCAGGGCGATTCAGATTCAGAAAGTACACAGATCCAGAAAGTCCTTGACACCGTGAAGGAAAGGGGATTGAATACAGTAGCAAGTAATGATTCCCTTGCAGATCCGAGTGTCTTTCTTCCGTAACTCCCCCTCCCATGAAGGAGCCATCGAAGTGGGAAGATCCCCTGCGAACTCCGGTCTGAGTTTTTCGGATTCCCATAGCCTCCCAGGCCATTCTGTGCCCGGGGGGCTTTTTTGTTTCATGAGCCCCCAAGGCTTGCCATCTGGACTTTCGGGGGCATAAAGGAGGAGGTGGCCCATAAGAAAAAGTTTTCGTCAACGGAATAGCTTGACAGGAAGATTGCTATTTTGGAAGGAGAGAAAACATGTCCAGGTGCAAACTTACCGCATTCATCGCCTTGATCACGCTGGCCTTCGGTGTCGCTCTGGTAGGCGATGCCCTGGCCGCTCCCCAATTTCCCCAATTCGTGAGAACTACCACATGGGGCCATCACACAACCACGAGCAGTACCATCCGTGGGCTCGCATACGATGGTCATTACTACTACATTGCAGACATTAACGACCATTCAAGGGTCCTCCGAGAAGGTGAAGTAGAGGCAAGATCTTGATCGGAGGAGATGGGCAGTTTACGATGGTCGAGAATGCGCTTGCCTGATCTGGACGAAGGCAGGGTTCAGAAATGACCCTGCCTTTCTCTATCTCGCGATTCAGAAAACCCGTTGACAGAGAAAACGGATCGGAGTAAGAGAATGTGAAGAGGCTAGTGTCCCGTCTCAGAAATTCATTGAAGAAGTTTTCTGGCCTCATTCTCTCACCCTCCCCTTACCCCCTCCCATCATGGGAGGGGAAACCTAAGCGAATGCAGTAAATTCCCTCCCCATTGATGGGGGCAGGGCGAGGGTGGGGGTGAAAAGAGAACATATGAAACCTACTTGTGGGACCAAACACCAGTGACTCCTACCGGTTGAGCGGCTCGGCACAATTCTTGTACTTACTAAAAGATCGGATTCAGTGAAAGCCCAGTGAGGAATGGACCTATACGGAATGAGTTCGGAAAAGGGTCGAGCGCGGCATGAGTCGCGATCTGCGGGCGGAGTTGAATGCCCTGAGAGCAGTCCGCTGCGGGTTTTCATTTGAAATACGAATGTAGCATACAGGGAGGCCGAGTCATGAAAAAGCTTCGATGCAGAGCCTGACCCCGGAGGTGCGAACCCAAGAAGATAAGAGGACTATGTCCAATGATTAAAACACACCTGATAGCCTCGCCTTTGGGCAGGGTTCTTCACGTAGCTCGTTTGCTATAACTCAAGAGAAAGGGTGAAATCCCAGAAGGAGGGATCATGAAATCCTGGCTGACTGACAATAGACGGTTCTGGTTGGGCCTGCTCTTGCTCTTCCTGTGCGCCTTGGGATGCGCCTCCCAATCGAATCCTGGCCCCTATCAGCCCACTCATCCCAATCGGGGATTGAACGAAAACACGATCATAGATCGCCGGTAGTACACGTACATACACGGGACGTAGTTTCCGTGTGAACTTACAGATATCGGGGGAGGTCCTGAAGCGGATCGGAGTGAGCAGGTTCGAAACAAAAAATGGGACGTTCGTGCAGAGCTTGCATTACAACTCAGCTAAGCCGATCGGCTGATTCCCTTTGGTGATTTCTGCACGGAAGTTCCTTCGAACCTGTCTTTCATCAATCCAAATCCCTCAAAGCAAAAAGGGGCCAGAGAGAATCTCCAACCCCTTTGATTTCGTTGGTAGCGGGGGCTGGGTTTGAACCAGCGACCTTTGGGCCATGAGCCGGTTCTGACCCTCCTCCGCAACCCCTTATCATATCGCATTTTATCTTGAATTGGCGGGCACTTATACGCTAAACATGCTTTGGGTTGAAGGTGGTCATTTTGGGTTGTTTTGGAGTGTGTTTGTAACGTCATGGTAACGAAAAAAGATGGAGCATAAGATACAACAATCCTGAATTTTCGTTAAATCGAATTGAGAGCCCCTTCCCTCCTGGGGTAACCGGCTTTCGCCTCCTCGCCTGGGGGAACAATAGGATGCCGAAGTCCAAAGTCCAACACAGCGAGACTATTCACAATGCAGCTCCACGTTCCATTCGTGACCCATATACGACTGCTTGGGGGCTACGGAATAGGACCTCCCAGGTGGCCCCTCCCTTGATCCCTTCGTATTTGCCGGTTCCTTTGGGCATCGTAAATGCCGACGGCGGGTACAACCCAACCATCCCCAAAGGGCTTCCCTTCCATGTTGCTGATGATCCTCTTGTACTCCAAGACACCGAGGATATGCCCGTATGATTAGGGATTGGCTTTGGAATCGAAGGAAGATCGTGCAGTTGCTGTTTCCTCCACCTTACAGTCCGCAGCTGAATCCCATCGAGCAGTTCTGGAAAGGGGTACGACGTTTACGTACCCACAAAACATATTTTCAAACCCTTGAGGACTTGCACAGAACCGTTACATCTCAAGTCACTACTTGGGGAAAACCCAACCGTACGCCATGCCGATTATGCGCAATCCAATGAGATAGTATGTATAGTCGTGGCATGCGCAGATGCTAAGGCTGGCAATTCACTCCGAGTTTGGCTAGATTGGAGCAAAATGCATCGAGGTGATTGAGTGAGCCCTGCAGGAGGTTGCTATAGACGGTCCTTATATCTCTGCGCCTGGTCGAAGCAATCCCCTTGTTCAGGTCGGCGATATCCGTCTCCTCTATAAACACCCCCACCTTGAGTGCCTCAACCAGAGAGACTTTTCCCTGTTCGGTCAGGTTGTAGTACAGGGTCTTAAGTTCGTCGTTGGTAAAATCGCCTGGCGCTTTGCCTGCCGCCGGATCCGGAATTCCATACCTATCGAGCAGGGTCTTTATGGCATCCATGTGCTTCTGCTCGCTCACGGATATGTTGCTGAAGATGGGTGAACCCCACCTGTCATACAGGAAGACGTAAACATCTCTCGCCAGTTTCTCTTCCTCACGCATATACTTGAGCCAATATATCTCATCGGCGGTTAAAGCCTGCGCGTAACCGGCCGAAGTGATGCCCATCAACAGCAGAAGTCCAGCAACCACAAACCATCTTCCGGCCTTACCTTTGAATCTGTCTTTCATAACCAAGTTCTCCTTTAGATATTTTTGTCTTCAGTGTTTCCCTGGTACTACGCTTAAAATGCTTGCGCTCCTCCATCGCCGCATGATTATGCATAACATCAGTATCTCGTTTTGTCAAGTTGATGAGGACCTCCAAGTCTATGGTCGTTGACTTGATTTGACTTTCAACTCTTTCAAATCCCCCCATTTTGGAGCTCTTGTCAATACCTGTGTAAAAAGGATCAGGCGGCAACCCCCATTCTCTCTTCTTTCTCTGGCAATCCATTAACGAACTTCACCCCGAGGTACACGTCTTGGAGCAACTCCGGGGCATGGAGTCGTCGAAACCTCTTCTCGGCGATGAGGAGCATCTTGAAGATCACCGCCGTGGCATTCTCCACCTTCTTAAACCGCTTAGCCGCATCGGTCCGGAGCCGCAGGGCGGCAAAGGGCGACTCCACCACATTGGTAGTCCGGAGATGAATCCAATGATCTTTCGGGAAGCGATAGAAGGTCACCATCCGGTCCCAGTCCTGGTCCAGCACCTGGGCGGCAGCGGTATACCCTTGAGTCTGGCACCAGTTCTGGAAGACCCGCTTGAGCCGCTCGGCTTCTTCCCGCGTCCCGGCATACACCAAGGCGCGCAGCATGATCTTGGCGCGCGCTTGGGCTTTCTTCGGCAGTTTGTCCAGTACATTGAGGATCCGATGGTTCCAGCAGCGCTGCTCTTGGGCTTCGGGGAACACGTGACGCATAGCGGCCCAGATCCCCAGGTGCCCATCACCGATCACCAGACGGGGCGTCTTCATGCCCCGGTCGCGCAAGGTACGGACAGACCCGCCCAGGAGGCCTCCGATTCCCGATGTCCGGCTTCCAAGGCCACCAGGACCTTACGGCCATCCGCCAGGCCCGCCACCGCCACCAGGAGGGCGGCCTTCTCTTTCTCCAGGCCGGCCTTGACGTAGACCCCGTCCACCCAGAGGTAGACCACCTCCAGGTCTTGGAGAGAACGAAATGACCACTCCTCATACTCCCCCTGCCACTTCTGCTTCAGTCGGGCCACCGTGCTGGCCGACAGCGGTGCTTTTTCTCCCAGCAGTCCCCGCAGGGCCAGCTCGAAATCGCCATGCGAGAGGCCATGGAGATAGAGCTCGGGGAGCAGGCTCCCACTTCGGCCGTCCGCCGGGCAAACAGAGGCAGAATCCGGCTCTGGAAACGCTCCTCCAAACCTCGCACCCGTGGCCTTTGTACGCTCACCGTCCCGCAGGAGAGGGTCAGGTGCCTCGGATCATGGTACCCGTTCCGGTACCCTTTGGGCGCGTCGATCTCCTGGCGTCGCTCATACCAACTCCGTCCCAGCAACTCCGTCACCTCTTCCTCCAGGAGGGCTTGGATCCAGTCCTGTACCTGGCTCCGCACCCAGCCTTCCAGCTCCTCCCAGCAGACCCTTGACGCTTTCTGCCTTCTTGTGTTCTTATATCCCATGGCGGTGTTCTCCTTCCTTTGGGGCTCTGATGAGACCCCGTTTACCGGTTTTAGGAAGGGTACACCGCCTTTTCCGTTTTTACACGCTTTTTGAGGGTAGCTCCCCATTTTGTCCTCCCTACCTGTATTTGATCTTTGACACATCCAACTCCTTCATCAGGGCGGCTTCCGGCTGCTTCATTCCCTTTTTCCATTTCCCTGCGCAAACACAGAGTCAACCTTAATCCTTGAGGGAATGGACATAAGGTGCCTATCTGTGCCGCCTCCTGCCTAAAAGCTACGAAACCGAATGCCCCATTACGAAGGAAAGAGGAACTATACGGGAAGACCATCGGCAAGCATTGCGTTGGGATGAAGGGAGATAGAATCACTGCGCGCGGTCAGTGACCGCGCATGCTGAACGCTGAAGGCTGAACAGTCTAAGGTTGCAGCAATATCAAAAGTAAGGACCAAACGCGGATCCCCTTTTGACAATTTGTATTTTCCAGGCGTGTGGTTTTTGCTAAAATGCCCCATCGAACTCTGAAACACCAGAAGGGGGAACAAGATGAGGAGACATTGTTTCATCCTTAAGGTCCTTTTTGTCATTATTGCTGTTTTCTGTTTTCAGACAGGCGGAAACCCATTTCTTGTCCTCATAGCCAAAGCGGAAGAAACAGAAATGTTGACACTGTCCTTGGCCGTCGACAAGGCTTTTGAGAACAACCCTGTCATTCGTGCGACCCTCTCAGGCCGTAAAATAGCAGATGCTCAGTTGCGAGAGGCTCGCGCGGGCTTGTTTCCTCTCTTGCAGTTCAACGAGATATTTACAAGGAGCAACAACCCTGTCTTTGTCTTCGGTTCGCTGTTGGAGCAAGGACGATTCGGACTGCAGAATTTTCAGATCAATTCGTTGAATAACCCCGACCCGCTGAGCAATTTCAGAACCCAAGTGTTCCTCCAACAACCCTTGTTTGACCAGTGGCAGACACCTACTCGCGTGGCCCAAGCCCGCATTGGACAACGGCAGGCAGACATTCAGAAGGAAGCCGTCCAACAACAGCTTCGCTTTGATACCATCCGGGCTTACTATGGAGTGTTGGTGGCACAAGCCGGAGAGGGAGTGGCCAAGGAAGCTGTGAAGATGGGAGAGGCGGTTGTTAAACAAACCCGCGACCGATTTCAAGCAGGACTTGCGGTCCAGTCCGATCTTCTGGCGGCAGAAGTTCAGCTGGCGGAATTTCGCCAGCAGCTCATTCAGGCGGAGGGCGATCTGGCCAGCGCCAACGGGGCCCTCAACACTGCTTTGGGCATATCGTCAAATGCCCCACAGAACGTAGTGGGAGAGCTCGTGGACAAGACCTTCGAGGTCACTCAGGATCAGGAGGAACTGATCCGCCTCGCCCTGAAGCATAGACCCGATTATATCCATGCCGGTTTTACTGTCCAATCAAACCAGGAGGGCGTGAAGGGAGCACGGGCGCGGTATCTCCCCAGGTTCGACGCCTTTGCGAATTATGGTGTCAGCGGAAAGGATCTAACGAGCGGAAGTTCAGACTACGCTTTTGGAGCGAGTCTGAGCATGAACCTCTTCGACCCGGGCCGAAGGGCCAGACTTGCCCGAGCTATGGCTGAAGAGAATATGGCCACAGCAGAGAAGGAGGATCTATCGAATCAGATCCGCCTTGAGGTCACTCGTGCCTATTATCAATACATCTCGGCCCGCGATCGACGGGGGGTCGCGGCCCGTGCAATCACCCAGGCGGAGGAGGCATTGCGGATTGTCGAGGACCGTTATCGTGAAGGATTGACAACCATTACTGAGGTACTGAGGGCTGAAACTGCCTTGATCAGGGCACGGATGAATCTGCTTGGGGCCCGTTACGAGCACTACGTTGGCTACGCCCATGTCCTGCTGGCCACAGGAAGACTGGTCGATGTCCAGCCGTTTGTTTCATGAGAGGCTGTGTTGTGGTGTCCTGAAAGCTGCCCGCAGCAAGCTGCGAGCAATCTTGGAATGCGAAGGGGGTCTTCTTTCTATCTGTTGTTGGCTCGCTAACCCCGTAGCAGAGCTGCGAGGAATGCACCCGCTATGCATTTTCAATTCTGGATTTCAATCTCCATTCAAAGGTCGAGAGTGACGAGGGGGTTATGAAAAGACGGATAGCCATCACTGCAATTGTTTCGCTACTGGCGTTTGGAACCTCCTGCGAACAGAAGGAGAAGGCACCCCCTGAGACAAAGCCTCCTGCCATTAAGGCCAAAGTGGAAACTGTGGCCCTGTCTACCGTGCCGAATGTATATGAAGCCGTAGGAACCGTGCGGTCGAAGATGACAAGCGTCCTCTCATCCAAGATCGTAGGGAATATTATGAAAATTCACGTAAGGGAAGGCGACCGGGTGCGGATCGGGCAGTTGCTGATTGAAATTGATAACAGGGATACAATGGCCCAGATGGAAAAGGCTCAGGCAGGACTCCAGGAAGGACAAAAGGCCTTAGAGGAAGCGAAACAGGAGATACGTGCTGCGGAATCAGCCAGAGAGGCCGCAGACGCCAACAAGAGCCTTGCGGAGCAGACCTTTAACCGTTATCAGGTTCTCCAGGAACGCCGGTCGGTAAGCGAGCAGGAATTCGACGAGGTCCTGGCCAAGAAGAAGGCAACCGAGGCCGAGGCCGACCGCGCCGGCCGAATGGTCCAGTCCATAAGGGCGAGAAAAGAACAGGTTCTGGCAAGGATCAACCAGGCAAAGGCAGAGGTCGAGCGTGCAGCGGTCTATGTGGGCTACGGGCGAATTACCTCACCGCTCAGCGGCGTGGTGACGGCGAAACAAGCCGAGATTGGAACCCTGGCAGCACCAGGTGTGCCTATTCTCACCATTGAAAACGATTCCCAGTACCGGTTTGAAGCCGGTGTCGAGGAGTCTCAAATCGGGAAGGTTCGTCTGGGAGATTCTGTCCGAATCGACCTGGATGTGCTCGGCTCGAAGCAACTCGATTGCCGGGTCAACGAAGTGGTTCCCACCCTCGATACGGCCAGTCGAACGTTTGTAGTCAAGATCGATCTTCCCAGGGGTATTCAGCCTCCCCTCCGTTCAGGGCTCTATGGTAGGGCCCGTTTCCCCATCGGCCAGAGGCAGTCGATCCTGATTCCCCAAAAGGCAATTCTCCAGCGAGGAGAACTGATTGGGGTTTATGTGGTGGATCCGTCTTCCAATGCGCGGTTACGATTGGTCAAGACTGGAATGGCCTATGGAGATAGTGTGGAAATGCTGTCAGGGCTCAATGTCGGAGAAAAAATCATCGTCGAAGATGTCGCTTCCATCATGGAGGGAGCCCGTGTCGCGAACGTTCAGTGAATAGCGATGCGGGCGAGGGATCACCTTCTGCTTGCCGCCCTTTTGATCTCAATCGGTTCTCATGGCTTAGCTTGAGTGGGGAGCTATGAAAAAAAAGACCTTCGGACCTGCAGGAACAATTGCTCATGCCTTTATCGATTCGAAGCTGACGCCTTTGATCATTGCGGCTTCCATATTGCTCGGTATCGGTGCTGTCTTACTACTCCCCCGAGAAGAGGAACCGCAGATCATCGTACCCATGATCGATATCTTTGTGCAAATGCCGGGGGCTTCAGCGAAAGAGGTCGAAGAGCGCGTCACGAAGCCCATGGAGAAACTCCTCTGGGAGATTCCAGGGGTCGAGTACGTCTATTCTACTTCATCAAATGGCTTTTCTATGGCAATCGTCCGGTTCTATGTGGGAGAGGATGAAGAGAAAAGCATCGTTCGACTCAACCAGAAAATGTTTTCCAATTTTGACATTATTCCTCCCGGTGCAAGCCACCCTCTCATTAAGCCACGTTCCATCGACGATGTCCCCATATTGGCATTTACCCTGTGGAGTGACCGCTACGATCATTTCATGCTGCGGCGGATCGCGTCTGAGCTCCACGATCAGATCAAAGGGGTTAGAGACGTTTCGGAAGTGAATATCATCGGGGGCCAGCGACGTCAGGTCCGGGTGATGCTGGATGAGATGAAAATGGCCTCCCGAAACATTGCCCCGGGTCTCATTGCCCAGATGCTCGAGCAGTCAAACCGTCAGTTGGCGTCGGGCAGTTTCTCTTCCAATAACCGAGAGTTTCTAGTCGAGGCAGGTAAATTCCTCGCCACGGCCGAAGATGTCGGAAACGTAATCGTTGGTGTCTCCAGCCAGCGTCCCGTCTATCTCCGGGATGTCGCAAGGATTGAAGATGGACCTGAGGAGCCCAACGACTATGTTTTTTTTGGAGCCGGACCCGGAGTCCTCCACGAGGGGAAGGAGGCATCTTTCGCAGTCAGAAATGCTCAACATCTGATCTCCCCGGCAGTCACCATCTCGGTCGCGAAACGAAGGGGAACGAATGCTATCGTGGTTGCCGATCAAGTGATCCGAAAGGTCGATCTGCTCAAAGGAAAGCTGATCCCAGGCGATGTAAACGTGACGGTCACCCGGAACTTCGGGGAGACGGCCAATGAGAAATCGAATGAGTTGCTCTTTCATATGATGATCGCGATCGTCTCTGTATCAATCCTCATCTGGCTGACTCTCGGATTGCGGGAGGCCGGCATCGTCGCCATCGCCATCCCTGTAACCCTTGCGCTCACCCTGGCTGTCATCTACTTCTCCGGATACACCCTGAACCGGGTCACCCTTTTTGCGTTGATCTTTTCAATCGGCATCCTGGTAGACGATGCGATCGTCGTAGTGGAGAACATCGTCCGCCATTATCGCCTGTCGGAAAACGTGGGCCGCCCCATCATGGAAGTTGCCGTCGAAGCGGTGAACGAGGTCGGGAACCCGACCATCCTTGCGACCTTTGCCGTCATTGCCGCCATCATCCCCATGGCATTCGTGAGAGGTCTCATGGGTCCCTACATGAGACCCATCCCTGTAGGAGCATCTGCCGCCATGCTCTTCTCCCTTGCTGTGGCCTTTATAGTGACGCCATGGGCCAGCCTGCGATTGCTCAAGCACAGGACGGAGGCGGCTCACGCTGAGGAGGGCTGGTCCACCCGACTCTACCGCCGAGTTATGAACCCCCTTGTCCGCAACCCATTCTGGCGCTATGGGTTCCTGGCCCTCGTGCTCGTCTTGCTTTTGGGAGTTCTCTCCCTTTTTCCCTTTAAGCGGACCATTGTCAAGATGCTGCCTTTTGATAACAAGAGCGAGTTTCAGGTGATTGTCGATATGGACGAGGGCTCCACGCTGGAGGAGACGGCGGCCGTCACCCGGGAGATTGGTGATTACATTCGTACGGTCCCGGAAGTGACCCATTATCAGATGTATGTCGGCACAGCCTCACCCCACAATTTCACGGGCCTTGTGCGCCATTATTTCCTGAGGCGAGGTCCCAATGTTGCAGATCTTCAGGTCAATCTGCTCCCCAAGGGGGAGCGGTCTGCCCAAAGCCACGAGATCGCCAAGCGGGTGCGGCCCAGGATTGAGGAAATTGCCAAGAAATATGGCGCCCGCGTTAGCGTGACTGAAGTGCCCCCGGGCCCTCCTGTGCTTCAAACTCTGGTGTCCGAGGTCTACGGACCCGATTACAGAGAGCAGGTCGAGTTAGCCCGTCAGGTGCGTGAAGTGTTCCAAAAGACTGAAGGAGTTGTAGACGTCGATTGGTACGTCGAGGCAGATCAACCGAAGTTTCAATTCACCGTGGATAAAGAGAAGGCGTCGCTCAATGGAATAACCACGGAACAGGTGACCGCCACGCTCCGGATGCTTTTGGGGGGGATGAATGTGGGACTGTTGCATCAACCACAGGAGAAGGAGGATGTCCCTGTCAATTTAAGGTTACCCCGACAGGAACGTTCCAGCGTGGAGAGCTTAAAACAGGTCAAGCTGGTGGGCCGTCAGGGCAACCTCGTCCCCCTGGCAGAGCTCGTTCGAGCCGAACAAACGATTGCGGACAAGAGTATCTACCATAAAAACCTGATGCCTGTGGTCTATGTCACGGCCGATGTGGCAGGTCGGGAGGAGAGCCCGCTCTATGCGATCATGAAAATGAATCGTGCCTTAGACCAACTGAGAGTGCCCGGGGGTTACCGCCTGGAGCGGTACGTCTCCCATCAGCCCTTTGACACAACCAAATATGCAATGAAGTGGGATGGCGAATGGCATATCTCTTACGAGGTCTTCCGCGATCTCGGGCTTGCCTTTGCTGCTGTCCTGATTCTGATCTACATTCTGGTTGTCGGTTGGTTTCAATCCTTCAAGACCCCGATCACGATCATGGCGGCCATTCCATTTTCTCTGGTGGGCATCTTGCCCGCCCATTGGCTCATGGGCGCCTTTTTTACCGCAACCTCAATGATAGGCTTCATCGCCGGAGCGGGGATCGTAGTCCGAAATTCGATCATCCTTGTCGACTTCATCGAACTCCGGTTGAGGCAAGGGATGCCCTTGGCAGATGCTGTCGTCGATGCGGGTGCGGTCCGCTTCAGACCCATGATGTTAACCGCAGCCGCAGTCGTTATAGGATCGAGCGTCATCCTATTCGATCCTATCTTCCAGGGGCTCGCCATTTCATTAATGGCGGGAGAAGTGGCCTCCCTATTGCTTTCGCGAATGACAGTGCCCATTCTTTTCTACTTGAGCCAGCGAAAGAAGCAGAAGTAAATAGTCTTGAGGAGAAATGAGGGTCGCCTTTTCATTCTGCGCGCCGTCTGCGGTTTCCGCTCAATTCGGCATTAGGCAACATGATCTTGAGTAGGCCCTAAAGAATGTATAAAACTAACTCCAATATGGAAAGACAAGCTGAATCCAAGCATCACTCGACAGACAGAGTGCGACGGTTCTTTGCCAATCTTGGTCCCGGCTTAATTACCGGTGCCGCCGATGACGACCCTTCAGGCATCTCGACTTATTCGGTAACCGGGGCGTCCTTCGGCTATATGCCCTTATGGACGGCCCTCTTCTCTTTCCCGCTGATGGCTGCCGTACAGTTGATGTGTGCGCGTCTTGGTTTGGTGGCAGGGCGCGGGCTGGCAGGCGTCGTGCGACGCTATTATCCGCGTTGGGTGTTGTGGTCTGCGTGCGTGCTCTTGATTGTGGCTAACGTTTTCAACATCGGCGCCGACCTCGGAGGCATGGCTGAAGCGACCGAAATGATGACGGGAATTACATCGTACTACTGGACTCCGCTTTATACCATACTGATCATCTCACTGCTCTTTTTTTCATCATACCGTCACATCGCTCGCATCTTCAAATGGCTGACGATGGTTCTCTTCGCTTATATCGCGGCAGCCCTCCTCGCTCGACCAGACTGGCACTCTGTCTTAAGCGCAACCTTTGTGCCCCGCGTCGAATGGTCGAGTGCGTTTCTTGCGACCTTTGTGGGCATACTCGGCACGACCATCTCGCCCTATCTTTTCTTCTGGCAAGCATCGCAAGAAGTTGAATACGAACGGGCGCAAGGGAGAGCCACAGCGAAACAGCGTGAAGGTGCGACCGACGAGGAATTGAGAGTAGCTCGAACGGATGTTTTCACGGGGATGTTTTTCTCTAACCTCGTAATGTATTTCATCATCCTGACTACTGCGGCAACGTTGCACGCACATGGGCAAACCAACATCGAAACGGCGCGGGAAGCGGCTGAAGCGTTGCGCCCTTTAGCTGGAAATGGAGCTTACCTGTTATTCACAGTTGGTTTAATCGGGACGGGGATACTTGCTGTTCCCGTCCTGGCAGGCTCTGCTGCTTATGCAGTGGCGGAAGCGGCGGCGTGGCGCGGAACATTGGAAGACCGACCACGATTGTCACGCAAGTTTTACGCATTGATCGCAGTTGCGATGCTGTTAGGTCTGGCGTTGGATTTTGTAGGCTTCAACGCGGTGAAGATGCTCTTTTACTCGGCAGTGCTCAATGGGGTGCTGGCACCGCCTTTGATTGTCTTAGTAGTACTGCTGACGAGCAAATCGGAAATAATGGGCATTCGAGTCAGTTCGCGCCCGCTGCGTTATTTCGGATGGGCAACGGCAGCAATTATGACTGCCGCGTGTATAGCGATGTTTATGACCATATATAACAGTTGATAATAAGAGCGATGTTGCCTAGCAAGCATACAGCGGAGGCCGCGGAGCGAATTTCTCATGCTTCCCTGAGTGCTCGGCGCGGCCCCGCTGATGCGAGGTGTTAGGTCCATAAAACACAGAGGGAAACATCATGGGCAAGGTGCTTGCGGTATGCTTCATAATTCTATTGGCTCTTGCGTCGGTGGCCGGCTATCTGTTTCTCACTGCGAAGATTACTGCCGGGGAAAGGCAAATAGCCGATGGTCAAAGACGGCTTGAAAAAGGACAGTCCGCGCTCGAGGAGGGCAAAGCTAAGTTGGAGGCCGGCAAGCGAGAGTTGTCAGAGGGCAAGAAGGAGTACGAGCAAGCGAAAGACAACCCGTTCTTGGTGTTAGCGGACAAGCTGCTGAAAGGCGGAAAGGGCTTCAAGGACGCTGGAAAGCGAGATCGCCGAAGGAGACAAGCAGGTTGCCAAAGGAGAGGGCAAGGTTGACGTTGGGGAAAGGCGACTTGATGCAGGCGAGCTTCAACTGCGCCGAGGGAGGGAACAGTTGAGGCTGGCCAAGGGCGCACGCGTTGCCTGTGCGCTCGGGGCGGCTTTTTTTGTCTCTCTATCGATTGTGCTCGGGTTCTCTTGGAGGCGATCACTGGCCCGGACCTTTATGCATACGGATGCCTAACACTTCCAGCCGACGCGCTACTGTGCGCGGCTGAAGCGTCGCATTGGGCGGCGCCAATTACCGAAGGTGCATGAGCTTGCGCTTGATGCCATCAAATGAGAAGGGACCCGACATCGCTTCCGCGTCGGTTGCCGAAACGCTCGCGGCGCTTCGTGTGAACCCAGAGACAGGTCTCACTCTGGCGGAGGTGGAGGCCCGTCTGAAGGCGCACGGCTACAACGAAGTGGCCGAGCAAAAGAGGCACCCGGTCCTCAAATTCCTCGGGAAATTCTGGGGCATGTCGGCGTGGATGCTCGAGCTGATCATGGTCCTGTCGGCCGTGCTCACGAAATATTCGGATCTCGCCGTGGTGAGCGCGCTGCTGGTCGTCAATGCCGTGTTGAGCTTTATGCAAGAGCACCGGGCCGCCGGGGTCGTGGAAGCGCTGCGGCGGCGGTTGCAGGTCAGTGCGCGCGTCCAGCGCGAGGCGAGCTGGCAGGTCATTCCCGCCCGGGAACTGGTCCCGGGCGATATCATCCGCGTGCGCCCGGGCGACATCATTCCGGCGGACGTGAAGCTCCTGACCGGGGCGTTGACCATCGACCAGTCGGCCCTCACCGGCGAATCACAGGATGCCGACAAGGTCCCCGGCGAAGTGCTCTCCTCGGGGTCCGTCGTCCGCCAGGGCGAAGGCAACGGCGTCGTAATACTGACCGGGGCGAAGACCTACTTTGGCCGCACCACGGAACTCGTGCAGGAGGCGCGTCCGAAGCTTCACATCGAAGCGGTGGTGGCCAAGGTCGTCCGCTGGCTCTTCGTCATCGTCGGCGCGCTGCTGGGCGTGGTGATCGTGCTGTCTCTGATCCGCGGCGCGCCGCTCCTGGAGATGGTTCCGCTCATGCTCGTTCTGTTGATGAGCGCGGTGCCGGTCGCCCTCCCCGTCATGTTCACGGTCAGCATGGCCGTTGGGGCGAAGGAGCTGGCGAAGCGCGGCGTGCTGGTCACGCGCCTCAGCGCCGCGGAGGATGCCGCGACGATGGACGTGCTCTGCGTGGACAAGACGGGCACGATTACCATGAATCAATTGGCCGTCACCGGCGTGATCCCGCTGGAGCGCGCGACGGAAGCGGACGTGCTGTTCGCCGGCGCACTGGCGTCTCAAGAAGCCAACCAGGATCCGATCGACCTTGCATTCCTCGCCGCGGCGAAAGAGCGGCACATTTTTGGCGGCGTGCCTGCGGCCACGCCAGTCTCCTTCGCGCCGTTTGATGCGAAAAACCGGCGGACGGAAGCCATAGTCGAACAGAACGGGCAGCGCCTGCGCGTCATAAAAGGCGCCGTGCGAACCGTCGCCCAAGCCTGCGGACTTCAGCCCCCGGCGATCGAGGCATTGGAGGCGCGGGTCAGCGAATCGGCCCTGAAGGGATATCGGACTCTGGCGGTAGCGCGCGGCCCTGAGATGGGCGCTCCCGCCTTGGTCGGATTGGTGACGTTGTATGATCCGCCGCGACCGGACGCCAAGCAACTCATCGCCACACTCCACGACCTCGGCGTTCCGGTGAAGATGCTCACGGGCGACGCGCTGGCGGTCGCGAGTGAAATCGCGCACGGAGTCGGGTTGCCTAATATCCGGCGTGTGGCGGACCTGAAAGCCGCTGGCGCTCAGGCCGGCAACGAGGCGATTGACTTGCTGGCAGGCGCCGATGGTTTCGCCGAAGTGTATCCGGAGGACAAATACATCGTGGTGCAGCGCCTGCAGGCCGCAGGACACGTAACCGGCATGACGGGTGACGGCGTCAACGATGCGCCCGCGTTGCGCCAGGCCGAAGTGGGCATCGCCGTCAGCACCGCTACCGACGTTGCCAAGGCCGCCGCGAGCGTCGTCCTGACCGAGCCAGGGCTCACGAACATCGTGGCGTTGGTCGAGCAGGGGCGGACGATCTACCAGCGCATTCTGACGTGGATCATCAACAAGATCAGCCGGACGATCCTGAAGGCTGCCTTCGTAGCCATCGCGTTCGTGGTGACTGGCAAGTTCGTAGTTTCCGCCTTTGCGATGCTGCTGCTGGTCTTCATGACGGACTTCGCCAAGATCGCCCTTGCCACCGACCATGTTCGACCGTCCAAGAAACCGGAGACGTGGAACATCGAGGGTTTCATCACCGTGTCCGTAGTGCTGGGCGTTATGATGGTCGCGGAGGCTCTTTTCCTATTGCGGGTCGGCTGGTCGCGTTTCGGCTTGGCGACCAACAACAATGCCCTCTACACCTTCAGTTTCCTGACGCTGCTCTACTTCGCCGCATTTTCCATCGTGTCCGCGCGGGAGCGCCGCTGGTTCTGGGCGACGATGCCCAGTAAGACCCTCCTGGGGGCCCTCATGGCGAATGCGCTCACGGGCACCGTCCTGACGTTCGTGGGTCTCCCGGGACTCATGCCATTGCCTTGGTGGCAGACGCTCACAGTATTCGGTTATGCGATGGTCTCGTGCCTCGTGGTCAACGACGCCCTGAAAGTCGCGATGATCAAATGGCTGCGAGCGAACGACCCGAGATGCTGAACGGACCCAACCGGCAGCGCCAGCGGCGGGCCAGCGGGGCATCCGCTCACGTTGCCAGCGCTCGCGGCTCCATTTGCATTGCCCTTGCACCAATTCTGCTTGTTTGCCATGGTGAACGTAGAGTGTAAGACCGACGGGAAAAAGAAGGCGGGAGCACGCTGGATCTCCTGGCTCTTCGGGCTTGCGATCCTGGTGGCCGTTGCGTTGTTCGCAGCACATCGGAGCGAGGAGCAGGAGTTCGCGCGCCTCGTGGCTCACGCTCAGCCCGCCTGGCTGCTCCTCGGCCTCCTGCTCCAGATGGGTACCTATATAGCGGACGCCCGGATCTGGCAACGAATCATTGTGCGCGCGGGCATCTCAAGGCCACTCTGGTCCTATATGGGCCTTGGTCTTGCGAAACTCTTCATGGACCAGGTGGTTCCCAGCGGCGGCATGAGCGGAACCTTGCTGGTCGTCCGCGCGCTGGATCGCCGCGGCATTCCGCGGGGAACCAGCATGGCTGCCATCGTCGTCGACCTCGCGAGCTACTATGCCGCGTATGTTGCGGCCTTGCTCATCGCACTCGTGGTCGTCTGGGTCCACGGAGATCTCACACTGTTCATCATCCTGCCGGTGGTCATCTTCGCTCCTGTGGCGGCAGGCATTCCCGCGATCCTCGGCTTGGTGAGCCGTGGCCGGACGCTTCCACAATGGATCCAGCGGCTGCCGATCGTCGGGTCGGGACTTCGGGCGCTTGCAGAGGCGACACCGGGCATTGCACATGACGGCTCGCTCATCACCCGGTGCATGGGCCTTCAGGTTTCGATCTTCCTGCTCGACGCCGGGACTCTCTGGATCATGCTCTGTGCCTTCGGTCTCTCGGTTCACCCGGTACAGGTCTTCGCAAGCTTTATGCTCTCGACGCTGGCGCGTACGCTGGGACCCGTGCCTGGAGGGCTCGGCATCTTCGAGGCAGCGTCTGTGGCGACACTGAAGCTGATGGGAGTACCGATCGCCGCCGGCCTCGCTGCGACGCTCCTGTTTCGCGGCTTCAGCTACTGGCTGCCCATGGCGCCAGGCATCCTCCTCGCGCGTCGAGAGACGAGGACCTGATGGCCGGCCCCGCCCCTCCCGTTAGCCACTCTTTAGAAATGAACCGGCAGCAATCTGCTTTTCCAACTGCTGGGAGCTCGTCCGGAATGCAATTATGAATCGAAGCCTGTGGGCGCCTGTTAACCCGCCTTAGTAGAACTTGGAACGTTGTTTCCTGCATTGCAAAACCTGGGCATTAGGGATGCTGTTTCACATGGGCGTCCCTGCCGGCCAATGGTCAGAGAGGCAGTCGGAGCGCTGGACGATCGTGAAAGCCGGTTTCATTTTGGTGACGGTGGAAAAGGAAAAGGGGCTGCGAACTTCGCAACCCCCTGATTTCAGTGGCGTCTCAGAAACAAGAAAGGGGATGTTCGTGCAGAGCTTGCATTACAACTCAGCTAAGCCGATCGGCTGATTCCCTTTCGCAATTTCTGTACGAAAGTGCCTCCGAACCTGTCTTTCATCAATCCAAATCCCTCAAAGCAAAAAGGGGCCAGAGAGAATCTCTAACCCCTTTGATTTCGTTGGTAGCGGGGGCTGGGTTTGAACCAGCGACCTTTGGGCCATGAGCCGGTTCGGACCCTCCCCCGCAATCTCCCGCAAATTGCATTTCTTCTTGAAATCGCGAGGATTTATATGATAAAAATGGTTTGAGTTGAGGGTGGTCATTTTGGATTGTTTTGGAACATTTTGGCAACGAAATGGTAACGGAAAAAGGGAAGGAAAAGGCGAAGGCGCGGTAGCATAGCTTTGGAATCAAGTCAAGAGGCCATAGGGACTGATCAAGGCCGGCCTTCCGCGGTGAAGCCCCCTGGCCCGATGAGGAAATGGGGATGTGTCCCCAATTTCCCCCCAATTTCCCAATTTCCCCAATTTCCCTCCCAAGCTTGACCGCGGTGCGTCCTATCCCCAGCGGGATCTGAACCCGCGTTGCCTCCTGGAAAGGGACAGGTTGCGGTTTTCGCTGGGCAGGCCTTCTATCTGCATTTTTGAGGGCCCCTCGATTTCCCAGCACTTTTCCTTCTATCCTTTCGGTTGCTTCTCCTCATTTCCAATCCATTCGACATTTCCGCCACATGTGGGTCGATTTTGTCGATAGGAAACGCCCTCTGCAAAGAGAGGCCCATCCCCTTCTAACTTGGTGGAAAAGCGAGGGATCCTCCATTCAGGAGCCTCCGCAGAACAGTCTATCCGAGTCCGGATTGGAGTTGATTTTGTCGTTCTTTGGAGCATCAACAGAGCCGGGGGGATTCGAATCCTGATGTCTTAACTATCACGTAATTCCTTTCTGGTCGGCATTCTGCGGTCTGGTCTTCCAGGAATCTGAGATTGCGACGTTGCTTTACTTTGTGAATGGCACAGCGATTGCTGATCTCTAAATAGGGAGACTGAACAGAACATGAGAAAGAGGCTAAGACCTGAAGGAGAAAAAAGTAGGGACAGATGAAGAGTACCTTGTTGAGGAAGATTGGTCTCTGGGCTGCAGTGGTGGTACTTCTTTCCTTTTTGGCGGGATGTATCGTCGTTCCAGTTGGACCCGGACCCTTGCACGGAGGATAAGGACACGGGTATCACCGAGGTGAATTGGAAGGGGCACACGCGGAAACCTGAAAAAACAGGAGAAGGGGGACCGATGAAGGGATCTCTGTCTAAGAAGATTGCGCTTTGGGGGGTCCTTGTGTCCCTCGTCTTTCTGGGGGGATGTTCCGTAGTCCCCCGAGAGCTTCGACAAGAGGCAGACCTGTCTGTTTCTTTTCGCGAACTCCAGCTGAAGCCCGAGGTCTATTCGGGACGTAGCGTCTTGTTGGGTGGAGAGATCCTCCAGGTGGATAACCTGAAGGAGGAAACGGAGCTGCAGGTTTTGCAAAAGCCCTTGGGCCGAAGAGATGTGCCGATCGAGCTCGATAGTTCCGAGGGCCGATTCCTTATTACCCATTCGGGCTATCTGGACCCGGCAATCTACCGGGCGGGTCGTTATGTCACGGTAGTGGGAGAGGTAATCGGCGCCCGGATGCTCAAGATCGGGGAGGCAGAACAACAAGCCCCGGTGATCCGTTCAAAGTTTCTACGTATGTTTCCTGAATCCTGGACATACTATTCTGCCTACTCTGATCCCTACTACCCATACTACCCCTACTACCCGTACTACGGCCGGTCTTGGTGGGGGTGGCCCGGTCCTTACTATGTGCCCTTTTCCGCCGGCTTTTACTTTTATGGAGGTGGAGGACATGGGCATGGGGGGCATGGAGGCATGGCGGACATGGAGGTGGCGGACACAGGTAAAAAGGACAAGTGGGAAAGGCGGCCCCGAAGGACCTGTCCGGGCGCCCCTGTGGCGATGAATCATTTATTGAAAAGGAAAGATAGGATAAAGCAAGGCCTGACGCCGGGCCTTACGGACAGGCAGGGTCTACCAACGGCCCTGCCTTCTTTCTCTCAACCAGCCATGGAACCGGATGTGTGGCCCAGTCGCCACTCTCTTTTGGCAGCCCCCAGAACTCCATCTTCGCTCAATGCCCCCCTTTCTCCCCCCCCCTTCCCTGCCAACAAACATCTCGCCTCCTGGGGTCAACTGGCGGCGTTATTTTTGAATTCAATTGACAATGCTATGCAGGAGGAGTACATAGCACCCAGTAGGGCGTGGCAGACGGAAGGGAGGGAGGTTCGTCTCTCTGGGTTAACCCCTGGCTGGTAAACAGGGTTTAGAAATGGGGTAGTAATTCAGAACAAAAGAAGTCCGGTTCCAGTTATCAGGAATTCGGAAGCCCCCGGTGGGAAGGTCTGTGCCGAGAAGGCTTTTTGTTCCCTGGTCCTGAAAGGCCTCCTATCGAGGCTTTATGGGCACAAGGGAAGGTGATGGCCCATAAGAACGATTGGCTTTTTATCGATCCAAATTCAGCTTTTTCTGTCCCATCGCAGGACAAAGGAGGGAACGAAATGAAGCGCAAGCAAATCACACGAAGGGAGTTCTTGCGCACCAGCTTAGGCATGGCGGCCGGTGCGGCGGCAGGGTCCTGGATGTTGTCTCGGGACCTGGCGCAGGCAGAGCAGCAGAGCCTGACCCGCATCTTCGAGCCCACCACCATCAACGGGCTGATGCTCAAGAATCGTTTAGTGCGGTCCGCCACGTGGGAAGGTATGGGGGATCCGGAGGGACGGGTTACCGAACAGCTGATCAATCTTCATCGACGCCTCGCGGACGGTGGAGTGGGGTTGGCTATAACCGGCTATATGTATATCCGTTCCGACGGACGTCTCCTCCCCTTTTCGACAGGTGCTGACCGGGACGATCTCCTGGCAGGCCTGGGCCATCTGACAGATGCGGTACGCGCCCGGGGCGGGAAGATTGTAGCACAGATCTGCCATGCTGGCGGGCAGTCAAATCGGGAGGCCAGCGGTGGTGCGCAAGCCGTGGCCCCCAGTGCGATACTCAGCCCGGGTTACACCGAGCTTCCCAGGGAACTGAGCGAGGGGGAGATCGAGGAGATGATTTCTGCCTTTGCCGCCGCTGCGCGCCGAGTAAAGGCTGCAGGATTCGATGGAGTCCAGCTTCACGGGGCGCACGGCTACCTTATCAGCCAGTTCCTCTCCCCTGTGAGGAATCAGCGCACTGATCGCTACGGCGGTGGGCTGGAGAACCGGTCGCGTTTTGCGTTGAATGCCTATCGCGCCGTTCGTGCAGAGGTAGGCCCGTCCTATCCGGTGCTGATCAAGCTCAACGCCCATGACGGGTTTGATGGATCCACCACGGAGAGGGATGCAGCCTATCTGGCATCCGCCCTGGCCCAAGCTGGAATCGATGCCATCGAGGTATCGAGTGGATCGCGCGCCGATAGAAATTCTGTTTTGCGTCGCGAGATCCTATCCTGGAGGGATGAGGCGTATAATCTCCCTCCGGCCAAAACGATCCGCCATGCAGCCCCCGAAGTTCCCCTGATGCTCGTAGGCGGACTCCGTTCCTTGGAGAGGATGTGGGGTATCCTCCATTGCGGGGATGTCGACTACTTCTCCCTGTCCCGACCCCTGATCCGGCACCCCGATCTTCCCGGCCGTTGGGCTGGAGGAGATCGCGCCCGGTCCAGCTGCATCTCCTGCAATGGCTGCTTCATGGCCGCCGTCAAGGGAGAAGGCATTCACTGCGTGCAACCGGGTGCTTGAGGGGATTCGAAAGCCGGGGGCAGATCTGGTCGGAGCAAGGGGGGTGACGGCCTATAGAAACAATCGGCCGTCTCGGCATGCGAAGTCAATCATTTCCGGTCCAGAAGGTGGGATAAGGAGAAGAGAGGATGGGAACGAAACTACGCTTCACGACTCTTGCAATTGCTGTCCTGGTGGTATTTGGGGCGTTATCGCTGGCTGGGGCCGAGACCGCGAAAGGACGTTCCGTATATCACTTCTCCAAGATCGAGCGGATCGAAGTGGGCGACGTGCCAGGCCATATGATCGGTGTAGCGGAACACAGAGGGCTGATGTCCCACGATACCGGCGAGGTGGCCACCCATATCGGCAGACTCACCTTCGACTACACCAACGGGAACGGCCCATTCCAGGGCTATAACCTGATTACGTTTGAAGACGGGTCCACCAAGATCTTCAAGGCGCAAGGCAAAACCACGGCCCAGGCCAGCGGTATCAGCACCTTTGAGGCCACCTATAGCTACATCAAAGGGACGGGACAGTTTGAGGGAATCCAGGGAACCGGCTCCTTTAGTGGCAAGCGCATCGCGCCCCTGACCCCTGGAGCTTCTGCTGAGTGTTACTTCGACTTCACGGAGACCTATACCCTGCCTGCTCGATGACCTTGGCCAGACCGAATGGAGGGGAGCAGGGTTCTGAGTCTTGTGTGCAGAGAGGAGGCAGATGGTATGAAAAGAACGGGCCGTATTCCTTTGCTGTGGGCATTGCTCGTCCTGATTGTTTTCTTTTCATGGACCGCTGAGGCGAAGGGTGCAGCTTCAGACCTGAAAGCCCGCGTCGCTGCCGCGACTGCAGAAGACCCCGCGGTCTTCGACCCCCAGTACCCGGCTGCCTATCTGGAGCGCGCCATTCCCAGCCATGGTGACCGGATGTTCACCATGGTTTACCTGGCTCAGGGCAAGGGTCCTCACCCCACAGTCTTACTGCTGCACGGTTTTCCCGGCGGGGATTGCAATGCAGACCTGGCTCCGATTTTCCGTCGTGCAGGATGGAATTGCATATGGTTTCATTATCGGGGGTTTGAGGGCAGTGAGGGAACGTACTCCTCGTTCACGATGCTGGTGGAAGATGTGGGGGAAGCCCTCAAATTCCTACGTGAGGAAAAGAACGCTGCCCAGTGGCGTATCGATTCGAGGCGGATCGTGCTGGTCGGCCATAGCTTCGGGGGTGCCGTCGCCCTTGCCGCAGCGGCCCAGGACCCTGGAATTCATTCTGTGGCATCGATTGCCGCCTACAATCCGGTATGGACGGCACGGAGAGCGAAAGATCCAGAAGTGGCGAAAGGGATAGCAGCTTGGCTGGACCAAGAGAAGTTCATGGTCCGCAAGATCCCCGGTGAAGCCTTGGTTCAACAGGCATTGGCGAAGGGTGAGTCGACCGATATAGCTCAGAATGCTCCTGCCTTATCCAGCAAGTCCCTGCTGCTGATCGGTGCCAGACGAGACGAGATGGCGCCATTGGATAAACATCATGAACCCCTGGTGAAAGCGCTTCGCGAGCAGAAGGCCCTCAATTTCTCCGAGATCATCCTGGACACGGACCATAATTTTTCTGACCGTCGCATTGCCCTGGCAGAAGCGCTGCTCACATGGCTGGAAGACCAGAGGTAGAAATAGGCCGAGTGGGTAAGAAGTTGAGTAAGAAGGGCACTAATCCCATTGTTCCGCATTCAATTCTCATTTTGGGTCTTCCGCGAGGCCCTGAGAAGAAATGGGATACGTTACTGATCTCCCTCCATAGCCGTCGCCACCATCACCTTAACACCCGATCCCAGGAGGATCTCCCATGACCCCTTGTAGGGCATCACCCGTAAGCTCATCGCCATCCTGTCTGCGGATGTGAAGGACTACACCCGCCTAATAAGCCATGATGATGTGGGGACCATTCGCACCTTGGCTGCCTACAAGGGGGCGATGGAGATCCTGATCCGTCACTATCGAGGCCAGGTGGTGGACGCCACAGGCGATAACCTGCTCGCACGGTTCGACAGCGTCCTGGACGCGGTGAACGCTGCCGCCGAGATGCAGCGGGACCTTTCTGAGCGGAATGCCGAGCTCCCCTATCATCGGAAGATGGAGTTCCGCATGGGGGTGAGCCTCGAGGATTTGGTGGAGGAAGAAGGGAGGATCTACGGGGACGGGGTGAACATCGTTCGACTGAGGCTCACGAACGTCGCCGCCCGCCTTCAAGCCCTGGCGGAGGGAGGAGGGATCTGCGTCTCCAGCATGGTGCATGACGCCGTCAGCGGCAAGCTCGGGTTCGAGTACGAGGATCTGGGGGAGCAGACGATTCATATGTCAATTCAAAATGAGGCTTGGCGGGGAATCCGCACCAATGGTCGATAGCGAGAATTTGACCCAGGTGAATTTGAATCCTGGAAATCGCGCTGCTTTTCGAGAAGAGTTTGAGAGGTGCGGTCCTGTGACCAGGGCACATAAATACCTCTACAGAGATGAACGTTTTAACCCGGACCTGATCGGCCGCCCCACCTTGATCAAGGGGAGCTCGCAGCTGCCGTTTGGCGGCATGGGCCGACTGAGCGAGAACAGCGTCGTCGTGATGAAGAATAAGTCTTTTTCGATCACGGCCGAGGTGGAGGTGTCGGCGCCGGGCGTCGAGGGCGTCATCCTCGCCCAGGGCGGCGCCTTCGGCAGCTTGAGCCTCTATGCCAAGGGGGGGAGGCGAAGTTCGCCTACAACTTCCTCGGTCTCCAGGTCCTCACGATCGAGGCAAGCCGGGTGATCCCGATGGGCACGCACCAGGTGCGGATGGAGTTTGCCTACGGCGGCGGCCTGGCCAAGGGCGGCACCGTGTCGCTCTTTATAGATGGTCAAAAGACCGGTGAAGGTCGAGTTGAAATGACCGAGCCTTTTGGCTTTTCTGCCGATGAGACTTGCGACGTGGGCATCGAAGCGGGTTCGCCGGTCTGGCCGGACTATGGGCCGCGCGGCGACGCGTTCAGCGGCAAGGTCAATTGGGTGGAAATTGACGTAGACAAGGAAACGCTGGATGCCGATCACTATCGAACCGGCGCACAGCGATTCCGCGTGGCAATGGCGTTGCAGTAGGACTCGGCGGTGGCCTGCCTCTGCCCAAAGCGGTATGTACCGTACCGAGCATGGCCTCGTAAGGCACAGGGGGAAGGTTACTGGAAATTTCTGAAAGCGAAAGGAGGGGGTTCTCTTATGATGCGATTCATAGACGGTGGGTATCTTTTCCTCAGCCTCGTCGTCTGTGCCGCCTTCGTCGGGGCCTGGCCAGTATCGGCACGGGCAGAGTCCGACCCGCTCCCATCATGGGATGAGGGGGAAGTCAAGCAGGCTATCGTCCGCTTCGTCGAGCGCATCACTTCCGCGGGGGGCAAGGACTACCTGTCCCCAGCGGAGCGCATCGCCGCCTTCGACAACGACGGAACGCTCTGGAGCGAGCAGCCGGTGTATTTCCAAGGTTTTTTCGTGCTTGACCGGGTGAAGGCGCTTGCCCCGAAGCACCCGGAGTGGAAAGAAAAACAAGCTTTTCAGGCGGTTCTGGAAAATGACATGAAGGCCCTTGCAGCCTCAGGCGAAAAGGGGGTGGCGGAGGTTGTCATGACCACACATGCGGGCATGACCACGGAAGAGTTCGAAAGCATCGTCGAGGATTGGCTCGCTGCGGCCAGGCACCCGCGCTTTAACAGGCCCTTTACCGATCTGGCATATCAACCGATGCTGGAGCTTTTGGCCTACTTGCGTGCGAATGGCTTCAAGACCTATATCGTCTCGGGCGGTGGCATCGAGTTCATGAGACCTTGGGTGGAGAGGATCTATGGTATTCCGCCGGAGCAGGTTATCGGCTCGAGCATCAAGTCAAGGTTCGAAGCGCGCGCGAGCGGTCCCGTGCTGGTGCGCCTTCCCGAATTCGACTTCATCGACGATAACGAGGGCAAGCCGGTCGGTATCCACAAGTTCATCGGGCGGCGCCCGGTTCTCGCCTTCGGCAATTCCGACGGAGACCTTCAGATGCTGCAGTGGACGGCGGCCGGGCCCGGTCTGCGCTTCATGGGCCTGGTGCACCACACCGACGGAGAGCGCGAATGGGCCTACGACCGAAAATCTCCCGTGGGCCGGCTCGATAAGGCGCTGACTGAGGCACGAGATAGGAACTGGACCATCGTTGACATGAAGCGGGATTGGAGGGTTATCTACCCGTTCGAGAACAAGTGACGCGCAAGAAAGGGGTCAAAAGCGGACATAGGAGCGAAAGCGAGAGCAAAGCGTAGGGGCAAGAGTAAAGGGAGCGGTCCACCAGGCCGAAATGACCCTTGCCCGTGCGGAAGCGGACTGAAGTACAAGAAATGCCACGGTGCAAAAGGATGAAAGGAGGTGAGAAATACCATCAAGATACGGAGGCATACTGGTGAATGGTCAAGTCACATGACCATTCACCAGTATGCAGTTAACGGTCACTAATCTTAGAGGAGGTTGCAATGGACGGGGAAAAGACTCAGAAGCCGAACATCCTCATCTTATGGGGCGATGACATCGGCATGTGGAACCTCTCCTGCTACCACCGCGGAATGATGGGGAACCGGACACCCAACCTCGACAGGATCGCCGCAGAGGGCGCGATCTTCACGGACTACTACGGGCAGCAGAGCTGCACGGCCGGCAGGGCCGCCTTCATCACCGGGCAGCACCCGTTCCGCACCGGACTGCTGAAGGTCGGTCTCCCGGGCGCGACGCTCGGGCTGCAGGCTGAGGATCCGACCATCGCCGATCTTCTCAAGAATCATGGCTACGCCACCGGCCAATTCGGCAAGAACCACCTCGGTGACCGCAACGAGTTTCTTCCGACGGTGCACGGGTTCGACGAGTTCTTCGGCAACCTCTATCACCTCAACGCCGAAGAGGAGCCGGAGGACCCGCAGTATCCCAAGGCGCCGGAGTTCAAGCAGCGCTTCGGCCCGCGGGGCGCGTTGCGGTGCAAGGCCACGGACAACGACGATCCGACCGTGGATCCGCGCTTCGGTAAGGTCGGCAAGCAGACGATCGAGGACACCGGTTCAATCACGCGCAAGCGCATGGAGACCGTGGACGAGGAGTTCCTCGCCGGAACGCTCGATTTTATGGAGCGCGCGGTCAAAGCCAAGAAGCCGTTCTTCATCTGGCACAATACGACCCGGATGCATTGCTGGACTCGCCTTAGCCCTAAGTACCAGGACAAGACGGGCTACGGCTTGTATGCCGATGGTATTGCACAGATGGACGACCACGTCGGCGTCCTGCTCCAGAAGCTTGACGACCTGGGGATCGCCGACAACACGATCGTGGTGTTCTCCAGCGACAACGGCCCTGAGAAGTACACCTGGCCGGACGGCGGGGCCTCGCCGTTCAGGGGGGAGAAGGGCAGCACGTGGGAAGGCGGCATGCGCGTGCCACAGGTCGTCCGCTGGCCGGGATTGATCAAGCCCGGCACGGTCGTCAACGGGATCATGTCCCACGAGGATTGGGCGGTGACGCTCCTGGCGGCGGCCGGCGAGCCCGACGTCAAGGAAAAGCTCAAGAAGGGGCACGCGGCCAACGGCAAGACGTTCAAAGTGCATCTTGACGGCTACGATCAACGGGAACTGCTCGCCGGCAGAGAGCCCGGCCAGCGGCAGGAGATCTTCTACTTCGACGACAACGGAAGCCTCAACGCTGTGCGCGTCCGGGACTGGAAGGCTCACTTCGCGCTCTGTGACAACTGGTATGAGGGCGGCCCGGCAATGCTGCAGAACTTCCCGAAGATCATCAACTTACGCCAGGACGCGCTCGAGGCCCATGTCCTGTTCAGCGAGTCGCCCATGGCCATGCGGTGGATGGGGGATAAGTTCTGGGCTTTCGTGCCCATGCAGTCGGTTGTCGGCATGTTTCTGCAGACCTTCAAGGAGTTCCCGCAGCGGCAGAAGTCGGCCAGCTTCAACATTGACCAGGTTTTGAAACAGCTGGAAGAGGGCGCGGGGGCAGGCAAGTGAGCTGACATTGCAGTTCTGTCGGGGCTCGACCGGGGCCGAGCCGGGACGAGTCGCAGCTGCTCTCAAGCGGCATTGGACGCCTGCCCCTGGCTATGACGCGGCAGTGACAAGAGAGTGAAAAGCGATTGAGACCCTCAGGAAGATGTCGCCGCTGGGTGCAGCCAGGCGAATCCTGGCCCCTTCCCTCGCCTATCTCGGGGGGATGGAAGAGGCCCGTACCGAGGGAGAGAAGTTCTTGAAAGATAACCCCTCCTTCTCCGCCTCCTACTGGGGCAGCACCAACCCCTTCCTCCACGAAAAGGATCGCCAGCATGTTGTGGAGGGCTATCCTCAAGGCCGGCCTTCCACGGTGAGATCCCCTGGCCCACCGAGGAAATGGGGAGGTGTCCCGAATTGCTCATTACCCCAAATGGCCTCCTGTCAAGGCTCAGCAGAGGATCATGGAAAGGAGGTGGTGGGGTATAAGATCAATCGGCCATCCAATCTTGCGAGGTCAATCACTGGTGTTCGAAGCTGGGATAAGGAGAAGAGAGGACTTCAGCAATCTCAGCCTCGCTCAGGTAGCCCAACTCGACCATGATCTTCCCTAACTTCTTTTTCTGGCCTCCTCGGGCAACCAGGGCCTTTTCGAGCTGTGCCGGTGTGATGAGGCCGGCCTCCAGCAACAGAGCTCCAATCTTCTTTCTTTGTAGTCCCGTCATTGCTTTCCTCCTGGGCTGAGTTCGTTTGACTGACCCCTTTTCGGTTGCACGGGGTCCTTCCGCCGGTGGCCTCCCCGTCCCTGGAGGGTCAAGGAGGGGTGGTTTTCGGGACAGGACCAGGAATGCTAATGTGCAATGTGCATGCTATAGTCCCAGAAGTTGGAGGCCTTCCTGCAGCAGAAGGCCTATGGCGGATCCGGCTTAGCAGGGCTTTCTCCGGCTGCCCCGGAAGACCCAAACCAAATTGGCAGATAATGCCGGACAGGATCACTTATCTTACCGGCCCGGAATGACCCAGAATCTCATTGGCCACAATGAGGTGTAGTGTAGGGGATCAGGCATAAATAACTTGCTATCCGACTCCCAAGGGAGTCATTAGATCTCCAGCAGCTTGCCCTCAAAGGGCAGAGGGGCAGAGGAAGGATGCTGATTTGCAGTTTACTTCACAAAGTCCTTGACATCGTAAATGAGAGAGAGTTAAATAAGGAAGCAAGTAAGGATTCCCTTGTAGATCCGAGTGCCTCTCTTCCGTAACTCCCCCCGTGTGAAGGAGCCATCGAAGTGGGGAGATCCCTTGAGAACTCCCGTCTGAGTCTTTCCAAATCCCCCACAGCCCCCTGGGCCATTCTGTGCCTGGAGGGCTTTTTTGTTTCACGGATCCCGGAACCTCTCCCATCCACGGTTTCCAGGGTATAAGGAAAAGATCCCAGGTCCATCCCCAAGATGGGATGCTTGCGTGTACCCCCTTTCACCGAGGAGGACACCCTCATGAGAAGACTCTGTTTCCTGGTATGGCTCTTCCTGATCCTTGGCACTTTCCAGCTCGCCCAGGCCGCTCCTGCGCTGACCCTCTATCCGGCTTCCGGCCCTCCCACCCAGCAACTGACCGTCGTGGGCTCGGGCTTCGGCCCCTATGAGCCGGTGGATGTCTATTTCGATGTCACCGATCTCTGCCTGGTGATGGCCAACGACACCGGCGGTTTCATATGTTCCCTGAAGGTACCGCGCGAGGCCATACCCGGCACCAACTGGTCTCAATTCCATTATGGGCCTCAACACCGGGGCTTCAATCCCTATGAGAATGTCCTCTCCTCCTCCAACGTGCAGCAACTCAACCGGGCCTGGAGCTATCCCACGGGCGCCCTCATCCAGTCTTCCCCCGCAGTGGCCAATGGGGTGGTCTTCGTGGGATCGTTCGACAAAACATTGTATGCCTATAGCCTGGACCCCGAAGGAGTTTACGGGACGACCCTTCGGCGTCCCGACCCGGCGCAGCTGATTCCGGACCTTCGCCTGCGGCCGCAGGTCGGGTGGTGAGCGCTCAGGCCATCCGCGGGCGCCAAGTAGAGGCAGCCCCTGGATCGCAGGAGAGGAAAAGATCCCAAATTAGGAGATTCACAAGAGCAGTTGACACCAACAATGCATAAGGGTAGATACTCGCGAGCGGCAACCGGTTGAAAAAACCCGTATTTTCTGCATGGGCTGAATGCTGCCTGGTTGAATATAACCTGCATCAACCATTGATCGGCAGGAGGAGAAAAGGAAGAGAAGGCACCGAATCGATCATGGGCAGGACGACCACGGTGCCTTTTGTTTTGGGGGGTCTATCGAAGAGGTGCGGTGAAAATCCCGTTTGTCCTTATGCGGAGTGTAGGTTTGACCCTGTTGATGTGCCCTATCCGCGTTGACGGGCAGTGGTTGATTCGGGAGGAAAAACTTCCGGGACAATGGCTGTTGAGGCTGGGAAGTAACAGGGAAAGCTCAGTCCAAGTTTGTCAGGACTGAAAAACCCTTTGGAAATGTCTATACCCAGAGGGCTTTTGTGCTTCATCAGATTGAAAGGCACTCCATCAAGGCCTTTTCAACATAAGGGAGGTAACGGCTATAAGAAAAAATCATCGTGGGGCAAGTAGGTTGGCATAGGGATTCGCATTAAGAGGAGGAGGCAATGAAACGGACGACGATTCGGTGTATGTTACTTCCGGCGGTCATCCTGGCGATGGCCTCCCTGCTATTCATCCTGCCTATCGGCCAGGCCCAAGATACAAGATCAGGATATGCCTGGAGTATTCCTCAACCAGAGAAAAGGGGCGCAGTGGAGAGTGTGGCCGCAAGAGACCGCGCCCTGGAGAAGATGGCAGCAGCTGATGCCGAACTGGCAAGGCTTGGGCAGTTGCTGATCCCTGCGCTTCACCGAACAAGACCGCTCCTCACCCCCATGGGTCCGGCTGCGTACAGGGCCCTGAAAGCTCGATTCGCTGCTGCCCCCGCAGCGGCCAAGCCCGAGAGGATGGAGCCCCTCGGCACCACCCCGATTCTTGGGAGGAACTTGGAGGGGGTCAACCAGACAGAAGCGGGCAACTGGCAGCCTCCGGACACCCACGCCGCCCCCGGTCCCAGCCACGTGGTGGAGGTTACCAACCTGCATGTGGATATATATTCCAGGGCTGGTACACCCCCTACTCGATGGCAATACACCCTGGGGAGCTTTTTCGGTTATGCCTATCCCAATGACATGACGGACCCCCGGGTCCTCTACGATCATGTCTGGAAGCGCTTCGTGGTGGTTGCCGTCAATATCCCTCCGGCGGCCGATCCGAGGACCCTGATTTTCCTCGCCGTGTCCAAATCGTCCAATCCTACGGGGGCCTGGTGGATCTACCATGTGGATATGGGCCCGGTGGCGGGTAATCCCGATGGATACTGGATCTGGGATTATCCTATGGTGGGGATGGACCAGGATGGAATCATTATTACCGGGAACCTCTTCAAATGGACGCCAGGCGTGGGAGGAGGTTCCTTCATCAGCACCGACTGCATCGCCCTGGCCAAGGCCCGCCTGTATAACGGCGGCGCCTTCAAAACGGTTTGGTGGACGGGTCTTCACTGGAGCCCTCAGCCGCCGGTGGTCCTGCCGCCCTCCGACCCTGCTCTCATGAAGAATGCCACTCACCTCATATCGGCGGATCCGTATGCGGACAAGACGAAACTCTTCATCCACACCTTGAAAGACTCTGCCTACCCGGCCACGCAGACCCTCAGCACCAGTGAGATCACGGTGACGGCCTATGACATTCCGCCAGATGCCCCTCAACCCGGAACCACCGCCACACTGGACACTCTGGACGCCCGCTTCCTGAGCAACAGCATCCAGATCTTCGATCATACCGACGGAGGATCCGACCGGATTTTCCAGGCGCACACGGTGAAGTACGGCAGCTACGCGACGCCGAGATTCTATCACTTGAAGATACCTACCCTGTCCGTAATGGAGAGCCGCTCTTTCTGGGCCAGCGGCAGCTCTCACGACTTCAATGCCTCCATCGCCGCAAACAACAGCAAGGATATGTTTGTAACCTGGAGCTCCACCGACCCCGGAGCAGGAACACAAGCGCAGATCCGGGTCTCCGGGAAGCTGGCCGGGGAGCTGGATATCTCCGCCGGGCATATCCTCAAGCAGAGCCCCACCTATTACACCGGCGGACGCTGGGGCGATCACACCTCGGTGCATATCGATCATAACTCAATCACCATGAAACGAGCCTGGATCTGCAACCAATACATCCGTGGTGACCATACCTGGGGCACGCGCATCGGAGCAATCTATTTCCCATAAAGGGTAATCGGCAGGCCAGCAGACAAAGAGTCCCAAGATTTGATGAGAGGAAGAAGGAAGATGAAGCTTTCAGAACAAATCAAAGAGTACGCACTTGACCTGGGCTACCACGCAGTGGGTATCGCCCCAGCCAACCCTTTCATCCAGTACACTGAGGCTCTGGAGCAGCGCCACGAGGATTACTCCTGGTCGCCCCTCCTATGGCCCATTGCCGACCCGGGTAGCACTTTCTCCGGCGCCAGGTCGGTGGTGGTAGCCGCTTACGATTACGGGTCCGAGGGGTTTCCGCCCCAGCTGATTGGCCGGATCGCGCGCATCTACCAGGCTCGTTGCTACGGGCCGCCCGAGGACAGGATTCACGGCTCCAGGAATAAGCTCTTACGCAGTTTTCTCGAATCCGCAGGCTGTGCGGTGGCGCCCTGGAAGGTCGGTTTCAGCGCGGTTCCCGACCGTCCGGCAGCCGTTCGGGCAGGAATCGCCCAGTTTGGCAGAAACACCTTAGCCTGCGCTCCGTCCATCGGGTCCTTTATTGTAATTCACTCCTTCCTGGTCGACCGGGAGTTGGATTATGACACGCCGGCCGAGGGAATTCACTGCCCCCCCAAGTGCCAATTGTGCCAGAACGCCTGCCCCACGGAAGCGATTACGACTGAATGCAGAATAAATCCTCGCCGGTGCATCGCTTTCAACACCTTCACCACGCGAGGCGACAACGGTGTTTCCCTATACATCCCGGCGGAGATTCGCCCCAAAATGGGCACCTGGATCCACGGGTGCGACATTTGTCAAGAGGTCTGCCCGCGTAACCAGAAAAAGTCAGAAATCGCGATCAGCCCGTACCTGGCAAAGAAGGCGAAGGAGTTTGACCTTTTCTCCCTCCTGACTTTGACGGAGGAGTATTACAGCCGCGTTGTCAAGCCCCTTATGTACAACTACATCAGGGACATGAGTGTCTTCCGCCGCAATGCGGCCATCGCCCTGGGCAATCTCGGAGACCCGGATTCAGTTGATGCTCTGTCGTCGGCGCTATCCGATCCCGCTGAGCCCGTGCGGTCGCATGCGGCCTGGGCGCTGGGCCGAATCGGCGGGCTCCGGGCACGAAAGGCGCTGGAATCCGCGTTGGGTAAAGAAGGAGGGGAAAAGGCACGGCAGGAGATCCAGGATGCCCTGGCGCAATTGCCGTAACGAGCGCGGCTTGCCGAATACATCAAGGATCATTTTTCTCAACTCTCCAGAACATCGGTCACCTTATCCTCGCCCTCACCCATCTTCCGCAGTTACAAAAGTTGCGTGAATTCCATGAATTCCAGGCATGCAGAATTCCAGGCAGAATTCCAGGAATTCCAGGGACATAATACTGATTTTCACAGAATTCCAGGGACATAATACTGATTTTGGTCTGGCAGGGGACAGGACGTACACGGGACGAGGACGTACACGGGACGTAGTTTCCGAGTGAACTTACAGATACCGGGGGAGGTCCGGAGGCGGATCGGAATGAGCAGGTTGGAAACAAAAAATGGGCCGTTCGTGCAGAGCTTGCATTATGACTCAGCCAAGCCAATCGGCTAATTCCCTTTCGCAATTTCTGTACGAAAGTGCCTCCGGACCTGTCTTTCATCAATCCAAATCCCTCAAAGCAAAAAGGGGCCAGAGAGAATCTCTGACCCCTTTGATTTCGTTGGTAGCGGGGGCAGGATTTGAACCTGCGACCTTTGGGTTATGAGCCCAACGAGCTTCCAGGCTGCTCCACCCCGCGGCCAGTGTCTTTATACCTCTCTCATCTTCATCTGTCAAGTGCTTTTTGACTTTCATCTGATCCTAAGGCTCCCCCTCCCTCCTCCTGCCTGACCAGCTCGGACAGGATCTTGAGGTTGCGGACCGACGTCCGCAGGGGAACTGCGCATTCAGGGGCCAACACATCGACACCATCTCTCAGGGCATTGCCGGCCTCTACCCTGACGGCCTCCTCGGAGCCCGAGAGCAGGGTCTCCGGATTGTTGATATTGCCCACCAGGGCGATTCTCTTCCCCACAATGCCCCGCGCTATGTTGGCCTTCACCTTGGAATCGAAGTGGAATGCGGAAAAACCGGTCTGGGCAATGTATTCGAGGCGGTTGGTCGTGTCCCCGCAGATATGAAGGATGATGGGACAGGTGAGCTTTCCCGCAATTTCCTGATGCACCGGCAGAAGGAATTCCCGGTAACATTCCGCACTCACCAGGTCTCCCGTGGCGTGGTCTGCCAGGCACAAAAGATCAGCCCCCGCCTCCAACTGGGCTTGGCCAAAGCGGAGGGTCACCTCCTTCAAGGCATGCAGGAAGCCGTGCACCGCCTCGGGGGCGGTAATGGTCTCCGTGAGGAATTCTTGAAGGCCGTGGAGGTGATAGGAGAGGGTCCAGGGTCCCATCACCTTCCCGATGATGGCCACTTCGCTCCCGTATTCCCTTTTCAGTATGCGGATCGCCTCGAGGACCGCGGCGATCGAGGGCCTTGTCAGGAGGTCTTGGGGGATGCGGACAGAGGAGGGATCGGGAAAAGGGTGGCTCCTCGCTGTGGGCATCTGGTCCTCTGCCCCCCAATCCATCTCGCAGCCCATGGCCGCCGCCTCCTGGGTTACGCTGAATACGGGCATGATGGCATCGTAGCCCAGGATCTCGTACGCGCCAGCAGCCAGGCGAGCCATCTTGGGTCCATCCTGGTGGACCTCGGGAAATCGGGCGCCCATCGCCTCCATCTGCTCTACCGTGGCCACGGAGGTGGGACTGCCCACCGGGGTGCGACCCGGCGATCTTCCCCCGATCGCCGACAGAAAGAGATCCCGGGGCTTCATCGCCTTCGATTCGTTTTCAAGAGAGAGATGGATGGGCACGATCAGTTGCCCGGAGAAGAACCCGTCAGGAGGCCGCAGGCCGCAGAGATGTCCGCCCCCTTGCTCTTGCGCATCAGGGCGGTGTAGTGGTGATCGAGGAGGACTTGCTGGAAGGCCTCCACCTTCCCGGGACAAGGAGGGCGGAAGGCACAGCCGGCCCACTCGTTGAAGGGTATGAGGTTGACCTTGCAGGGCAATCCCCGCAGGAGCCGGACCAAGGCCTGGGCATCCTGGAATCGATCGTTCACGCCGTCTATCAACACATACTCAAAGGTGATCCTCTGTCCTTTGGGCAGAGGAAAGGCCTTGCAGGCGGGTATCAAGGCAGAGAGGGGAAACCTTCGATCGATGGGCATCAGGCGAGAACGAGTCTTTTCATCGGCTGCGTTCAGGGAGACGGCCAACTTCACTTTCAGTCCCCAACTCCCCATCTCTCTCATGGCCGGGACCACTCCCACCGTAGAAACCGTCACCCTCCGAGGTGAGAAGCCCAGCCCTTCTCCGGCCGAGAACAGGTCTAATGCCTCCCTGAGTTCCTGCAGATTCAGGAGGGGCTCTCCCATTCCCATAAAGACCAGATTGGTGATCCTCTCCCCTTCTCCCAACTCATCCTGCAGCGCCAGCACCTGCCCCGCGATCTCGAACCCCAAGAGGTCCCGTTCATAGCCATTCCTGCCGGTGCGACAGAATTCGCAGCCCAAGGGGCAACCCACCTGGCTGGAGATGCAGGCCGTCAGGCGGTCCTCATCCCGGATGAGCACGCTCTCGATTCGCCTTCCATCCTCCAACTCGATCAAGAACTTCCGGGTGCCATCGACCGACTCCTCTCGGTGCACGATCTTGAGGAATCCAATGTAAAACTCCTCCGCCAGCCTTTGCCGAAGGGCCAGGGGGAGATTGCTCATTTCCGAGAATTCGCGGATGCGCTTCTGATACAACCATTGTCTGATCTGGTTGACTCGATACCCTGGATGTCCCCACCGAGACGTCAGCTCTGAGAGATCTTGGGACGACAACGACTTGAGGTCTCTCATCTCGGCTAATTGCAGATCCCGTCATAGGGACCCTGCCTGCTACTCCGGTAATCGCCATGGGCGTCGGCACGAACAGAAGTCATAGAAGTTAACGAGGTTATAGACAATATAAACAAAATATAAACAAATTGTATGAGGCCAGCCGGGGGACATCTGGACCCCCGACCTTATGACAGAACCCCTACTTGGACTTCTTGGTCTTCGTGGTCTTGCTGGTCTTAGTCTTGGCTGCAGTCTTCTTAGCCGCTGGCTTTTTGGTGGCCACCTGTTCTCACCTCCTTTCCCTGGTGCCGATCCCGGGATCCCAACTGCCACACCCCCCGTATTCGCCCGGCTCCGTTTCTTCCTGCTTTGATCCTGCTACTCCTCCTCTATCGCCCTCAGCTCCTCTTCTTCCAATCCGAAGTAATGGCCGACCTCGTGGAGGACGACCTCCCTCACTCGCTCTCGAATCTCCTCCTCACTCTGACAGGACTTCTCAATCGGACCCTGGTAGATCACGATCTGATCAGGGAGCACGTTCCCGTACCAGGCTCCCCGTTCCCGGAGCGGATAACCGTGATACAAACCCAGCAGGGTGCCGTTCCGTCTGCCTCTCCGCCCTCCCCGGGAACGTTCCGGAGGCCAGTCCTCCACCAGGATCTCCACATTTTCCATTTTCCCACGAAATACCTTCGGAAGACCCCTCACCGCCTCCGCTACCAGCTGATGAAACCGATCGCGGTCCATCCCCATTTGTTCTTTCTCCGATGGGCTCCTCCCCGGGGGACGTCCCATCCCCTCGGGCGGGCAGATCATCCATGTCTCTCCAGCCGTTGGATGATGTCATGCAATTGCGTGAGGTCCTCGACGATCCCGTCGGCCTGCACATCCGTCCTCTTCTCCTCGTCCCTGTCCAGATGGATCGCCCGCATCCCTACCCCTTTGGCGCCGCCCACGTCGCACCGCAGGTCATCTCCCACGTGCAAGGCCCGCTCTGGCCTGACCCCCTGCTCCTCGAGATGGTGGAGGAAGATCCTCGGATGCGGCTTTCGCACCCTGCGCTCGTCGGAGAAGGTAAGCACATCGAAGAAGGAGAGGACTTCGAAGCGTTCCAGCACCTGCCTCAATACATAGCCCGGGGTCCGTCCCGTATTGGAGATCAGGCCAATGCGGCATCCCGATTGCTGAACCCGCAGCAGGATCTCCCTGGCCCCAAGGCAGAGCATGGGAGGGGCCTGAAGTAGAGGGGTGGAATAAGCCAGCTCCAGCTCCTCCAAAATCTCCTCTCCCAGAAGGTTTGAAGAATTCAAATCGAGGCATTGGAGGAAGATCAGTACCTGTTCGGTGGGGCTGATGTCCTCGTCCCGGGCCCAGATCCGCATGATTCGTTGGCCGGACTCATCATAGGCCCGATCGATCTCCCCATCGGAAAGGTGGACCCCCCTGGCGTCCAGGACCTTTCTCACGCCCTCCGTCCGTATCTCCCGGCCTCTCCTCAAACCCTCCGGGGTATCCTGAACGAGGGTTTGCCAGTAATCGAAGGTAATCGCGTCAAAGGCCGCCAATTTGCTCTCCCTTCCCCGCAACTCCAACAGGCCCACACCACCGATCTGCGATTCCTTGTAATGTTGTTCCATTGGGATTGTCATCGGGGTCCAGCCTCATCCTTTCATTGCCGAATATGGCCTTTACGATCCGAAAAGAGTCATCTGCCGCCGGTCTCCTTCACCGGAGGAGACTGCCTCAGCCCCTTCTTCCGACTCGTCGAAGATCTCGATCTTCCCATAAACCCCGTCATGGCCAGGAACGATCCGGAGCCTGCCCTCCCTTACCCGCAGGATCCCTTCCAGGATCTTGGGGCTGCAAAAGCCCTCCAAATCCACGGGGGATAGATCCAGGAGGATATTGAATTCCGATCCACCCCGAGAGATCATCCTCTGATACTCCCGCTCCACCGCTGCCGTCTCGACCCCTTGATCGAGCGTCCGGGCAATGATCTCCTCCAAAGGAACCATATGGACGGATGGGATGGCCCCCGGCGGCATGGTCCCTGAAGGGCGGTCCGCCAGGGACTCCACCCGATGCAACACTCCCACGGTCAGCTTTTTCTTGCATACGGGACAAAGGTAATGATGGCTCAGCGTCTGTGCGGGAGAGAAAATCACTCCGCAGGCACGATGCCCGTCGTAATGATACTTCCCCTCCTCCGGATAGAACTCGATGGTGAAGAGGAACTTGCCCCGATCCTTCCTCCGGATCGCGTCCACGATCTCCCGGTAATTCGGCTCCCCGGAGAATACGTTGGCCTCCCGTCCAATTCGGTTCGGAGAATGGGCATCGGAGTTCGAGATCAGGGTGATCGAATCGAGGGCGGAAAGGCGCCAGTTCATCTCCGGATCCGAGGAAAGGCCCGTTTCGATCGCGCAGATGGACTTCGATTCCTCCCCGAAGCACTCCTCCAGGGAATCAAAGCCGGAATTGGCCCCGAAGATGGAAAACCAGGGGGTCCAGGCATGGGCGGGAATGATGAGGCAGTCCTCTGATATGTCCAGAATCACCTTTGCCAGGTCCCTCACCGGGAAGCCGAAGATGGGGCGCCCATCGGAGGAGAGCCTCCCCATTTTCCCCAATCGGGCATTGATCCTTTCCACCGTCTCAAAATCGGGGGCCATGATCAGGGTGTGAATCTTGCGGATCGGCCTCCCTCGGAATAGATATTGCTCACCTCCGCAGTGAAAACAAAATAGGTGCGGGAGTCGCCCTCGACCAGGCTCAGCAGACCATTCGCTTGCGGCTCCAACTTGGCTTTCAACTCTGCGAAATGAGTAGGATGCGTGAAATCCCCCGTTCCCAGCACCTTGATCCCTTTGATCTCGCACCATTTGGCCAGGGTTTCAGGCTGCATATCCCGGCTGGTGGCCCGACTGTATTTCGAATGCACATGAAAATCGGCGATGAAACGGTAAGGGTCGGTCATAGCAAAGGACTCATAGACGAATTGCCGGCCCCCCTCGCTCAACAACTCTTCCCTGCGCCTCACCAATTGGATTTTGTAGAGGTTCGCCAGTCGAGTGCCGCTGGTATTGATCTCCAGATCCTCGGCTTCGGCGAGATCGCGGGCCGTAATCCTTCCTTCTCGCATCACCTTATTCAGGGTTTCCTTGAGGTAGTTATTCAGGACTCCCAGGATCTCCCAGCTCTTATCCTTATGCAGGAAAAGGGCTGCGAGATGCTTCCGTTCCAGGGCCACCTTGATATTCTCTCTCTGGGTCGAGTTGAGCCCTCTCACGATCAGATATCGGATTCCATACTCACCGGCGTTGAGACCGGAAATGGGTTTGGCCACAATTTCATCGGCGCAGGAGTAATCCAGGATCCCCACTGCCTTGAAATCCAGTATGGCAACCACCTCTTCCGGCTCTGCCTGCAATCTCTCCTCCAGGGCCTCGCGCATTCCTTTCCCCGTGTCTCGCGTGACCAGACTGCGAGACCCGTTGCTCAGAAACTCTTTCATGATCTCTCGCACCGAGAAAACCCGCTTCCTCAATTCCGCCCCCAAATCACCGCTATACCGCGCTCTCGCTCTCGAGTCGCATCAGAGATCCGCGGCAAAAAGATCGAATCATTCCATCCCGATAAGTCTACAAGCAGTAGAAACTCAACATTGACTGATCACCCGCAACTGGCGTGGATAATAGACAAAAAGCAAGGTCCATCGTCTTCAATGCTTTCAATTGAAGACAATTTAATATCACCAATCCTGATTGTCAAGTATTATTCTTCAAATTGTTGCGATTTTTTGCAGGGACTTCCAGGAGCCTTGGGGGGGGAGGGCTATGAGACCCTTCGAGGCTTTTAGGGATGGATCTCCGGCAGGATGATGGAGATGAGGGTTCCTCGAAAAGGCGGAAGTTGGGTTTGATGCGTAGCAGAGGAG
>CAVQYV010000006.1:0-435774 GCA_963718295.1 uncultured Methylomirabilota bacterium | reverse complement strand
TAACGACCAAGCTCACCGGCGGCAATGGAGCGCAGCGGAATTGCCGTCCGGTGGAGTGCCTTGTTAGCCCTTGTAGTATTGTTTGAATTCATCTGACGGCTCACGATCTGAATATATGTAAACTGAATTCCCAATTGGGTCGATAACAGAAAACCCCCGATCCCCCCACGGGTGATCTTCCAATGGCATTGCAGTTTGCAGGCCCGCTCCCATTAGCCTTGTGTGTTCTGAATCAACATCATCGACTTTGAAATTGAGCATGATTCCTGTGCCATTAAAGGTTGGCATCTCACCTTGCGGTTGCATGAACTGAATGGATGGTCCATGACCACCAATGCGTAAATTGACATACCAGCCGCAATCAAAAACAGCCTGTGCCGATAAATGGCGCTGATAGAATTCGCGGCAGGCATCTACATCTTTTGTAATAAAGCATGTCGATAATTCGATGGTTTTCATATGGCCTCCTTGTGCAGGGCTAACGGGGCGGCGGATCAGCCGCGCGGGCGAAGGCGAGCCGACTCTCCGCTCGGCATAACCCGCTTGCGACGAGCAAAGCGAGGAGCAAGTCGGGTTCATGCCGTTGTTGGGCGGCGTTGTTTCTTTATTTATACACCTTTCTCAACGATTGCGGTATTGTCACGCAAGTCTTACCATCCTTTTTGAATCGAAAATCGCACTTCGCACCACCATCGGCTAGAGTCATTGTTCGGCGCAATCCCCATCCCATTAACTCGCTGGCGATCTTGTCGATGGCACAAAGATAAGGAACCAACTCTGCCGCACCTTGTTGTCGGAAAAAATTATAGACCGCACACTCGATATAGTCGAATTCATAGTCGAACTCTTCCCCGTCCCCTTGTAGATAAGCAACAACATAACCACTTGGATACTTGCGCTCCTGGGATAGTGCCGCTCGTTTCTGTAATCGTGTAGTGAACCATCGAGAAAACCACACAATTCTAACAGCTCGACGCACAAAGCCTGGGATTGCTTTGAGTTCCGCTTCACCAATTTCGTACACTAGCTGTCCTACTTCTTCGACCGTCTTGCCATGTTCTTGAAATGCTTTGTATATTCCTAGGTGCCGACTAGCTGGCAAATAGAACACCTCAACCAGAGGATTGTTTTCACCGACATAAGGAATTTGAGGGATGAGGTCACAGTACTTTTGACGTGACGCTTGTATCAACGCATTAGATTCTTCTCCGTAGCGTGCAATCAAGACTGGCTTAATCAGAGAAATCGCTCGGTCAAAACTTTTCAATAGACGGGGTGTGCGGGAGACATAATTTTCGTGCGACATCTTTCATCATCGTTCTTGCATGTCAGTTTGTGTTGAGCCGTCCAACGAATGGTGCTTAGCGGCGAGCGCGAGCGAGTCCGCTGGAGCACGGGGTTAGCTGGCCCCGGAATGTGAGCCCGGGCCAACCGGTGCGAAAGGCCGTCTCGGTGGTGTAGCGGAGTGTGCAATGCGAAACTTCAGTACGACGCCCTCTATGTGTCGGGGCGGTGCGATCAAGGCTACTTCTTCCGGAGACTTGCGGCGCACCAAACGCTCATGGTCGCGTGAACCAGAACGGTCGGCCAGAGACCGATGGCGGACAGTCCTAGAGCCGTGCCCGCATACACGAGGAGGGTGAAGATGCCAGCGTTGTGAAGCACCATCGCGCCAACGAGGCCTCTCGCAGCAATGCTCTGCCCGTCGTGACGGGCGCGCCAGCAGGCGAGAGCGAGTGCGAGCAATGCTACGCCGGCAACGCGTGCGACCGTCAATGCAACAGGTGAGGCGAGCGGTGAACCGAGCAGGAGTTTCGCCAATGGCGATGGGAGCGCCACAAGCGCAAGGCCCGTCCCGGCTTCAAGCACCGCCGTCACGGCTAGTAGTTGCTTCATATTATTCCCTCCGAACTGTGCGCCGGGGAGGAGTGTTCTGAGTCGGTTCCCCTGCGGCGCGCTTCTAATCCTCATTCGTACCCGCCAAGTGTAGAGGAAGAGGCCGACCTGGAGTGTGGTCGCCTCGGCTAGACCCGTGGCCAGCTAACGTCCAAGTTGAGCGGGGCGCGGCCACCGACGTCCGGAAGAAGAACTGCGCATCCCGGGGGTCCGCTCGAACGCCGGGTTAGGCGGCATGGCCCTTTGCTCGCCGATCAAGCAAATAGCCCACAAATGGCGGCAAGAACAGAAACGCCAGCACGAGCGGCCAATACGTAGCCCCCAGTAGCAAGGCGAACAGAAGCGCATTTCCAACCATATACTCCCAGAATGAGCATGGCCTAGGTCCCGCCAACGCTGGGAGAAAGCCGCCGCACTTGCCATCGTAGGAAAAGCCGATCTGCACGAGAAGGACGATCGCGATGCACAGAACAATGCCGCCCGCGACGTACAGACCACGCAAGAAGTACCGTCGTCGTATCATCAGACTAAGTGCCGCCTAACGCTTTGCATCACCTGCGGGCGGACGCCAACACGAGCCATCGTCCGCCACAGCCAGGCGCCCGACCGTCAGGTGCATGCGCTTGTTCGGCAGCCCCACACCCCTTCAAGTCGCTCCGATACCAGTCTTCCGCGGATTCTCGGCTACCCACCTCACCAATTGCTGGAATTCAGCGTCGGTGCCGTTAAGGAACCGACCGCCGAAATGGACGAGATCTTGTTTGAGGTGCCTGAAGCCGTCGAGAGGGTCGTCGGAGAATCCAGGATATGCCTGTTCTTCGGTCAAGCCTATAGCCAGCATGGCACGCACGTACTCAGCATGCTCCAGCCTGTGGGATCCGACTGCATACGAAACTAAGCCCAGAGACCAGCGAAAGTGCAGCTCCAAGACCCGGTCGCCGCGCGTGAACTTCGCTGAGGCAAAGTGACCGCCGCTACTCCGCCCTTCGTCCTGGAGCGCAAACAGGAAACCATGCGGATTCAGGACTTCCTGCAACTCCTGCGCACCGGTGATCATGACCTCCCGTGGATCACGCTGCGTGGTCATGCATCCTCCTTCTGGTCTGCCGAACGCTGTGCATCACCTGCGGGCGGACGCCAACACGAGCCATCGTCCGCCACAGCCAAGCGCCCGACCGGCCGGTGCGTCCTTTTGTTCGGCGTCCTTCATTCTTCTGCCACACGAATCTGAACCTTTTGCATCCCTCTGACGGAGTTCAGGAGGAAGATGTTCGGACTGCTGAGCGCCTCTTGAACGCTAATGACTCTTTCCTGCAATTGGGCATGGTCGAGCAGCCAAGCTCGCTGTGTACCTGGCAGTAGTCCACATCGCACGGGGGGCGTGCACAGTACACCGTCAATCTCAACCGCCACATTTGCCGTGGTGGACTCGGTAACCTGTCCCGCTTCGTTGAACAATAGAACATCGTCGCTTCCCGGACACATCCTGACAGCATCCTCGTAGACGTGGCGGCGGGTCGTCTTATGGTACAAAAAAATGTCGCCGGTGTCGACCGAACTTTTGGCCAGAACAACATCGCCAAAGTGCATCGAGGCCGATTCGAGGGGAGTTGCCTCGCAGCGGATGCCCCCCCGACGGGAGACAAGCAAACGGAGGCGGTGTGGCCGCGAAGGCAGACCAGCCGCGACGCTCGTCAACTTGTCCTGTAGTCGACGAAAGTCTACCTGGAAGCCGAAGTAGTCCGCTGATTGAGCGAGACGCTTCATGTGGTACTCTATAAGCGAGTATCCGCTACAGGGAGACCACAACATCGTTTCAAGAAGATCGTAATCACGCGTCATGGGGCTCAGCACCCTTGTTTTTGTCAGGCACTCTTCGTATTCACCCGCTGGTGTGGAGTCCCAGACAATACCGCCCCCGACGCCGTATTCCGCACGTCCGCTTGCTTTGTGCAGCAAGACGGTACGAATGGCGACATTGAACTGGGCGCGGCGTCTGGGAGTCACGAAGCCAATTGTGCCGGTATAGATGCGCCGCGGGGATGATTCCAACTCCGCTATAATCTCCATCGTGCGGCACTTCGGTGCGCCGGTGATGGATGCAGGAGGAAAAGCAGCCTCGAGTATTCGATCCAACGGTTCACGCGTCCGAGCACAAACCGTGGATGTCATCTGCCACACGGTCGGATATTTTTCGACTTCGAACAAGGAAGAAACATGGACGCTACCACAAAGCGCCACACGCCCAAGATCATTGCGGACCATGTCCACAATCATCACGTTCTCTGCTCGTTCCTTCTCGGAACTCCAGAGGGTTGCCCTCTTTGCCTGGTCATCCTCGAACCACAACCCCCGTGCAGCCGTTCCTTTCATGGGACGCGACTCGATTCTTTCGCCCTCGATCCGCAGGAAAAGCTCCGGCGAGGCGCTACAAACAGCCCAATCCCCCGTGTCCACGAAAGCGGCGAAGGGCGCCTCTGCATCTCCGGCGAGGTGAACAAATAAGTGCCAGGGGGCGACATCCATCCTTGCGCGAAGTCGGTAGGTGAAATTGACTTGATAGGTGTCCCCGTCGCGAATAAACCTCCGTATTGCAAGAAGACAGCGCCGATACTCCTCTGGCGTCACGGACGGTTCCCATGGTACAGAAGGAACTGCTTCCTTGTTATTGGGCAGCAGGGTGATCTCGTCGACTTGTTCAAACAGCCCAAACCAGAGAAGGGGAAACGCCCCATCATCCTTGACAGACAGAGACGGATCAAAAGCGGGGGCGGCTTCGTAGGAGATGAAACCCGCTGCATACAGTCCATCTCGCCGGGTTGCCTCCTCCATCTGCCGGACAAGCGGTAGTACCTCCTGAATTCGCCGGGTTGTCAATATCTGACAGGGCGACTTGAAGTCCAACCACTTCCCGCGTGCTTCATCGCGCAAAAGAACCCGTGGTGTTGTTTGTGGAATATCCTTCGTCATTCATTCCCTCGCCGAACGACCAAACTCACCGGCAGCTTTGAAGCGCAGCGGAAAAGCCGTCCGCTGGACTGCCTTGATACTATTTAAGGCCTCCTCCTAAGGCATGTTAAAATGCCTCTTGGAGCAGAAAACATTTTAAGCCAAAGGAGGAAGCCATATGAGATTTTACACCAAGCAGCACAAATACTATTGTGGAATCGATCTTCATACCCAAAAAGATGTACGTCTGTATCCTCGATGCCGAAGGCAAATACGCCTTCACCAAAACATCAAAACTGACCCGGAATCTCTTCTCCGCATCTTAGCGCCCTTCCGGGAGGACATCGTGGTCGCTGTCGAATGCATGTTCACCTGGTACTGGATCGCTGACCTCTGCATCCAAGAGAACATTCCCTTCGTCCTCGGTCACGCCCTCTACATGAAAGCCATCCACGGAGGAAAAGCCAAAAACGATAAGATCGACTCCCATAAGATCGCTACCTTGCTCAGAGGCGGCATGCTCCCTCAGGCCTATGTCTATCCCGCCAGGATGCGCGCCACCCGGGATCTCCTCAGACGAAGAAATCACTTCATGAGAAAACGGGCCGAGCTCTTTGCCCATATCCAGAACACCCGAAGCCAGTATAACCTTACCCGACCCCCTGGGATGTATTGCCAAACCGCAAAACCGAGAAGGCATCGTCGAGCGGTTTGATGACCCCTCTGTCCAAAAGAGCATTGCCGCCAACCTGGTGATGATCGAAGCCTATGATCGCCTCCTGACCCAACTGGAACATGATATCATCGCTTCTGCCAAAGAACACGATCTCCGATCCTATGCCCTGCTTCAAACCATTCCCGGGGTCGGCAGAATCCTGGCCCTGGTCATCCTCTACGAGATCGAATCCATCGAGCGCTTTCCCCCGGTCCAGGATTTCGTCTCCTACAGCCGTCTGGTCAAGATGCATCAAAGAATCCAACGGGAAAAAATACGGCACCAACGGTAAGAAGATCGGCAACGCCCATCTCAAGTGGGCCTTCTCCGAGGCCGCCGTCCTCTTCCTCAAAGGCAACGAGCCCGGCAAAAAGTATCTCGAAAGGCTTTCCCGTAAACACGGCAAAGCCAAGGCCCTCTCGATCCTGGCCCACAAGCTCGGGCGTGCCGTCTATTTCATGCTCAAAAACAAGGAGGCTTTTAACCAAAAAAAGTTCCTCGGTCTCTAACGATTGGAGGGGATGGATCAGCCTGACGCCTAACTGGACCCTTTCAGGGCTGGAGCATGCACCTGCATCCCATCAGGGTCAAGAAAACCCATGCATCTCAGAATGCCCATTGGATGGTATGCCCACTATTGCCCGGTAGCCCATCGCGTTGATTGGCGGTCCGTCCCGCTCCTCATACTAATGCCATGTTGGTCAGGTTCTGCCCCTCACCCGAACCTGGATCTAACTGGGGAGCATTCCTGCTCACCCCGACGTTTTGAATAGGACGGCACGAGGGCACGTCATCGTTTCTAGGTCGCAGGGAGAATATCTCTTCTCTCTGCAGTCCCGCCTCAGGCGGGATGGAACCTCTATAAGTGTTTGGTGCAGGACCTGCTCTTGCACCCGCACTGAAATCAAGTTGGAACGACTGCCAACAGGCAAAAGACTCGTTATACGCTTGAACGAAAAATCATTATCTCTTTTTTCGTGCGGGAGTACTTTCCCCTCTTGACATCGGAGGCCTTATAAGGGTGAGGCAGGCAAGCTAGCCCATTTCCCACCAGAAGTGGTAGGTGACGGCCGTGCCCTTCGGTACCAGACTGCCAGCGCGAGGCCGCTGCCGATACGCCTCACCGATGCCGCGGGCGTCCGATTCGATTGGACCGTGAATCGCGATTCCCTTGGGGATGAGGCCAGCTCGCCGAATCACGGGATCAGGGTCCATCATGCCGGTGATGTTGGGGACGCGGACCATCGCCACGCCGCTGGACACAGTGATACGCACCGTCGACCCCGGCAGGGCGTTCCCCTTAGACGGCTTCTGCCCTATGACCGTACCCTTCTTGGCATCATCGTTGCGCCTCGATACGCTCACCTTGAATCCTGCAGCCTTCAGCTTCGACTTGGCCTTGGACTCCGACTCCCCTTTGACCGGGGGAACGGCCACTGGCTCCGGCCCCGGCCCCTTGCTTACCACCAAGGCGACCCGCGACCCCTTGGGAACCTCCTGCCCCACCTCCGGCAGCTGTGAGACAACATGACCCGCTGGCACCGTGCCACTGAACACCCGCGTTGTGTCGCCAAGAACCAAGCCGATCGCTCCGAGCGCGGCCGAAGCCTCACTGCTCGTCAGCCCAACCAACTCCGGCGTCCGAACGGGCGGAGGGCCGGCCACCGTCAGAGAGACCAGACTGCCGGCGTCGGCGCGACCTCCCGCCACCGGATCCTGAAGGACGACGGCCCCGGTAGCTCCGACAGCGGCCTCGTCGTAGGACAACGCAGCTGTCTTGAACCCGGCCGATTCGAGGGCGCCACTCGCCTGCTCTAGAGTCATACCCTTGACGTCTGGGACCGCCGTTCCACAGCCGGCCAACAGGCAGACGCAGGCCACCAGGCTCACAAGGACGGCAAACCGTTTCATGACGCGCCCCCCCCCGACGAGTTGCGGTATCAGTGCCTATGCTGTGCCTAACGTCCCGCCTCAACCTCGCCGGTGGAGTGCAACGGAACCGGCGTAGCGTTGGGCAAAAAGGGGTGGGCAAAAAGGGGGACACATCCCATTTATTCCTATTGGATGTTCATCCTGGCTCTTCCGCGAGGCCCTGAGAAAAATGGGGTGTGTCCCTGGTCTCCCCCCCAAGTTTCCCTTCCCGAAAAGAGGTAACCTCCAATCACCCAGCCCTGGGAATCCGAGAGCCCGCAGTGCAAGTGCAATTTGGTCAGCACTTTGCGGCGTGCCTGAGGTCCTCGTCTCTAATGAGGGGGGATTGGAGCCGAATCGCGGGGCCGAGGTCTCGGAAGAGCAGATCGCCCTTCCCCAATAAGGTTTCTGCCCCGCCTTGATCCAGGATGATCCGGGAGTCGATCCTCTCATTCACCTTGAGCGCCACCCGGGCGTTGAGATTCGCCTTGATCACTCCTTTGACCACGTCCCTGCTGGGCTTCTGGGTGGCCAGAATCAGGTGAATTCCCGCCGAACGGCCCTTGGCGCCAATTCGAGCAATTCTCCGCTCCACCTCTTTCCCTCTTTTGGAATCCGCCAATATCAGATCAGCGTATTCATCACAGATGCAAATGATCCTGGGAAGCGGATGGGGCCGAGTGGCATTGTATTGCCTCAAGTCTTGAATGCCTTCAAACAGGCTGAAACGGGTCTCCATTCCCTCAATCAAAGCATCCAACACTGAGAGGATATCCTCATCGGACGGATAGACGATTGGCCTTTTGAGAAACGGTGAGCCGGCCAGGATAGAAAAGGCAGTGCGTTTGGGGTCGATAAGGAGCAGGGCGAGCGTGGCAGGCGTGTTGGCGACACAAAGGCTTCCGGCTACCATCTTTAGCCATTCGGTCTTGCCGCTCCCCGTGGTTCCGGCAACAAGGAAATGGGAATCTTCGGGCTCGGCAAGGTCAGCGTACCTCCAATTCCCTTCTATGTCGATCCCCACAGGAAAACGGGAGACTCCCTGTGGGGGGTCGCCAGACAATTTAGCCAAGTGGGAATTCCAGTAGACGACTTGACGATCGGGCCGCTGAACATCGATCGTGATTAGCCCTCGCTCAATGGCGATTTGCGGCGGCTCCTGGACACCTAAATCGCGCAGTCGCGGCCAGATCGTCGTGGCCATGCTGAGGATTTTCGAAGCCGGAACCCTTTGCGCTGGCTTGGCCAGGAAGCGATGGAACGCTGGGCCCACAAGCGGTTGACCTTCCAATTGAATGGGGGCCCTGAATTCTTGGAATGCCTTGACAAGACGATGGGCCATTTCTTTTAATTCTCCCTCCCGCTGCCGTTCCACGCCGGGAATTGGATGCCTGGCTTCTTTTGGCTCCTGGCTCTTGGCCCCCGCCAATTGGCCGACTAAATCTTTAAGTTGAGCCTGCGCCTCCACAAGCTCCGATGCCTTCCAGACACGCTCATGCGCCTCCGGTCGAAAGGTCCACAGGGCCAGATCCTGGACGTCTGCTGCGGGCTTGCGATTCGCCAGGAGCAAATGATAGAGGCACGCCTGGGCGAGATCCGCCTGTGGACTGGTTTGACCCAGCTTGAGCTCCACGGCACAGAGCCGACCGGTGCCGGGCTGGCGGAGCACCGCATCCACTCGGCCTTGGAGGATTACAGTATCCTTCCAGGAGGGATCGGACAGCGCGGCTTCGCAGTCCAATTCGTTGTCGGCGAAGATGAACGCTCGCAACTCTTCAATGGCCTGAGACGGCTGGCTGAGCTCAAGAAGCGCATTGCAGAGCCACCTGCAGAGGTTCTCTACCGCCCCCCAGTAGGTGAGTACCTCCTGGGAGGAGTATTGCAGTTCGCCCTGGTGTCTCACCAACTGAGGGCCTACGCACCAGAGGTAGGCGTGTTCGATGAGCTGCGCTTCCCAGGAGGCCAGAGCCCGATCTGCCCGTTCCAACGGACGAACGAGATTAAAGGTGGGATCGGGGCCAGTCAGAAGTCGAAAGGTCTTATGGAAGAGATTTCCCAACAAGGGATTCGATGCCTCTCCGGGGCCGGAGGATTCCCGACCCCCGGCAGCGAGATAGATCGCCCTGCGGACTTCGCTGACCGTGAGAATCAATGGCATTGCTTATCCTTATGAACGGCTCATCGCATCAGGAAGCAAAAAGATGACCGCCGGAGGTCCGGCAAGGAATCCCACTACCTCCCCCGTCTCAACCACAATGCGGCGCAGAAGGGCTTCGGGCAGAGCCAAATATTGCGCTGTTTCATTTAAGGGAATGATCCACCGGCCTCTCAGGATTTCCAGCAGACGATCCCCGGTGTCAACCGCAGGAGGCTCCGCCGTCTCCTTGCAGACCTCGTCGATGAACTCCTGCAAAGGCCGTGGAGTATTTTCAGCCAGCCATCTCTTCAGTTCCCCCATAGATACGTTGGAATCGCCCACCGTCAGATCATTCTCAGCCGCCTTGTTCCAAAGCTGTTGGAGTACTTCAAGGGCCGCATAAGCCTCCGCTGGAGGCCGAATCACCTGCCCTCCTGTCTTGGCGAACTCTTGAAGCCTTTGGTGAGTCACAGTCGCTTTAGCCGAGATAGGCAATCGCCTATCCCTTATGAAGATCAACCTGCTCACGCTCTTTTTTTCCATCAAGTCCAGCAGGCGCCTCAGCTGGTGGGCAAGGCTGGTCATGTTTTCCGAGTTGGATATACTGATTCCGACCTTTTCACTGTCCCCTTCCAAAATGGCGTGCAGGTCCCTCTCCCTGCCTCGATGGACGCGCCATCCCTTGGGAGGCTTGATTTGCAGGAGCTTCAGTAAGCCGTCTTCATATACGCCCTCATCCACCCGCGTGACAGGGCGGCTAAGCTCTCGCTCAAACTCCTCCTCCCAGCGTCCAGCGAGAGACCCGGCCCGGGGAGCGGGAGCTTGCTTCTTCTCATCAAAAAGGTGCCTTGCCTTCCGGATAAGCTCGCGGGCAGGCAGGCCCCCCACCGGAATCAGCCTTTCGATTTCCTCGGGTGCAAAGGGCCAAAGAAGTCCGCGCCTCGAATCGGAACTTCGAAGATCAGCGAGATCTTTCCGGAAGTTCAGACGATATGCAATCAGCCTCTTTGCGGATTCCCTTTTTAGGATTTCCAAAACGGATTCATCCTGGGCGATTCGCTGATAGTAAGATCCGTGCATGGCTTTCTCGATCACGGAAAGGAAATACGTTTGAACGGCGCTGAGGATCAGGAGATTCCCACACTGGGACATGACATCGACGGCATTCTTGGCGAAGGTCCGAAGGCCATCGAAGTCCTCGGGAACAAGCTGTAACCCCTCGATTTGGTCGAAGGCCAGAATGATCGTAAAGGCCGGGCCTGCCAATCGACAAAAGGTGAGAACGGCCTGCCTGGCCCGTTCTTCCTCATCCAGGCTTTGCTTCACGCCAAGCAACTGGAGATCCTCTTCGGGCAGATCCCTCCCGAGCAGATAGGCATAGGCAGAGGCTCTATGATTCCAGGAGAGATAGTGGCGAAGTACTTTCATCACATCAGGGTCAAGACGGAATCGTACCGTCAATTGGTCGAATGTAGGCTTGAGTCTACGGAAGAGAGGTTCACCAGGAAAATCCTTGATGCAGATCTCAGCCCACCAGCGTGCCAGGCCCTGGGTGGTCTCCAAGGGTTTTTCTACGAGATGGCGGGTCAAGGCCTCTTCGATCTGAGTAATGGGCCCCTGTCCAGGGCCTTCTGCTTTTGTGGTCTCGTCAGGGGCTAAAGGTCGAGAGGCGTTGGACTGCTTGGATCGCTGACAGATGTCGTAGAAGAAGCATTCCAGAAGGTGACGCCAGAAGCGATTGGGACCAGGGAACGGTGGGATGTAAATGAACCAGGTCCTTGGATCCCGCTGGGTGAAAACTCGAAGACGCTGAAGCAGGTGGGTCTTCCCTGCCCCCGGTTCTCCATGCAAGATGAGTCCCCGGGACTGGTTGGTCAGGTACACGGCTGTGATGGAATTCTGAATGCTCTGGGAGGCGCCTCTGTTGATCTCTGGAACATCTGGAAACGATTCCTGCCAGGGAGAGTCGACCCGATCTTGAAGGAAGGGATTGGGGATATCTGAGAGGGCAATAGGGGTTGGTTGAGCCTTGGGCACGATCTATTCCATTCGGATTCCAACGGCCATGAAGTAGCTGCTACGGCCGTTATCGATCATGGCAGCCTTTTCCTCATCCGTGAGTTCAGCAGGAAGAGAATGAGACTGCAGTTGAACCTTTTCGAGTTCTGCCAGATGGATGATTGCCCGGTCAAAGGAATCCTTGTCCGGGAACATGTCGCAGAGAGCTCGCCTGAGATCCGGAATATAGACGAGGGCCCCTTGAGCTGCGGCAGGCTTGAGAAAGGTCATTGCCTTGAAGATAATTTTTTCAATCTCCGCGGGGCTCCTGACTACTTCTTTAGGCTGTTCGATTTTGAGATACCTTTGGGCAGACTGGGCGACGGCCTCCCCCGAAAAACCAAGCTTTATACCCCTGGCGAACAGCTTCTTGAGTTCGGCACCCAGAAAGCCAACCGGATCCGGATCCATCAAACTCAGCAGGCGTTTTCCCTTGAGCGGAGGATGATGCTTAACCTTTCTGTTCTTCAACAGAGGATCTAAGAAAACAGCAAGATGCCTACTGACATGTGCAGGAAGTCGTTTTTTGACGTCGCTAAGGGGAAGGGGTTGGGTGCTCAACCACTGGACAATCTGGCCTGAAATCAATGGTTCCAAAGGTTCTAGAGAAAAAATCGGGGCAGTTGGCTTGGTACCTGTTTCATGGAAAGGAGGCCAGGCATGAATCAGGCCTTTTCCCAAAAGAACGTCTAGGCGTGCATTTATCTGCTTGGCAGAGGCCCGATAGGCGGGTGGAAGGTCTCGGCGGATCTTAGCCACGGTTAACCCAAATCGATCGCGGGACAGGACCTTCAGGATGAGCTCGTCAAGCCCTTGGAGATCTAAAGGAGTCGTGGAAGGTTCAGTCTTCATAAGAGACCCAACCCGGATAAAGGCGTACATCGAGTTCCGATTGTTGTGGGAGCAGTGTAGATTCTTTCTCCTGTCAAGTCAAGGGCATGAATGCTCTTGCCCACCCCGAGTTTTTCAAGGATCCATGGGCCGAGGCAGAAAGACTTGTGTGGGAGAGAGGAGGGAGCATCCGTCGGAGGCCTTCCAGATGATTCGGACCAATAAGGCGACTGCTCGGTAGCTAAAAAAGGGGAACACATCCCATTTATTCGTATTCGATCCTCATCCTGGCTCTTCCGCGAGGCCTTGAGAAAAATGGGATGTGTCCCCGGTCTCCCCATGGTGGCGAGCTTGCGAGCCTACCATGCACGCCGAGGTTCGGCTTCCTCATTCCGGCTCCGCCGCGGTCCTTCGCCCCGGATGCGGCTCCTCCACTCTTCTGGCCGCTAAGACCAGAGCGCCGACGCCAAGAGCGGCAACAGACATCGCTGCCAGCGCGGAGAGAACCCCACAGGCAAACGCGCTTGCCAGCAAGAGAAACACCGACCATGGCGCGGAGAGCCCTGCTGCGAACCCGCCACGCGACCACGAAGGCCGCGACAGCGGCGATGACAAGAAGGAGCGCCAGCACAGAGATCGTGGTCACGATGCCAGAGTCACCCATTCCCGTCTTCCTTCCTCATCTGGCCGCCTGAATTAAGCCGCGCCGCGAAGCGGCGTCGGCTTGAATGAGTTGTTAGGCATGATTGGATTTTCCCCACTTTCTGAGTCGCCCGGTAATCCCCTCATCACCGCGTCATCAGCGCGAACACGCCCCAGCCCAGGTATTCACGCGTGTAAGCGGCGTAGCGCTCGGGTTCCGAGGTTAGTTTGGCTCGAACATCTTTCGCGAACTCGTCGTCGGGATTGGCTTCAAGCCATCGGCGCATGGTGAGCCACTTGGCCGCCTCGTATCTGTCCCAGCTGTCTTGGTCTGCCAAAACCATTTCCACGACGTCGTAGCCGAGGTGGCCGAAAGACGCGAGAAGTTCTGGAAGCAGGAGAAAGTCGGAGATTGAGCCGGCAAGACACCCCCTGGCAACATCTTCCGTCGGCGGTAACTGCCGCCAGTAGGGCTCGCCGATGAGGATGATCCCTCCGGGGCGGAGGCTCTGCGCCAGAAGCTCGATGGTGCCGACGACTCCCCCAGCGATCCACGTGGCACCGAGACAGGCTGCCACACCGGCCTTCTCGTCAGAGACGAAGCCGGCAGCATCGCCATGGATGAACTTGACTTGATCGGCGACACCGAGTTTTTCAGCGCGGAGTTTCGCTTGCTCGGTGAACAACTGGCTCATGTCGATGCCGGTGCCGATGACTCCGTAATCGCGTGCCCAGGTGCACAGCATCTCCCCCGAACCGCTGCCGAGGTCGAGCACTCGGGTTCCCGTTTCCAGACGCAGCGCCGCGCCGAGAGTGGCGAGCTTTTCGGGTGTGAACGGGTTATGGATGCGGTGAGCACTTTCGGTGATGTTGAAGATCCGTGGAATATCCAATGCAGAAAATCTCCTTACGGGTGTGAATAGATTCGGTCACTGCCGAACGACAAAGCTCAGCGGCGCGGTTTAAAGGACGGGTGGAGGGGACGTTGGACGGGCGAAGGGGACGGGTGGAGGGGACGTTGTTCAATATCATCACTTTTATCCCCTTTCCTCTTCCTTTCGGATGGCCATCGCAATCGCTGATGTCCCCACGCCTACCTTCCGGGCGATCTCGGCCATGGGAAGTCCCATTTCTCGGGCCAGATGACATGCGATCTGAGCCCTCACCTGGGACACCTTCCTCCTTCGCCCACCGCGCAGAAGTTCCTGTTCGTTCACGCCTTCTGCCTTGCACGCCTTTTTGATGATTGCAGCAGCCGAGTCGTTCCCACCCTGATACCGTATCTGCCGTGCTATCTTTTCCTCCGCTTCCTGCAACACGGCCTGGACGAAATCGCCACTCCCCAGGATGCGGGCATCGTGCTCTATCTCTCCCCTTTTCCTTCCGAGGGACAGGACCTGCGACCAGCCCCCCAGGCTTCGGATCAGCCCTCCTCCCACGAGTTCAGGGCGTCTGCCCCAGTCTTTTCCCTCCGATAGGAACTCGTGGTAGATGCGGATCGCTTTCTTCCGGTCGGGGCTGAATTGCCCGAGCACATATTCCTTTTCCTGCCAATCGTTGGGATGCCTTCCCACCAAGGCGCTGTGGCCACTCCAAGGGTAGCGATCCAGCTCCTGCACACTTTTGACCACCTGGGCCCGCAGGGGATTCAGGTGAATATAGCGGACCAGCTCCAGCAAGTAGGGGTCTTTTTCGCAGACGATGGACTTGAATCGATTCTGAAAGAGATGACCGCTCCTTCTATGCTTCCGGTTAAACCAGATTGCATAGCCCGTCAACAGCCTGCGCATGAAGGTGGAAATCCCTTCCTTGCCGCTGAAGAGCAGCAGGTGGACATGATTGTCCAGGATCGCCCAGGCCAGGATGCGGGTTTGGGTCTCCTTCACCAAGATGCGCACCCGAGAGAGGAAATGCTCGCGATCCTCGTCCCCTTCAAAGATCCGTCGGCCTTCGATGCCTCGAATCATGGCATGGTGAAGGGTTCCGGGTGCGTCGAATCGAGCTTGTCGCGGCATGGTCATCCCTTACCATAGAGCAGAAGGTTTTTCAAGACATATTTTGAACCTATTGAACAACGTCCCCCTCAACCTCCACGTCCCCTCAACCTTCTCCGTCCCCTCAACGCTCCCACTCCTCCCACGAGTTCAGGGCGTCTGCCCCAGTTTTTTCCCTCCGATAGGAACTCGTGGTAGATGCGAATCGCTTTCTTCCTGTCGGGGCTGAATTGCCCGAGCATATTTTGAACATATTGAACAACGTCCCCTCAACCTCCCCAACGTCCCCTCAACCTCCCCTATTGAACAACGTCCCCTCAACCTCTGCGTCCCCTCAACCCTCGTTTGCTTGTTAGGCATTCTTAACATTTTATCAAGATAGCGTTAACAAGTTGCTCAGATCAGTCTATATCGCGATGATGCCAGACCTATCCCTTATCTGACTCCTTATTGCTCATATCAAGCTGCCCCTCAGCCTGTTGTGTCGCGGTCTTTCACCAATTGCCGTGCTCGGGACAGTTGTGCGAAAAGCCGGATGAGAGCCGTCGCTCTTTGTCTGGCAATCACATTTCTTTCCGCATTTTTCCGGCATCGGATGCAGAACCGAAGAAACCTCGTGAGGACAGGTCGCCGTGCAGTTATGATACGTGTAATCGTCGTCCGACATAAGAACCCCCCCCTTTTTAAGATTATCGAATTATTTCTGTTTTTATATTTGCCTATCGGGGCGGCATCAGCGGCGGCGCGCAGCGCCGTCCGCTGCATGCTGATGTTAGGCTGCTCTCTTTATTCCGCGTCGACAACTCCATCTCCTGCACAAGCATGCGTTCCCTGCCTCGTCTCTGGCGCCTGCGCCCTGTGACGACTAGCTGGTGATTCACCATCGGGCCAACGACATCATCCAGCATTTCGGGCAGGGTGTAGCAGGTCATGTGGCTCCCATCTTCTAGAGCGAGTTCGAGCCAGTTCTTGTCCAAGTGCAGCGCGCGAAGCGTTCCCGACACAGCAGTCTGCTCCTCCGCCGGAATGTCTTCCCGTGGGATCGCTGCCCGAATCCGTGGCGGTATAGCGTCGGTCAGATAAACAGACTCGAGACGATCGAGCTTCTTGCGGTACACGCCGACCTCTTGGATCCGTCTACCCCTTGGAACGATATTCCGGGTGAGTTGAAGTAACGCCTTGCGATAGTCGGGTTGTGGTACCACAGCTTCGAGCCTGCTCAGGCGTTCCAACGGAGAGACACCGAAGGAAGTCGAAGAGGCGATCCGAAAGCTCCGTAGGTGCAACCCGCGGAGGTTCGAACAATTGGGCTGAAGGGCTCGGTCAGCCTGATCTCCAACCTGTACTTCCCGCTGAGGCCCGGTCGCCCGAGCTTGGGCAAGCTCTAGGACCTCTCTGGGCGGAGCTCCCTTGGTGCCGCATAGGAAACTGGCCGACCCATTCTGCGGCGCGATAGAGCAGAGCACGGAACCCGCTTGCCTTTTCCAGAATTAGGTCCAGGGCGGCCCGCACCAATCTCGCCGCCGCGAAGGGAGACGGTAATGCTCTCTCCCGAATAGCGACGGGCAAGTCTCGTCATCAGCAAGCGCTCGTCTGCAACTACGTTCAGGAGCTCGCGTAACTCCCGTTCGGCCCAGGACTCCAAGTCCCCTGTTGCCAAGGAGGCCGAAGATCGCCTTCTCCGCTTCGTCAAGTCTCAGACCCTTGTACAGCAGTGAAGCCACACTGACCGAGAGAACACTCCGGGTTCTGGGCCTGTCGCTGGGCACCGACGCCAGCGCCTCTCTCTCATGAACAGCTGCCTCAGAAAACAGGCGTTGCGCTTCCTCAGCCCTCCCGTCAGCGAGGGCTGCAGCAGCTCTCGCCCGAAAAGTCCTGCGCAGTCCGTGTGCCGGTCATTCACCGTCAGGACCCTCGACAGGGCTAACCAGAACCGTTGCTTCCCGAAACCCGACAACGCTGGCGTAAGCTGGAAGGAACGAAACACCTCTCTGCCGCCTGATCTACCTTGGCTTTCAGCCTCCTACGGATCTCTGTCCGGTCGCCTTCGTCAACACCCGATACCTCAAGCCGGATTGCCTCTTCGAGATCCAGCAGTCCTGGCCTGCCCACGTAGTAGTCCGCACCAGTGCGCGTGTCAGACTCCTCGAGAGCGCCACGAGGCCCAACTCGCGCTCCACGACAGCAAGGGAGACGACGTACGCCCCATCGCGAGTCGCATCGTCACGGTTCCTCCAACTGCGGCAGGCCGTGTCATCGGGCTCGCCCACCTCATCACCCAAATACATCAAATGCCTCTTATAAGAGCTGCGAAACACGCTTCGATAAGCTTCAGTCCGTTATTCATATCCATTCATCTGGATCTGGCTAATCAGCAGGTGAGTTGCGAAGGAATGCCGGAAAGTATGGCACGTAGCTCTCTTGGTCAAGCCAGCCCTGGCGACGGCGTCTCTTACCGCTTTTTGAACCAGTGATTCATCTACCGGTGATGCCGCCCCTCTTCGCCGGTCTTGGGGTTCTTCCAACGGACGAAGTCGATGTCCTGGATGCGCAGGCGGAGGCATTCCATGAGCCGTAACCCGGCGCCATACATGAGGCTCGCCATGAGCCACTTGTCGCCTTGGAGATGCCCGAGGACGGCTTTGACTTCCTCTCGGCTCATGACGACGGGTATTCTTTTCGGATTCCGGGCGCGGATCACCTCGCCGAGGTCGCCAATCTCACGCTCCAGCACATAGCGATAGAGGAAAAGCCAAAGCACTGAGCGCCTGGTTCTGAGTCGAAGCGCTGACTTTCTCTTCGATGGCCAAGAAGGAGTCGGGAGTTGCGACAGAAGGGCAGCCCTGGTCAGCTCACCGCCCTCTCGCCCTACGGACTATTTACTACCCAATATTTGTCTTGTCAACGCCTTTTCCTTCCCGGTTTGGGCCGGGCTTGTCAAAGGCGCAGATCCTTCATCCGTCGTCCCTGCATTCATGCACCCTTTAGTAAGTAGAAAAGGGTACGTAGGTTCCAAAACAACTTCTCGGTCAAAGGATCGAGGCTCGGTGTCCGGCCCAAGTAGTTGAGTTTTGGCTGTAACGCCCCCCTGATCGCCGCATTCATTCCCTTCCTGCCGAAAAAAAGGCCGTCCGAGGGCTTACTCCCCCCGGACGGCTTCATTCATACTCCATGGCTCTCACACAATCAGGGCTTCAACAGCTCGTTGAGGCCGGTCAGATCCGACTTCTGCTTCACCACCGAGCTCTCCACCAGCTCCTGCAGCACGATCTCCAGGGTGGAGAAGGCCTTTGCCGAAAAGAGATGGCCTCCAATCACCCGGCCCTCGGAATCCGAGAGCTGGCAGTGCAGGTGCAAGAGGGGTTGGGCCTGAAGGGGAAAGAGGTTTCCCTCCAGGGAGAGGACCTCAAAGGGCCCGTGGAGCTTGAATTCCATGGTCTTGTCCAAGAGGATGGGAAGGGAAATATCATCCTGCAGGTTCCGGAAGATGACGTCCTCGAAGCTGCCGATGGCGGAAAGGACCGCCGCTCTTTGGATCCGCTCCTGCATGGATATCTCCTTCAGCCTGGTGAAGACCTCCTCCCCGGGCATGACCCGCGTGAGGATGAGCCTTCCCGGCTTCACTACCTCCAAAAAGGGCTGGTGGCTTCCCATCAGGCCCGCTCTACCTTGACCCGCAGGGATCTCACCCCATCGAAGACCTTGGCGTCCCCCATCAGCTTGCCGAAGACATTGACCGGGCTGGCTGGTCGGATCTCATCTCCATGGCTGGCCGGGGTGGGCCCCCAGAAGATGCACATGGCGGATCCGATGGGCCAATAGGCAATGTCCCCTGCGTCCACCACCGATTTGGCATTCTCCGATTTGGCCTTCACCGGGATGGAGAAGTAGATCTCATCTCCCCAGGTGCTGCCTTGGGATTCGAAGGGCAGGGCCTCCCAGACCGCCTTGGCCGTCTCCGAATCATTCAGCTCGGCATAGGCCCCTACCCCCCCAACGCTGATCTTGATCTGCCTTTTCTCCAATGCCAGCCTCCTTTCTCTCTCCCCTTCCGGTTCGTCCTTTCCCACCAGGATGATCTGTACGTCGTTCACGTTGGTATTGGTGGGCCCGGTCTTGATGAGGTCTCCGAGCTTCTCAAAGAAATGATAGGAGTCGTTCTCCAGGAGGAAATCGAGGCCCTTCATGCCCAGCTCCCTCGCCCGAGTCACCGTCTCTCCATCCGCCACCGCCCCGGCCGCGTCCGTGGGCCCGTCGCTTCCATCCGTTCCCAGACTGAGAAAGAGCAGCCCGGGCACCCCTTCGATTCGCAGGGCGGCAGCCAGGGCCATCTCCTGATTTCTTCCGCCCATGCCTTTCCCCTGGAGAGTCACGGTGCTCTCTCCTCCAAAGATGAGGCAGGCCGGCGCTGTCAGCGGATGGGCGGTCTTTTTCACCTCTTTCGCCAGGCCCACCAGGACCTTGGCCACCTCCCGCGCCTCCCCTTCGATGAAGGAGGAGAGGATCAGGGCATGATAGCCCAGATCCCTGGAGACCCTTTCCGCGGCCTGCAAGGCCAACATATTGCTGCCGATGACCAGGTTATGGACCCGGGCGAAGATGGGATCTCCCTCCTTGGGGGTTTCGGGGACGGCCCCGCTCCTTCCCGATTCGATATGGGACAGGATGCTCGGGGGGACCTTCTCCACGATACCGAACTTCTTGAAGATGGTATAGACCTCCTCGAAGGTGCTGGTGTCGGGCACGGTCATGCCCGAGGCGATTACATCCAAGGGGTCCCCCACCACATCGGAAAGGATCAGGGAAAGGAGGGTGGCGGGGGATGCCAACCGAGCCAACTGCCCTCCCTTCACCCGGGAGATGTGCTTGCGCAGGGCGTTCATCTCGTTGATGGTGGCCCCGCAAGCCAGTAGTTGCTTCGTGACCTCTTGCTTCTCCTGGAGGGTGATCCCCTCCACAGCCAGAGGCATGAGGGCCGAGCCTCCACCGGAGATCAGGCAGAGGACGAGGTCCTTCTCCGTGGCCCCCGAAACCAGGTCTACCATGAGCCGGGCCCCCTCCATCCCCTTCTCATCGGGAACGGGATGGCCCGCCTCCACCAGCCTGATCTTCTTCACTGCATCGGTGTATCCGTATTTGACATTTACGATGCCGGAAGCGATGCGATCCCCGAGGATCTCCTCCACCGCCACCGCCATAGGGGCGCTGGCCTTTCCTGCCCCCACCACCAGGATCCTTTCGAATGCCCGCAGGTCGAGAGGCTCTTTGCCAAAATGGAGAAGGTCTCCCTCTCGCCGCAGGTGGCGGCGGACCGCCTCCTTGGGGTTCACCGCGGCCAAAGCGGCTTCATAGATCTTCTTGGCGTGCTTCCGCAATTGCTGATTCGAAATTACCATCCTCACTCCTCAGAGCCCAGTTCCCAGCAACTTGAATCCGATCAGGTTTTCCACCTGTTTCACCCCTTCGATTCCCCGCGAGATTTCCTCGGCCAGGGCGCGCTCATGTTCGGTCTCGACCAGCCCCCCCAGCATCACCTTACCCTGTTCCACCCGTATATCCAACCAGGCGGTCGCCACCCGGCCGTCCATCGCCAGATGGGCTTTGATCCTGCCTCCCAGGGCAAGGTCCTCCATTGCCTCCCGTGAGCCGGGCTGGGGGGCAAAAGAGGGCGACTTCGCCAGGTTCGCCAACAGATCGATGGCCTCTTGGGGGGATAGATGCTCGGTGTTCAAGATCAGATCATATCGATCCGGATTCATCCAATCATCGTCGAATACGTAACGGATGTAGCTCGAGCGTTCCCGGTCGCTCCTGGCCACTACATCCCTCGCCCGATCCTCGCTGATCCCTTCCCGATCGGCAATGCGCCTCACCCGCACCTTGAATGGGGCATGAAGCTTGATCCGAAGGGCATGGCGAATTCCATGGAGTATGACATTGCCCCCCCTGCCTGCGATGATCACCCGATCTCCGCGGGCGAAGTCGGTGATGATCGCCTCCACCAGGGTGAGGTAATTCCGCCGATCGGCCTCTGATCTCTCCCAGAAGCCGACATGGCGCTCATCCATCTTGGCCAGAGACTTCTTCAGCCATCCATAGCTTTCCGCTGCCCCGAATATGGCCTCTTTGTCCACATAGGAATAGCCCAGCTGCTCGGAGAGAGGTTTCGCGATGTCGGTGCGCCCGGATCCCAAGAGACTGGATATGGTGATGATGGCCATGGGAATTCCCTCCTTCAGGAAACGGCCACAATCAAGAAGAGGTAGCTGCATCCAGGATCTGGGAAAGATGCATCACCTTTCCTTTGTGGCCTCTCCTCTTCATTCCATAGGACAGTTGCATCATGCACGAGGGGCAAGAGGTGCCCAGAATCTCCGCCCCCGTTTTGTCCAGATTATCCAGCTTGCGCTCCAGCACCTTCATGGACTGCTCGTAGTGAACGATATTATAACTTCCCGCGGCTCCGCAGCACCAGTCGGCCTCCGGCATCTCCTGAAAATCCAAATCGGGCACCGCCTTGAGCAGCTTCCGGGCCGAGGGCGCCATCCCCTGATAGCGGCTGAGGTGGCAAGGGTCGTGGAAGGTGACCCGGTGGGGGAAGGGGGCCAGCGGCTGGGGAAGGCCTTCTGTCTGGAAGAATTCGCTGAAGTCCTTTACTTTTTCCGAAAGGGAGCGGGCCTCGGCCTGCAAAGCGGGCTCTCCCTCCAGGAGCTTGGGATATTCCTTGAGGAAAGAGGCGCAGCTCGAACAATCGGTGAGAATGGCCTTCACCTCGGCCTGGCGAAAGACCGCCAGATTCTGCCGGGCCAGATGAGATGCGGCCTCCAGATCCCCATAGCTGTGGGGAGGGAGGCCGCAGCAATAATTGTCGAAGAATTCGATTCCATAGCCCGCACGCTGCAAGAGCCGCAGGGTAGACCATCCCACCTGGGGGAGGACGAGATCAAAGCCGCAGCTGAAGAAATAGGCCACCTTCCCCCGCGGGCCGACAGAGGGAATAGGCCCCCCTGCCACTTCCTCCCTCAGGGAGCGAAGGGGAAGGGCATCCACCAGGCCCTCCGCCCGGGAGATCCTTTTCCCGAACCAGCCGAAGATCTCCAGGGCCCGGGCGAGATGGCTGAGGCGACTGAGCTTTCCCAGGGCGGCGAGCTTTACCAGCTTGCGCATTCGGGAGGGATAGGGCAATACCTTGTGAAAGAGGAGATGCTCGATCCGCGATTGGCCGAACCGCTTCAGGTGTGCGGCCCGGGCGATCACCATGACTTCGTGGGTCTTCACCGCGGGAAAGCAGTTGGCCACGCAGGCCCGGCAGAGGAGGCATTCGAAGATGGCGGCCTTCATCTCGGAGGTGAAATCGAGGCGTCCCTCGATCACGCTCCGGACATGGGCATGATGGCCCCGGGCCACCGATCCTTCTTTGCCGGTCACGCGATAGATGGGGCAGGTGGGCTGGCAAAAACCACAGCGATTACAGCGGGCGACCTCATCATAGATGGGGAGGAACTCGGGTACCGTTTTCATGAGTCAGACCCTGCGTATCCCGCACGAAAGCACGGGTTCCTTTCATTATGGGCGTTGGGCGTCTTAGAGGCGGGCCCAGGCTTCCAGCAAGGTCCGCTTGGCCCCGGCAATGACGGCCTCTGAACTCTCATTTGCCATGGGCTTCACCTCGAAGGCCACCACCGGTCTCTTTCCCTCTCCCAGATATCCCACCTCGAAGAGGGCCTTGAGGAAGGAGGTGACTTCAGGGACATCCACCTCGCTTCCGGGGCAGCCGAAGCCGGGATGAACGTCCCCGTAAGCGGGATGGGATTTGTCCTTCATGACGCAGTTGCCGATGTGGATGTGGAGCAGGTGATCCTTCAGCATTCCCAAGGCCTGGTGCGGGGTCTCCTTCTGTAAAGGCAAATGAGAGAGATCCACCATGAGGCCGAACTTGGGAAAGCTGGCCTTCACCTCTTTTGCCACCCGCAGGGCATCCGTTGAGGGGCCAATGAGGCAGCACTTGTCGATCTCGGCGTCAAAGGTCTCCAGGATGACGGCCGGATCTTGGTGCGATTTGGCATATTCGCAGATCTCTTTCAACGATTTGATCAGCTGGGAGATGCCCTGTTCCCGGTTGGCCGCCCCTGGATCAGGACCAGAGAGCATCGCTACCGCCTGGGCCCCCAGAATGGCCGCCTCGTCCACACAGGCCTTGATCCGGTCTACGGCTGCCTTGCGCTTCTCCTCCTCCAGGCTATTGAGATCCAGCTTGGCGGATAACAAGGCGGGTTGGCCACCGAAGCCCACGGCCATGCGGGACTCCTTCAGGACCTTCGCTACCGCCTCCCGCTGCGCGGCATCCTTGATCGAGGTAACCTCGATGGCGGAGAAGAAATCATCCTCCGCGATCTTCTTGACCGTCTCCAGAATCGGGCCTTCCCCCTTCATCGTCTCCGGAAAGGCCATGAAATGCACGATTCCCACCTTCATATAGGACTGCAAGGATTCTTTCACGATTTGGCTCCTCATCCAAAATGTTCCACCCAGAAATCCGTTGACACAATCGAAGGCTCAGACGGTCTCTTTCACCCCGGTCAGCGTTCCATCCAGGGACATGGGGCAGACCGCACTCCGGTCCACGATTACCTCCAGGAGGGAAGGCCGCCCCGAGGCAAAGGCCCGTGCCAATGCCGGCTTGATCTCCTCCGGCTTCTCCACGCGCTCGCCTCGCAGGCCCATTCCCTCTGCCACCCGCACAAAATCCACCCCCCGGTCGTGGTTGGCCTGATCGTAGCCAATGGAGGTGGAGATGTGGCGCTCCCCGTAGAAGAGGTTCTGCTGCTGGCGAATCAGGCCGAGCAGCGAATTGTTCAGCACGTAGACCACGATGGGGATATCATACATGGCGGCGGTAGCCAGATCTTGCAAGGACATGCAAAGGCTTCCATCCCCCACGAAATTGACGCATTGCCTGTCTGGCTTTGCCAACTTGGCGGCGATGGCGGCTCCCAGGCCCCACCCCATGGGGCCTGCCCCACCCGTTACCAGATAGGTTCGAGGCTCATAGGCGTCGAAGAGTTGGGCGGACCAGATCTGACTGATCCCGATATCATGGGTCACAATGGCGTCCCGCTCCAGGAATTCCCGCAATTCTTTGATGGCCCGCTGGGGCTTGATCGGGATCTGATCGAAGTCGGTCCGGCGGGTCAGGCGTACCCGGTCCAGCGCCAGTTGGTGAATGCGCTCATTCTGGGGAGGGATGCCTCCTGCCTTTTCTTGGGAGAGGAATTCGATCAGCCTTCTCAGGAAATACCTGACGTCGGAGACGATACCCAAATCGGTGGAGACGGCCTTGCCGATCTCGGTGGGGTCGATATTGACATGGATGACCTTGGCATCCCGGAGGAAGCTGCTCACTTTTCCGGTGTGCCGGTCTCCAAAGCGCCCCCCCAGGTTGATGATCAGATCCGACTCCAGAAGGGTCTTGTTGCCCAAGGGGGAATTACAGATCGTCCCCACGCCACCGGCATAAAGGAAGTGATCCGCGGGGATGCTCCCCTTGCCCATGAGGGAGGAAGTCACCGGTATGGCCATCATTTCTGCGAACTCGCGGAGCTCCAAAGAGGCATCCGCCAGGACGACCCCTCCCCCGGCGATGACCACCGGCCTCTTGGCCTCCCGGATCAAGGCTGCGGCCCTCTCCACCTCCCGGTCCGAGGCAACAGGAAGGGGCTCCTTTCCCTCCTCATCAAGGGCCAGGGCGGAGAAATCGACCTCGATGGTGGCCTTTTGCAGATCCACGGGCAGATCGATCAGGACCGGCCCCATCTTTCCGGAAGAGGCGATATGGAAGGCGCGATGGATTAGGGTCGGAATTTCTTCGGCAGATCGGGGCAAGTAGGCCCTCTTGGTGATTGGGCTGGCGATGGCAACGATAGGTGCCTCCTGAAAGGCGGCTGTGCCGATGGCCGAGGAGATGACCTGTCCGGTCAGGGCGATCATGGGGATCGAATCGAACCAGGCGGTATATAGGCCCGTAACCAGGTTGGTCCCTCCGGGGCCGGAGGTGGCCAGACAGACCCCCACCGTCCCGGTTATCCGATGATGGGCATCGGCGGCGAAGGCCGCAGTCTGCTCATGTCGGACCACATAGGAGCTGATCTGACGGCTCTCCCGCAGGGCGTCATAGACCGGCAGAATCGCGGCCCCCGGCACCCCAAAGACCCTCTGCACCCCTTTCCATTCCAAGATCTTGACGACGGCCTCCGCAGCGGACATCTTGATCTTGCCTTGGGGAAGACGGTTGGCTCCCTCGGCTCGATCAGCAAATGGCTTCCCTGTTTCTCTTTTTTCCATTGACCTTTATTCTCCTATTCCAAATGTAGAGTATGGGGCTATTTGTAGATCTCGGGATTTACGATATTGGGAGGGATCTTCCCTCCCAGGGCATCTACCATATTCCCTGCGGCCATGGTGGCCATTCGGGTCCGCGTTTCCACCGAGGCACTGGCAATATGGGGGGCCAGCACCACGTTGTCCAACTCCATGAGGCCGGGGTGGATCTCTGGTTCCTGTTCGAAGACATCGAGTCCTGCCCCGGCGATCTGCTGGGTCTTCAGGGCGTTTACCAACGCCTCCTCATCCACCACCGGGCCCCGGGAGGCATTGATCAGATGGGCCGTCCTCTTCATCAGGGAGAGCTCCCGCCCTGAGATGTAATGAGTCGTCTCCGGGAGGAGAGGCACATGGAGGGTTACGAAGTCCGACTCCCTGAGAAGGGTATCCTTATCGACGAACTGGATCCCAAGCTCCTTCTCCCAATCTTCTCCGATCCTTTGCGCGTCGGCATAAAGGATCTTCATCCCAAAGCCCCGCGCCCGACGGGCCACCGCCTTCCCGATACGACCCATTCCGCAGATGCCCAGGGTTTTGCCATAGACATCATGGCCCAGCATGAGCATGATACCCCAGCCCTGATACTTTCCCGCTCGGGCGTATCGGTCCGCCTCCACCACTCGACGGGCTGTGGCCATCAGAAGGGCCCAGGTGAAATCAGCGGTGGTTTCATCCAGAACCCCCGGGGTATTGGTGACGGCGATCTTCCGTCGCGTTGCTGCCCCCACATCGATGTTGTTGAAGCCCACCGCCACATTGGAAACCACCCGGAGGGAAGGGGATGAGCCCAGCACCTCATCGTCAATCTCATCTGTCAGAAGGCAAACCAGGCCCTCTTTGCCCTGGATGCGAGAAATGAGCTCCGGCTTGGTCAATGGCCTGTCCTCGGAATTTAGCTCCGAGGCTACATGCTCTTGGAGGATCTCCAGGGCAGCCTGGGGGATCACTCTGGATACGAATACCTTCCGCTTTTCCATGTTCATTCTTCGTTGATTCCTTTGCATAGTTCCGAATTTCCGCCTGGCCCTTTGCCGGTCCGTCCGCCCCGGGGCCGGGGGAGACAGGCCAAGGTCTCGATCTCTTGGTCCAAAGACCCCTCCAACTCATCCAGTTGCTCGGGGAAAGCCACCGCGGGCGGATGCCCCCCTCCGGGCTTCACTCAATCCGTCAGGAACAACCCTGGCAACTGCCCCGAGAGCATCCGGAACAACCGGCACCCGAGGAGGCCGAGCTGACGAAACGATCTCCCGCCTTGCAGCCGAAGACGGAAAACCGTTTCTTGATCTTGGTCGAAGCGCAGGTGGGGCATTCGATCACGGCGTGGGAGTTCCTCACCAGCTTCTCAAAATCTGCCCCACAGTCCTGGCAGGTAAATTCAAAGATGGGCAACGAATTTCACCTCCTGCCCCAGCGCATCAGAAGGGCTTCTTGGGAACCTTCTCCCAGTCCGCCAGAAACCTCTGGATTCCGATGTCCGTTAATGGGTGTTTTGTAAGCTGTTCGATAACGGAAGGGGGGATGGTAGCCACATGGGCCCCCGCCATGGCTGCCTCAATGACATGGAGCGGATGACGAATGCTGGCCACGATCACCTGGGTGGGATATCCAAAATTTTCATAGATGGCGACGATCTCCCTCACCACATCCATTCCCACCTGGCCGATATCATCCAGCCGGCCCACAAAGGGACTGACATAGGTGGCACCGGCCTTGGCGGCGAGCAGAGCCTGATTGGAGGAGAAAACGAGGGTCACGTTGGTCTGAATCCCCTCCTGGCTCAATGTCCGGGTCGCTTTCAGGCCATCCTGAGTCATGGGTATCTTGACCACGATGTTCTTATGGATCTTGGCCAATTCCCTGGCTTCCCTCACCATTCCCTCTGCCTCCAGGCTGATCACCTCGGCGCTGATCGGGCCATCCACGATCTCGCAGATCTCCCGGAGGATCTCCAGGAAATCACGCCCCTCCTTGGCGATCAGGGTGGGGTTGGTGGTCACCCCGTCCAGGACCCCCAGGGCCTCCATCTCCCGTATCGCTTTCACATTGGCAGTATCGATGAAGAATTTCATGATTGAGCTTCTCCCACTTCGCTAAAATCTCAGACTTAAGGCCGCTGAGGCGCAATAGCGCCGATCTCCCCCGTATCCACCTGCAAGATCAAACCCCAGAAAGGGGAAGCGAAATCCCAGGCCCGCCGTGTAAAACCTGCCGGCACTCCCGCTATCATTGAGGTTGTTGACCCCTCCCCGTAGGGCCAGATGGCGATTCAGGAGCCACCATTCAAATCCGGCCGAGATCTCCTGCGACTCGTCGAACTTGAATTCACCCCCCGATTTCGTCTCGATCACCTCCCGCCCCTGTTCCGTGATGTCGGCATCCACGGAGAGGGTGAGGGTCTTGAACAGGGTGAGGGCTGCGCCCGCCCGATATTGGGCCCGCAGCTTGGTCTCCGGTTGATCTTTCTCCCACTCGATCTCGGGCTCGTTCATGTTTCTGCCCAGCACCCCGAACCTGAACATTTCTCCCAGGGTGACCAGCACGCCTGCATCCAACCCTACGGCCCAGCCGTCCACCTTGTTATCATTGAAACGCTTTTTGTAATTGATGTCATCGTATTCTCCACTGCTCTGGTCGAAGAGATAATAGCTATCGGTATAGCGAAAAGCCTGGATGTATTTCAGATTGACCCCCAAGGCCAGGTTGGGAATTCCGAGGGTGCTGGCCAGGGTCAGGGCAATATTATTGGTAATCAGGCTATTGATGTCCACCCGCGAGTCATTGTCGGCCCGGTTGGATTCATCAGGCCCCAGGTGGTCAAGATCGGTATCTGCGTAGGGGTCCAGATTGGCCTGGCCCAATGCGACGGAGCTGATGGCGAACCACTTGGCCGCAACTGCCACGCCGGCGGCTGCGTCCCCGAAGGCACCCGCATCGTCCTCATTCAATCGCTTCAGGATGTCCTGGAGATCCTCCATCTCCGAGCGGCTGTAGGTGGGACCCGGGTGGTCATCGTCCCAATCCTCCAAATCATCCATGATATCGTAGATCCGGTCGGCCCCCTTGACCCCGGCAAAGGCATTGACGTCCACTCCTTTGATCTGGGTGATGGCGGCAGGATTCCAATAGACCGCGGTGGCATCGTCGGTAACTGCCACAAAAGCCCCACCCATCCCCATGCTGCGGGGCCCAGCCATGTCAAAAGCCACCCCGACTGTGGGATGGCCCAAGAGGAAGAGAAGGAAGAGCAAGGAGCCAATCCAGGGAAGGAGGTATGGCGAGGCACTTTTGGCGCGGACCATTTTCATGGATTCTTCTCCTCTCCGAGGGGGAATCTCGCGAGCCACAAGGCCCTTATAACACAGGGCCTTCCCCCTGTCAAGGAAGGCCATGGCCCCTAAAACAGAGATGGAACCACCGAAAAACACAATAGGGGTATCTACTTGACTCCAGTAACCCCAACATGTAGTATGGTGGCATGGAAGAGTATCCTCGAACGCTTCTGGAATTCGAACGCCGGTTTGCCTCGGAAGAGGCGTGCCGTGAATGCCTTTTTAGGCTCAGGTGGCCCGATGGTTTTTCGTGTCCTCGGTGTGCCGATGGGAAAGGATGGCTTACCAAACGCGGGCTGATAGCTTGTGCCGCCTGCGGGTTTCAGACGTCCGTTACGGCTGGGACCCTCTTCCAGGACACGCACCAGCCGCTGACGCTGTGGTTTCGTGGGATCTGGTTGGTGACCACCCAGAAGACAGGAGCGAGTGCTCTGGGGGTGCAACGGGTTCTCGGGTTGGGCAGCTACAAGACGGCATGGACATGGTTGCACAAACTGCGTCGGGCGATGGTTCGGCCAGGACGTGACCGACTGAGCGGGCGCATCGAGGTGGACGACTGCTATTGGGGTGCCGCGGAGGAAGGGATCCGTGGCCGACATGTGGGTTCCAAGACGGTGATGGTTGTCGCAGCCGAGGAAAAAGGTAAAGGAATCGGGAGGATACGCATGGCCCGAGTTCCCGATGCTTCGGCGAGGAGTTTGGAGCCCTTTTTGCTTGCTGCGATCGAGCCCGGCAGTGTCGTGCATACGGATGGATGGAGCGGGTACGCCGGCATCGAAGCGAAAGGCTACCTCCATGAAGTCAGTCTCCTCCGTGGAAGGAAGCGCTTGGCTTCCCAGTTGTTGCCCAGGGTCCATAAGGTGGTGTCCCTCCTGAAACGGTGGTTGGTTGCCACCCATCAGGGAGCGGTCGCCCATGAACATCTGGACTACTACCTGGATGAGTTTACCTTCCGGTTCAACCGCCGTACCTCGCGTTCTCGAGGCAAACTGTTCTACCGGTTGGTCCAACAAGCCACGCAAACCGAGCCGGTGCCGTACAAGGCGTTGGTTAAGCACGCCAGAGGGCGAAAAACCTCCTGCCACAAGATGTAGGGGGTACTGGAATCAAGTAAATATCCCTAAAACACAAAAGCCCTCTTGGTATCAGGGGTTTCGGTGGGTATAATGCTCACCAGTTAGGTGAAATCCCATCTCACCAAGGAGGGCTCGCGAGCATGATACGACAAACCGTGTTGGAATTCAAGATCGAAAGGTCCTTCCAGTCGCCCCCAACCAGTCAAAAGGAGGGAGGGACGGGAGAGGAACCTCCATAGAAAGAGAGAGGGGCGATTTATCGCCCCTCCCGAAACTTTTCTCTTGGCTGGCCACTGGGGTTAGAGAAAAAAGGATATGACTCCCTCCCTTCCCCTTCGATCAGGCATCAATCCCTCAGCCCTTGCAGTTCGCAGTATTGGGGGCGGATCTTCTCCATCGTTGTCGGCATCGGAACCAGGTTTACCTTGACCTCGGTGGGCTCTACCGACGAGGCGTTTACTTCCAAGTTCTTGGCGATGTGGCCCCGCGCCTTGATCACTATCCTCCGCGTTCCCTCCGGCACCTCTAAGGTGCAAGGGGTAATCCCCTCCTGCCCGGTATCTGCAGTAACCTTGGCCCCCTCCGGATCGGAGATCACCTTGATTATCGCACTGCCCGCCCAACAGGTCCCGGAAAAAACCACCCCCCCTAAGACCACCAAGGACATCAAGACCAACCATCCATACAGTCCTTTCTTTCCTTTCTCGCCTGCCATTTCAGTCTCCTTTCCGTTTGATATCATTTGAGCTCCCCGCAGCAAGCTGCGGGGGATACGCTCGCAATGCATTTTCATGACCCGTCATGAGGCAAAGTCCAGCCCGCTAACTCACCTGGTTCCTGTTCATGAATCCTCGAGGTATCAAGAAAAAGAAAGATATGATGCCCTGGAGAGTGGGATCTCCCTCCCAGAGAGGAAGCTTTCGTCATTGGCTGCTATACAGAAAAAACGTTTCCCTCGAACAAAAAAGGGGGGGACAAAATCTGTCCCCCCACCTTTCGTGATTTCAAGCGGGTAGCATTACCACCGGGGATAGTTGGGCACTCCATAAATGGGATGCCGATAGTACTGATCCCAGTTGGCAACCTTTCCGTACATCGTCGGCGTCCAGGGCCACCTACGGGCCTTGTAGGGATGCCGCGGGAAGTCTTGGAGGATCGCGTCCTCTAAGGGCGTTCCCACTACCTCGATCTCGTCGTACTCCATCTTGCCCAAGCCATGCTTGGCGGCCATGACGGTGGTTCCAATGTTCCTCGGATTGAGGTTCATGCAAGCAGTGGCGACGGCATCATTCGCCACGGGGTCCTTGCTGGCAAAGATCAGGCCCGACTGGAAGTAGGGGGCCGCAGGAATCCAGGTTCCGGCATACAGGCCATCGATGATGTGCATCTGCCGGGGAACCAGCTTCTGGGCGATGGAAACCACATCAACGATCACTTCGGCCACATTCTGATGGGGCAGGCCGAACTTGCCGGCGCCAATCACCCTCGTGGTGGGCAGGCCGATGCCCAGGTTCTTCAGGGACAACGTTACGCCCGCATACTCATGGGTCTTGAAGGCGGCGATGTCCACCATGCACTGTACCTGCTTCAAGAGCTTGGGTATGGGATACATCCTCGTTTTCATGGCCAGTCCGAGTCCCGACATCATCTCCCAGTTCTCGCACAGGTCGATCAGCTCATACTTGATGCCCATATCGGCATATCTCTTCTGGGCCCAGGTCATGCCATAGTTCTGGTAGGTCGCCCAAGCATCGCCGAGCATCGGGCACTCTGCGATGATGATCCGGCCGGCTCCCATCTCCTTGGCAATCCTGGCCACGGCCAAGGCCGCACGGGGATCGGCAAATCCGCCCTGGATGCTGTTGTCATCACCAAATCCCGACCAGTACATGGGATAATAGCTCAGGACGAAGTTGGGCTTGATCAGAATGGCCTCGCCCTTGTTCAGGGGAATGCCGCCAGCCAGATCGCAAGCCTTTTTGATCTGCTGATACCACACCTCTTCGCTCGACTCATCCCAGAGGGCCCGGACAACGTCCCCGGTCGCCTCATGATACGCGTCAGTCTGCTCATGAGCCACATCGTCATTGATGTGGAACTTTCCGTCCATCAACTTCGCATCTTCGGGCGAGGCCTTCACGATGGCGACCACGCTCTTCGCTGCCATGGCTACCGTCGAGAACGCTACCACTACTCCTAAAGCCAACAGTAGAACCAACATCTTCTTCATAGATTTTCCCTCTTTGATTGGTTAGAAACCCCATGGTCTGCCTTACTTCAACGACGAGCTTTCGAGCTATCCACCACCCCCTTTCTGCGAAAGAGAAAGCCTTCTTTTCGGTCAGTCCTTCCTTATGATCAGGAAGGAGGAGAGAGAGGTACTGGGTAGTATGAATTGGCTTAATAGGGTTAGGGGTTTGAGGCAGGTAAAACAACCATAACGGAGAACGGGCGAAGACTGGTTTTATACATACACCCCTCCCCCCTCATTGTCAAGATCTTTTTGCTGCATCCTTTCTTTTCAAAGCTTTCTGCCCGTAACCTGAGCAGGCCTGGGGAGGGAAGGCGATCCCTTCTTTGACACAGCGTTCACATCTCATGGGAGAGGAGGGGGGAGGACGAGGCCGGGACTCCGCTGTCACAAGGTGTTGCGGGAAAATAACCGACCAAAGCATTTCGAATGGGGAAGGGCCCGCAAATGGAAAGCTCCCTCCGACAACGGAGGGAGCTTTACTCAGCGCTCGCCACTTTACCTCACATTCCCGACTATAAGATCCAGTCTCGGGAAGAGCTAAATGTCCGAATCCAGTATCCTCTGTAAATCCTCTCGCGGGATTCCTCCCGCCACCAGGAACACGACATTCTTAATCCTTTTGTATCCGGACCAGAAGGTTCCATCGGTATAGACCCCGAAATCAGCATCCCGGTGATTTACTTGATCCTTGGGTGCACTTCCTCCTGATTCCACCCCCTCAGATTCGCGGGGCTCGAAGTTCAGGGCTTCGATCGCCTCTTTTTCCGACCGAAAAACCAATTTGAACAGGGGAACTCGTACATCTCCCTTGGACAGAGCCCCCGCATAACAAGTCTTGAGTCCATAATCGTCGGTATGCGGGAATTCTCTGAGGAAGGGGGGTCGACCGAAAACGAAATGCAAGAGCATCCAGACGGTTATCCTAGGTTCGGACTCATAGATCTTCCCTTGGTACTCTCCCACCTGGATCTGCCTGCTGGGGCCCTTGAAGCGGTGATCCCGGGCAAAGAGATTTCGTTTCCATTCCAGGGGCCTTCCGCCCTCAAATTGGGCCAGGTGAAGATAGAGAAAACCATCATGGGACTCATCGCTGTAATTGATCCGGGTCTCCAGGAGGGTGTTGAAGGTCCTGATATTCTCGAGTCCGGCTGCCAGTCCCTCCTTCCGGAAATCCACCTTGGCATACGCCTCCGCGAGGCACATCATGTTGGAGTAAGAGAGGGCCGCCATGACATCCGGTTCCCGACCGAACCGCCCCTGGAAGGCCTGCGCGAACTCCACCCAGAAGGGACCCAGTTCCTCCTCTCGATCCCGATTGGCAAAGATCAGGTATCCTCCTACCACGACTCCCTCCGTAAGACTCGAAGGGAGACGAGAGAGCTGGTGCGTATCCCAGCCAGAGGAGACCATGATTTTGACATCCAAGGGGAGCTTTCGGACCTGCTCCAGTATAGCCTCAGCGTCGGAAGCCATCCCATAGATCAAGATCCCCTCGGCCCCGGCTGCCTGAATCTCCTTCAAGGCGGAGGAAAAGTTCCTTTCGCCGCGGGCGTAGACGATTTCGGTCACCGGATCCCCACTATACTGCCGGATCCTTTTCAGCTCCGCCGCTGCGCCGGATCGTCCATACTGTGTATCCTCGTAGAGGAGCGCCAGCTTCTTTCCCTGAACCCTCTCCCAAAAGAGATCCACCAAGATCTTGCTCTGCACCTCATCGGAGATGTTGCCCCGGAAGATCCATTTCTGAGGAGGCTGGGTCAGGCCGGCGTGGGTAGCCAGGGTCAACATCGGAATCTGGGCCTGGATCGCCAGGGGGGCGACCGCCAGGGCACAATCGCTATCTGCCAGGCCGAACAAGAGATCCACCTTCTCTTCTTTGATCAGCCGGAGGGCCAAATCCTTGGCCTGCGCGGGTGAGGCGCCGTCATCCGCCACCACCGCTTCCACCTGGACACCCTTGTCCTTCCATTCCTTATTGATCTGTTCGATCGCCAAAAGGGCCCCATCTTTCAGTTCCCTCCCCACCTGGTCCTGGGAGCCGCTCAGGGAGGCGAGGATCCCGACCTTGAGCACCTTCTCGGCATGGGCTTCCGAGGAAAACCCCACGACACAGGCCAGCATCGCCACCGAGAATGCGACGGCCTTGAGATAGGTTCTCTTGTCCATCTTCTGTCCCCTTCCCCTTCCTATTCTTTCCGCTATCTGACCTTGAAAGGAAAGAGCGGTCTCCTTGCATGGGGACCGCTCCGGTTGTTTCTCAGACAGCTCTTTCCGCCTAATACTTGGCGTCTAAGACCGCCTGCAAATCAGACAAGGAACCTGCACCCTTGGCGAAGATCAGGGTCGAGCCCTTCCGCTTGTAACCTGCCCATTGCCCTCCTGCGTAGGAGACCCCGGCATCGGCATCCCGCATCTCCTCTGGCTTCGTTTCCACTTCGCTCTTCCCCTTGATGGACTCCTTGGTGGCCTCCAGGTTCAAAATCGACACCGCCCGCTCCGGTGATCGGAAATTTATCTTCACCACCACGATCTGATCTTTCCCATTGGAAAGGGTCCCGGAATAGGAGGTCTTCATCCCGTGGAACTCGAAGTCGGAGCGGAACCCACCATAAAGGCCCATCTCCGTCATCTCCTTCATGAAGGGGGGATAGCCAAACCCCAGGTGCAGGACGAAGAAGGCCGCGGCATTGAGGGGCATCGAGAAAAGCTCGCCCCGGTAGTTCCCCACCTCGACGGGCACCCCCTTCTCCTTCAGTTTGGTGGAGTCCAGGGATTTGTCCTTGGTGGCCATCTCGACCTTGCCTCCCTGGTAGGTCGAGAAACTGATATACCTCATTCCGCTGTGATTCTCATCGTGGTAGTTGATGTAGTGCTCGAACACGGTCAGGAAGTTTTCCGTCCCTTCCAGGCCCTCCACGATCCTGCCAGGGTCGAAATTGACCCTCTCTATCGCCTCCAGCAGACACAGCATATTCGAAAAGGCATATCCGGCTATCAGATCCGGATTGCGTCCGTACTTGCCCCGGAAGTCCTTATAGAACGCAGCCCATGCGGGATACTCCTCGGCGTTCAACTCCCCGGTCACCACCGAATCGGGCAAGAGGTAGGTGTAGCCAGCCACGATCACCCCGTCCAATCCCTTGGGCACCTGCGCCAGCAGGCGGGTCGACTCCCAGCCCAGGGAGGCCACCACCCTGGCACCCAGATTGGAACCAATGACCCATTGCATGACGGTCTGGGCATCGATCATGGTCCCGTAGACAATGAGCAGCTTCACCCCCGCCTGCTTGAATCGTTCCATTTGGGCCGAGAAATCGATGCCCCCGGAAGGGTAGCTCTCCACTGCCGCCAGATCCACGCCATATCGCTTGATCCTCTGGCGCACCACCTCCATGCCCGCCTTGCCGTAGGGCGAATCCTCATAGAACAAGCCGACCTTATCGCCGGCGAGTCCCCCGAGTATGGTCATGGTATAGTCGGTCATGACCTTGCCCAGATCATCATCGGAGATGTTCCCCCGAAAGACGTATCTTTGCAAGGGGGAAGTGAGAGCAGGGTGGGTGGCCAGGGCAATCATGGGAATCTTGGCCTCAGAGACCACTGGAGCCACGGCCAGGGCGCAGCTATTGTTGAACGGACCCAGGATAGCGGAAACCTTTTCCTCCCGGATCAGCCTCTGGGCTTCGGCAACCGCTTGCTGCGGTTCCCCTTTATCGTTCGCGATGATCAGCTCAATGGATTGGCCCTTTACCTTCTGTTGGAACTGGCCCACAGCGAGGAGCGCGCCATCTCGCATGTCGATGCCCTGCCTCTCCAGGATACCACTGAAGGTTCCCATCAGGCCGATCTTGATCGGCCCATCGGCAATAGCTCCACTGATCCCCACCCCTCCCAACAGAAGGGACAGCATAAACAGAAACAAAAAAGCCTTCTTAAACACGTTGCCTTTTCTCCTTTCTATTATTCTCCACAAGGACAGATACGAACTGGGGTTCACTGTCAGGGTGGCTCATTAAGGCATCTGTCATCCCCATCGATCAAATCGCCTTCTCCATGAACCGATAGAAGTCCTCCTGAGAGACTGGGCCTTTCAGAAGGACCAGGGTCTCCTTCTCCCTGCGGTAGCCGGACCAGTCGGTTCCATCGAAATAAAGGCCAAAGTAGGGAGTCCTGCAATTTGTCGAATCTTCGACGGTGAGGGGGGCGCGACCCTTCTTCGAGGGGTTGCGTTTCAATTGGATCACCGAGGTCGCCTGATCCTCGGACTGAAAATGCAGCTTGAAGATGTGAACCTGAACCGAGCCCTTCTGCAATACCCCGCTTTCGCAGGAGGCAATCCCATATCCTTCTGGAGTGTCCAGCCCCTTTAAAAAGGGCGGATCTCCTATCTTCAGCTCCTTGATGGCAACGAGGGCCGCAGGAACCTCCGATGGCTTGAGCGCCCCCTCGTACCCGTTGATTTGCAGTTGGGTTTCCTCGGCGGCATTACTCTGGCTGGGTCCGATCATCAGGAACCCCAGGACCAGAGTGAGCCCGAAGGCGAAGATAAGCAATCGCGAAAAACCTCGTCTCATAGTCATTTCATCCTCCTGAATCCTCCTATGGGTTGTCGGCCAACTCGAAAAGCCGGAGCCTTCGGCGGTACAAATCCCCTCATTTAGATGTAATCAACACAAATATAGATTCATTCTGGGCCCGGATCTATGATCAAGATCTTAGACGATCCGGAGCCAGGGCACCATGATACAAAAAAAGGGAAAAAGGAGATTTCTTCTTCCCCGTGTGATTCTTTTCCTCTGTCCTTGAGATATCTTTTTTATACGCGTAACCCCAACGTTGTCAAGGATCTTTTGAAGCTCCCCGCACCAGAGCTGCAGAGGATCTTCAGATGCAAGGAATTCTCTCTTATCTCCGCGTTCGCTCGCTGATTGCCCAGCAGAGCTGCGAGCAGTGCGCTCGCTATGCGCTTCTATTGGCCCCCTCGTGGCCGAATTCACCTTCGCTTGGTTTTACTGCCTTTCCAAGACAGCGATAGACCCCCCAAATAGACGAAAAAGCCCTCTTGGTATCAGGGGTTTCGGTGAGTATAATGGCTTACCTGAAAGGTGAAATCCCATCAGACCAAGGAGGGCTCATGCGCAGGATACGACAAACCGTCTTGGGATTCAAGATCGAAAGCACCGAGGAGCAACTCACCGCCCATGGCGGGCTCGCCCTGCTGGCGGAGTACAACCATGGCCTGGGTTTGAGACAGCTATCGGATCAGCATCTGCCCGCTCCGGGCAGCAACCGGGGCTATGCCCCCTCCGCCTTGGTGGAGAGCTTGGTTCTGATGCTGCAGGGTGGAGGCCAAACGCTGGAAGATCTGCGGGAGTTGGAACAGGAGGCCGCCCTGATGAAGCTGTTGGGTCGGGAGGAGACAGGCTGACCGAGAATGTTTTAATGAATTCGCATTCGTCTCTATGGTAAGGAATTCTTCAGAAGGGTAAAATCTTGTCCCAAAGATCAACGAAATCAAGGCGTGGATTCCGGATCGTCAGCTAATTTGGACAGCAGTGATCTCTTTTCAAACGTTGGTTGCTGGGGACTCATCCAGGATCCATCAGTCACGAACATCTCAGTAGCTACCTCAACGAATTCGTCTTTCGGTTCAACCGTCGGACCTCTGCCCACCGGGGCAAGCTTTTTCTGCGCCTAATGCAACAGGCTGTCGCGGTGGAGGCAGAAACCGCGCAGCCTGCCATTCACCAAAAAGTATGCCCCATCCGGAAAGGATGGGGCATACTGTACTTGACTTACCCTGCTCAGTGCAATTTGACACCGAGGAACTGCGTCAAGACGAAGAGGGTGAAGAAGAAGCCATAGAAAACGGTGGCCGCAATCATTACAACTTCACGCCAGACTTTCGGCCGAAATTCCTTGGCCAGGAACTTGCGGTTGACGATGACCGTCAATATGGCTGATAGCGCCATCGTAAAGTTGGCGACGTTGGCGCTGATCGCAAGGATGATAATCGGCAGGGTGATGTTCACGTAGATTGTACCCCATACGAGCACCGCAAGCAACAGAACATAGTAGAGTTTGCGGATGTCATTCTTGACCCACTTGCGCACCCGCGGGGACGCGTACCAGAGCATGTCGGTGCATTGCCGCGGCACCAGATCGATGTTGCTCATGGAGCTGGAGAACATGATCCAGAACCCCATCGCGGCGATCATGTAAAGGCCCAGGGTCCCGAACCGCTGTGCCGCGGCGACCGCGATGCCCCAGGGCGCGAGAGTCGTCCCGCGCGGAAGCTGACTCACATAAAGCATGCCGGGCAAAGCCATCCCGAGACAGCCTCCCACCCAGAATATGGCCCACTGGTCGAAGTTCAGGAGTTTCCACCATCCCCTGAACCGTGCGACGTTCTCCGAGGTTGGGGCGGGCATATTCCCGGACGGCGAAACGTGGACTTCCCTGCCGCCGACGGCGGCCGGGATGTAGCCGATCTTTGCCGCCATCCCGTAGCCTTTGTCGCGATACCAGTTGGTGAGGCAGGTATTGCCGAACCCTCCGTAGGCCGAGTAACCGACCAGCGCGCCGAACATCAGGATGTCGACCCCCGGCGGCATCGCTCCGAAACTGACGTAGCCGACCAGGGCCTGGCCCCAGGTGGAGGCGGGCGCCAGGAAGGCGTCGAGCACAATGAGAGCGATGAGGATGGTTGGCACCATGATCCACTGGACGATCTCCAAGGTTTTCTCGACCTTGCCTCCGATGGAGATCAGGACGCCGAGCCCGATAAAGATGAAGTACGCCCAGAAGATGACGACGGGCTTATCCGCGAGGGCGGGGATCCTGCGCAACTGCATTGCGGCGACTGCCGTGGCGCAGGCAAGTGCCCAGCCCGGCATGGCGCGTTCGATGAATCCGGCAATTGTGAAGAGCCAGCCCCAGAAGTTCTTGCCCGGAGCCAGTCGCATGAACCCGATCGTGATCGGCTCACCGGTGACCAGGGTGTAGCGAGTCATCTCGAGGTTGAGGAAGGTCTGGAGGGTGGTCGAAAGGGTGGTGACCCATAGGAGCACGAGTCCGTACTTGACGAACATTGCGGGACCAATGAGCCATTCGCCGCCCCCAATCGAACCGCCCAACGCGATGATGGCCGGCCCCATCATCAGGAAGGTCTGCTTGGGCGTCATCTTTCCCCACCGCGATTCCGGCATGTCGGTCACGGGGAAAGCCGGCCCCTTGCCGCCGGGATAGGTTTGCTGACTTGTTTCTGCCATGACCTCCTCCTTTTTTTTCTTTGTTTTCTTGTTCACTCATTGTATTAGCATTTCGGGAAATGTCTTGGAACTATAACATTCCGCTTAACCGGCAACCCGTCCCCGCGATTAAGCCTTGCCAAATAACCCACAAATTAATAAACAATGAAGTGTGTGTTCTCTCCGTTTATTCCAACGGCTACTCCCCATCACCTCCTTTTCTCTTTATTATAGAACCCTTTGAAAATAATTCCAACTGCTCTTGATGCAGCTGTCGATATTCCTTCACACGTCCCTGCTCTTTGACATAGTCCGATATGGTTTTCTCATTACCGGATCTTCCGGCGGTGCTGATGAAATACCCCTTGGTCCAAAACTCACCGCCCCACAATGCCTGCTTCACCGAGGGGACCCGTGCGAATATCTCACGGGCTGTTATGCTCTTGATGATCTTTGCTAACTTCGTGGGACTGTGCATCGGCACCGATTGGATCAAGAAGTGGACATGATCATTGTCCACACCAATCTCCAGGAATTGGATCTCGTAACGCTTTGCTATTTCCAAACATACTTCCTTCAAGACCGTATCCACTTCCCTCGTGAACACAACACGACGATATTTTGCCGGACAGACCAGATGATACAAAATCACAGATACATTATGGCTCTTGTGAATATACTCGCTCACATGGCCAATATCTCACAATGACTTCTACGCAGCAAGCTTCGGGGAATAAGACCCGAAGGGATTCAAGGGATTTGGGCAACAGGCCCGCAAGACTTGACTCCTGCCCCTCTATTTCAGGCAGGAAAACTCAATGGCCGATGTACTTGGCCCACATCTGAGTGACTGAGAGCACCGAAACCAGGGTCAGCATGAAGGCCGTGATGACCATTCCCACCAGCACCGTCCTCCCCATGCGGTACTGCCTGGGCAGAGATTGATTGAGCCAAAAAGCTCCGAAGCAGACCATCATAATCCCGATATTGGTGGAGAGCATGGCTGCAATATCCATGATGGTGACCGGCTGCATCCCGCTCCAGATCACGACGATGCAAACCACCCCGATGTAGATGCCTACGGACAGAAAGACCCTTCGGTAAGGCGCTCGCCGGACTGCCATTACAAGGGCACCTAAGAATTCGTGGGTGAGCCTCGCATACATCTCCGGGAGGGCGTAGAGAGTGCCCCAGAGGGCAGCCAGGACCGAGATGTAGTAGACTGGAACCATGAGAGGGCTCATTTGCTCCCAGATCGTCCTCTGATGGGATAGGAGGGCGAACCCCCCGGGGAGCAAGTGGCGGGGATGAAGCACCGTCGCTCCCGCAATCACAAAAGCACAGCTCACAAACAGCAGGACAAACGCTCCCATTCCGACATCCCAGCGGATCGTGGTGAGGTGGGTACGGCCCTTTTGCACTTCCTTGGGGTCAGGGGAAAGGTAGATGGCCCCCCTCTCCCGGGCAAAATCCCTTATCTCCTCGATGTGGGGGGAGCCGGTCATACCCCATTTATGAAGTGCCGTCCAGTGGGGATAGACTACATATACGGTCATGCTCCCGCCGATGTAACCGAAGACGGTAGCGAGCTCCAAGAGCTTGGAGCGTTTGAGGAAGTTGGGATCCGCCTGCACCCAGTCGGGATAGGGCGGAATGTAGCCGAAGGAGAAGGTTCCCTTCAGGATCTCCAGGAGGGAGGGGGAGCTTATGATGGCACCGATTAGGGTACCCAGGACTAACACTCCGCAGATGATGATCTGTTGCTGCTCCATCTTGCCATAGCTGACGCCGAGGCCGAGGGCGAGGGCAAACAGGGCAAAGAAGGTACCCCATAGCCTCGGGTCTCCGAAGCCAAAGATTGTCTTCACGAGGCCCCCGCAAGCCCCGGCGATGGCCGCCACGAAGAAGGGAGCCATCGTGACCTCTATGAGCAGGATGAACCAAAGAAACCATCCTTTGGGCCCGGGTACGCGGGCCCACGCATCGCCCAGATACTCCCCGGTAACGACGGTGTAGCGGCCCAGAGCATACTGCAAGAACAGGTTCTTGGTCAAAGCGGCCAGCATCACCAGCCAAAGGAGCCCATAGCCTGCCCAAGCCCCGGTGCGCACCGCCAATACCGTTTCCCCCGCCCCCACTGAAATGGAGGCGACTACGGCCGCAGGCCCGAAAAATGCCAGGCAGCGCCATAGCTTCCTGGTGGAGAAACGCTCTGCGAACACCCCGTCAGGCTCCGGAAAGGGAAACGTCTTTTTCACATCCTCTTGCTGGGTTGTCATAGCCTCTCCTCCCTGGCCGCGATTGGCCTAAGGACTCACGATAGTGGATTCTACCACCAATGAAATGAATATTGGCTTTCCAGGAATGGCGGAGCGCATCAGGCGAAAGAGGTAAAAGGGGTCCATCCCGCAAACAGAAAAAGGCACCGAAAACTGAAAGGGCCCAGCTCCTCCGATGCCGATTCTCATCCCAATCTCGATCCACCTCCTGCCCCAAGGCAACCAAGGGATTCACTCGACGGCGAAATGAAGCCCTATGAAATCCTCGACAACGGGTGATTCACCTCCGGGTCGTTATTTACACTTGCCGATTTCTGCTGTCAACACATTTCTTGTGCTGGGTCTCAGGGCGAGGGACGAGTCCCCACTCTTGCCTCTCCCGCATCCTCGCAGAAATTCCTTGACACCGATCTTTAGAAAAAAGTATGTTCCCGAGAATTGTGATCCGGTTGAGGACTCACATACTCCAAGGACCTGGATCGAACCCCCTGGGAAAGAGAGATTTCCATACGGATGACCTACTACCATCGAATCAGAATTTCTTTGCTATGCATCGGGGTGGCATGTCTGTTGCTGCTGGCCTCCGGATCCGTCTGTCTGAGGAGGGTAGCCGCAGAGGAGCCAGGGGCGAAGGAACGGACTGGAGTCATTGCGGCGGATTCCAAGCCACAGCCGGCAACGGATCAAGGACGGCAGCGCAACAGCAGCCCGCAGTTGAGGCAGCCGCGGAGCAGGGCCGCAAACCACCGGCAGATGCCCAGGCGCAAGGCACCCAGCAACTGGACGCCCAGCAGAAGACGGCAATCAAAGAAGTCCCCGGTCCCATTCGCTTCGAGCTGACTTCCCGCATGGAGCTGAAATACGAGCAGACCTTCCTGGAGGGCACCGGTTATGTGATCCGGCCGATCCTGTTGGGTAGCTATGCCATCCCTTCTCTCAGGATGTCCTTTGGGTTCGATGAGATCCCCATGGTGAGGATCAACACGCCCGGGCACTCGGAAGACTGGATGATGGGGGACATCATCCTGAGGCACGGCTATGTTCCCTATATCTCCCCCGACCAGAACTTCGGGCTGGTCTACGTTACAAACCTTACCTTGCCCACGGGGGACTTCGATGGGGGCGGGGGGGCGGGGCGCTACGACCTGGAACCCCGCCTGTTTCTTCCTTACAAGTTCAACAAGACCTACACCATCGTGCCAGCGGTGTATGAGAAGTTCACCATCGCCAAGAAGGAAGACGGGGTCGAGAACTCAAACCTGCTTACCCTACGCCTCATCAACCTGATTTATACCTCTCCCGGCAGCTATATCATCGTGGAGCCGAGGCTGTATCATGACTTCGAGGCCAGAAAGACCAGTGGAGAGCTGCGTTTTCAGTTTGGTTCCATGTTGACCAGGAATCTCGGTGCATATCTGGAATACTCGGCTGGCATCGGGGGCGAGAGGTATTTTGACGGCAGGGCTATCGGGGCATTTCGTTACTTTTTCCATTGAGAAGGGCTCATCACCTATTTCCTTCCACTTTTCCCCGATTTCCCCGCAAATGAAAATGCAAAAGGCACCGCCAATCTGAGGCCGATCCCCTGCAGATCGGGCGACGCCTCCCCAGATCCCTCCTTTTCATAGCCAGCAATCCGCTTCCAGGATCTGCCGGGCCAGTTCCTCCTTCAGATCGTCCTCTCTATGGCACCATGAAGTAGGCCAAAAATGCGTTGATGGCCACCATCAGCCATCCCCAGGGCAGCGCCGTCTGGAGGAACTGACGGTGGGTGACCTTGGTGTAGCCGATGGTCCAGAGGGTCCAGGAGTTGGTGGGGTCCTGGCTTCCCTGGAGGCATAAAGCCCCTCTCCAGACGCAGTACAGGTAAAGGGGCGAGAGCGCCTTGGCGTTCAAGAACATCGCCAGCAAGGCGGCTCCGGTTCCCACGGCCGCAAACGGTCCCCGATAGATCGCCAGCGGGGCCAGGGCCGCAAAGAAGATCGCGGCCGCCAGGCGGGTATGGGGCAGGAGGGGACCGAAGACGGGGTTGAGCACCTTCTGGACGGCCGGGAGTTGGCCGCAGATGATCAGCATGCCGCAGATGATCCACAAGGCAGCGATGGTGGCGATATCGGGGAAGGCGTCGTAGAAGGTCTTGTGGAAGAGGTCGATGCTCTGGCGGATCCTCCGCTTGCCAAAGTGGGTGGAGACCAGGGCGTAGAGGATGCCCAGGAGGAAGGCCGGGATCATGGGCCACTTGAAGGCGATCACCATGACCACGGGACCGCGGGGGCCAGGTAGGCATACCAGGGGATTTGGGGACGGGCAGGGGGAGGAGGAGATACGCTCACCGCGGAATACTTCCGGGTCCCCCGGACCTTCAGGTTGAAGAAGGACATGGCGCAGGCAGCCAAGAGATAGACGGCCCATCCCACGAAATAGAACTTGAGATAGGGTTGATCGTAGACGATCCCGGGGAACATGGGCTTGAAGATGTTGAATTCCACCAAGTTCACGTAGTTGCCGGCCCCGATGGCCATGGTGAAGGCGGGGGCGGCGACCCAGGGGGGAATGCCCATGGACATCATGATGGGCAGGGCGATGACGCCGATGGAGATGGCGGCGCCGACTCCATAGAGGGAGGTGAAGAGGAGTCCGGTGACGACCGAGACCACGATGGCGACAATCACCGGGCGATCCCCGGCCAGCTCGATGGCCCCGCGGATGATGTTCTCGGCGATGCCCGTCTGCACCATGGCCTGGCCGAACCAGGCACCGAAGACGATGATCACGATCGCATTGGCATAGGCGGTGCCACCCTTATCCAGGATCTGGATCAGGATGTCCTTGGCGGGGACGCGGGAGAGGACGGCCCAGAGGATGGCCAGGAGCAAGAGCGAGATGATCGGGCTCTCTCCCCGGACGATGAAGACCACGACGGCAAGGTAGACGAGAATCATTATAATACCTGACAGCATGTCCATAACCTATTCCCCTTGTTTCACTCCTTGCCCTTTGGTTGATCTTTGCCCCGGGACGGCCTCCGCTCCCAGGAAACACTACGCCGGCAGCGCCTGAAGGCGAGCCAGTGAACCCCAGGCATAATCCGGATTGAGGCGAAAGAGGGTGACGAATTCAACCGTTTTGGGCGGCACCTTAAGGCCGAGGAGCGCCGTGGCAAAGCGATCGGCCGCGATCTCGGAGAGGGATGGCAGCCCAGTTCGAAAATGCAACGGCCCCAGCCGGGCCGTCTCGATCCGAAAGCCAGCGGTGCCCGGCGTGAGCTTTTTGCCTTCCAGGTGGTGATAGAGCTCATGGGCCAGATGGACCGGGGTCACGTCCGCCAATCCCAATAACCCCTCCAGGCCGTGGGCGCGGATCAGTCCATTGGTCTCCTCCAGGGAGCAAGCGTACAAGATGATGGACGGTGGCCGGTCGCGGTATTCGGAGAATAGGACCGAAGGGCCTGCCTGGGCCGGCTCATCGCTGCGGGTAACGGGCACCCGCAGGGCAGCGGCAATCTCTTCTGGTGCCTGTCCCCATTTCCTGGTGATCCACTCTGCTGCAGCTTGGCCTGCGGCCCAAGCAAAATCGATCGCCTCCCGCTCGAGGCCCTTTTTCAGGCGGTGGCTGAAGGGATCGTCCAGGAGTCTCAGGTGAGCCAAGCGCCGCTCGGTCCCGGCAGCGATTACTTGCTCCATGAGCGTCCACAGAGAAGATTCAGGGTCAGAGACCGCGGGCGCCCCGGCATCCCACAACGACAATCGGCTCTTCGGGGCTAATACCTTCAAGTTCTGGCGCAACCAGTCCCAGGGCATGATCGACACTCTGCATCCCGGAAAGGTCCATGACGTGGCTTCCCACGATCAAGAACAGGTCCGGATAGATGATGCTATCTCCGTTGTAGATGGTGAGCTCCTCCCAACTCTTCTTCAGCCCCTCCAGGGCATTGGCGCCGGTAAGCTGGTAGACCGATCCGTCCGAGCGCTGCACCTTAACAAACCCCTGGCGGTCCAGAACCCGGATGGGGTAGCGCCGGGAGCGAAAGATCCGAAAGCGCCGCTCCTCCACCTTGCCCTGGTAAACGCTGCACAGGCTCGAGCCGGCGCAGAGATCGACTTGCTCGGGCCTCAAGTTCATGGATCTGGCGGCAATGAGCCGGCATTCCTCCGGCTCGGCCAGCTTCGCCATGTCCTGGGCCCGCATTTCCATGCTGCCGATCGCCGTGGCTCGCACCCGATTGGTCTGAGGATTCACCTCCACGAAGACCTCGATGGATTCGGGATTGGCATGGGCCTTCATCACGGCCTGGCGTGCCTCCTGCTTGAGGGCCACGATATCCTGGGGGGTGGGGTTGATGATGACCCTCTCGACGACGTCCCGGACCATGGCGAGGGCCACGCCAATGGACGACATCACCTCAGCGTTTTCGGGGATCCGCAGCTCCAACTCCATGCGCTGCGCAGTATGCGGAATCAGCGCGGCCGCGCCTCCGCCTCCGCCGACCAGTACCACCTGATCCGGATCCAGCCCATACTCGGAGACCAGGCTCTTGATCACGGGGATGATTTTGTCGGTAGCGACGTCCAGGATGCGTCGTGCGGCATCCTCGATCGAAACTCCGAGCTGCCGCGCCAATGGAGCGATGGCCCGTCTCGCCGCCTCGCCACCGCCGTAGGAATAGTATTCGGGCCTTACCAATCCCAGGGCATTGGCGGCGCAGGTATTGGTGATGGCGTGCACTTGCCCGTCCTTCGTCCGCACCGCCACGTAGTCCGCAGGGTCCTCGGACTTTGGCTGAACGAGGATCAACTCGGGCTCGATCATTTCCTCTGGCTTGGCGAACGCCGCGTAAGGGAGCCCGGCGATATGGGCGCTGCGCGGGCCCACATCCACGATCTCCTTCCCTTTGACCCGCACCATGCTGCCCCCGGCGACACCCAGCACGCGAATATCCAGGGAATTCACATAGGTGCGGTGACCTCCTACCTCAGCCGACTTGATGGTGGGTCGTCCGTTTCGGATCACACCGATGTTGGTGCTGGTGCCGCCGACTTCAAAGAACACACCGTCCGAAACCCGCAGATACATGAGGGCGCCGGCAACCGTGGCGGAGGGTCCCGAGAGCATGGTCAGGATGGGGCGATTGCGCATCTCGGTGACGTCCATCACTCCGCCATCGCCCCGCATGATCATCAGTGGGGCCTCGATGCCCGCCCTGCGCACACTCCCCTCCGTCATATTGGCCGTCTCCAACATCTTGGGAAGGATCCCGGCATTGATCACAGCTGTCCGCGTCCGGGTAGTGAGGCCGTAGAGCTTGGTGATGTCGTGTCCCCCGGTGGCCGGCACCCCCATCTCTCCGGCAACCTCCATCACTAACGTCTCATTGCCGGGGTTGTCCACGCTGAAGGCATCGCTGGCTACGATGACCTTTGCCCCCTGGTCCAGGAGCTCGGTGATGGCTCGGCGGGCCTCCTCGGCGGTTAGCTTGTCTGTGTTGAGAAAGGTGTGATGGGTCTTTAAGGCGCGACCGGTGACCAGTGGGATGTTGCCCACCGCGGTCTGGCTTCTGGCCAGCATGCCGCCGACTCCGCCACTTCCCATGCCGATGATTCCCACCGGGGCGAGATCGCCTTCGAGCAGCGCGTTGGTGGCCTGGGTGGTGCTGTGGGCCAGAAAAACCACGCTGCGGGGATCGACCTGAAAGTCCTCCAGGGCGTGCTGGAACACGTATATCACGCCCTTGGCCACCCCTTCCTCAGCCGAGTGGGTGGTCAGGACGGAGGACTTCCCGATGATCTCCAGCGTGTCGTTGTCGATCACAACTGCCTTGGTGAATGTGCCCCCCACATCGATGCCGATGCGGACCTGACGTCCATTCATGGTCGGGAATCCCTCGCAATCCTCATGGCACCATGAAGTAGGCCAAAAAGGCGTTGATGGCCACCATCAGCCAGCCCCAGGGCAGCGCCGTCTGGAGGAACTGTCGGTGGGTGACCTTGGTGTAGCCGATGGTCCAGAGGGTCCAGGAGTTGGTGGGGTCCTGGCTTCCCGCAAGCGAGAGCGCCCCCCGCCAGACACAGTAGAGATAAAGGGGCGAGAGCACCTTGGCGTTCAAGAACATGGTGAGCACGGCCGCCCCGGTGCCCACCACTACCAGTGGTCCCCGATAGATCGCCAGCGGGGCCAGGGCCGCAAAGAAGATCGCGGCCGCCAGGCGGGTATGGGGCAGGAGGGGACCGAAGACGGGGTTGAGCACCTTCTGGACGGCCGGGAGTTGGCCGCAGATGATCAGCATGCCGCAGATGATCCACAAGGCAGCGATGGTGGCGATATCGGGGAAGGCGTCGTAGAAGGTCTTGTGGAAGAGGTCGATGCTCTGGCGGATCCTCCGCTTGCCGAAGTGGGTGGAGACCAGGGCGTAGAGGATGCCCAGGAGGAAGGCCGGGATCATGGGCCACTTGAAGGCGATCACCATGACCACGGGAACCGCCGGGGCCAGGTAGGCATACCAGGGGATTTGGGGACGGGCAGGGGGAGGAGGAGATACGCTCACCGCGGAATACTTCCGGGTCCCCCGGACCTTCAGGTTGAAGAAGGACATGGCGCAGGCGGCCAGGAGATAGACGGCCCATCCCACGAAATAGAACTTGAGATAGGGTTGATCGTAGACGATCCCGGGGAACATGGGCTTGAAGATGTTGAATTCCACCAAGTTCACGTAGTTGCCGGCCCCGATGGCCATGGTGAAGGCGGGGGCGGCGACCCAGGGGGGAATGCCCATGGACATCATGATGGGCAGGGCGATGACGCCGATGGAGATGGCGGCGCCGACTCCATAGAGGGAGGTGAAGAGGAGTCCGGTGACGACCGAGACCACGATGGCGACAATCACCGGGCGATCCCCGGCCAGCTCGATGGCCCCGCGGATGATGTTCTCGGCGATGCCCGTCTGCACCATGGCCTGGCCGAACCAGGCACCGAAGACGATGATCACGATCGCATTGGCATAGGCGGTGCCACCCTTATCCAGGATCTGGATCAGGATGTCCTTGGCGGGGACGCGGGAGAGGACGGCCCAGAGGATGGCCAGGAGCAAGAGCGAGATGATCGGGCTCTCTCCCCGGACGATGAAGACCACGACGGCAAGGTAGACGAGAATCATTATAATACCTGACAGCATGTCCATGGCCGGCCTCTCTCGTTTCTCTTGTCAACTCCTATGACCCAAAGATCCCGTTTCAAGCCCTGCTGCGCCGCCGGATCCCTTCGGGCAGGTGCCGCGCGGATCAGACGGAAAAACGCCTGCAGGATGGCCTCAGCGTTGGCCAGAAGCACATCGGTGCCGATCTGCCCATGGCCAACGCGCAGCCCCCATTGGCCTTGCCAAAGGGTTTCGAAGAGGGCTACGCCAAGGCCTCCACCATTCTGGGTTAGCTTTTTATTCTCCTTCCTCTACCCTGTCAATACCCTTTCTCTGGGATCAAGGCCAGTTGTGGGATGGGTGCAGAAGACGATCAGCCTCGGGAAAGGCCGGCCTCTTTGAGCGGGCGCACTGAGAAATCCCTTGACAGGCTTTTCTGGGAAGGGATATTTTCCGGACACCGACGGCACTCGAGAACAAGGCGAAGGAGACTGAAATGGCGAAAGGCACAGGTGGGGGCTACCCGCTTCTTTTTGGTCCGGTAAAGATCGCAGGGCTCAAGCTGCCCAATCGGCTGGTGATGGCCCCCACGGTCGTCAACCTGGGCAACAGGGATGGGACTCCTTCGGACCGCCAGATCGAGTACTATCGGATGCGGGCGGAGGGAGGGGTGGGCCTGGTCATCGTAGAGGCGACCTACGTCCGGGCCGATGGCCGGATGTTCTTGCAAGGATTGGGGTTGGATGAGGACTCTAAGATCCCCCGGCTTCGCCAGTTGGCCCAGGTGATTCAGGAGGGGGGAGCCAAGGCAGGGGTTCAGCTGTTTCATGCCGGACGCCGGGCCAACCCCCAGATCATCGGAACTCAACCCATCGGACCCTCCCCCATATCCTGTCCCCTGCGCCAGGTGATCCCCCGAGAACTGAGAGAGGAGGAGATACCGCAGCTGGTTGATGCCTTTGTGGCGGCCGCGGAGAGGGCCCGGGAGGCTGGATTTGACCTTATCTGCCTCCATATGGCCCACGGCTTTCTTCTGCATCAGTTTCTCACTCCTCTCGCCAACCAGCGCCAGGACCTGTATGGCGGCGATCCACAAGGGAGGCTTCTTTTCCCCTTGACGGTCCTGAGAGCCGTCCGGAACGAGGTCGGTCCTTCGATCGCCCTCTCCTGCCGCATCAGCTCCGAGGACGGAGTGGAGGGAGGATTGAAGCTCGCCGACACTTTCCAGATCGCAAAGAGATTGAAGGAGGCAGGAGCCAATCTGCTCGATGTCTCCTTCGGTTTTCCGGGCTCCACACCCCCCACCTCTCCCGCCATGGAGTTTCCCGCAGGGTGCTTTTTACCCTTTGCCGCAAGAATCCGGGAGGCAGCCGGGCCCCCGGTGATGGCGGTGGGCAGAATCTGGGATCCCCATCTGGCGGAGGAGGCAATTCATTCGGGCCAAGCGGATCTGATCGCCCTGAGCCGGCCTCTGCTGGCAGACCCGGATCTGCCCCGCAAATGGAAGGAGGGTAGACTGGGAGAGGTCCGCTGCTGCACCGGAGACAATCGAGGGTGCCTGGGCCGCATCCATGAGAACCTGGAGGTCCGCTGCTCGGTCAATCCCTCCCTCGGCCGGGTATGAAGACGGAACCCGATCCCTTGAATCATCCCCCCGATCGATCCTCCCCCCAGACCTCAGGCGGCAAAGGAGCGGCCTCGGAGGATAGGCGTGGATTCCTTGGGGCCCAGTACCATTGGGTGATCGTTGCCCTCGGCCTCTTCAATGTCCTGGGAAGCATCGGGTTTGCCCGCTTCGGCTATCCCCTGATTCTGCCGCCCATGAAGGAAAACCTGGCCCTGACCCATACCCAGATGGGCCTCCTGGGGTCGGGGAACTTCGTGGGCTATCTCATCGCCTCCCTCCTGGGAGGCTATTGGGCCAGCAAATACGGCTCGCGGCGGGTGATCCTGCTTTCATTCATCCTGGTGGCCGGCTGCATGATCCTCACCGGCCTCTCCCGTGGATTTCTCTTTGCCCTGTCCATGCGATTTCTGACCGGGTTAGGGAGCGGAGGGGCCTACATCCCCATGATCGGCCTCTGCATGGGATGGTTCCCGCCGAAGCAGAGGGGAATGGCCTCTGGCCTGATGATCAGCGGCAGCGGATTTGGCCTCATCCTGACCGGCTGGATCATTCCCGCCGTCATGGCAGCCTACGGAAGGGAGGTGGGATGGAGATACTGCTGGATGATCCTGGGCTTATTCATCTTCCTTTTCTGGGCATTCAGTCTCTTCCTTTTGCGGGAGGCCCCTCAGGAGAAGACTTCCTCTGCCCCCTCCTCTCCCTCCTGGTCGAAGGTCTACCGTAACCCCGTCCTGTGGCATCTGGCCTTGATCTACTTTACCTCGGGCTTTTCTCTCTCCATGTATATGACCTTCTTTGGCGCCCACACCGCCCGGGCCGGGCACCTTCCTCCGGGGACCGTCGGCCGCATCTGGTCTCTGATGGGCTTCCTGAGCGTCTTCTCTGGCCTGATCTGGGGATGGGCCTCAGATCGGTGGGGGAGAAGATACGCCTTGCTCATGGTCTTCGCCCTGCACGGGATTTCCTTCTCCATCTTCGCCGGGGCAAAACAGGCGTGGGCCTTTTATCTATCCGCTTGCATACTCGGAACTGCGGCCTGGGCCATCGCCACCATTTTGTCAGTGACCGCCGCCGATTACGTGGGACCTCAGCTGGCTCCAGCTGCCATCGGGTTCATCACCCTCGTCTTCGGGATCGGGCAGGTGATCTCTCCCTTTGTGGCGGGACAGATCGCCGACCGGTTCGGATCCTTTTCGGCTGCCTATGCCCTGGCGGCCTCGGTAACCTTCATCGGATGGCTGCGCTGCCTGAGCTTACGGCCGAAATCCACTTGACGTGGCGGCGCCCAAACGCAGCCTTTGCGCATCAGCTCACCGGACCAAAGGAGGGTCTTAACCGATGTCTTTGCTCTTTCAGCCCATCGAAATCAACTCCCTGACCCTTCCCAATCGCTTCATCCGCTCAGCCACTGCGGAACGAATGGCCGCAGCGGATGGAAGCCTCCTGCCCGAGGCGGCCTTGCTCTACGAGAAACTTTCAAGGGGAGGCGTGGGCCTGATCATCACCGGACACGCCTCGATCAGTCCAGAGGGCAGAGCCCATCGCTGGATGACGGGCATCCATGACGATTCTCTCCTCCCCGGCCTGAAGATGGCCACTGAAGCGGCTCATCGCGGGGGAGGCAAGATCGCCGTTCAAATCAACCACTCCGGGGGTATGAAGGAGGTGGATTTGGACCAGGGACCACCCCTGGCCCCGTCGGCGTGCCTTTACGAACAGACCGGCCAGCAGGCCCGTGAGCTGAGCGTTGAGGAGATCGAGAGGATCATCGAACAATTCGGCCAGGCAGCCCGACGGGCCATCTCCGCCGATTTCGATGCCATCCAGATCCATGCGGCCCATGGATATCTGGCCAACCAGTTCCTCTCTCCCCTGGCCAATCAGCGGAACGATGACTGGGGAGGCAGGCTGAAGAACCGCATGCGCTTTCTCCTCTCGGTCTATCAGCGGGTCAGGGAGGAAGTGGGTCCTGACTATCCCTTGCTGTGCAAGCTGGCGATCTCCGACTTCAAGGAGGGGGGATTGACGGAAGAAGAGGGGCTGGAGGTGGCCGGGAGGCTGGCAGAGGCGGGAATCGATGCCCTGGAGATCAGCGGCGGCCTGGCGGGCAGCCGCTATGTGAAGGGCCGGGCCGACCTGGAGTGGATGAGGAAGGAGGCTTACTTCAGTCCCTACGCCAAGCGGGTCAAGGAGAGGGTGGGGGTTCCGGTGATCCTGGTGGGAATGATGCGCACCCTGGCGGGGATGGAACGGATGATCGCCGAGGGATATGCAGACCTGATCGCCCTATGCCGCCCCTTCATTCGGGAGCCGGATCTGGTCCATCGTCTGCAGGAAGGGCTCCAGGGCCGGTCCACGTGCATTTCTTGCAATCAGTGCACCGGCCCCCTGCGCAGCGAGCCCATTGCCTGCCGGGCTTCGAAATGAGAAGCACCGTCTCTTTTGACCTTCTCCCAGCCCCAAACTCTGCCGCTGCCCTCAACGCTGAGGCGGCGGAGAAATGAGCTTGAAATCCGGGGGGATCTCGAAGAGATCGCTGGGTTGAGGTTCCATTTTGATATCTGTGATCTCGGTGCCAAATTTCCCATCGAGCGTGGCCGTTTTGATCGGTACCTGCAATTCCTTGGAGACCCACAAATGAAACTCCTGGGCCATTTCCCCGTTCCAGGCCTTCACCAGGTATTTCAAGGCCAGATGTCCCTGGACCGCCTCCTCCCCCAATAGCTTTCGCTCCGACTCTCCAGGCACCTTGTCTCCCCAGGGAACCTCGTCCGGGAAAAGGGGCCGCTGCAAATAGACCTTATCCTCCGGGACCAAGGTCCAGACCACCTTTTTGTCCAGCCGGTATATCAGAACCATGGTCTTGCCCTGCTGGGTCAGTTCCACTCGCCAGCGGTCCTTCTGGCAATAGATAGGGCCCTTCTCTTGCCCCCCTCCTGGCCCGATCATGATCTGATTGGCAGAGAACTCCGACGCTGGTCCTTTGGCGGCCCAGGCCCATCCGAAAAGTGCGAGCAAGCTCAAGCTGAGGAAAACAGCCAATAACCGATTCCCTCTCATCCAATTCCTCCTTGCATGATCCACAAGATTTCTCGGCCCCCTCGATCCCCGATGCTGGCGGGAGCATGGGCCAATTTAGTGCGGTTTCGTTGACTTGTCAACGTCTTTCAGCCTCGGCCTTGGGCCTTCCCGGGAAGGGATCCTCCTGGGGACGGATTCCAGCGAAGAGATCCCTCTCTACCTTAAACCGACCCTCGGCCGGCGGATGGACGCGGGTGAAATTCTCCACCCCCATGAGCCAGGCCCGCAGCCAATTGGGAAGCGGAAAGTCCCGCATAGGTGCCGTCTGGCTCCGGTGGCAGGCCGCTGCCTCCAGCTTCTTGGGCAAGAATCTGCGGACTTCGATGCGGGCGGTGATCTTTTGGCTCCATTCCGCGATCTTGCGGAGGTCGATGTCCTGATTCGCCCCCCACCGGGAGGGGTCCTTGCCCAGCAAGGGGAGGGTGAAGATCCAGAACCTGAGCGCCCGCCGGGGGAAGGCCGTATAGTAGAGGCAGCCTGTCCGGTGCCGAGAAAGCCCTTGCTCCCGCTGCTCCGGAAATCTTTCTGGGTCCGACGCCGCGTAGAAGGCCTCGGTGGCCGTGCGATGGATCTTGATGTGGTCGGGATGGCCGTATCCTCCGTGGGGATCGAAGGTGATCAGGACCTGGGGCCGGATCTGCCGGATGAGGGCGACGATCTTCCCCACCACCTCCGGCTCCGGCGCCTGCTCTAAAGATTGAGGGTGCAGGTTGTCCTCTGATCCCGACATCCCCGAGTCCCGGTACCCCAAAAAATGGACCTCCTTGATCCCCAGGATCCGGGAGGCGCATTCCAGCTCGGTGGCCCGGAGGGAAGCCACATCGGGATGGTTCTGGAGGAGCTCCGCCGGCGCCTCCCCTGCCTCCCCCTTGGTGGCACAGGCGTAGTGGACTTCGACCCCTGAGGAGGCATATTTGGCCAGGGTCCCTCCCGGGCCGAAGGTCTCATCGTCGGGATGAGCAAAGACTGCGAGGAGTGTAGGCATTCATTCGCTCCCTTTGTTCGGGCTGTTCGGATTGACAAAAAGGAGTCTGTCGGCCATCCGGAGCCCCCTTCCGCCTCCTCCATCACTGTCGGAAGGCCGTCATCGGTTCCGGATTGAGCCTTCCTTCCTGGAATCGGGTCGGGGAAAAGGGGGAGATGTCGAGGGTGGAAGCCACCCCTTCACAGATCAGCTCGGCGATCAGTCGGCCCGCCACCGGACTGTGCATGAAACCGTGGCCGCTGAATCCGTTGGCACAGAGGAAGCCCTTCACCCCAGGTGCCTGCCCCAGGATGGCATGCTGGTCCGGGGAGATCTCGTAAAGGCCGGCCCAGCCCCCGTTGATCTCCATCGCCTCCAGGGCGGGGATGCGATGCAGGGCATTCTCCGCGCTCCAGGACAAGCCCTCCAGGCCGCTGTCCAGGGCGAGGTTGAGGCTCGGCTCCTCATCCTGGGGGCCCGCCAGTAGAAAGCCCTCCCCTTCGCGGCGGACATACCACCCCCTCTCCAGATCGATGAGCAGCGGCAGGTCCCCGCGGACCCCATGGTAGGGGGCAGTGGTGAAGATTTGCCTGCGGATGGGTTTTACGGGCATATCGACCCCAGCCATGGCGCCCACGGAGGCAGCATATGGACCTGCAGCGTTGACCACCCAGGGGCACCAAATCCTTCCCTGGGATGTATCCACTGCTGCCACCTGATCCCCCTCGACCACGATCCCCCGTGCTTCGACCCCTTCATAGATGCGGCACCCGCCTCCCTGGGCTCCCTGGACGTACCCCATCAAGACCTCGTGGGGACCCGCATATCCCTCTTCCGGGCAATAGCTTCCGCAGATCACATCGGCCACGTTCAGCGCAGGCCAGCGCCTCCATATCTCCTCGGGTTCCAATAACTCCACCGGGATGCAAAAGGAGTGCAAGAGGGCCAGGTTGGTGCGCAGGATCTCGGCACAGGGCAGGGTGGTAGCCAGGAAGAGGTAGCCGATCTTCTTGAAGCCGGGATCGATCCCCAATTCCTCCTGGAAGCCAGAGAAGAAGCGGAAACTCTCCAGGGAGAAGCGGATGTGGATAGGGGTGGAGAACTGATAGCGGATCCCTCCCAGACATCGGCCGGTGGAGCCGGCCCCCAGCGCCTTCCCGCTCCAGAAGGACGATTTCCCGGACCTCCTTTTGGGCCAGATGATACGCGATGCTGGCCCCGATGATGCCTCCTCCGATGATGACGACCTCCGCCCCTTTTTCCATCTTTTGCTCCCGGTTAACTCCATGAGAATGGTCACTTTCGATCTGCCAATCAATAGATATAGACCAAAAGGGGCGGCGGATCAAGGACTCTCCGCCTATGCCACCGATTTTTCTGTTTCATTTTCCTTGATTCCCAGGGGCCCTCATGATAAGGCAAACACGTCTATTAACCCTGGAAAGGCTTGGGAAAAGCCAAGGAGGATGGGATGAGCGAGGGCACATTTCCGGTTTATGAGGAAGGATACCGGATGGGGACGGAGATCTTTGGGGAGGCCCATGTCCAGCGGCACTTGGAGCGCCTTGCCTCTTTCGATCCCCAGTTCTGTGAGCTTTTTCAGAGGTATGTTTATGGGGGAATGTACAGAAGGGAGGTTCTCGACCAGAAGACCCGGGAGCTGTGTGCCATCGCCGCCCTCACCATGCGGCAGGCCACGCCCCAGCTGAAGAACCACATCAAGGCGACGATCAAGAACCTGGGGGCCAAAAGGGAGGAAGTCCTGGAAGTGATCCTGCAGATGAGCGTATATGGAGGATTTCCCACGGTCCTCTACGGCCTGGGGGTCTACGAGGAGGCCCTGAAGGAGTTGGGAGAGTGAGGGCTGGCCTGCTTTTCGCGGGCTCCATACAACGTCCCATCCCCCACGACCGCCACGGCCGTCGTAGAGGGGCGTTCCGAAGTGAACATCAAACCTAAAGGGCGTTCAGGAGGATTGATGCTGTGTTTCCACAGGTGAACATCTGCGATGTGGCCCTTCGTGACGGGCTTCAGAATCTCTCCTTCTTCGTTCCCACCGAGACCAAGCTCTCGTTATTCGGACGTCTGGTTGGATGCGGCATAAGAGAGCTCGAAGTCACTGGCTTCGTCCATCCCAAGGCCGTTCCCCAGTTTATTGACGCCGAGGCGGTCCTCCAGGCAGCCGGCAAACAAAGCGAGGTTGCCATCAAGAGTCTTGTTCCCAATGGCAAGGGCGCCATAAGGGCCCTGGATGCGGGCGCCAAAGAGCTGGCATTCGTTTTTTCCGCGAGCGAGAAGCACAATCAGAGCAACGTGAATATGACCGTTGCCCAATCCCTCGATCAACTCCGCTCTATTGCCGAATTGGCAAAGGATCGAAACGGCGTCGGGTTGCAGGTGGACTTGGGCACGACCTTCGGATACTACCAGGATCCGGTATCTCTCGATACCATCGAATCTCTGACCGAAAGAATGATCGGGCTGGGCATAAACAAGATCATGTATTGCGACACCAGCGGCTTAGGCGATCCTCTGAGCGTGGCAGCATTGATTCAACGGATCCGTCCGGCCTACCCCCGGCTCACCTTCGGCCTCCATCTTCATGACACCTACGGGACCGCCATCGCGAACTGCGTGAAGGCGTTGGAATCCGGAGTGGGCTATTTCGAGAGCTCCATCGCAGGGCTCGGAGGATGCCCTTTTGCGGTCAATGCCTCCGGGAACGTGGCAACGGAAGACCTGGTCTGGATTCTGGAGAAAATGGGCGTTGACACCGGGATCGATATGGACCGGCTGATAGAGACCGGATCGTTTATCCAGGAGCACATCCTGAAGGGCCAGCCCATTACGAGCAGGGTCTATAACGCGATGGGCGCTCCGAAGCGGACAGGCAATACTTTCTGCAGGTAATTCAGCAGGAAAGGAGTCCAGGGCGAATATGGAAGACGACATCGGGCAACTTTATCTCAGAGCAAAAGAGGCATTCAGGCAGATCGAGTTTTGGCCCCAGGAGCGGGTTGACGAAATGGTGGCCGCGGTAGGATATGAGCTCCAGAGAAAGGAAACTGCCGAATCTCTGGTCAAAATCGCCATGGAAGAAGCCGGGTTAGGCGTGTACGAGCACAAGGTAGGCAAACAAATCAATAAAGTCAGGGGGGCGATCCGGGATCTGAAGGGCGTCAAGACCTGCGGGGTGGTGAAAGAGCTGCCGGAAAAGGGGATCCAGATCATCGCCAAACCGATGGGGGTGGTGGCAACGGTCGTTCCCTGCACAAACCCCACGTCCACGCCCTCTTTCATCGGTCTGAACCTTCTGAAAACCAGGAATGCAATGATCGTCTCTCCCCACCCTCGCACGAAAAAGAGCACCTTCCAGACGATCGAGCACGGGCGAAAGGCTCTCCGGCGGGTTGGAGCTCCCGAGGACCTTTTTCTGTGCATCCAGGAGCCGAGCAACCAGAAGACGGTGGAGTTGATGAGCTGCTGCGACTTCGCCGTGGCAACGGGGGGAGCGGCGCTGGTGAAGGTCGTCTATTCGGCTGGTACGCCGGCGCAAACCGTGAGTTCGGGAAATGTGGTCTCGATCATCGACGAGACCGTAGACCCCGGTGTCGTTGCCCAGCGAATCATGCTCTCCAAGACCCTGGATAATGCTTCCGGGTGCTCTGCGGACAATGCGGTGGCGATCCACGAAAGCATCTATGAAAAGATGATCGCAGCCCTGGAGACCGCAGGGGGCTATCTTTGCACGAAGGATGAAAGAGAGAAGGTACGAGGTGCGCTCTGGCCGGACGGAAAGAATTTGAATAAGGATGTCGTCGCCCAATCCGTCCAGCGCATTGCGCAGATTGCGGGAATCGAGATCGGAAAAGATGTGAAGTTCCTGATGGTGGTGGGGGAGAAGGTAGGCCCTGAGGATCGTTTTTCCGGTGAAAAGCTTTGCCCGGTCCTGACGGTCTGGAAGTGGACCGATTTCGATGAAATCGTGGAGCGGGTCAAGGGGATGCACCAGTTTTCCGGAGCCGGCCATTCCGTTTCCATTCAGACCCAAAAAGAGGAGCGGATGTTAGATCTGGCACTGAGGGCTAATGTGGGCCGGGTCTGTTGCAATATGCCGCATGCCATGGCCAACAGCGGCTGCTGGTTCAGCGGTCAGCCGGTCACGACCACACTGGCTTGCGGAACTTGGGCCGGCAACATGAGCAGTGATAATATCAATTGGAGACATTTCCTGAATTATACCTGGTTGGCCCTGCCCATCGAAGAGCACGTTCCAACGGATGAGGAGCTATTCGGGGATTATCTGCGGAAATGGGGCCGAGGCGATTGATGGAGCCTGGTGACCCTCATCTTCCCCATGCCCTTCAGGCTGGACGGCCCTGAATCACTACCCTCAAGCTTTTGGCTCCGATGACAGGATTGCCTGATAAACTGCCGTGGCCGCGAAAGCGCCACCCGCCGCGCTCAAGAACTTCCTCCGTTCATGTCTAACTCCTTTCGTCCGGGGCTGAGATCTTGGCTATTCTTCGTCTCTGCGGGTTCCCCGAAAGCGGGCGCGAGCGCCAGGGGTGAGCCCCGCGGTATTCAGCATCGCCTAGACTCTGCTGTCGGCCATTTTCTGGGTCAAAAGTAGCCCTTCTTTAGAACGGTCTCCAACTCCGGACCTGTCTCATCGATCACACGCTGAATTTTGTCAATCATGCGCTGGAAGACATCGGCATAGTACTTCGCCGATCCAAGGAAGCGAACGTATTCGTCCCGGTGCCCTCGTCTCTCCTTCGCGTTTCTATATTCTTGGCGAATATTCGAGGACATCCGCTTAGCTTTTCGCACAATGAGGACATCGTCAATGTGCGTCGACGTGATTGACACGGGAGTCATGTCCAGGAACTCGCAGACAAGAAAATACAGAGAGGAGGGCACGGCAATTTTCAGGTCTCGGCTCGTTGCAACGGCCTCCTGGAACATGGTCTTGTCCAAGTTAGTCTTACACTCGGCACATACGTATCCCAGGTTGGACTCGATGCGCTCCACGTCGTGAAAGTCCTTATCGAATGAGGTCATCATGTACAGGCGCTTGCCTAGCACAAAATCTTGATCCTTGGTTCTGAGGATTGGATGACCGCCAATTCCGGTATTGGCGAGGGATGACCCGAAGCTTAACCCCGCGAAACTATTTCGGGGACCCAGCTCAAAGGTGCTCTCTGCCAAGCTTAGGCCCCGAAAAAACAACTGCGGAAGAAACTCCTCCAGAATAGTATTGTCCAGCTTCAGTTGGCCCTTCTGTCGGTAAAGGAAATCACCAGGGCTGTCGAAGATCAGATCCAATTCCACAAACATCTTGTAGCGGTTGGTGGCATCGACGAGTTTCTGTACTGCTCCCTTCTGCCCGCCCCTCACCGCCTCGAGTTCTCTGATCCAGTCTTGGTACCGTTTGAGTGCCTCTTCAACCCTCGGCTTGTCCGCTGCAGGTAGTCGTCTATTGTTTATGAGCGCTTTAAGCTTATCCAAATGGGGAGTTGGCAACTTCCGCGAATCTGGTTTCATATGGGTTTTCTCTTCCTCCTTTACCATCATTACGGAGTCTCTTGTCTGATACTCGGCGTAGGAGACACTGTTGAAAGTGGGTGTGCCCCTGATCTCGTCAATGCGGGAGATTGCATCCGAAAGTAGGGCTTGGTTTTTCTCCGGGACGGAGGGTGATGCCGAGGTGAGTGCTTCCCGAGCCACCATGCGGCCCACAGCGGTGATAGCTGTCTCGTCGGTTGTGTAAGCTTCTCTACGTAGGTTGAGGATGTCCTCTCGGATGGCATCGCCGAAGCGATTGGTGAATATGCGCTTCTGCCGCAGCAACATGTCGAACATGCCCGACTGTAAGGCGATCCGTTCGACGATATTAGCATTGTAGTACGGCGCGCCGAGAACTGTCGATTCGTGCCCGACAATTAAGACGGCTCGACCACTCGGTTTGAGAACTCTCGCCATCTCCTGAATAGCATGGGCCATATCGATACAGTATTGGATGACTGTGAAGAACCTGTTGCCCCTGTTAGCCCGATTTGACCCAATCTCCGACCGGGCGACGCGTAGGAGATCCCACCCAAGAATCTCCACAGACTTCCTGTAATTCTGGTGATAGTTGAACACGTTGATATAAGGTGGTGATGTGACCACAAAGTCAATGGACTGGCTTTGCAGTGGGAGAGCCCGCGCGTCCTGCAAATCTGCCTTTATTGGTCTGGTGGAGTACGGCAACCCGCGAAGCAAATCGGCAAGGGCCGCGAATTTGGCTTGAACCAACTTACCCGATATTGGGTTGTGATAGATGTCCAGCGAGACCACGAGGGCGTTGCACAGAATTTTCGCGCTGTCGCTGATTGAATTTCCGATAGAGATGATTTTCTCCTCTACGTCATCGATGGGCACCTCATCATCCGAGAATATGATGATAGGGAATTCCTTTTCAATCCTTTTGCGAAGTTCTGCGATGGACGCATCTCTGGCCTCTCGCGGTACATTGGCGAATTCGTAGAGCTTACTAAAACTCCAGGCTGAGGGGTTTATCTCAAACCCGAAAGCCGCCAGCGACATAATGGCTGCTTCGTACAAGACGGTGCCGCTACCCGCGAAGGGATCAAGTACCACTGAGTTCGCGTGGCAATATGCCTCAAGCAGGCATTCAATGAGCTGAGGGGAGAATTGACCCCTCCAGGCGAACAGATTCGATCTATTCTTTTCCTCGATGTTGAGCAAAGCTTGCGGTATGGGCCTGGTGAAGTCCTTCAACCTATCATCCCTTTCATTCTGCACAGTTGTTGGCATGTTCATCTTTTCCGGTACACCAGCCTCAAGTACAGGAGAAGTGAGGCCAGACAGGCCAGCAAAACAGTCTTGTCAAGACTTGTCCTCAGGCAGGAAGGAGGCCATGGGGTCACAACCCGGGGTCAGGTCTGGTTTAACCAAGTCAAGCCCTAATCCCCTCCTTTTGGATTGCAGTAGGGTGCTCCCTTCTTTCCTCGGGTTGGCAGGTCACCCTGCCGTGAGCCTTTCGTCCTGCTTCTGGTGATTCAAGGGTCTTGGTTGCCCTGCTAATGCTTCATCCAGGATTAGAAAGGGCAGGGGGTCACAAGTTCCACACACGGAGGTCAGGCAAAAGCCCGCCTCAGGCCTGAACCTGGTGATCCCCCTACCAACCTCGTCTGATTAAGCCGCCCGAAGCTCTGGCCGATAGGCTGCATGATCCCGCACCAAGGCGAAGAGCAGCCACAGAAGCTTCCGGGAGACACCATGCTCAATTCCTTTTCCGGACAAATTCCGGGGACGCCATACTCAACTTATATTTGTGACGTCGGCTGGTTCCCGGATCTCCTCTCGCCCCTTGGGACCAACCCATTGCTCCGCACGATTCGACCCAAGGCCCCCGCTATCCGAAAGCACCAAGCCCTCGGTGTTCGATGGCCTACCGATGCGGCCATGCCTGGCTGGAAAAAGTAAGTGTAGTGGCCCCCTACGATCAAGATCAGCCGTTCAGCGTGCCGTGCTCGGCTGTTCGACTGCAACATCCCTGAAAATGGACTTCAAGATAATAGAGATCGCTCGGTCCTTTTTCTCTACCTGTTTCCAATCGACCTTGCTCTCGCTCATTCTTTCCACGGTCGATTTCAGCTCCGGATTGTCCAGCCCTGCCAAGACAAGACGAGCCATGACGACCCGATAGAACTTGTCCAGGGAAAGCGTTTCTTTGATCGCCAGGTCGTCCGATATGCGCCTGGTGATCAGTGCCGACTCTAACAGTTTCTTTTCGGAAGAAGCGAAGCGTTCTGCCGGCAACGGCTGATTGAGGACGATTTCATCGATCACGAGAAACGGTGGGGAGCCGGCAGGATCGGACGTGAAGAGTTCTACCCGGGTATACGGTCCTTCTCTCCGGGATGGCGTGACATAGGCGACGATCCTGCCCCCGCGCTCTGTCTTGCCTTCCACAACGAGCCGATGATCCTCCTTTGTCCCGATCTCGAGGCCCTGCTTCAGTGAGGCCAGGAGCGAATGGATATCGATCAGTGTGGTTTCGGGCTTCTCTTCTCCCTTTTTCTCTTTTTCGTTTCTTATCGAATGAAATCCAAAACCTATCGTAAGCTCTTGGTCTTTGGGATCCATTTTGAAGGTGAACCGTGGGACTGCCTGACCCAACAAGACCTCCGATGCGATCGGATCGTAAAACATGAAGGAGTTGCCGGCACCGACCAGGATTGGCATTCCATCCCGAGGGTCCAGAAGTCTCAGCGCGAGCTGGTCGGGTTGCCTTCCCGAAACAATAAATCGCAATCGGATTCCGTCAAGGTCGAGCGTGCCCTTCACCTCGAAGGTCGAGATGCCCTTCTCCTCCAGAGAGATGCGCGGCGCAAGCTGGAGCAGTTTTCCCCCGTCCATCTTGCCGGAGGTTTCACCGAACACATGATTGCAGCCCGCTATCAGACTCGCCGTGATGATCAATGCAACCAATGTCTTTCGCATGTCCGATCTCCAAAACGGGAAACGGGAAACGGGACGGGAAACGGGACATCCTATCTTCCCCCTGTCAAGAGAATAGTTCACGCATTAGAAGACGTTTGATTTCAATAAGATAGAAGTGGGTCTGCTTTCTGGGCAAACCCCTCCTGTAGCCTTTTGGTAGCAGGCTTCTCGTTTCTGCGACGAGTCTCTCACCGGGATCGAACCTCGTATCTCATCGCTATCTTGATCCGGCGTGCCCTTCTGGGCCGCCCATCATCCCTTATCCAGATTCCCAAGGTCGGTGAGAGGCCCAGGATTGTCCCCTACGAGGTCATCGGGACGGGATCCGGGAGACGGGATCCGGGGATCGTTGTTTCCTACATTGCATAACTCTTCACAACCGGACCTACCGGTTAGCAGACGACGGCTTTGCAGGGCACACCAGTGAGGTGTTAGGCCACATCGTTGTGCGAATTATTTGGCCCCACCGTTTGCCTGTGGTTTCACGGCGCTGTGCGCTTGATAGCATGGATCGCCTTGTCCAGTTCCTGAAGGAACCGCGACCGGTCTCGTTTACCGGAAGGAGGCGGACCACTAAGGTAATAAGTGAGACCGTGCCGATTTTTCTGCCTTCTGTCAAGTGGTTCTTTTCGGCTGTTTGTCCATCTTCTGTTTATCCTTTTGTTGCTTTTTTTCGGTGCTCTGCTTCTGACCCTTTTCCTTATCCTTCTTGCCTTTGTCTCCCATTTGTGCGCCTCCTCTACCCATTTTCCCTCATCTTCATGCCATGATTACGCCGCTGCGTCGTTAATTCCCTCTTTGTTTGCGTCAACGCATATCCCTGTTTGACCCAGATCACGAGTAACCCGCGTCGTAAGGAGAGTCCCCTGGAGACGTAGTTTCCAGGCCCCGGGTTGACCTGGTTGTTGAAGCCATATGACCACAACTACTGATCATCAACCTTTCCTCTTAGCGTTTTGACCCGACCTCGTTTGATTTTGCTCTCCAAACGCCTTTCCTGGGACCCTTTCGTCGGCTTCGTCGCTTGCCGCTTTTTACGGGTAACGATTACGCTCTTGATAAGATCCCGGAGCCTGTTGAGGGCATCCTCTCTATTCTTCAGTTGGCTGCGATACAGTTGCGCCTTGATGATAACCACGCCATCTTCCGAAATTCTTTGATCCTTTAGCATCAACAGCCTTTCTTTGTAAACATCTGGCAATGACGATGCCTTTATATTGAACCGCAAATGAACGGCGGTAGACACTTTATTCACATTCTGGCCACCAGGACCTTGAGCACGTATAGCCTGGATGTCTATCTCAGAGATCGGTATCGTTACTTCATTGGATATTCTTAGCATCTGGTGTCCCTGGAGTTTCCCCTACCATCCGCAACAAATCCAGGATGCTTGGCGCGCCACTCCGTGAACCATATTTCTTCGGATGTACGGCACGCATTTCCATGAAGGCAAGCAACCTAACGTGAATTCGGCGCGGTTACTTTTCGTGCTTTCCATGAGGGCTATGGTTACATGAGCCAGTGCTGCGTGACCCGCAATAAACGCATTTATAGTTTCCGCTGCCATGTTTGTGCTTTTTAAACGGGCTGTTGCTACAAGAGCCGTAGCTGGATGAACCGCAGAAGACACACTTTCTTTTCATCCATACCGCTGTGCTCATGCTTCTGATGTGGACTGTTGCTGCAAGGCCCAAAGCTACTTGACTCGCAGTACATGCATTTGGACATTATTCTCTCCTTTGTTGGGTGGTTGAGTGCCCAACGGGGCGCATGAGGCGGGGGATCCGGGACATTGTTTCTTGCGTGGTTTCACGGCGCTGTGCGCTTGATAGCATTAATCGCCTTGTCCAGTTCCTGAAGGAACCGCGACCGGTCTCGCTTACCGAAAGGAGGCGGACCACCTGTAGTGGCGCCAAACTCTCGAAGGTCGAAAAGGAGATTTCGGGTTGCCAACGCCTGGCCGATGTTGTTGTCCATGAAGGGCCTTCCGCTGATCCCGATGACAGACGCCCCCTTTTCGAGGCACCGGGCTGCGAGAGGAATGTCTGCTGTTATGACGACGTCGCCACGCCCAACGTGTTCGACAATCCAATCATCGGCCGCATCGAGAGCCCCCTTGACAACCTGAAGACATAACCATCTCTCGTCGGGAATGCGCATCCAGGAGCCGGCCACAAGAGTCACCTCGAGATCGTACCGCTTCGCTACACGATACACTTCCTGCTTTACCGGGCAGGCATCAGCGTCCACGAAAATGTGCAGCAAGAATGTGCTCGTTCCTTAGAGTCTGCGAAACGGTTATGGCCGGCCGGCTGCTGAAACGACCAAGATCAACCGCTCAACGGGCCGTCCTCGACTGTTCGACTGCAACATCCCTGAAAATGGATTTCAGGATGATTGAGATAGCCTCGTCTTTTTCTCCGCAAATAGCCTATTAGCTTTCCGTGGTATCGCCACAACGCCACTCGAAACCGCAGGCATGAGGTCTTCGTTTTGGGAAACCTCCGCGTTCGACCAGGCGCCGTAATGCTCGAAGCCACTCCACGGCAGGCGCCTGGGCCACTCATTGCTTCCAAATCTGTCAATTTCTTCTTAGCCCTGTGGATGGATTTTGTCAAGCTCAATATGATGGTGGGAGGGCCTCTGGGGAAGGAGCGAAGAAAAGGACTTGACATCCTCCTCCTGCTCGACTATTATCAGCGTAATCTGATATATCTGATTATGCATTCTTATCAGACGACACTGCAATGGGAGGTGAATCGATGTCCAGGATAAATCAAAAGAGGGTCTCCTGCTCCCCTGTGGACAAGGAAGGGGGGACCTGCTGTAAGGTCGAGTCGATCGTCAGCGTCGATGAGCGAGGGCAGATGGTCCTGCCGAAAGAACTGAGAGAAAAGGCGAATATCCGAGCCGGGGATAAGTTGGCGGTCGTGAGTTGGGACAAGGGAGGAGAGATTTGCTGCCTTTATCTGATCAAAGCAGAACATATTGCCGAGCAGGTGAAGGGTTTTCTGGGTCCCATGATGAAAGAGATGGCTACCGATTGAGCCTCCGTTCCGGCAAGACTACTCGAGAAACCTTCAAGCCAAGGAGATGCGAACATGAATGAAACAGGGTGCTGCCTCGACGGGGAGCGGAAGGCCCTTACCCAGTCGGGATGCGGCTGACTCAAAGGAGAGGCTCGGTTGAGCCTTCCTCATATCAAACAACCCTTTGTAATGGGTTCGATCCCGACCCGAGTGGGCCTTCTGCCTCAGGTTTCCTCCTCGTTGACCTGGGCGGACCGCCTCGGAACCTTCAAGGCTCGCTGGGGAGTAGGCAGGATGAATTACACCGTGGAGCCTGGCCTCTACGCACTGGGAAAGCCGGGCGAAAAGTCTCCCGTCCTCGTAACCGCCAATTACAAGATGAGCTTCGACAAGCTGCGGGAAGCACTGCCGGGCAGGGACGCCTGGATCCTGGTCCTGGATACGAAGGGTGTCAATGTCTGGTGCGCCTCTGGCAAAGGGACCTTCGGAAGCAAGGAGCTTGTCAGCCGAATCCAATCCACCGGGTTGGACCAGATCGTCTCCCACCGGGAATTGATCCTTCCCCAGCTATCGGGTCCGGGAGTTGCGGCGCACCTCGTCACAAAGTTGTCTGGTTTCAGGGTGATCTACGGGCCCATCCGCGCCAAGGACTTGCCGGCCTTCCTTGAAAATGGACTGAAAGCGACCCCCAAGATGCGGCTCAAGACTTTCACGCTCGCGGAGCGCCTGGTTCTCGTCCCGATGGAGATCGTGGGAGCGTTGAGACCTACTCTCGTAGTTCTTCCTATCCTCTTCCTCCTGGCCTTTCTGGGCAGGGCCGGAGAGGGTTGGACGCAGGCGGCCCACCACGGCCTCTCCTCTGTTCTGGCGATGCTGGTGGCTATTTTTTCCGGTGCCGTTTTGACTCCCCTGCTCTTGCCCTGGGTGCCCGGTAGGGCCTTTTCGCTCAAAGGCACGATCGTGGGGTTTGTGGCCGCTCTGGCGCTCTTCTCTTCGTCTTGGGGAAACTGGACCGCAGTGGGAGGGCGTCTGGAGACATTGGGCTGGTTTCTTCTCATCCCTGCGCTCTCCGCTTTTCTGGCGATGAATTTCACAGGAGCATCGACTTACACCTCCCTCTCGGGAGTCAGGAAAGAGATGCGCTGGGCTTTGCCGTTGGAGATTGGTGCGGGAATCTTGGGTTTCGTTCTCTGGATCGGTTCGCAATTCATCGCGGGAGGAGTTTGAATCATGGGAGAGATGACCTATCTCAAGGATGTCGTCACCTTGGAACTCGATCAAGCTAAATGTACCGGCTGTGGGATGTGCCTGCTCGTTTGCCCCCAGGCGGTTTTGACCATGACGAACGGCACGGCTGAGATCGCGAACCGGGATGCCTGCATGGAGTGTGGAGCCTGTGCGAGAAATTGCCCGGCCGGGGCCGTGAGCGTGCAGGCAGGAGTGGGCTGCGCCGTGGCGGTGCTCAACTCCAAGCTGAAGCGGAAAAGCGCCTGCTGCGCTGTGGATTCGGCGGGGATGGGGTGTTCGTGCTCTGTGGACAATGATGTAAGAGATGACCACTGAAAGGAGACGACGGGGTGATCCCCTTAAGGAGAGCTCCAATGGGGAAGATTTTCTCTTTACGAGGAAATCGGCGGCATGCTATTTTTCTCCCATGTCGCGGCTGAAGGTGATATTCGTCTATTCCGGCTCTATCTTCCTTTTCCTCTTTTTGGCCCCGGGGATGACCATTTTTGCAGGACGCCTCCTGGATCGACTGTTTCACTGGCCTCTCCTTCCGTGGAGATACGTTGCCTACGTTCTGGGAGTCGCCCTGATGCTGGCCGGCCTCTCCTTTGTCAAGGCAGCCTGGCAGATCCTGGTTCGCTTAGGCAAGGGGCACCCCCAGGAGGCCTTTGGCTATCCCCTCCTGCCGCCCACCCAAAAGATCGTCATCGACGGCCCCTTCGCTTATACCCGCAATCCCATGGCCCTTGGGTTCCTCCTGAACCTCCTCGGCATTCTCTTCATCGCTCGCAGCCTCTCGGCCCTCATGCTCTTGTATCCCCTCCTCTGTGCCCTGGCCATCCTTTATCTCAAAAAGATCGAAGAGCCTCACCTCATCCGCCGCTTTGGACAGGAGTATTTGGAGTATCGCAGCCGGGTATCCTTTCTCGTCCCCAGGGTCCCGGATTGAGGCGGGACAGCCAAAGGCCGGGGGCACGAAAACAGGTAGGGAAGATCGAAACGGAAGGAGGTTCCAGTATGGAATGGAAGGAATATGCGGAGAAGCTCCAGCCGGTTTTGGGACTGCGGGGGAGCCCCATTGCCGTCACCTACTCCCTGGAGGCGGATCCCCGGGGGGCAGAGGGGCGCTGCTGGGTCTGTGCCGCTTTGCAGCGGGCTCGGGATGGAGAAATCCTGAGCCTCAACCGGGGCAACTCCGCCTGCAGCGGAGGGACTTCTCATCTGGGCCTGGGTCCCCGCCCCAGCGGAGAGGCGGATGTGGCCCTCAAGAAGTTCCTGGTTCAGGGGGAAAAACTATTTTGTTCTTTGGCGGCATTGCACCGAATGCGATCCCTCACCCTTCCCCCTCCCACGGGATTGGCTGAGCATGTCATCATTTGTCCGCTCGAAGCAGCGGAGCAGAGGCCAGATCTGGTCATCTTCCTGGTCAACCCGGAGCAGGCCTGCCGTCTTCTCACCCTGGCAACTTACATGGATGGCATCCCCCCGAAGATGCAGCTGATGGGTGCAGCCTGTTACACCACAATTGCCTATCCTCTGGTCTCCGGGGAGATCAATCTGAGCCTTTTCGATTACACCGCCCGAAGGATGCGCCGCTTCGCAAAGGATGAGCTCTTGGTAACGGTCCCCTTCCCCAGGATGCATAACCTGATCGAGAGCGTCCCCTGCTGCGGGGCCGGGACCGCCCCGATCGAGATACCTCCGGAGTTCCGCAAATACATGAGTAGCGAGCACAAGGGAGGTGAGGGTGATGGGCTCGAGGGATTCTAAAGGGGTGGTGTTAGAGGCCCTCTCCTTGGGGAGGCCGCCCCGGATCCCGGTCTCGGTCTGGGGAGGGGGGATGTGGACTGCCCGCATGATGGGCACCACCCTGCTCGATCTGAGCCGGGATGGGGAACAGATGGCGAAGGCGCTCCAGATGGCTCATGAGCGGATTCCCTTCGATATCGTATTTGTGGGGTCCGGCTATCCCAACGCCCTCTATGGGGCACTGGGCGGCAAGCTGCGATTCGAGGGCATCAGCGCCCCCAAGCTGGAAGGCCCCGTGCTGAAAGACCTGGCAGGGGCAAAAGATCTGCCCCTGGAGAAAATCCATCGAGATTCGATCCTGAGGGCGGTAAGGACGGCAGCGGCATCCCTCAAGCGCTCCCTGGAGGGCAGGGCCTTCTTGGCCATCGTGGCCAACGGCCCCCTGACCTTCGCTGGGCAGCTCCTGGGAGTGAATCAGCTCATGATGGCGCTCCTCGATTCCCCGGATCGGGTCCAGGAGCTCCTGGAGGTCTCACGTGAGGCGATCTGCCTCTTCCTGGAGCCGCTCCTGGAAGAGGGGGTAGTGGATGGTGCGGCCCTGGCCGATCCGACCGCCTCCGGAGACCTCATCTCCCGGAAAACCTTCCAGGAATTCGCCCTGCCGGGCATCAGCCAGATCGCACAATGGATTCGGGAAAGGGAGGCCTACCTCTTTCTTCACATCTGCGGCAACACCGCCGACCGCCTGGATCTGGTGGCCGGATCGGGGATTCACTGCTTCAGCCTGGATCATAAGGTGGACCTGGCCTCCGCCAGAGTGACCCTGCAAGGGAAAACCTGCTTGGCGGGGAATGTCGATCCGGTGGAGATCATGTTGCGGGGGAAAGAGGCGCAGGTGGATGAGGAGGCGAGAAAGTGCATCGAGGCTGCGTCGCCCGGCGATGGCTACATCCTGATGACCGGCTGTGACATTCCTCCCGATGTGCCCTGCGAGAATGCGAGGACGCTGCTGCAGGCTGGCCGGGCCTGAGGGAGGAGAGAAATCATTCCCTTTCCCGGATAGAGATGGGCAGGGGCGGGGGACAAATCCCGGGGGATCGGAGTCCGCTTCGTTCGCGATACCGGAAGCTCAAATGTTCCAGCCAGTCGGCGGAAAGGATCGACAAGGCGGCCACGGCGGCCCCCGCGATCAGGTCGACCCCATAGTGGTATCGGCAATAGACGGTGGAGACCAGCAGGAGGACGCCCACAGGCAAGATGGGAAAGAAAACGACCGGCTCTTCCCGCAATGCATACCAGAGGACAACCAGGGTAACTGCCGCATGTCCGCTCGGGAAACAGTCCCATCGAAGGTTCTCGGCGGATGCGACGACACCCCTTACGAAGTCGGTAACAAAGGACCCCTCCAGGGGTATCCGGTAGAATTGTGCCAGGGCATAACGCGGCCCGGCGGCAGGGACGAGGATATACCCGATAAAGGCAAGATAAAAGGCCCCCGTGACTCCCAGAACCAAACGATTGAAGGCCTCCCTTTTCCCCTTCACCCAGAGGACGATCCCCAGGAGGACAGGCAGGAAATAGAAGGAGAAATAGGCAAGATGCATGAGATCATTCAGGGGCGGGCTGACGATCCGCTCCAGCCAAAGCGTGGGGTCGGTCCCGAAGAGGAAGCGTTCGATCCGCATCAGGGCGGGATCGGCATCGTGAGGGTTGATCAGGTGAAGCATGTCGCCGAGGCCGTCGTAGACCTCGAAGATGAGGAGGGCGGGGAGAAAGTCGCGCAATAGCAACCATCCCCTCTTGGGGATCGACTCTGCCGCCCACCGAGCCAATGCGATCAGCAAGAGCAGGCCCACGTATCTCACCAGCAAGAGCCGAGAGGAGGGGATCGCGTGGGAAAAAAGGAGGGTCAAGCCGAGGAAGATCAGGATAAAGAAAACGGAAGAGGTCTCCACCGGCCTCGCCTCCAGCAACCACTGCTTGGCCCGGTGGATTAACTCCCCTGCTTCCGCCGGATAGGTGATCGATTCTCTGATGGCGGCTCTCCTATAGAGGCTTTTCGTAAAGCCGATAGGTCTTGTAGATCCCGGCCCCTAAATCCTCCAGGGCCTTGCGCATCCAAGTGTTGGTCTCTACCACCAGCGAGCATTCCGATTCCGTATAGCCCAGCCCCTTGCCCTTTTCCACGGTCTCTGCATAGAAGGCCGCATCGATCCCGGCGTGGCGATATTCCTTTCTCACCCCCATGATGATGGTCCTCAGCTTCCTGACCCTTTTCAGGCCTCGCCAGAGATGATACCATCCAAAGGGCAGCAGCCTCCCATTGGCCCGCTTCAAGGCCTGGTTCACATCCGGGATGCTCACGCAGACCCCGACGGGCTCTCCCATGATTTCCCCGATGAACACCAAGCGCTCATCTAAGATCATTTTGAGCCCTTTGGCCAGATGGTCGAATTGCTTATCGGTGAAGGGGAGATGCCCCCAATTCTCCGACCAGGCCTCATTGAAGATTGCCTTGACCCGCACGGCCTCCTGGTCGAAGTCCTTCAGGTTTGCATTCCGGATCACCAGTCCATTCCGCCTGAGTACCCTGTCTCTTACCTCAAAGAAAACCCGATTGATCGGCGTCTGATCCGTCATGAGATAGGCATACCAGTCGATGGTTTTCTGAAAGCCGAGGTTCTCGATCAAATCCACATAATAGGGTGGATTGTACGCCAGGAGCACCACCGGGTCCTGATCGAAGCGATCGATCAAGAGGCCCAATTCGTCATAGACGGAGAAGCTCATGGGGCCCAGAATGGAAGTCCTTCCCCGCTCCCTGAGCCAGTCTCCGGCTGCCTGGAAGAGGAGGGCCGCCACCTCGGGATCTTCCACGCATTCAAAGAATCCAAAAAAGCCCTTTTCGTCCTTATAGTGCTGGTTCCACTGACGATTGATATGCGCTGAGATCCGACCGACCGGCTCAGCGCCTTGGAGCGCCAGGAAGTACTCTGCCTCGCCTATCTCAAAGAAGGGTCCCTTTTCCCTGTTCAGGAAGTCCTTCTGCTCCGAGAGCAAGGGAGGAACCCAGTGGGGATAGGCCTCATAGATCTTCCAGGGAAGGCGGATGAAACGATGGAGATCTTCCCGGGTTCCTACTCTCCTGATCGAGACCTTTCCCAACCGGATCCCTCCTTCTCTTTCTCCGATCCTGGGTTCGTTGCCCTTTGATCTTTCAGGATCATCCGGGTTTTAGTAGGTGAGGAATTCTTTCGGGGGAACGAAACTCTCAAATCCCTGTGGAACTTCAAAGAGCCCGTCCGCCTGGGGTCCCGCCTGGATGCGCTTGAGCTCGGTTTTCCAGTCTAAATCCGGTGCCTCGGTCCGAAGGGGGACTTTCAGCTGTTGGGAGATCCAGAGACTCATCTCGGCAATCCCACTCTCCCCACTCTCGGAAGAATAACGGATGATCATCTTATCGCATAGGAACCCATCGATCTCCTCCTGGCCCACTACCTTGCGTTCGATCTCCCCCGGGAATCTTTCGGGCAGGGGGAGATTCTCCGGCATAAGAGGTATTTCCATGTACTTCTTGTCCTTGGGCATAATCCTCCAGATCACCTTTTTATCGAGACGAAATATGGTCACCACGGGAAAGGCCCCACCCTGCTCCTCCACCCTCCAACGGTCAGGGCGATAATATAGGGTGTCCACCTCCTTTTTGCCCCCGGTGATGGTGATCTGATCCGCGGAGAATTCCTGGGCAACGACGGCACTGGCGATCGCGCAGAGGCCCAGAAGCATAACGAGGACCGTGGGCCATTTTCCGAAAGGATGGCGCATATCTTTCTTCACTTCCTTTCCGTTCCCCCATGAATTCCGGACTTTGTGAGCCGTCTTGATCTCAGATCCATCAGGGAAAGAATTAGCACAACGGAAGGGTGATTTCAATGGGTCATTTTCGATCTTCTGGGGCTCTGGGGAAAAAAGAATTGCCTTGGCCCATTCTTTATGATAATTAGAATCGAACTTTCAGTCCACGATGCGGGGCATGCGCGGCAGTCCCCGGTCGGTCTTTTTCCCTCATTTTTACTTTGCTATTCCCTGCAGGCTGCAGGGAATGCTGATTCTCGTATCCTCATGGTTGCTACCAGGAAGCCGTCCCTGCGGGATGGCCGAGCCAATATCATTGCATGCGAGACGATCGACGATGAGATCCACAAGGTCAATCGCCGGGGCTTTCCCTGCCGCTTCTTAGAGCATGGCCTTCACCGGACCCCTGATCTGCTGAGGGAGAAGCTGCAGGAGGCGGTCTTGGAGGTGAAGGAGGGGGATATCATCCTCCTGGGCTATGGGCTGTGTTCCAATGGGGTCATCGGCCTTCGCTCCCCGGATAAGTGGCTCATCATCCCTCGGGTAGACGACTGCATCAGCCTGCTGCTGGGTTCCCGCAAGGCCTATCTGGAACATTTTGCCCGCGAACCGGGCACCTATTACCTCACCAAAGGCTGGATCGAGCACGGAAAAACCCCCTATCAGCAGTATCAGGAGCATCTTGAAAAGTACGATCCCGAGACTGCCCTCTGGCTCGCCCGGGAGCTCCTCAAGAACTACACCCGGGTGGCACTGGTTGATACAGGGGCCTATGATCTGGATGGCTATCGTTCCTATGCCCGGCAATTCGCCGATTTCTTCGGCTTGCGGCTGGAAGAGCTCCCGGGGACCATTCGACTTCTACATGATCTGGCAATGGGCAAATGGGGCCGGGATTTCCTGATCGTCGAACCTGGAACAGAAGTGACGGAGGCGATGTTCCGCCTTTGAACTGCTCGACCGATCCCTTGGAGGCTTGAGCTTTCATATCCCATTCACGTGGCGCAGAAAGGAGAGTGAAAGATGGTAAATCTGGTGGAGATCTCGGAGGCATTGATCAACGGAAAGGCCCCGGTCGTGGTGGAATTGACCCACAAGGCCCTGGAGGAAGGGAAGACCCCGGCGGAGATTCTGAATGGGGCCCTGATACCGGGCATGGATGTGGTGGGTAAGAAATTCAAGGCGAATGAATTCTATGTCCCGGAGGTCCTGGTAGCGGCTCGTGCGATGCAGGGCGGTCTCAATATCCTGAAGCCTCTTCTGGCAGAAATGGGTGTCAAGCAGATCGGGACGATCATAATCGGAACGGTCAAGGGGGATCTGCACGATATTGGCAAGAACCTGGTATCCATGATGCTGGAAGGGGCTGGATTCAAGGTCGTAGACTTGGGCATCGATGTGCCTCCGGAGAAGTTTGTCAGCGCGGCGATCGATAATGATGCTCAGGTGATTGGGATGTCCGCCCTTCTGACTACCACCATGCCCGGTATGAAAAACACCGTGGAGGCCATCCGGGTGGCAGGACTGGCCGACAAGATCAAGACGATGATCGGGGGCGCCCCGGTGACCCAAAAATATGCCGATGAGATTGGAGCGCATGGATATTCCCCGGATGCGGCAAGCGCCGTGGAGAAGGCCAAGGAGCTATTGGGAATCGCTGCCTAAACCATAGGAGCTTGGTTGTTTCTAGATTCGCGCTGATTTAGCAGTTGGGGAGATCCGCCTGCCAGTCATCTGGGATTTGAGGAGACGGAATGAAGACGGCTGAGAGGAGCCATTCATGCAACGATTGAGCGTTCCCTGGGGCCTGTGGTATAGCAAGGCCCCCTTCGAGATGACCTTTCCCGATGAATGGGAAATCATCCGCTGTGCCATGAGGGATGGCCCCGATGTCTCGGATGCCCAGATCGAGGAGGCTTTCCTTCATCCTATCGGAACCCAGCCCCTATCGGAGATGGCCAAAGGTCGAAAGAGCGCCGCGATTGCTGTGGACGACATGACCCGTCCCACCCAGGCCTACCGTATCTTGCCCATATTGCTTCGCCACCTGGAGAAGGCTGGGCTCTCCCGCAAGGATGTGACCATCGTCATCGCCCTGGGTGCCCATCGCTCCATGGACAAGAAGGACATGGTAAAGAAACTGGGTGAGGAGATCGTACAGACGATGGCCATCTATAACCATCACCCCTACGAACACCTCCTCCATGTGGGAAAATCCAGCCGCGGGACGGACATCTATGTCAGTCGTTTTTTTGCCGATGCGGATCTGAAGATCGGATTGAGCTTCATTACCCCGCACCCCATGGCGGGATTCGGAGGCGGAGGCAAGATCATCCTCCCCGGCCTGGGAGGAATTGATACCTTGGAGCAGAATCACCGGCCCGGGGTACGGGGCGTATCCGGAGGAATCGGGTTCGTGGAGGGAAATGAGGTCCGGGCAGAGATCGAGGATGTGGCCAGAAAGGTCGGGCTGGAGTTCAGCATCAATGTGGTGGGGAACTCTTCGGCCCAAACCGCCGGCATCTTTGCCGGAGACCTGGTGACAGCCCATCGGAAGGCAGTGGAGCTGGCCACGAGGGTCTATGCCACCCCAGCTCCCCCGCTGCTGGATATCGGCATCTTCAATGCCTGGCCCAAGGATTCGGAATTCCTGCAGGCGGTGAACGCCTTCAATGTGTGGAGAACTGGATATCGGGACCTGGTGCGCAAGGAAGGAGCGGTGATCATCTCCAGCGCCTGCTCCGAGGGGCGAGGCTTCCACGGTCTCATGTCCAAAGGGATGCGCCTCTATATGAAGGTCAACGAGAGAGGGCATGTGGCAAACATATTCCAGGACCGGAGGGTATGTTTCTTCTCGCCCAACGCTACCCTCCCCGACCTTCGAGATTATTACGCGGAAGAGGTGCAGCTCTTCAATGAATGGTCCAGCCTGATCGAGGAGCTAAAGAGGCATTATCCCGCCGGCTCCAAGGTGGGCGTATTCCCTTGCAGCACCTTGCAGTACTTGGTGGAATCGTAGGGCCTTGGGAGGGAGGATTCAGATGACCCACCGGGAAAGGGTCCTGGCGGCCCTAAACCATAAGCAGCCCGATCGAGTGCCCATGGATCTGGCGGGCACCTTTGCCAGCACCATCACCTTAGAGGGCTACCAGAGGCTCAAGGAATACCTGGGGATCCAGGAAGAGACCATCATTATGAGCAGGCGTAGCCAGGTAGCCCAGCCCCACGAGGAGGTACTCCGGCACTTCGACATCGATACCCGGGGCATCCAACCCAAAGGCCCTGCGGGATGGGCAGATCAGGTTTTCCCCGATGGATCCTATCAGGATGAATGGGGCGTCATCCGGAGCCGGCCTCCGGAGGGAGGACACTTCTATGTGAGTGGATCCCCCTTTGCCGGGGAGCCCACCTCAGAGGACATCCGCAAACATCCCTGGCCGGATCCCTATGATCCAGGATATGTGCAGGGCCTGGCAGAGGAGGCCCGCAGGCTCCACCAGGAGACGGACTTCGCCGTGGTCCTCAATTTCCCCGTGGGATTTGTCCATCAGGCCCAGTTTCTCCGGGGATATGAGGAATGGCTGATGGACCTCATCCTGAACCCCACCTTTGCGGAGGCCTTGATGGACCGGCTCCTGGAGATCTATCTGATCATCGGGGAAAGGATGATCGAGGCGGCGGGTGGGCATTTTGATGCGATGTTCTATGGAGACGATGTCGCCTTCCAGGGCGGTCCTATGATGTCCTTAGACCTCTATCGGAAGATCATCAAGCCGCGGCACCGACAGCTCTTTGCTCATCTCAAGGCGAAGGCCGGAGTCCCTCTGGTTTTCCATTCCTGTGGCTCGGTCTATCCCCTCATGGAGGACCTGATCGAGGTCGGCGTAGACTGCCTCAATCCGGTCCAGGTCTCGGCCAAGGATATGGACACCCAACGGCTCAAGAGGGAATTCGGCGATCGGATGGCCTTCTGGGGGGCTATCGACACCCACAAAGTCCTGCCCTTCGGCACTCCGGAGGAGGTGCGGGCCGAGGTGAAGCGCAGGATCGAGGATCTGGCCCCCGGCGGCGGTTATGTCCTTAATTCCGTCCACAATCTGCAGTCCGAGGTCCCTCCCGAGAACATCGTCGCCATGTTCGAGGCGGCGAAGGAGTTCGGGAGGTATCAGGAGGAGAGGAGGTGAGAACGAACCAGAAAACCCCATGCCATGGAAACCGGGGAGGAATGGTTCCCCCGATCATTTCACCTTTAGAAGAAAGGAAAGAACAAATGGTGAGACGACGCACGAGCCTCCTTTTAGCTTTGAGTTTGATCCTGGGTCTGACGCTCGGTCTCTCGATCGCAGCGGCCGAAATCGCAGATCCCACAGGCGATCCGAGCATCCTGCCGGCGGGTTCGAAACTGATCCCTGTCTTTACCGAGGGCCTCTTCCTGGAAGGCCCCGCAGTCGGGTTGGATGGATGCCTCTATTTCAGCGACATCACCTTTACCTTTGGCTCTGGCATGCAGGCCGGACACATCTGGAAATATGACCCCCGGACCGGAAAGACCGTCATTTTCCGTTCCCCCAGCGGGATGTCCAACGGCATCAAATTCGATGCCCAGGGCAACATGATCGTGGCCGAGGGGGCAGATTACGGCGGACGCCGCATTACCAGGACCGACATGAAGACGGGCAAGGCTTACATCGTTGCCGGCCTCTATGATGGCCGTCCTTTCAATGGCCCCAACGATATCACTGTCGATTTGCAGGGTCGGATCTATTTCAGCGATCCGAGGTATCTCGGACATGAGGCGGTCGATCAGCCCATCATGGGAGTGTATCGCATCGACCCGGACGGCTCGGTCCATCTCATCATCACCGATGCAGGGAAGCCCAATGGGGTATGCGTCTCCCCCGATCAAAAGACCCTGTATGTGGTCTGCAACAACAACGGCACCACGGGCCAACATCGTCTGCCCGAAGGGGCCGTCCCTCAAAAGGGGCAGATGGCCCTGTTTGCCTACGATTTAGCGCCGGATGGCACGGCGAAGCTCCGGGAGAAGCTGGTGGACTACTATCCTCAGGATGGGCCCGACGGGATGATCTGCGATGCCGAAGGCAACCTGTATGTGGCGGTGCGGGATGAGACCCGGCCCGGGATCTATGTCTATTCCCCGGCAGGGAAGGAGCTGGCCTACATACCCACTCCAGACCTCCCGACCAATGCGGCATGGGGGCGCGGCTCGGAGATCAAGACCCTCTATGTGACGGCGGCCAAGATCCTGTACAAGATCAAGATGGCGAAAAACGGCTACCAGTTGCCATCGAAATAAAGGGCGATGGCTTGGGACAAAAAGGTCAGGGGCTCAGCCCCTGACCTTTTTGTCATCTAAGGAAGCGTTTCGTTCCCCCTAAACGATTTTTGGCACTGTAATGGATGCGGTATCATACGTATATCCCTGGCTGCATTTTTGGATGAGGCTTGAAGGCCGCCGCACTCTGATTCGGGAGAGAAGATGAAGATCTCTGACATACGGACTCATTATCTTCAGGCACAATTGGATCGGCCCTTCGGATGGTCCCTGCAGTGGACGGATAAGAGATCCGCCCTCCTGGTGGAGATTGCCACCGATGAGGGGATCACCGGATGGGGAGAGGCCGGTGTCCCCGGCCACAAAGCAACTGCGGCGGTAATCTCGGAGATCCTGAGGCCTCTGCTCATAGGCCAGGACCCCTTTGATCGGGAGGTCCTGTGGGAGAGGATGTATGCCAAGATGAGGGACTATGGCCAAAAGGGGATTCCCATCGATGCGATCAGCGGCATCGATATCGCCCTTTGGGACGTGATGGGAAAGGCCCTGGGATTGCCCGTCCATAAGCTTCTGGGCGGGGCCATGCGGGACCAGGTCATGGCCTATGCCACAGGCCTCTACTACAAGGAATCTCCCCGGCTTATGGAGGAGCTGGTCCAGGAGGCCTTGGACTACGTTAAGGAGGGCTTCCGGGCAGTCAAAATGAAGATCGGCGGGCTGCATCCCGCTCAGGATCTGGCCAATGTGCGGGCGGTAAGGGAGGCGATCGGCCCCGAGGTCCTGCTCATGGTGGATGCAAATCATGCCTATAACGCGGTGACCGCGATCCAGGTAGGGAGGGAGCTGGAGAAAAGCCAGGTCTTCTGGTTTGAAGAACCCGTCATCCCCGAGGATCTCCAGGGGTATCTGGAGGTCAAGGAGGCCCTCGATATCCCCATTGCCGGAGGGGAGTGCGAATATACCCGCTTTGGGTTCCGGGACCTCATCTCCCGCCGGGCGGTCGACATCGTTCAACCCGATACCTGCAGGGTGGGAGGTCTCTCCGAGGCCAAGAAGATCGCCGCCCTCTCCAGCGCTTGGGGGGTTCCCTATTTTCCCCATGTCTGGGGGACTCCGGTGGCCATGGCTGCTGCACTCCATCTCATGGCCACGCTGCCGGAAGTCCCATTGTGCCGAAATCCCCTGCCTTTCTACCAAACCCCGGCCCTGGAGTTCGATAGAACCCCCCATCCCATCCGGGAGGAATTGACCACCCAGCCCTTCTCCCTGGAGAGGGGATGGGTCAGAATACCCACGTCACCAGGCCTGGGAGTCGAGGTGCGGGAAGAGGTCCTGGCCAAATACCGGATCACAACATGATCAAGATCCATTTTCCCACCCTTCATTCCTCCTTCGAGGCAGAGGAGGGAATCGGTCTGCTCGATCTGGCCCAGCGGCATTCCATCCCCCTCAATTCCTATTGTGGAGGGAGGGGGACCTGCGGGAAATGCCTGGTGAAGATCCAAGGCGAGGCTTCTCCCCTCAGCCTGGCAGAGGAGAAGTTTCAGTCATCCTCTGCCCTGGCACCCGGAGAGAGGCTGGCCTGCCAGGTGCAGATTTGGGGTGATGCAGAAGTCCAGATCCTCCCGACTGGACTTGGCAAGATGGAAAAGGCCTTGGGAAGGACGATCAGTCCCCTTTTCGCCGTCGACCCCGGAATCCGGAAATGGAGCCTGGCCCGGCCCGATTCCCTCCGGTCCCCCTCCTCCTCCACCTGGGGAATCGTGCAAGAGATCCTTCAAAGAGAGGTGAAGGACCCCCAGATCGACTGGCGGACCCTGCAGGCGCTGGCAGATCAGATCTGGACCTGGGATTCCTGGACCGCCGTCCTGGCCGGATCGCGCCTCTTGGGAATCGAGCCCAAAGATACGACGGATCGGGTCTATGGGATGGCCCTTGACATCGGAACCACCACGGTGGTTGGATATCTGCTGGATCTGGTGAGAGGCAGCCAGCTGGCCCTTGCCTCCACCCTTAATCCCCAGGCCGCTTTTGGCGCCGATGTCATATCCCGGATCAGCTTTGCCGGCACCAACCCCTCAGGGCTTTCGCTCCTTCAAGCCCGAATCATTCACGCCGTCAACTCCCTGGTCGAGGAGGCGGCGGGATCCGCCGGCGTCTCTCCCGATGAGATCTATGCCCTTTCGGTCGTGGGTAACACCACCATGCATCATCTCTTGCTAGGCCTGGATCCATCCGGCATGGGACACCTCCCCTACAATCCCATTCTGGCGGATTCCCTGGAGGTCTCTGCCTCGGATCTCGGGATTCGAATCTGCCCCCAGGCCCCCATTTTCCTGCTTCCCAACGTGGCAGGATATGTGGGCTCCGACATCGTGGCCGGCATCCTCTCCACCCGTCTCCCCGAGCGGGAGAAGATCGCCCTGGGGATCGACATCGGCACCAATGGGGAGATGGCCCTGGGTTCTCGAAACCAGATCCTGGTTGCCTCTGCCGCTGCCGGTCCCGCCTTCGAGGGATCTCAAATCACCTGTGGCATGAGGGCCGAGCCTGGAGCGATCAGCCAAGTCTTGGCAGAGGATGGGGATATCCGCTGGAAGGTGGTGGGAGAGGTCCCGCCCCGGGGGCTCTGCGGTTCCGGACTGGTAGATCTCGTGGCCGTCCTCCTCCGGCTCGGCCTGATCGATGAGGGAGGCCGATTTCGAGGGCCTGACCTTCTACCCGCCTCCGTTCCCCAAGAGATCCGAGGCCGCATGCGGCGCGCCCAGGACGGGTGGGATTTTTTTCTGGACAAAGGCGGTGAAGGGTCCCGGCCCGTCATTCTGGCCCAGAGGGATATTCGGGAACTCCAACTGGCCAAAGGGGCGATCCGGGCGGGGATCGATATCCTTCTCGATGAGCTCGGGATCGACATCTCCCAGGTGGAAGAGATCTGGCTGGCCGGCGCCTTTGGCAACTATATCGATCCGGCCAATGCCCAGACTATCGGCTTGTTGCCTCCCTATCCTCAGGAGAGGATCTCTCCGGTGGGAAATGCGGCGGGAGAAGGGGCCAAAATGGCCTTGCTTTCGCAGAGTGCCAGGAGGGAGGCCTCCCGGATAGCCCGTACTGTCAGGTTCATCGAGCTTGCCTCCCGGCCTGATTTTCAGGAAACATTCGTGGAGGCATTGGTATTTCCACCACCGGATCATGGTGCCTGAGCGCTTCTCTGGGGAGCGGGATCCAGAGAGCCGGGCTGAGGCCATGCGAGAAACAGTTAAATCTGCAAAGAGATGATCGGGACAAGATCGACCCTTTCCTGGATTCTCTCGATCCTACTCATCGGCCTCCTCCTCCCTTTACCCTTGGGGGCTGCCGGGAGTGAGCTTTCCCAGCCTTTTCCCTCGGGGGAGGGAGAAGAGAGGGGCAGGGGCCGCATGGATGCCGATCGGCTGGAGTTCTTGGAAAGGGGTCAAGTCCTCGAGGCGACCGGAAACGTCAACATCTCTTACGAACAGATTTGGATACGGGCCGATCATGTCCGGTATGATCGACAGAGCGGCGAGGTATTGGCTGAGGGGGGGGTCTTCATCACCGATGGAAAGAGCCGCCTGGAGGGGGCTCGTTTGGAATATAATACCGAGAGCGGCCAAGGAACCCTATACCAGGGGAATGGATTCTTCTCCCCATTCCTCTGGGTGACAGGCATGGAGATCCGGAGGGAGGACGAGGAGACCTATCACCTCTCCGGCGCTACCCTGACGCCCTGCCCCACGGAGGGAGAGGCCCATCCCGATTGGGAGCTCCGAGCCCAGCGCGCTACCGTCCACCTCAACGAGAAGACGGTTGCCAGGGGAGCTTCCTTGTGGGCCAAGGGGATCCCCCTCCTCTATTCTCCTTTCCTCACCGCCCCCGCAGGAGAGCGGCAATCCGGGTTCCTCATCCCTTTTGTGGGCTATGGGAGCAAGGAGGGGTATATCTTCAAGACCTCTTATTTCTGGGCCATCAATCCCTCCCAGGACGCCACCTTCTCCTTGAACTATCGGACCAAAAGGGGATTGGAGGAGGGCGTGGAGTACCGATATATCCTGTCCAAGAACACCAAAGGACATTTCGACGGCCTCTACACCTACGACCAGGTGGATCACGAAAACCGCTGGAAGATCGCCTACCGCCATCAGCAGGAGATCGCGTCCAACCTCAACGGGAAGCTGAACCTGAACCTGCAGAATACCAATGACTATCAACGGATCTATGATCAGGATATCGAGGTTCGATCTCAGCGGCTTCTGCCAGCGGAGGGATATATATGCCAGAATTGGAACCACGAATCCCTCATGTTCTGGGGCAATTACACTAAGGACCTGCGTATTCATGACCACCTGTATCGGCTGCCCGAGCTGAGCCTTCTCTCTTTTCGTCAGCCTTGGGGGGGCATTCCCCTCCACCTACACCTCAATTCCTCGGGGGATTATTTTGAGAGCTATCAGGGCCAGGACCTAGGGCGCTTCGATCTCTATCCCCGGCTCACCCTTCCCCTGAGCCTGGGGGGATTTGCCACTTTGACTCCCCTGGCCGCCTTTCGGGAGACCTTCTATACCCGGGTTCCAGGGGAACATCGATCCTTTAGCCGCGAAATCTACCAGCTTCAGGCCCGTCTGGATTCCCGTCTGGCTCGGACCTTTTCGGTTGAAGGAAAGAAGATCGAAGGGATCCGGCATACCATCGAACCCATGGTCGCTTACGAATACATCCCGGAGGTGGATCAGACGGACCTGCCCCTCTACGATTACGCAGACTTCATCAGCCCCCAGAATGGGATCACCTATTCCCTTACCAACCGGCTCTGGGCCAGATTCAAGAGCGCCGAAGGCAGCCGTCTCCAGGAGATGCTCCTCCTCCGACTCAGCCAGAGCTACAACATCCACGGCCCCCACCAGCAAGCTCCCGACTCATTGCTGGGAATCGCGTACAATGAGCTGCGGGACAGCCTGCGGCTGCGATTCTCGGAGAGGCGTTTTTCGGACATCAATGCCTATCTGGGAGTGAAGCCTACCCGTTCTCTCGACCTGGCCCTGGAAGCCAACTATGACCCCAAAGGAAATCACTTCGATACCATCGACCCCTCCTTTCGCTGGGAATTCTCACCTTATCTGAATATCAGGGCGGGGTACCATTATGCCCCGGAGCTGAAGATCCATGCCATCGACGGAAAGCTGGGACTCAAGTGGAAGGATAAGGCCTCCCTCTCCTACTACACCTCTTACAATTTTGCCCAGAGCAGCTTTGTGGAAAACAAGGTGGAGCTGACTTATTACGGGCGTTGCTGGTCTACCACCCTGGGCTACATCAAGAGGCCGGATGAGCAGGTTTTTCAATTTAGCTTTGATCTCCGCTCCATTAGTGGGATAAAATAGGAAAGAAGAGAGAAACATAAAAACATGATCGACGTCACCCGATTGCTGTGCGGAAAAGCGAAGCCCGCGGACGTCCTCCGCTATGGCAGGGACTCTGCCCGCCTCCCCTCTCATCTGCAGCGGTTCTCTCGGGACAAGCGCCCGGTGGTGGTCTGGAATGCGACCCGGCGATGCAACCTGGCCTGCCTCCACTGCTATGCCGATGCGTCCACTCAGGCAGATCCCGATGAGCTGACCACTCAGGAAGCTCGTTCCATGATCCAGGACCTGGCCAGCTTCGGCGCCCCGGTCCTGCTCTTCTCGGGGGGAGAGCCCCTCCTGAGGGAGGACCTCTTCGATATGGGGCATTATGCGGCCTCCCTGGGGATTCGCGCGGTGATCTCCACCAATGGAACCCTCATCGATCATCGGGCCGCCCAAAAGATCAAGGAAGCCCAGTTCTCCTATGTGGGAATCAGCGTCGATGGCCTGGAGCAGACCCACGATCGCTTCCGAGCCCATAGAGGAGCCTTCCGGGAGGCCCTCTCCGGAATCCGCGAATGCCGACAGGCGGGCATCAAGGTGGGACTGCGGTTCACCATCTGCCGATATAACTATCAAGAGGTGGCTGGAATACTCGATCTCTTGGAGGCGGAAGGGATCTCCCGGTGCTGCTTTTACCATCTGGTCTACACCGGTCGGGGCAAGATGCTTCAAGATCAGGATATCTCTCCTCCCCAGACGCGGGCCCTGGTCGACCTCATCTTCGCCAGGACGGTGGGGTCCTGCCAATCGGGCCTGGACCAGGAGATCTTGACCGTAGACAATCATACCGATGGGGTCTATCTGTATCTTCGAGAGAAGCGAGAACATCCCGAGCGGGCACAGGAGATCTGGCAGCTATTGTCCTGGAACGGGGGCAATAGCTCTGGAGTGGGCATCGGCAATATCGACCATGTGGGAGATGTCCACCCCGACCAATTCTGGCAGCACCATTCTCTGGGCAATATCCGGCAGCGGCCTTTCTCCGCTATCTGGCAGGAGGCCTCTGACCCCATCCTTCGCGGCCTCAGAAACCGCCGGGGGCTGATCAAAGGAAAGTGCAGCCGCTGCCATTTCTTCGAGATCTGCAACGGAAACTTTCGGGTGAGGGCGGAGGCCGCCTTTCAGGATGTCTGGGCGGAGGATCCCGCCTGCTATCTGACCGAGGAGGAGGTCCAAGAACAGACAGATTTGCCCCGGGCATGAGCTGCTCGGCAGATCTTATCCAGTCGCATTTTTCCCGGATGCCGCGAGACATCGGGACTTGCCGGAGGAGGATTTATGCACTACCCCGTTTATCGGCCGAGGCGCCTGCGCCAAAGTGAAGCTCTTCGTTCCATGGTGCGAGAATCCCAGCTGGCGGTAGATGATCTCATCTACCCCCTCTTCGTGGTGCACGGGAAGGGAATCCGCCAGAGTATCTCCTCCATGCCCGGGATTTACCAGCTTTCCGTGGACGAGCTGGTGAAGGAGGCGCGAGAGGCGGAGAGGTTGGGGATCCCTGCCATCCTCCTCTTCGGCATCCCCGCGAGCAAAGATGCGGTCGGTTCCGAGGCCTATAATCCTCACGGCATCGTCCAGGAGGCAACTCGGGCGGTGAAGAACGAGATTTCGGAGCTGTTGGTCATTACCGATGTCTGCCTTTGTGAGTATACCAGCCATGGGCACTGTGGCATCATCGAGGGGGGGTGCCTTCAAAACGACCCGACCCTGGATCTTTTGGCCAGGACGGCCCTCTCCCAGGTGGAGGCAGGGGCCGATATCGTGGCCCCTTCCGACATGATGGATGGAAGGGTGGCTGCCATTCGGGAGAGGCTCGATGAGGCGGGATACTCCCAGACCCCGATCATGTCCTATGCGGCCAAATACGCCTCCAGCTTCTATGGGCCCTTCCGGGAGGCCGCCGGTTCGACCCCTCAATTTGGCGATCGAAAATCCTACCAGATGGACCCGGCCAATACCGATGAGGCCATAAGGGAGATCGCGCTGGATCTGGAGGAGGGGGCGGACATCATCATCGTGAAGCCAGCCCTCTCCTATCTGGACGTGCTCTGGAGGGCTAAACAGGAATTTCGAATCCCGGTGGCCGCTTACAGTGTGAGCGGAGAGTTTGCCATGATCAAGGCCGCCTGCCAATTGGGTTGGTTGGACGAGGAGAGGGTGATGATGGAGACCCTCATCAGCATCAAGCGAGCGGGGGCGGACTTGATCATCACCTATTTCGCCCGCGAGGCGGCTCGTCTCCTCGCCCGATAGGGGCATCGCGGCGGTCTCCCCCTTCGGCTTTGGGTCACAGGGAGAGGAGGGAGGTCTGTCGGAGGCAGATTAACTGGATAGAGTAGGAGGAAGAGGATGTCCAAATTAACCCCCAGAGAAAGGGTGAGGCGTGCCATTCGCCGGCAGGAGCCAGATCGAGTTCCCCTCGATCTGGGCACCACCACCAGCACCACCATGGTCGACGGGGCCCACGAGCGATTGAAGCAGCATTTGGGAATCTCAGGGGAGAAGCGCCTCATCTCGGTGATGTTCCAGCTGGTCCTGGTAGAAGAAGCCATCCTCCGGGAGTTTGAGATCGATCTTCGCCCGGTGATGGGCAAGGGGCCCTCTCAGTCGAAGGGCGGGTTTCATCCCGACGGCATCTTCGTGGATGAATGGGGAGTAACCTTTCGACGCCCCCCCGGAGGTCTTTACTACGATATCATCGCCTCCCCTCTCAGAGAGGCCACGCTGAAAGACCTGGAATTCTATCCCTTCCCCGATCCCTTGGACCCGGGAAGGGTCGCCGGAGTGGAGGAGGAGGCGAAAGAGCTGCACGAAAACACGGATTATGCGGTCGTGGGCACCCCGGGGGGTCCGGTCAACATCTTCGAGCTCAGCTGGTATCTGCGCGGTTTGGATCAATTGCTGATGGACCTGATTGCTGACAAGCCTTTCGTCCATGCCCTGCTGCGAAAGGTGACGGACCTGCAGAAGGCCAAATATGGCGAGTTTCTGAAGAGGTGCGGCAAATATCTGGACGTCGTCCGGATAGGAGACGACATGGGGACCCAGCAGCAGCCTTTCTTCTCCCCGGCCCTCTATCGGGAGATGATCAAACCCTATCACCAGGAATATTTCTCTTTCATCAAGGAGCACACCGACGCCTCCCTGATGTTACACTCTTGTGGTAATGTCTATCCCCTGATCCCCGATCTGATCGACGCGGGGGTCGATATACTCAACCCCGTCCAAGTCTCCGCTAAGGATATGGAGCCTCTGCGCCTGAAGCAAGAATTCGGAGACCGCCTTGCCTTCTCCGGCGGGATCGACACCCAACATGTACTGCCCTACGGAACCCAAGAGGAAGTGGAGGAGGAAGTAAGGCAAAGGATCCGAGAGCTGGGACCGGGCGGGGGATATATGATCGCTTCCGTTCACAACATCCAGCCGGATGTCCCTCCTGAGAATGTAGTGGCCATGTTTCGGGCCGGAGCCCAGTATGGGCAGTATCCCTTGAAGCTTGCTTGAGGGATCATTACCAAGGGCATTACCGAGGGCGTGGACATACCAGGGGTGCAATCCCACAAGGGTGTGGACTTGACAACGGCGGGGGTGCAAGATATAAAGGGGATTTAGCAAAGTCACCGCCCCCAGGGCCATCTTGCAAGGCTCGCTGTGGCCAAGGGCATGGACAAACCCCCACCGCCGACTTCTCTCCTGGGCGGGACGGAAGATGTGATGCAATAGATTGCGAGGTAATCGGATCCCCCGGATTTCGGGGGCCGGTTTTGCAGGATGCCGATTTCATTTCTGAAGCGGCGGGCCACTCCCGCACAGGCGCTGGCTGCGGGTTTTGCCGCTGTTATTTTGGTGGGCGCCTTCCTTCTCACACTGCCCATCTGCACGACCACCGGGAAGGGAACTCCCCTGGTTGATGCCCTTTTCACTGCTACCTCGGCTGTGTGCGTTACGGGCCTCATTGTCCTGGACACCCCGGTATCCTTCTCCACCATCGGGCAGGCAATCATTCTTCTATTGATCCAAGTGGGGGGCCTGGGCTACATGACGATGGCCAGCCTGATCGCCCTCACCATGGGACGCCGCATCTCTCTTCGAGAGAGGATGGTTCTCCAGGAGGCATTGAATCGATTGACCATGGAGGGTCTGGTTCGTTTCCTGAAGCGCGTCCTATGGATTACTCTCGTGGCGGAGGGAATTGGAGGCATCCTGTTGACCCTTCACTTCCTTTCCCAATATCCTTTTCGGCGAGCCTTTTTCTTGGGATTTTTCCATTCCATTTCCGCCTTTTGCAACGCGGGATTTAGCCTCTTCTCCAATAACTTGGAGACCTGGGTTGCGAGTCCGTTGGTCAACCTGGTCATCACCTCCAATATCATCCTGGGGGGAATTGGATATCTGGTGATCTCTGAGCTGTATGAGCATTGGCGAGGCTCCAAGAAAGGGGTTCACCTCTCTCTCCACACCAAGCTAACCCTTACGATTACGGCGTCTCTTATCATCGGAGGAACCCTCTTCATTTACTTGCTCGAGCGGGCCAACCCGGAGACCTTGGGGCATCTCTCTTTCCCGGCCCAGATGATGGCATCCTATTTCCATGCAGTCACCCCTCGTACGGCAGGATATAATACGCTGCGCGTGGGGGCCATGACCGAGGCCTGTCTTTTCCTCACCATATTCTTGATGTTCGTGGGGGCCTCCCCGGGGGGGACGGGGGGAGGGATCAAGACCACCACCTTTGGAACCTTGATTGCTACGACCTGGTCGGCCCTGCGGGGCCGGAGAGATATCAACCTTTTCAGTCGCCGAGTGTCTCCTGAAAGCATCAACAAGGCCTTCGCCCTGTCGGTCCTCTCCCTATTTCTCGTCTTTTTCATTTCCATCCTCCTCATGATCATGGAGAGGCAGTCTTTGCTTCCCGTTCTCTTCGAGGAGGTCTCCGCCTTCGGAACGGTGGGGCTTTCGGTGGGGACATCCGGCTCTCCCTGCAGCCTTTCGACCATCTTTTCCCCTTGGGGAAAGCTGCTGGTTGTCTTGACTATGTATGCGGGCAGGGTGGGGCCGATTACGGCAGGAGTGGCCTTCCTCTCCCGGGCTACTGAACCCAGGTTCCATTACCCAGAGGAAAAGATCCTGATCGGATAAAGGGGAATATCTACGAAGACCCGGCAATTTGCAGTCATCGGACTCGGAAATTTTGGATATTCGGTCGCTCAGACCTTGGCCCAGGAGGGATGTCAGGTTCTCTGTGTAGACTCCGATCCGGAGAGGGTGGCGGCAGTGAGGGACTTCGCTACTCATTCGGTCCAGGCCGATGTGACCGATGAGGAATCCCTCCGAGCCATTGGAATCCGGGAGGTCGATGTGGCCATCGTGAGCCTGGGCCAAAACATGGAGGCCGCGGTAATGGTCACCCTCCTGTTGAAAGAGCTGGGGGTGAAGGAAATCATCGCCAAGGCGGTCACCCCAATTCATGGCCGGGTCTTACGGAAGACGGGGGCCGATCGCCTGGTATTCCCCGAACGGGATATGGGCAAGCGAATCGCGGAAAGTCTGGTCTCGCCCAATATGCTCGAACACCTGGAGGTCTCCAAGGGATTCAGCGTGGTGGAGCTGCTGTGCCCGGCCCGGTTTTTTGGGAAGAGCATCGGAGACCTCGGGGTGCGCTCCAAATATGGAGTCACCATCGTCGCCATCCGCAAGGCCGGGGAGAGAGAGGAAATCATTCCCAATCCAGGCCCGGGGGTGATCATCAATACAGGAGATATCCTGGTGATCATCGGTCAAGAGACCGATCTTCGCCGGCTGAGGGACATATAGAGGTTGGAAGAAATAGGAGCGGCAAGAAAGGCCACAAATGCCATTTGCAAAATTCCAATTGTCGCGGGAGGAGGATTGACTGAATGGTTACTTTGGTGCTTGAGTTGCTTGGTTCCATCGCCATCATCCTTTTGAGCTGTGAGCTCTTCGCCAATGCGGTGGAGCATGTGGGAAACAAGCTTGGAATGTCCCATGCCGCCGCCGGCTCTCTCCTGGCTGCGGTGGGGACTGCGATGCCGGAAACCATGATTCCCATCCTGGCCCTCATCTTTGGCAAGGGACATGTGGGGGAGGAGATCGGAATCGGCGCCATCTTGGGGGCGCCCTTCATGCTGTGCACCCTGGCCTTCTTTCTGTTGGGGCTCACCATGCAAATTCTCCACTGGAGGGGAAAGCGCGATGACCTCAACTTCAACGTGGACCTGAAGGCCATGACCTTCGAGATGAAATTCTTCGTCCCAATCTTTGCCTTCGTCTTCATCGTCTCCCTGATTGGCAATCGCACTATTAATTATATTGCGGGTGTGATTCTCCTCCTCCTCTATGCCGTCTATGTGAAGGCATCCCTGGGGCACGAGGGGAAGGAGGGAGAGGAGTATTGTGACCACTTCTATTTCGGCAAGTATCTGCGCGTGCCCTGCAATGGACCCGGCATTGCCTTCCAACTCATTGCGGGCCTGCTGGGCATTATCTTGGGCGCGAAGGTTTTCGTCGGAAGCATCTCCGGGATGTCCGCTGTCCTTGGCTTCTCTCCCCTGATCATGTCCCTTCTCATTGCCCCTGTCGCCACCGAGCTGCCGGAGAAGTACAACTCCATCACCTGGACCATCAAACGCCAGGACACCCTGGCATTGGCCAATGTCACCGGGGCGATGGTCTTTCAATCGATGATCCCCGTAGCCATCGGTCTGTTCCTCACCGAATGGAAGTTGGGGCGTACGGAGATGCTCAATTTGACATTCGCCCTTGCTTCCTCCATCATTGTCCTCTCGACGATGTTGATCAAAAAAAGACTGCCCTCCCAGGTCCTCCTGGTGGGCGGCCTCTTCTATGCCTCTTACTTGACCTATGTATTCTTCCTCCGGTGAAAGGTCGAGCCGAAAGAGAAGGGCTTCCGGCTCTCGCTTCGCTTTTTCGCGGTGGGCAAGATATACCTACATCCGCATGGTGAGAATCAACGATTCTCCCCAGAAGGTCGCGGCGGGTTTGGCGGTGGGGGTTTTTCTTGGGATATTGCCCACCTTCGGACTGGGAATCCTGATCGCCTTGGCCCTGGCGATCCGCTTCAAGTTCAATAAGGCGGCCTCTATCCTGGGCAGCCTCATTATGAATCCGCTTACGACCCCTTTTTTTTGGGCCGCGAGTTCAGTGCTGGGGGCCTTCTTGGCCAATCGTGACTGGCATCGGACCCTGGAAATGGTCCAGGCCTTCTTCTCCCATTTGAGCGTTACTGATCTTACCACCCGGGGGGGTTGGGCATGGATTCTCAAGGGAGTGGGGGCTGGGGTGTATGTGTACCTCTTGGGCAACATCCTCCTTGCCCTATTCCTCTCGGTCCTCTTTTACCTCGTGGGCCTGCATTTCGTCCAGGCCTATCGCCAAAAGAAGCGCCAGCGGATCAGGGGCTACCTGCCCGCCAAAGGTCAGCGATAGGCCATAAGGTGGCCGATCCCATATGATGATCAAAGATGTGGTCCTCGAAGTCCTTCTCATCTTCCTCCTGATTTTGGCCAATGGGTTCTTTTCGGCCTCGGAGATCTCCCTCATTTCGGTTCGGAGGGGCCGGATGCGACATAAGGCGGAGACGGGCAACGAGGCTGGCAGGCTCGTCTATCAGCTCCAAAACGATCCAGACCGCTTTTTGGCTGCGGTTCAGATCGGAATTACCCTCCTGGGTTCTCTGGCCTCCGCCATCGGGGGGGCCATAGCGATCGAATTCCTCAAACCTCTCTTGGAGAAGGTTCCGCTGCGGGGGATCAGCCGATCCAGCGAAACCCTCTCCTTGCTCTTAGTGGTCCTGGTCATTACCTATCTCCTCCTGGTCCTGGGGGAATTGGTGCCCAAGTCCTTGGCCCTCAAACACTCCGAGAAGGTGGCATTGTGGGTGGCCCGCCCCATCGACCTCTTTTCCCGATTTTCCTCTCCTTTTATCAGGATCCTCACCTCCTCCAATCGGTTGGTATTGAAGGCCCTCGGGTTGAAGGGCCACGCGGAGGCACCCTTGGTCTCGGAAGACGAAGTCAAGATGATGGTACGAGAGGGCATCGAGAAGGGGGTGTTCGATCAGGTAGAGCAGCAGCTCATTCATTCGGTTTTCGAATTCACCGACACCTTGGTGAAAGAGGTGATGGTTCCCCGCCCCCGGATTCAAGCCCTCCAGATCGATTCGCCTCCCTCGGAGACCCTGAAGACGATCCAGAAGGCCGGCTTCTCCCGTTTTCCCATCTACGGCAAGGATCTGGATGATGTGCGCGGCATCTTGTATAGTAAGGACGTGCTTCGATTGCTTGCAGGCGAGAAACCGATCATCCTCTCCAGACTGCTGCACCCTGCCTATTTCGTGCCGGAGACCAAGATGATCTCGGATCTGATGCCCGAGCTTTTGCGGCGAAGGGCCCATATGGCCCTGATCGTCAACGAATATGGAAGCGTGGAGGGCCTCATCACCCTCGAAGATCTGATCGAGGAGTTAATCGGGGAGATCCATGACGAATATGAGCCATTAGAGGCGGGGGTGGAGAGGTCGAGAGATGGCTCCTTGCTCATCGAGGCCCACCTCTCCATCCACGATCTGCAAAGCCGCTATCGGCTCCCCTTCCCCGAATCCCCCGATTTCGAGACGCTGGCCGGCTTTATGCTTTCTCAGCTTCAGAGGATCCCCCAGGGCGGGGAATCCGTCCAATATCAGGATTGGAAGTTCACGATTGTGGATGTCGATGGAAAGAGGATCACCAAGGTGAAGGCGGAGATGGCTCCCTCTGATCCCTCCGGGGACGATTCGGAGAAGATCGGCCCTGCAGATGCATAGCAACAGGGGCAATCTCGCTCCTTCCCCGACGGTGCCTTGACAATACTCGAAACACGATGGAGATGGCTTTTATGAATTCCAAGAAGCAGAATTCCGAGCCCTGGATCATGGGCCTTGATTTGGGTTCGGTGAGCGTCAACTTCGTCCTCCTCGATGGGCAAAATCGGGTGAGGGATGAGCGCTACCTGCGCCATCAAGGCCGTCCGGTTCAGACGGTCGTTCAAATCATCCGCGATTTAGAAAAGGCGGGGTCTCTCCCCCGGATTGCCGGTGCGGGGGTTACGGGATCGGCGGGCATGCTCGTCGCCCCTGCGCTATCCGCCGATTTCGTCAACGAGGTGGTGGCCCACTGCCGCGCCGCCGCCCTCTTCCAGCCCCAGGCGAGGACCATCATCGAAATGGGGGGGGAGGACTCCAAGCTCATCTGCCTCGATCCGGATTCTGAAGGGAAGACGGGGCTGGCCGATTTTGCCATGAACACGATCTGTGCCGCCGGCACCGGCTCCTTCCTGGATCAGCAGGCCCATCGCTTGGGCCTTTCCATCGAGGAGGAATTTGGCCTCCTCGCCCTGCAATCAAAGAATCCTCCCCGGATCGCCGGGCGGTGCAGCGTCTTCGCTAAATCCGATATGATTCATCTCCAGCAGGTTGCCACCCCCGACTACGATATCGTGGCTGCCCTCTGCTATGCGGTAGCCAGGAATTTCAAGAGCTCCATCGCCAAGGGAAAGAGGATCCAAGGCCCGATCTCTTTCTTGGGAGGGGTGGCCGCCAATCGGGGAATGGTGGTGGCCTTCGAGGACGTTCTGGAGATGGAGCGAGGGGGGCTGATCGTCCCCCCCTATCATGCATCCATGGGGGCCATCGGAGCCGCCCTGGTTGCAGCTGCCAATCCCACCTCCAATTGGAACCACTTCCGGGGGTGGGAAGATGCCCTGGCGAATTTGGAGCAGAGCCAAAAGGACGATTACGCCGGCCTCGATCCCCTTCCTCCCCCCCCGGATACCCCGAAGGGCAGTCGGACAACCATCACGCCTTCTGCCTTCTCTTCCGACAAGATTGAGGCTTACCTGGGGGTAGATGTCGGATCGATCAGCACGAATGTGGTCTTGCTGGACGAGAAAGGAAGGCTATTGGCCCGCCGCTATCTCATGACTGCAGGACGTCCCATCGAGGCCGTCCGGCGAGGGATACGAGAGGTGGCCCAAGAGATGAAAGGGGAAGTGGTCATCCTGGGCGCTACCACGACCGGCTCCGGCCGTTACATGATCGGAGATTTTATCGGGGCGGACCTGGTGAAGAACGAGATCACCGCTCAGGCCCGGGCGGCCATGGAAATCGATCCGGGCGTGGACACGATCTTTGAGATTGGAGGTCAGGATTCAAAGTACGTTTCCCTCCGCGACGGGGTGGTGGTTGACTTCGAGATGAACAAGGTCTGCGCCGCCGGAACTGGCTCCTTTCTGGAAGAGCAGGCCGAGAAGCTGAGCCTGCGCATCGAAGAGGAGTTCGGGGAGACTGCGCTCCGCGCATCTCGGCCCGCTCGCTTGGGGGAAAGATGCACCGTTTTCATGGAGTCGGACCTCACCGGCCTCATGCAGAAAGGGGTGAAACGGGAGGATCTGGTGGCGGGCCTGAGCTACTCCATCGTCCACAACTATCTGAACAAGGTGGTGGGGGACCGCCGCGTCGGAGATCGCATCTTCTTCCAGGGAGGGGTCGCAGCGAATCAGGCCGTCGTATCCGCCTTCGAGAAGGTGATGGGAAAGAGGGTGATCGTCCCACCCCACCATGACGTCACGGGCGCCATCGGAGCAGCCCTTCTGGCCATGGATGCCGGCATCCGCTTGAGCCGTTTCAAGGGCTTCGACCTGGCCACCCGGAAGTATTCCCTGGATTCGTTTCGCTGCAATGCCTGCTCTAACCAATGTGAGATCAACCGGGTGAACATGGAAGGCGAGAGGCCGCTCTTCTATGGATCCCGCTGCGATCGATATGAGATCGGCAGGGAGAAGAAGGAAGCTCCCTTCCCCGATCTCTTCGCCGAGCGAGAATCCCTTTTCCTGGGGGTCGATGCTGGGGGGCCGGATGCACATCCTCCAGGCTCCGCGCCCATCGGGTTCCCCCGTACCCTCATCCCCTTCCATGACCTCTACCCATTCTGGAGGGCCTTCTTCCGGGAGTTAGGCTTTCATCTGGTCCTGCTCTGATCCCACCAACAAGGCGATCATCCATGAGTCCGTGGAGGGTGTGGCGGCGGAGACCTGTTTCCCCGTCAAGGTGGCCCACGGGCATGTCCTCAATTTGCTGGAAAAAGGGATCGATACCATCTTCTTGCCCAGCATCATCAGCCTGCCCTCCTCCGATCCGGAAATGGAGGAGGCCTTTGCTTGCCCTTATGTCCAGACCATTCCCTACCTGATCGAATCCTCCCTGGCACTGCGAGACAAGGGGGTGCGCCTCCTCTCACCGCCCTTGCATTTTCACGGAGGCCGTAAACTGGTCCGGGACTCCTTGCTCCAGATGAAAGAGGCGCTGCAGTGCAAAGAGAGCGAAATCCTGAGGGGCCTGGATGCTGCGTATGAGGCCTTGAGGACTTACCAGGCCCAGATGCAAAGAAGAGGGAAAGAGGTCCTGGATCGGCTCGGGAAAAAGGACCTGGCCCTGGTGATCCTGAGCCGCTCTTACAATGGGTACGACCGGGGCATCAATCTCGATCTCCCGGCCAAGCTCAGGGATCTGGGCGTCCTTGCCTTTCCCATGGATTGCCTCCCCGACTCGGATTTCAAGGTCTCCCAGGAGTATCCCCAGATGTGCTGGCACTATGGGCAGCGCATCCTGCGCGTTGCGGAGACCATCGTCCAAGATCCCCGGATCTATGCCATTTACATTACCAACTTCTCCTGCGGGCCCGATTCATTCATCACCCATTTCTTTAAAGAACGGATGAGAGGAAAGCCCTTTCTCCAGCTCGAGATCGACGAGCACTCTGCCGACGCCGGCATCATCACTCGCTGTGAGGCCTTCCTCGACAGCATAAAGAACGCACCGGCTCGAGGATCCCTGTTGGCCTCCAGGCCGCGCCCCAAGGCAGATGGTTTGGCCTCCCGAACCCTCTATATCCCTTACATGTCGGATCACGCCTTCATCCTGCAGGCGGCTTTTTCCGAGCGGGGCATCAGGAGCGAGGTCCTTCCCGAGACGGACCTGGAGGCCATGAATCTCGGACGAAAATATACCTCCGGTCGCGAGTGTTTCCCTTGCATCGTCACCCTGGGGGATCTCTTGAAGAAGGCCAAGGAGAAGGATTTTGACCCGTCCCGTTCCGCTTTCTTCATGCCCTCAGCGAACGGCCCCTGCCGCTTTGGCCAGTACGCTACCTTTCAGGGACAGGTCCTGAGGGAATTGGGATTCGGAGAGGCTGCCCTGATTTCTCCGGACTCCAAGGATTCCTATGGCGGCCTCGGCACTTCCTTTCGTCGTAACGCCTGGAGAGGGGTGGTGTCTGTCGACCTCCTGGAGAAGATGTGCCGGGAGTTCAGGCCCTATGAGCTCTTAGCAGGGGATACCGATCGCGTATACCGGAACGCCCTTTCCCGGCTTTCCCGGGCGATCTCTGCCGGCGAGGATCCCAAACCTACCTTGCTGGATGCCCGGGAGGCCTTTTCCCAGATCCCAAGGCAGCCTGATCGCAAGAAACCCGTTGTGGGCATCGTGGGAGAGATCTTCCTTCGAGCCCACCGCTTCAGCAATCACGATCTGGTCCGCAGGATTGAGGAATTGGGGGGGGAAGTCTGGGTGGCCCCCATCATGGAATGGATCTTCTACACCAACGCCATGTACAAGAGAAAATCCCGCCAGCAGGGAAGGTGGATGGGCCTGCTTTCCATCTGGGTCCAGGACCGGGTCCAAAGGTGGGACGAGCACCGACTGACTTCCGCCTTTCACGGCATCCTGAAGAATTTGGAGGAGCCCCCACCCGAGGTGCTCTTGGACCGGGCACGCCCCTACCTGGATCCCTCCTATGAGGGGGAAGCGGTTCTTTCCATCGGCAAATCGATCGATTATGTCCAAAAGGGCATATCGGGCCTGATTGCCGTCATGCCCTTCACCTGCATGCCAGGTACGATTGTGACTGCCATCTCCAAGAGGCTTCGAGAGGACTGCCGCCACATTCCCTTTCTTTCCCTTGCCTACGATGGCGTAGATGAGGTCCACTCTCAGACTCGGCTGGAGGCCTTCATGTATCAGGTATGCGAGGACAATAGGAAAGGTCGGGGGGAATGAGGCTGTACCTGGGAATCGATGTAGGGTCCGTAAGCACCAACATCGCCCTGGTACAGGAGGGCGGCCAGTTGGTGGATCATGTGTATCTCAGGACCCAGGGGCAGCCCATCCGCTCTCTCCAGGAAGGGCTGCAGCAGATCAGACATTCTCTGCCGCCAGGGGCCTCGATCGCAGGCGTGGCGACCACCGGCAGCGGCCGTCAGTTGGCCAGTGCACTCGTGGGGGGGGATATCATTAAGAATGAGATCACCACCCATGCCATTGCGGGCCTGCAATTCCTTCCCGAGGCAAGAACGATCGTGGAGATCGGAGGGCAGGACAGCAAGATCATCATCGTCCGGCAAGGCACAGTGGTCGATTTCGCCATGAATACCGTCTGTGCGGCAGGCACCGGCTCCTTCCTGGACCAGCAGGCTGCCCGATTGGGCATCCCCATCGAGGAGTTTGGCTCCCATGCCCTGCTCTCGGCCTCGCCCACCCACATCGCCGGCCGATGTACCGTCTTCGCGGAAACGGACATGGTTCACAAACAACAGATGGGGCACTCGCTCTCCGATATCATTTCCGGCCTTTGTGATGCCTTGGTGCGCAATTATTTGAGCAATGTGGCAAAGGGGAAGGAACTCCTTCCTCCGGTGGTATTTCAGGGCGGAGTGGCGGCCAATGTTGGGATCCGAAGTGCCCTGCAAAGATCGCTGGCCACGGAGGTTATCGTCCCGCCCCACTACCACATCATGGGAGCGATCGGGGCGGCCTTATTGGTGAAGGATTGGCCGGATCGCAACGGAAATAGCCGATTCAGGGGTTTCGTGGTCAGCGAGAAGGAAAGCCGAACCATGGGCTTCGAATGCCCCGACTGCCCCAATGCCTGCGAGATCGTAGGGGTCCTCATCGAGGGGAAGACCGTGGCACGGTGGGGAGACCGATGTGGCAAATGGCAGTTTCAGGAGGACAATCCGGCGTGAAAGAACCCAGAGCAAGGAGAATTCAATGTTTGGAATCGGTGTCCCGGAGCTAATTGTCATCTTCGTTGTCGCCCTACTGGTATTTGGTCCCAAGAAGCTGCCCGAGTTGGGCAAGGCATTGGGCCGTGGGCTGGCCGAATTCAAGCGGGCCACCGAAGAGATAAAGGGCGAGATCTCCTCCGAGGTCCAGGAGATTGAAAAACAGGCTGCGGATTTGAAAAGCCAGGCTGCGGATTTGACGCATTTTCCCTATGCATTCGGCTCCCCCCAGCAAGGGCGGGGACTTGGGGCCGAGACGGCCACGTCCTCCTCCCCTTCCGAGGCGAAGCCGGCGGAGACACCAGCGGAGAAAGAGGAAGACCATGCCCACTGAAGACAAGATGCCCTTTTTCGGGCACTTAGAGGAATTGCGAAAGCGACTTATCTCCTCCTTCCTCGCCATAGGAATTGGCTTCGCACTTTGCTTCCATTTTTCGGAATCAATCCTGGGATTCCTATTGGGCCCCCTGAATCACCACCTGGTTTTGATCAGAAAATATCCCTTCTTCGCGTATTCCTCCCGCCCCGATGTGCCTTCACTCATTTTCCTGGCTCCCGCTGAGGCCTTTTGGGTACACATGAAACTGGCCTTCTTCGCTGCGGTGTTTTTGGCTTTGCCTTTCCTTTTCTATCAAGTCTGGCTGTTTGTATCCCCCGGGCTTCTCTCCAAGGAAAAACGCTACGTGATCCCCTTCGTCGTCCTCTCGACGTTCCAGTTTGTGGTCGGCTCGGCCTTCTGTCTCTTCATCGTCCTGCCCTTCGCCTTTCAGTTTCTCCTGACCTACAAAACCGAGCACCTCCGCCCCATGCTCTCCATTGGCAACTATTTCGACTTCAGCCTCAAATTCCTGTTAGCCTTTGGTCTCATCTTCGAGTTGCCCTTGGCCATGGTCCTGGCCACCCGTCTCGGGTTTCTGACCCCCGAATTCCTGGCGCGCAATCGCAAGTATGCCATCCTCGTGAACTTCTTGTTGGCGGCGATCCTGACTCCCACCCCCGATGTCTTCAACCAAAGCCTCATGGCCATTCCCCTTTGCATCCTCTATGAGGTGGGAATCTTCGGTTCTCGTCTGATGCGCAAGAGGAAGACTGCCGAGGAAGAGGCGCCCTCCGATTAGCCCCGTTGCCCAGCGACTTTCGGGCTCAAGCCCTTTCGCCCTTCCTCTTTTTCACCCTACACTGAGATGAGGCAAGGGCCGGGCTCATAAAAGGGCCAGATGGCTCGCTGCCCGCGGGACCCTTAGGGCACAGAGGCTCCAGGGTTTCCCGTGCCTCCGAACGAGGCATAGATTTCAGTAAAGGTCGCGGGATAAAGGGGACGCGGTGGCTATGCTTTGGTGCCCGATCTGCTGCAGACCTCGCCGAATAGTTTCACGGCGACCACGATCGGGTAAAAGCTAAGGAAGGAAGAGAGCATCGGTCCCAGCACGGGGATCAGTGCCACGAAGCCTAAGGCCAGAAGTGCCAACACGCAGAACAGGAAGACGGATACGTATTCTACCAGGACCGACCGAATCGCCCGCCACAGGGAGGGAAAGAGAAAAGCCGCCTCCAGCCTCTTCCAACGGATGTACTGGGAAACCCCCATGGGAAAAAAGAACCCCACCAGGAGGAACGTCAGCATCCCAATCATCAACAAAAGCATGCCCGTGAACAGCCACCATCCTCCCCGATAGAGCACGCCGATCCCCAGGGCCATGATCAGAAGGGGGAGAAGACCATAGCCTACCTCGATGACGAAGAGCAAGAATCCCCGGAAGAGAAGGCCCGTCCAATCATCCCAAGCGGAAAGTTCGGTGGCCTCTGCCTCTTGGTGAAAAGCGGCCCTGAACACATTAAAAACATACCCGCCGATCAAAAAATACAGCAGACCGAAGGGCACAGAGACGACCAACGACTTCCAGAGGTCGACTGCCTGTCCCAAGATCGTAAAGGCAAATATCGGAAATGCGCACAAGATTCCTCCCAGGCCCAACCGATATGGCCATCTCGGACCACGGAAGGGAAACTCTATGGCCTCCCTGACGCGCAGCATGCCCTTTTCACCTCCTTCTCGCTTCTCATCTCACCCCTGGCAGATGAGCCGCCAGATTCGATCCAAGTCCTTTTCCGAATAGAACTCTATCTCCAGCCTCCCTCCCCTTTTCGCCTTGACCACCTTCACCTGGGTCCCCAGAATCCGCCGCAGGTCATCCTCTATGGCCCTCCATTCCGGGTTCAGGGTCCGATCCCTGACCCTTGGCTTCCTCTGCCGCCTTTCCTTCTGGGTCCGAACCCACCTTTCTGTCTCCCTCACCGAGAGCCCCCGGGAGATCACGAAGTTCCTTCCCCGGATCTGGTCTCCTTCCCCTTCCAGGCCCAATAAGGCTCGGCCGTGTCCCATCGTAAGTCTGTCATGGGCCAGATCATCCTTCAGCTGAGCAGGGAGTTGCAGCAGCCTAAGGGAGTTGGCAACGGAGGCCCGGTCGCGTCCCACCCGGCGTGCGATCTCTTCCTGGGTCAGCCCGTGATCTTGCATCAGGCGCTGGTAGGCCTCCGCCTCCTCCAGCGGATTCAGGTCCTCCCGTTGGAGATTTTCGATCAAGGCAATTTCCAAGATCTCATCCGAGGAGACGTCTTTGACCAGGGCGGGTATGGTTTTCAATCCTGCCTCTTTGGCGGCCCGCCAACGTCTCTCCCCCGCGACCAATTCGTATCCATCCATCCAGCGCCGGAGGATCACGGGAGAAAGGATCCCTCGGGCACGGATAGAGGCCACCAACTCCTTCATCTTCTCTTCGGGAAAGGCCCGGCGGGGCTGGTACGGATTGGGGCGGATCTCTTTTACGGGAACCTCCGAGATCCCGGTCCCCGGTTTCTCCTCTCCCAGGGGGATCAGAGCCCCCAGGCCTTTACCCAACGCTTTTCTTTCCATGATCCATCACCTCCTTTGCCAGATTCAAGTAGCTCTCTGCTCCCGCGCATCGGATATCGTACAAAACGATGGGTTTTCCAAAGCTGGGGGCTTCACTCAGCCGGATATTCCGCGGAATGACCGTCTCCATCGCCTCCTCCGGAAAGTGTTCCCTCACCTCCCTTTCGACCTGGGCGGAAAGGTTCACCCTCACATCATACATGGTGAGCACAATCCCTTCGATCTTCAGCTCCGGATTGAGCGCCCTTTTGACAAGCTTCACGGTCTGCAACAGGCGGCTGAGCCCCTCCAGCGCATAATATTCACACTGAAGCGGAATGAGCACTGAATCTGCGGCGGTCAGCGCATTGATCGTCAGGAGGCCAAGCGAGGGGGGGCAATCGATGATGATGTAGTCGTAGCCGCCTCGTTCCGACTCCAGGTGTTTCTTGAGCTGACTCTCCCGGGCCAGAATTCCCACCAACTCCACCTCGGCCCCGATCAACTCTATGTTCGCGGGCGCCACCTCTAGAAAAGGCACAGCGGTGGCGCACACCACCTCCTTCAGGGTGGTCTGCTCAAAGAGCACATGGTAGATGTTCGCCTCCGCCCTCTCCTTGGGGATCCCCACCCCACTGGTTGCACTTCCCTGGGGATCCAGATCCACGAGGAGCGTCCTCTTCTCCGCCGCCGCAAGACATGCCGAGAGGTTGATGGCAGTGGTGGTCTTCCCCACCCCGCCCTTCTGGTTGGCTACTGCGATAATCTTGGCCAATGGACAATCCACCCCCGGGGGGATACCGAAACATGGAAATAGTAGCACAACGGGAGGTCGAGGGTCGAGGAAAATCCGTTCTTGTTCCACGTGGAACATCATGGGTCCCCCGACCGGAGCGGGGGAGTTCTCCGTGGCCTCCCCCCGCCCTTACCTTCTCCTCAGGTGGCTTGGGGGATGAGGGGATCCCGGGCCAGGCCGCCCTTTTTCTCCCAGATCAAAAGCCGCCTTTCCAGGCCGAGGGAGGCGAATCTAACCTTCCGGTTCTCCTGGAATACCAGTGAGCCTCCCCCGGAAACTGGGCCCTCCGCCCGTTCTTTGCCGGCTGCGATCAGGCGGCCACCCGGGCGCAGTAGCCCCTCTGAAATCTCGACCAGGAAGTCCGTTTTCCCCACGGCCCGCGCCACACATACATCGAACGACTCCCGATAGGCAGGATCGCCTGCCAGCTCTTCGGCCCTGGCCCGTATGCATTCGATCCTTTCCAGGTGCAGGAGTCTGCAGATATGCCCCAAGAAGGAGGTCTTCTTGCGAGATGCCTCTACCAACGTTACTTGTAGGGCGGGGCGGGCAATCTTGATGGGCAACCCGGGAAATCCAGCGCCACTCCCCACGTCCACCAGCTTCTGAGGGACGTCTTGCGGAAAGCCCAGGAAAAAAGCCAGAGAGCCCAGGAAATGATTCACCGCTATCTCCATTGCCTCCCGCGCGCCAGTGAGGTTCATTTTACGATTCCAGCGGAGCAACTCCTCTGCGTAGAGGGCAAATGCCCTGGTCTGGTCGATGGTAAGAAGCAACCCGACATCCCTCGCCCCCTGCTGCAGGAGCTCTTGAAATGGCAGGCCGGGAGGTTCTTTATCCAATCGGCCCTCGCCTTCCCCTCTCCAGATAGATCAGGAGAAGGGAAATGGCAGCTGGCGTGATTCCCGGGACCCGCATCGCTTGGCCCACAGAAGAGGGTCTCGCCTCTCTTAATTTCTGCCTCACCTCCCAGGAGAGGGCTTCCAGGGTCGAGTACTCAAAGTCAGCGGGGATCTTGCGCTCCTCCAGCCGGTGCATCTTTTCCACCTGATCCCTCTGACGGGAAATGTATCCCTCATACTTGAGGAGGACCTCCACCTGCTCCGCCGCCTCTGGGCTCATGCGACCGATCTCCGGGTCCAGGCCTTCCAGGTCCCTCAAGCTCATCCCCGGCCTCTTCAGGATCTGGGCCAAGGTCAACGGCTCGCCCCCTCCCCATCTGACCCGGCAGGACCGAAGCCGCTCCAATCCCTTTTCGATGGCCTCTCTCTTTTCCTGCAGCCTCACCCGATCCTCCCGGCGCAAAAGGCCCAACCGATACCCATGCTGGCCCAGCCTGAGGTCCGCATTGTCCTGGCGAAGCAGAAGCCTGAACTCCGCCCGAGAGGTAAACATGCGGTAGGGTTCCTGGGTCCCTTTGGTGACTAAATCGTCGATCATGACCCCGATGTAGGCCTCATCCCTCCCCAGGATGAGGGGCTCCAGTCTCCTCAATTTGAGCACGGCGTTGATTCCTGCCATCAGCCCCTGGGCAGCTGCTTCCTCATAACCGGAGGTTCCGTTGATCTGGCCCGCCAGATAGAGGCCAGCGATGGCCTTGGTCTCCAGGGTAGGCCCCAGTTGGGTGGGAAAGGCAAAATCGTACTCGATTGCGTATCCCGGCCGCAGGATGCTTGCATGCTCCAGCCCCTCTATCGAGCGGACCATCTCCCATTGAACGTCGATGGGGAGGCTGGTGGAGATACCATTGGGGTAAATCTCGCACGTATTCCTTCCCTCCGGCTCCAGGAAAATCTGGTGGCTTTCCTTCTCCGGGAAACGCATCACTTTATCCTCGATGGAGGGGCAGTATCGCGGACCGATTCCACTGATCTTGCCGCTATAAAGCGGCGATCGGTCCAGGTTCCTTCGGATCACCTCATGGGTCCTGGGGTTGGTGCAGGCGATGTGGCAGGAGAGCTGTTTCAACGCAAGGCCCCTGGCCCGGAAGGAGAAGGGCCGGGGGGGATCATCACCCCTCTGCGCGGCCAGGCGCGAGAAATCGATGGACCTGCCGTCCAGGCGGGGAGGAGTGCCGGTCTTGAGGCGTCCCAGGCTGAGGCCAGCCTCCCTCAGGCTCTGGGAGAGGCCGAGGGAGGGGGGGTCTCCTGCCCTTCCCGCCGGAAAATTCCTCAGACCCACATGGGCCAGACCCTTCAAGAAGGTCCCCGGAGCCAGGATCAGGGCATCGGACCGGTAGACCTCTCCCAAGTGATCCACCGCCCCCACCGCCCTTCCCCCTTCGATCAACACCTTCTCAACCATACCCTCCTGGATCTGTAAACCCGGCGTTTCCTCCAGGGTCTTCTTCATGTAAAGTCGATAGTGCAACCGATCGGCCTGGGCCCGGGGGGCCCGGACCGCGGGGCCCTTTCCCGTGTTGAGGATTCGAAAATGGATGCCCGTCGCATCGATCGATCGGGCCATCTCCCCTCCCAGGGCGTCGATTTCCCGAACCAGATGGCCCTTGGCCAGCCCTCCGATGGCAGGGTTGCAGGACATGAGCGCTATCCGATCCAGGTTGATGGTCAACAGGAGGGTTCGGACTCCCATGCGGGAGGCGGCCAGGGCGGCCTCGCATCCGGCATGGCCTGCCCCCACCACAATTACCTCATAGGCTTTCGGTCTCGCCATCCCCTCCTCATTTGCCGATGCAGAAACGGGAAAAAATCTCATTCAAGAGATCTTCCGGGGTGGTCTCTCCGGTGATCTCTCCCAGGGCATCCAGGCATTCGTGCAAATCCAGGCTTACAAATTCGTAGGATAGGCCGTCAGCCAGAGCCTCCTTGGCCCTCCCCAGGGCCACCTCCGCCCTCTCCAGGGCCCGCTGATGATGCAGATGGGTAATGGCCAGGTCCTGGGTCGCATCCAAACCATCGATCTGCATAGCCTTTACCATCGAATCCTTCAGCTCCTGCAATCCGGTCCCATCTGTTGCGGAGATCCTCATCCGTGGCATCTCGGGCAAGGCTGCCACGATTTCCTGCTCCTTTACCTTGCCTTCCAGATCGATCTTATTGATCACCAGCAGGCCTCTCCGCCCCCTCACCTGGCCCAGGAGGGCTCGATCCTCCTCGGTCAGATTCTCGCTTCCATCCATCACCACCAGGAGAAGGTCTGCCTTCCCCATCCAGTCCCTTCCCCTCTCCAGTCCCTCCTTCTCCGCCATGTCCAGACCGCGATCGTCCGCCCGCATGCCGGCCGTATCGATCAAGAGAAAGGGATAGCCCTGGAGATGGATGACCTCCTCCAAAGAATCCCGGGTCGTCCCCGGATGGGGAGTTACGATGGCCCGGCTCCTGTTGAGGAGAGAATTAAAAAGGCTCGATTTGCCAACATTGGCCCGACCCACCAGGGCGGTAGCGACCCCCTCCCGCACGATCCTTCCCTCTCGGAAGCTAAGGATCAGCCTCCTCAGCTGCGAGCCCATCTCCTCTATCTCTTTGCCCATCTCCTCTTGGGGACAGGCGCCCAAATCCTCCTCGGGGAAGTCGATGCTCGCCTCCACCTGGGCCAGGATGGAGAGGATACGGTCCCGCAGGGCCCCAATTCTCCTCGACAAAGAGCCATCGAGATGGCGCAGGGCCAGCTTCAATCCCCGTTCGGTCTTCGCCTGCACGATGTCCATCACCGCCTCCGCCTGGGCCAGATCGATCCTTCCATTCAAGAAGGCCCGCTTGGTAAACTCCCCCGGGTCGGCGGGACGGACACCCTGCTGCAAGATCAGCTCCAGGATGCGAAGGAGCGAGACCAGACCACCGTGGGCGTGGATCTCAACCACATCTTCTCTGGTATAGGAATGGGGGGCTCGCATGACGGCAAGGAGGACTTCGTCAATCCTTTCCTGCCTCTGGGGTTCGATGATGAAGCCGTAGTGGAGGGTGTGGCTGGGAAAGGAGGGGGGTCTATCCGGGCGGGGGGATTGGAATAGTCGATCGGCAATGGAGAGGGAGAGGGGGCCGCTCATGCGCACAATCCCAATCCCACCCTCTCCCATGGGGGTGGAGATTGCAGCTATTGTATCGTGATTCAAGCCCCCCATGAAACCTCGTCTTAGGAAGGAGAGCTATGGCTCGTTGCCCTTGGATTCGGGCGGAAGCGATCTCGCGGGGACCACATGGACTTTTCTCAGATAGCCATCCCCTTCGCTCAAGGTCTTTACCTCTGGGTCATCCTGCAACTCCAGATGGATGATCCTTCTCTCGAATGGGCCGAGCGGCACCAGGACGACCTCTTCGCCCCTGGCCTTGGCCTTCTCGGCAGATCGGTGGGCAAAGGAAACGATCTCCTCTCTCTTCTTGGCGCGGTATCCCTCGGCATCCAGCAATATCCGAGCCCTCTTGTTTCCATCGGGATTCAGGATTCGATTCACGAGGTATTGGAGGGCGTCCAGGGTTTTGCCCCTTCTTCCAATGAGCAACCCGGCAGCCTGGCTCTTCACTTCCAAGCATACCCAGTCCTCCCTTTTCTCCCCCAAGAGCTCGGCCTCGATTCCCATCTCTTCCAGGATCTTGCCCAAGGCCCTCTTCGCCTCCGAAAGGAGCGGATCCTCTCCCCGGGCTGTCGCCCTGACACGGATACTTCGCCCCCCCAGGAACTTGAAAAGGTTCCGATGCGATTCGCCCAGGATTTCGATCTGGGCCTCTTCTCGTCCCACCCCCAATTCTTCCAGGGCCTTTTCGATGGCCTCTTCGGCAGTCCTGCCCTCCTTCTCGACGCTTCTCATCTTTATCCTCCTGCCGGGGAGGGCGCCTTCAGCTGGCGATTGATGATCAGCTGTTGGCCAATGCCCAGCAGGTTGCTCACCAGGAAATAGAGGACCAGCCCGGAGGGGAAATTGAGAAACATAAAGGTGAAAACGATGGGCATCAGGAGCATCATTTTGGCCTGCCTGGGATCACCAACGGTAGGAGTCATCGCCTGCTGAATCACCCAAGAGGCCCCCATCAGAATCGGCAAGACGTAGAAGGGGTCCTTGGAGGAGAGGTCGCGTATCCACCAGACGAACGGCGCCTTCCACAGCTCGACGGAGTTGATCAGCGCATTATAAAGGGCAATAAAAATGGGGATCTGCAACAGCATGGGCAGGCATCCCCCCAGGGGACTGATGTTGTGCTTTCGGTACAGATCCATCAACTCCTGGTTCATTCTCTTCGAATCGCCCTTCCACCTCTCCCGGATCGCACCCATCTTGGGCTGCAGCTTCTGCATGTCTTGCATCGACTTGATGCTCTTATAGGTCAGGGGAAAGAGGATGATCCGGACCAGGAAGGTTAGGACGATGATTGCCAGCCCATAGTTCTGGAGGTATTTCTGGGTATACTTCAGGAAATAGAGCGCGGGGCGGGCCAGGAAGTCGAACCAGCCCAGATCGATGATGTCGCGCATCTGAAGCCCCATCCGGGTGAGGCGCTCGATTTCCTTGGGACCCACGAAAAGGGAATAGCTCTCGCTGGCCGACTCCCCGGGAAGAAGCCTGCTCTTGGGAAAGGCGAGGCCGACCAAAGGACCTGCCTCCCGGATCCTGTCAACTTGGGCCCAACCCCCTTTCTCCAGCGGAATAAGGGCTGCACAGAAGTAATTGTCGTGAATTGCGGTCCAGGAAACCGTTCCTTCGCGCTTCACGCCTCGATCCAGCTTTTCCCACTTATCTTGTACCCGCTGACCGTTTACCAGGGTAGTGACCGGCTTGATGGGCTTCTCTTTGCTTCCCCCACCGCCTCGGATGCCAGGCCCCCAGAGGAGATCAAAGGTTACCGCCCCTTCTCTGCGGCCCATATTCTTGACCCGGGTTTCAAGGTCGATCTTGTAGTCGTTCTGGAAGAACGTGATCGACTTGGTGAACTCCAGGCCGGTGGAGGTCCGATGCCGCAGGACAAGGGTCCCCTTCTCCGCTTCCTCGGAAAGGAGAAGTTGATCCAGGTTCGCCGAATAGATCCCATGGCTCGCCTCCTGATTGCCGGACCAGGTCCTCAAGGCCATCGTCTCATGGACCTCGGTCCGCTTGCCTACGATGTCCACCAGGGTCCCATCGGACTCCAGGTATTTCTTCAGCTGCCAGCTCTTGATCTGTCCGCCTCGATTGCTGACCACCACCCGCAGAAGGTCCGTCTCCACCACGATGTCCTTTTCCTTGGCAAGCTGACTTCGGGGGGGAGCAGGGGAAAGGTCCGCCTCCGCCAGGGTCGCTCTTTCCTCCATCTCCCCTGAGGATGGGACGGACCGAGGCTCCTCTTGTCGCTGGGGTGGAGAAACCTTGGGCTTATTCCTGTCCGCATAGTACTGGTAGCCAAACAAGATGACAAGCATCAACACGACGGCCACTAAGGTTCTACGATCCATATCGTTCATCTTCATTGCTTGGTGATTGAGGTCGCTCGGGGATCGGGCAGAGAAACAGCGGGTTCAAGCGAGAGGATCGAGGCCCCCGGGGTGGAAGGGCTGACACTTGAGGACCCGGATAAGGGCCAGTCGACACCCCCCGATGAGGCCGTATCTGGCGACTGCTTGCTTCGCATACTCCGAACATGACGGATGGAATCGGCAACTTGGAAGAAAGAGGGGAGAAATCGCCTTTTGATAGAGCTCGATCGCCGCACAAAGGGCGATTCTTGCCATTGAGGAGACCTTCATCTTCCCTCACCCTTCGAAGCCCCAGGGCTGACCCGGCCGATCATCTCACAAAGCCTCTCTTCCACTTCCTTCAGTTTCAACGGGGAAAGGTCCCTCACGATCATCGCAACCGCATCCGTTCCAGGCAGGAGTTTGTGGCCGTGGAGCCGAAAGGCCTCTCGCACCAATCTCCTGGACCGATTCCGGGCGACCGCCGACCCCACGCTCCTTTTGAGGCTGATCCCCAGGCGCACATTCGTGGGTTGGCCTTTGGGGGCAAGGATGAGATGAAAGTACTCCCCGGCCATCCTTCTGCCTCTTGCCAGGACCTCCTGAAACTCCCGCTTCTTCTTTATGGTGCTGGGGTACACAGCTCGATCCAGATCGCCCCTCGTCGGGGCAGCTTCATTACGCCAGGGCTAATCTCTTTCTGCCCTTTGCCCTTCTTCGGTTGATGATCCTGCGACCCGATGGGGTGCTCATTCGCGCCAAAAAGCCGCAAGTGTTGCGCCGCTTACTTTTCTTGGGTTGATAAGTCCTTTTCAATCTCGAACCTCCGGGGAATTTTGGAGAGTATAATTCTTCGTCTCCCCTGTGTCAACCCTCAAATGGCGGACGGCCAACCCTCCAACCAATGAGACTCCGACCTGCTCGTCTCGGGCGGCCATCTGGCCAATGCCCTCCGTGGGACAGATAGGGAAAAGGTCCTGTTTTGCCCGAGAATCGCGCACCCAAGATAGCAGGACAAAAAGAATTTGCCTAAGGCGATTCCTTGTGTTAATATGGATTTCGGTTATGGGTTGTGAATTCAGTGCTCCCTAACGCCTGGTGAGAAGAGAGGGGGATTGGGAGCGATAACATATTGATATTGCAAGGTATTTTCCTCTATCCACAACTGTGGATAAAACTGTGAGTAACCGTATCTTAGAGATTTTACGCCCCTATTGTTCTGCCTCCTTTTTTTCGCCCCTTTCATTTCCGATAGTTACCCATCTGATCTGTTGTGGATAAGGGGAGCTTCGCATTCGAAATGCCTAACATAACATCCAAGGATGACCTCTGGGAAAAAACCCTGGCCCAAATCAGCCAAGCAGTCAATAGGCAGAGTCTGGATACTTGGCTGCGTCCTGCCCAAATTATATCGGTAGAAGGAGAAATGGTTCGGGTGGGAGTCCCAAATCGCTTCTTCAAGGAATGGATCGAGGAGCATTACGCGAAAATCGTACGCCAGGCCATGGAAGAGGTCCTTTCCAGCAAAGTGAAGGTCGTGTTTTCCTCCGTTGAGGGATCCGTTGCCCCATCTGGCCCTCAAGAGAGAAAGGACCCGCCGATGAGCCCCAAATTGGAGAATCATCCCGCCAACCTCAACCCGAAGTATACCTTTGAGAGCTTCGTGGTTGGCTCTTCCAACCAATTCGCCAGGGCCGCATCCCTACGGGTAGCTGAAGAACTCTCCCGGGCCTATAATCCTCTTTTTATCTACGGTGGATTTGGCTTGGGCAAGACGCATCTGCTCCATGCCATCGGCAATCAAGTCCTGGAAAGAGATGGCTCTCTGAGGGTCTGCTATCTCTCTTCCGAGAAATTTATGAACGAGCTGATCAACTCCATCCGCTACGATTCGGCCGCGGAATTCAGGAACCGATATCGGGGTGTGGATCTCTTGTTGGTAGATGATATTCAATTCATCGCGGGCAAGGAGAGAACTCAGGAGGAGTTCTTCCACACCTTCAATGCGCTCCATGAGGCTCACAAACAGATTGTGATCTCTAGCGACAGCCTTCCCAAGGGGATTCCAACTCTGGAAGAAAGATTGCGGTCGCGCTTCGAGTGGGGTCTCATTGCCGACATCCAACCCCCGGATCTGGAGACCAAGACCGCCATACTGAGAAAGAAGGCGGAGTTGGAAGGAATCATTCTATCCGATGAGGTCTCGCTCTTTATTGCCAATAAGATCAAGTCCAGCATTCGGGAGCTGGAAGGCTGTTTTGTGCGGATTGTCGCCTTTTCCTCCATGACTGGGCGCAAAATCGATATTGAGCTGGCCCAAGAGATCCTCAAGGAATTGGTTGATAATGATGAAAAGATCGTCACGGTCCTCGACGTCCAACGGGTGGTGGCGGAGCACTACTCACTAAAAGTCTCGGACCTGAAATCAAAAAATCGAAACAAATCGGTGGTGCTTCCCCGCCAGGTAGCCATGTATCTTGCCCGAACTTTGACCAACTCTTCCTTGCCTGAGATCGGTAAGGTCTTCGGGGGCAAAGACCATACGACCGTGATCCACGCATGCAACAAGATAAAAAACAAGATGGTTCAAGAAAAGGTTTTCCGTAAGGACATAGAGACCATTACTACCAAGATTACTTCCTCTTGATTCCATATGTTATCAACGGGTTCTTCTAAGTGGAAACCCCTTTGTAATCAACCGGCTGATTCCAGTTTCCACTTCTTCCGATGATCTATATTAATACTACTAAGTTGATTAAAGGATATTAAATAGAATTAGTATAGTGGAAAGCCTGCATTGTGTGAAAGGAGTGATTGGATGGATATTCAGATCGAGAGAGATATCTTACTGAATGCAGTTTCCCAGATCCAAGGAGTGGTGGAGACCAGGAAGACCATCCCCATCCTTTCACATATGCTTGTGGAAACCCTGGATCATCAAGTTGTCCTCTTTTGTACCGACCTGGAAGTGGGCATGCGGGTGGGAATTCCCGCGGAGATTTTAGAGGCAGGCGAGATTGCTCTGCCAGCCAAGAGATTTCACGATATCCTCCGTGAATTACCCTCCGTTCCCTTGCAGGTTCAAGCGGATAAAGAACACGTATTGACCATCCACTGCGAGAGATCGGACTTTCGTCTCAAGGGAGTTCCCAAAGAGGACTTTCCTCAATTGCCCAGCATTGAGGGAGGGGAGTTGATTTCCATCCCAACCGATGCGCTCCGGGATATGATTGCCAAGACCATATTTGCAGTATCGAGCGACCAGACCCGATATTCGCTAGCAGGGGTCTTCTTCCAGATCAAAGATGATATACGGATGGTAGCGACGGATGGCCACCGCCTTGCCATCGTCAAGAGACCGCGAACCCAGATTGCAGGAGAACTCAGAAGAGAGGCCATCATTCCCAAGAAGGCCCTCTCTGAAGTATTGAGGATGGCAAGAGACGAAGAGGAGACCGTTGGGTTGCGTTTCATAGATTCTCAGGTGGTATTCGAATTTCGAAAATCGACCCTCATGGCTCGCCTGATCGAGGAGCAATTCCCTAACTATTCGGCAGTAATTCCCCAAGCAGGCGGAAGAAAAGCGGTGCTCAACCGGCATGACCTCCTGGCGGCACTGAAAAGAACCTCTGCCATCGCAGGGGAAAGGGGAACGCCCACCACAATCGAGGTGAGAAAAGACCAGATGTTGGTCACCTGCACCAATCTGGACATCGGTGAGGCGAAAGAGTCGCTTGATGTGGAGTACGAAGGAGAAGATGTGGCTATTGGCTTCAACGCCAAATATCTGATGGACTTCTTGGGGGCAATCGACGAGGACCGGGTCGTAATTCACCTCACCGATAGCCTGAGTCCTACTCTATTCCAGCCGCTGGGCAAAGACTCCTACCAGTGTGTGATTATGCCCATGCGGATCTGAAGGCGATGAGAAATCCGGACCGAAGGCTCAGGCTTCTCAGATTTTCTTTCCTGCAAAGGCATCTATGATGCCTTTGTTCATGAAAAGCGGGTGATTATAAAAGAGGCATGGCTTTGGAATTTCCGAAATTATGAGGAGGTATTTTTGTCCTTCCCGACGAAGATCACCCTCTTTCATGCCAGGAATTCCGAAGGGAAAACCAATCTGCTGGAGGCCATTTATTACCTCTCCTCCCTCTCCTCCCCCCGCAACTGCCACCCCCAAGAGATGATCCGCCACGGAGCCAGCGGCTTTTCCATTAAGGGAAGAGTGGAGGACAGGACCGCGGAAAGGGACCTCACCGTCTATTTTGGGGAATTTGGGAGGAGGCTCTGGATGGGTGGGAAAAGGATCAGCCAGCCGGGCATGTACTGCAATCGGCTGGCGGCGGTGATGTTTTCCCCTGATGACATCGCCCTGATCGCCGAGGGGCACGAGCTGCGAAGGCGCTTCCTGGATCGTTGTCTCGCCCTGGGGGATGCGGCATACCTCCAGGAAATGGGGAGGCTGCGCAGGATCCTGATTCAACGAAACCGTCTCCTGAAATTGCGGGACAAGCGACAATTGCCGTTCTGGGATGAGCAGATGGTCTCCTCCTGGGGCAATGTCTACAGGGGACGGATGGGCATGGTTTCCAAATTGAACCGGGAGATCCCTCCCATCCTGAACTCGTTGGGAGGGGAAAAGGAAGTCAAGGTGAGGTATCGCCCCCTGCTGATCGAGGACTCAGAATTTTCCTCTTCCCATCTCCTGCGGCATCTTCGGGAACACTGGGATGAGGAGATGAGGGCGGGCTTCTCCCTTTTTGGCCCCCATCGGGATGAGGTCCTGGTCGAGTTGGACGGATACGATGCCCGGAGATTCAGCTCGCGGGGAGAAAAGCGTCTACTAACCCTTTCACTGAAGATCTTCGAGCTATATCACATCCAGCAAGTGCGAGGTGAGCCCCCGGTGATCCTCCTGGATGATATCTTTTCCGAATTGGATGAGACGAGAAAAGAGAAGGTGGCCGGGGCGGTACTGGCGGGCGGTCAGGCCATGGTCAGCTGTACGGATATGGGAATGGCCCAGCCCCTTTTGCCCGGCGCAGGGATCTACCGGATCCAGGGAGGCCGAGTCGAATGGGCAAATCAAGGTTAAGGGCGGCCAATCCAGTTATGATGCAGGAGGCAGGAGCTTATCGGGACGATCGCCATGACTGAACATTACGGTGCAGAGCAAATCAAGGTGTTGGAGGGTCTCAAGGCGGTTCAGACTCGGCCCGCGATGTATATCGGGGGAACTGGGTCCGATGGCCTCCACCGGCTGGTCTATGAGGTGGTGGACAACAGCATCGATGAGGCCCTGGGTGGATATTGCAAGAACATCAAGGCCACCATCCATCAGGATGATAGCATCACGGTGGACGACGATGGCCGGGGCATTCCGGTGGATATCCATCAAGAATCGGGAAGGCCCGCCGCTGAACTGGTGCTGACCACTCTCCATGCGGGAGGGAAGTTCGATAATGGAGCCTATAGCGTCTCCGGAGGGCTGCATGGGGTGGGGCTTTCCGTGGTAAACGCCCTCTCCCAGTGGCTGGAGATCGAGATCAGGCGAGAGGGCAAGGTTTACCATCAACGCTACGAAAGAGGGGAGCCAACAGGCGAGCTGAAGGAAACCGGTAAGACCCGGTCAACGGGAACCAGGGTTACCTTTCTTCCCGACCCCGAGATCTTGTCGGAGCGAAGCTTTAGCCTGGACCTCCTTTCCCAGCGGCTCCGAGAGCTCTCCTTCTTGAACAAAGGCCTCCGAATCTGCCTGGTGGATGAGCGTCTCGACGGAGAGGAACGGATCTTTCACTACGAGGGTGGGATTCCCTCTTTCGTCGAGCACCTCAACCGGAACAAGAACGTATTGCACCGACACCCCATCTACTTCGATCAGAAGAGGGAAGCCGTGGAGGTGGAAGTGGCACTGCAATACAACGACGGCTATTCGGAAACCGTATTCTCCTACGCAAACAACATCCATACCCATGACGGCGGAAGCCACCTGGTTGGATTTCGATCGGCCCTGACCCGCACCCTGAACAACTATGCGACTGCCAATGAGCTTCTGAAGAGGGAGAAGATCGACCTCTCCGGAGAGGACTTCCGGGAGGGCCTCGCGGCGGTGATCAGCCTGAAGCTCCCCAATCCCCAGTTCGAAGGGCAAACCAAAGCCCGGCTGGTCAACACCGAGATCAAGGGCATCGTAGAGGGTGTGGTCAATGAGAAGCTGGGGGAGTTTCTGGAGGAGAACCCCAGCGTGGCCCGCAAGATCATAGAGAAGGCAGCGGATGCGGCCCGGGCCCGGGAGGCTTCTCGCAAAGCGAGGGAGCTGACCCGCCGCAAGGGGGCATTAGACAGCGATTCTCTCCCCGGAAAGCTCGCAGACTGCGCGGAAAGGGACCCGGCATCCAGCGAGCTCTTCCTGGTGGAAGGGGATTCTGCGGGGGGATCGGCCAAGCAGGGCAGGGATCGCCGTACCCAGGCCATTCTGCCCCTGAAGGGTAAGATCCTGAATGTGGAGAAGGCCCGGTTCGACAAGATGTTGGGCAACGAGGAGATCCGGACCCTCATATCTGCCATTGGGACCGGGATCGGGGGCGATGAGTTCGACCCGGCCAAGGCCCGATATCACCGGATCATCCTCATGACCGATGCGGACATCGATGGCGCCCACATCCGCACCCTCCTGCTCACCTTCTTCTTCCGCCACATGAAGGAGCTGATCGAGCGGGGGTATCTCTACATCGCCCAGCCCCCCCTTTACAAGGTGAAAAAGGGAAAGTCGGAACAGTACCGCAAGAACGACCAGGACCTGGATGACTTCTTGCTGAAGGAGGGAATCGAGGGAGTCAAGGTGGTCGCCTCCCAGCCGACATCGACCCTGGAAGGGCAGCGGCTATCCGCCCTACTGAAGGAAGCCATTGCCTTCGAGCAACGGGTGAGGGCCCTGGAGAAAAAGGGAGTCGGCGCCGTCATATTGAGGGCCTTGGTAGCGACAGCTCCTCTCTCGGAAAAGGCATTTCAGGAACAGGATTCGGCGGAGGCGGCCCTTCGCTCCCTGGCTCAGGCGGTAGAGTCCCAGGCTCCGGGGCTGGCACCGGTGGAGGGGAGGCTGGAAAGGGACGAAGAGCAGGGCTGGCTGAAAATCATCCTCTCCCCCCAGGGCAGAGGCTCGGGCGAGGCGGTGATCAGCCCGGAGCTCTTGCGATCCCCCGAATTCAAGGAATTGCGCCTTCACTCCAGCAGGCTGGACGCCTTGGGCACCCCTCCCCATGAGATCCAGTGGGAGGGAAACGCGGAAACGGTGCACTCTCGGCTGGAGCTGGTGGAGAGGATGAAAGAGATCGCGAGGAAGGGGATTAACATCCAGCGCTACAAGGGCTTGGGCGAGATGAATCCGGAGCAGCTCTGGGAGACGACGATGAATCCGGAGACCCGATCCCTGCTCCAGGTTACCATCGAGGATGCAGTGGGGGCGGAGGAGATCTTCACCACCTTGATGGGGGAAAACGTGGAGGAGCGGCGGAACTTCATCCAGCGGCATGCCTTAGAGGTGAAGAACCTGGACATCTGAAGGTAGAAGAGGACCATGGCCTTTTCCAAAACCCCAATCAACATCGAAGACGAAATGAGGCGCTCTTATCTGGATTATGCCATGAGCGTCATCATTGGACGGGCCCTGCCGGACGTTCGGGATGGGTTAAAGCCAGTGCACCGCCGTATCCTCTACGCGATGCACGAGCTGGGGCTGACCTATAACCGGCCCTACAAGAAGGCCGCCCGGGTGGTGGGAGAGACCCTGGGGAAATATCACCCCCATGGCGATGTGGCGATTTACGATACGATTGTCCGTTTGGTCCAGGATTTCTCCCTCCGCTATCCGCTGATCGATGGGCAGGGCAATTTTGGCTCGGTGGATGGGGATGAGGCGGCGGCCATGCGCTATACCGAGATCCGCTTGGCCAGGATCGCTCAGGAGATGTTGGGTGACATCGACAAGGAAACCGTCGACTTCGTTCCCAATTTTGACGACTCATTGGTGGAGCCGCGCCTTCTGCCGGCAACCCTTCCCAATCTTCTGATCAACGGCTCTTCCGGCATCGCGGTGGGGATGGCCACCAACATCCCTCCCCACAATCTAAACGAGGTGGCGGATGCCCTCGCTTTCCTGGTGGAAAAGCCGGAGGCATCGCTAGAGGAATTGATGGCGTTCATCCAGGGACCCGACTTTCCCACCGCAGGATATATCTACGGCAGGGGGGGAATCCTGGATGCCTATCGCACCGGGAGGGGACTCGTCCAGATGCGGGCCAAAGCCTTCGTGGAGCATTCTCGGGGGGGCAAAGAGAGCATCATCGTCTCCGAACTGCCCTATCAGGTGAACAAGGCGAAGCTCATCGAAGAGATCGCGAGGCTGGTCCGGGAGAAGCGAATCGAGGGAATTGCGGACCTGCGGGACGAATCGGACCGAGAGGGCATGCGGGTGGTGGTCGAGCTAAAGAAGGACGAGGTGGCGGAGGTCATCCTGAACCAGCTTTACAAGTTCACCCCCATGCAGACCACCTTTGGGGTGATCATGCTGGCTTTGGTGGACAACCAACCCCAGGTCCTCCCCCTCAACCGGGTGCTGCAACACTTCATCGATCACCGCAAAGAGGTGATTCTGCGGAGGACCCGGTTCAGTCTGCGAAAGGCGGAGGAGCGCGCCCACATCCTGGAGGGCTACCGGGTTGCCCTGGATCGGATCGATGAGGTGATTGCGCTCATTCGCGGATCGCGGTCGGTGGAAGAGGCCAGGGAGGGCCTCATGGCTCGGTTTGTGCTGTCTGCCATCCAGGCCAATGCCATCCTCGATATCAGACTGCAGCGCTTGACCCGAATGGAGCGCGAGAAGATAGCCGAAGAATATCAGGAGATCTTGAAGAGGATCTCCCAGCTCAAGGCCCTGTTGGAAAGCGAAGCCCTCCTGCGGCAGGCGATTATCGATGAGCTACAAGGCCTCAAGGAGACCTATGGAGACGACAGAAGGACCCAGATCCTGGAGGAGGAGGCCGAGATCCGTCTGGAGGACATGCTGGCGGATGAGGAGATGGTGGTTACCATCTCCCACGGAGGCTACATCAAACGCAGCCCCCTCAACCTGTATCGGAGCCAGAGGCGAGGAGGAAAGGGCTCTACCGGCATGGCCACCAAGGAGGAGGACTATGTGGAGTATCTCTTCGTAGCCTCCACCCATAGCCAGATCCTTTTCTTCACCAACCAGGGAAGGGTGCATTGGCTGAAGGTCCATCAGATTCCCCAGTTGGGCCGGGCAGCCAAGGGCAGATCGATTTCGAACCTTTTGGCATTGTCCCCCCAGGAGAGGATCAGCGCGATGATACCCCTGCGGGAGTTTCGGGATGGTCATTATTTGATCATGGCCACCAAGAGGGGGATCATCAAGAAGACCGCCCTGTCCGCTTACGCAAATCCGCGAAGCGGGGGGATCATAGGCATCACCCTGGAGGACGGGGATGAACTGATCGGAGTGGGAACGACCCAGGGGGAGGACCAGGTCTTCCTGGGCACCCGATCGGGCCTCTGCATCCGCTTCTCCGAGAAGGACGCGAGGCCCATCGGTAGGGCGGCACAGGGGGTCAGAGGCATTGACCTGACGCAGGGAGACGAAGTGGTCGGCATGGAGGTGGTCGCCGAAGGAAATGCCATCCTTACCGTGACGGAACATGGCTATGGCAAGAGGACCCACCTCCCAGAATATCGCATTCAGCGACGGGGAGGGAAGGGGATTATCAACATTCGGACCAGCGAAAGAAATGGGCAAGTGGTAGGCTTGATGCAGGTCTCTCCCCAGGACGATCTGATGATGATCTCTCAGGAAGGGCGGGTCAGCCGTCTTCGGGTGGGGGAGATCCGGGGGATCGGGAGGAATACCCAGGGGGTGAAGCTGCAGGGCCTGGAGGAAGGGGATCGGGTGGCGGCCATTACCCGATTGGTGAGCGAGGAGGAAGAGGGGGAAAACGCCTATCCCCCTTCGGTGGGTCTTCGGTAGGGCAAAGATATTGACGGATGGGCCTGATCGTGCTAAAGCATAGAAGATTTTGACTCTGCCAAGGATTTAAAGCATTTATGCTGGATCTGCGATTTGTCCGCGAGAATATCGAGTTGATCACGGAGAGGATGGGGCAAAGGGGGGAGGCCTTCGACCCGGTGGAATTTCTGCATTGGGACGGGGAGAGGAAGCGCTTCCTGCAAAAGATCGAGACGCTCCGGGCAGAGAGGAATCGGGTCTCCGAGCAAGTGGCCCTCCTGAAAAAGGAGAAGAAAGACCCTGAGCCGGAGATTGCCAGGATGAAGGAGGTCTCAGAGCGGATCAAGCAATTGGATGAAGAGGCGGAGAGGTGTGAGAGCAGGCTCCAGGAGATCTTGTTCCGGATCCCCAACCTCCCTCACGCCAGCGTCCCTCCGGGGAGAGGCAGCGAAGAGAATGAGGAGATCCGGCGTTGGGGAACGCCGCCCTCCTTCGGCTTCGATCCCAAGCCCCACTGGGAGATCGGGAGCGAGCTGGACATCATTGACTTTGGAAGGGCTGCCAAGATTGCTGGGGCGAGGTTCCCCTTGCTCAAAGGCCATGGAGCGCTCCTGGAGAGGGCCCTCATCAATTTCATGCTGGATTTGCATACCAGGGAGCACGGCTACCAGGAAATATTCCCGCCCTTGTTGGTGAATCGAAGCAGTATGACGGGGACGGGACAACTCCCCAAGTTCGAAGCGGACCTCTTTCGCATCATCGAGGACGACCTTTTTCTCATCCCCACTGCGGAGGTTCCGATGACCAACATCCATCGGGATGAGATCTTAGATGCCCGGGCGCTGCCCCTCAAGTACGCCGCGTATACCCCCTGTTTCCGCCGGGAGGCAGGTTCCTACGGGAAAGACACCCGGGGCCTCATTCGCCAGCATCAATTCAACAAGGTAGAGCTGGTGAAATTCACCTCCGCCGAGGAATCCTACGAGGAGCTGGAGACGTTGGTCCGGGATGCGGAGACGGTTCTGCAGAGGCTCGGAATTCACTATCGGGTGGTTTCGCTTTGCATGGGCGATTTAGGCTTTGCTGCGGCCAAGACTTATGATATCGAGGTGTGGATCCCCAGCCAGCAAACGCATCGTGAGATCTCTTCTTGTAGCAATTTTGAAGAGTTCCAGGCCCGGAGGGCTGGCATTCGCTATCGGCCTGATGGCAAAGGGAAGCTGGAATACGTCCACACCCTGAATGGATCTGGATTGGCGGTCGGTCGAACCCTGGTCGCCATCCTGGAGAATTTCCAACAGGAGGATGGCGGCATCTTGATCCCCGGGGCCCTGCGTCCCTATATGGGGGGACTGGAGAAGATCGCTGCCTCCTGAATGAAGGGATCGGGGGCGGACCGAGGGGATCGATCCAGGGGTCCCACCGGTATCGATCAAAGGTCGGCGAGATCAGGGGAGGGATGGCCGAGTGGCTTAAGGCGGCGGTCTTGAAAACCGTTTCTCCCATATCGGGGAGACGTGGGTTCGAATCCTACTCCCTCCGCCAACCCAATTTTATGTTCGCTTCGAATTGCCTTGGCTGATGCATTCCGGCAGCCAAGGTCCGGCACTGGGAGAGGTGACCGAGCCGGCCGAAGGTGCTCGCCTGCTAAGCGAGTGTACGTCGAAAGATGTACCCCGGGTTCGAATCCCGGCCTCTCCGCCATCCCCCTTTGGGAAATGCCTCCCAGCCGGAAGCAGGCAAAGGGCGCCATGGTGCTTGCTGACGGGGAAAAAGGGGAGCGGGAAATCAAGTTTCAGCCAAGAGAAAGAAGGATGGAGGGTCAAGGAGAGGTGTCCGAGTGGTTGAAGGAGCACGCCTGGAGAGCGTGTGAGCGGGAAACTGCTCCCCGGGTTCGAATCCCGGCCTCTCCGCCATCGCATCCTTTCAAAAAGGGGCGCCCATAGCTCAGATGGATAGAGCGGCAGACTACGAATCTGTAGGCCGGAGGTTCGAATCCTCTTGGGCGCACCAGACTCCCCTGGCATCGGATGATTTCTTTATGGGCCTTGCCCTGAAAGAGGCAAAGAAGGGGGCCGAAGGAGGGGAAGTTCCCGTAGGGGCGGTCCTGGTCTCCCCCGATGGAGAAGAGTTGGGGAGGGCCTGCAATTCCCCCATCCATCTGAATGACCCGACCGCCCATGCCGAAATTCTGGCCTTGCGGGAGGGGGCCAGAAGAATAGGGAACTATCGCCTGACGGGCTCGACCCTTTACGTGACGATTGAGCCCTGCAACATGTGTGCGGGGGCGATTGTTCAGGCTCGCCTGGCACGATTGGTTTTTGGAGCCCGCGATCCCAAGGCGGGCGGGGTCGTCTCGCTATATCAAACCCTGACCGATGGGCGGCTCAATCATCGGGTAGAAATCCTGGAAGGTGTCCGGGAGGAAGAATGCCGCCTCCTGATTCGTTCTTTCTTTGAGAATCAGCGCCGTGCGAAGAAAGAAGAATGGGAAGGAGAGGTACCGAAGTGGTCGTAACGGGCTCGACTCGAAATCGAGTTGGGGGCTAGTCACTCCCACGTGGGTTCGAATCCCACCCTCTCCGCCAGAGTCCCAGGCAAGAAGTCAGGAGTCAGGCTGTCCGCCCGCAGGAGGGGCTCCCGGGAAATGAAATGATATTTCAGGCGCATCTTGCGGGGCACGATCCGTTCGTCACTTCAGTTCGATCCTCTTGGAGAGCGCATCAGCAGAGCAGGTTTGGCTTGGCCGTGCTAGATGGGGAGGTAGCGGCACCCTGTACTCGCAATCCGCTATAGCGGGGTCGAATCCCCACCCCCGGTCTTCATCTTCCTGGGAGTCGATCGGCCGCAGAGAGCGTTGAGGGCCAGGTCCCACGCGACGAGACCCTGCGAACCCCGTCAGATCCGGAAGGAAGCAGCGGTAAGCAGTTGCTCTTGGGTGCCGTGGGGATGCCTGGCCGGAGCAGGACGCGGGCGATATCGCTCGGGGAGGGAGATCAAAGGTGGGTGCACGGCCAAGATTTTTTCCCAGGAGCCGATAAGGGAATAGGATGTCATACCTGGTCTTCGCCAGAAAATGGAGGCCCCAGACCTTCGGGGAGATCGTGGGGCAGAAAGCCGTTGCCCAGACCCTTATGAACGCTCTGGCGTCCAATCGGATTGGGCATGCCTATTTATTCGCGGGTCCTCGGGGGGTGGGAAAGACGACGGCGGCCCGGATTCTGGCCAAGGCCCTCAATTGTGAAGCCGGCATTTCCAGGGAGCCCTGCAACACATGTTCTTCTTGCCAGGACATCACCCAAGGACGCCATCTCGACGTCATCGAGGTGGATGGGGCGTCCAACCGGGGGATCGATGAGGTCCGGGAGCTGAGAGAAAATGTGAGATTTTCCCCCTACCGAGGTCGCCATAAGGTCATCGTCATCGATGAGGTGCATATGCTGACCGAGCCGGCCTTCAACGCCCTCCTCAAGACTCTGGAGGAGCCCCCTTCCCGGGTGGTTTTCATCCTGGCGACTACGGAATCCCATAAGGTGCCGATGACGATCCTTTCCCGTTGCCAGCGTTTCGAGTTTCGCAGGATTGCCTCCGCCGATATCATCGAACGCCTGGAGGAAATGGGAAAAGCGGAGGACATAAAGATCGATCCAGAGGGCTTGAAGATGATCGCCTCGGCGGCCGAGGGGAGCCTGCGGGATGCCCAGAGCCTCCTCGACCAGGTCGTCTCCTACAGTGGAGCCCGGGTTCGCGCCGAGGATGTCAGCACCATCTTGGGCTTGGTGGATCAGGAGCAGGTGGAGAAGGCCGCCCTCCATGTCCTGGAGGGGGATGGAGCGGCCCTGCTTCAATTGGTGGAAGGACTCTGCTCGGCAGGCCATGACCTTCGATTATTCTCCATTGCCCTGTTAGAGTGGGTGAGGGATCTCATGGTGGCCCACATCACCGACTCTGCCACCTCTCTTGCGAGGGAGAGTGGGGCCATTTCGAGCTGGCTGAGAAAGAATGGGGGGCTGAGCTTTCCGGAGCTCGACCGGCTTCTGCAGATCTTGATTCGCGCCGAGGTCGAGATGCGAAGATCCCCATATCCTCGCTTCATCCTGGAGATGGCTCTGTTGCGCATGAGCGAGGGGAAGAAGCTTACCTCCGTGGAGGAGATCTGGGGCAGGCTTTCTCGGATGGAGGAAAGGCTCGCCCTCAGGGAAGGAACTCCGAGGAAGGATGCCCCACCGAGGACGGAGGGAGCAAAGGATGGGAAGGCCGCAGTCCCCCCGGCTTCGAGCGGGCCCCAAGAAGAGGAGCGGGAACCGATGCCGGAGCCGGCATTAGAGGATGACGCTGCACCAAAGGACCCTTCTATCAACTGGCTGCATGATCCGCGATGGCAGGAATTCAAAAGGCTCGTCAAGCGGGAGAAAGTCTCCCTGGCCCCCCTCCTGGAACACTTCTCCTCCGTTTGTCCCCAGGAGAAGGATCTGATGATCCTGGTGGAGGGGGCAAACACCTATCTGTCGGAGGCGCTGGAGGATCAGGCCAACCGAAAGATCCTCGAGGGGGCAGCCAGGATAGTCTTCGGACAGGAGTTCCGAATCCGCTACGAATTCGAGCGAAAGAAGAACGACAAGAGGGGCGAAGGGAAGAGGGCTTCCGTCGAGGAGAAGTCCACGGATTTCCATCCCATTTCCCCTCCCATGCCCTCAGCTCCGGCCAACTCCCTGTTGGAGCAAGCCCTGGAGGTATTCGAGGGCCGGGTGGTCAAGAGGGGATAAGGCAGTCGAAAAAGAGGGGGAGGTACCCTTGAAAAATCTGGGGAATCTGGTGAAGCAGGCGCAGAAGGTGAAGGAGGAGATGGACCGCCTCCAGGAGGAGATGGGCTCCAAGACGGTGGAGGCCTCATCGGGCGGAGGAATGGTGACCGCAGTGGTCAACGGCCGGCAAGAGATCGTGTCGGTGAAGATCGACCCGGAAGCAGCGGAATCCGGGGACCTGGAAATGCTGCAGGATCTTGTGGTAGCGGCCGTCAACGAGGCCCTCCGAAAATCGCGGGAGCTGTTCAGCCAGGAAGTGAGCAAGATGGCTGGAGGATTCGGCATACCGCCCGGGATCTTCTGAGTGGGACGGATCGGCGCGACTTGCTAATGGCGGCTGTTTATCCCCGCTCCTTAGATCGCCTGATAGAGGAACTGGTGAAGCTCCCCGGGATCGGCCCCAAGTCTGCCCAGCGATTGGCCTTCTATCTATTGAAGATATCCAAGAAGGAGGTCTTCTCTCTGGCTAAGGCGATGGTGGATCTCAAGGAGCAGATCCGCATCTGCTCCTCCTGTTTCAACGTGGCGGAGGAGGAGCAATGCGGGATCTGCCGAAGCGAGGAGAGAGACAGATCGGTCATCTGCGTGGTGGAGGAGGCCAACGACCTTCTGGCGATCGAGAAAACCAGGGGATTCAAGGGACTCTATCATGTCCTGGGTGGCTCCCTTTCTCCCCTGGATGGGAGAGGTCCCGATGATTTGCAGATCGAGGCCCTCCTTCGCCGCCTCCACGGAGGCGGCGTCCGCGAGGTCATCATTGCCACCAATCCCAACGTGGAAGGAGAGGCGACCTCCCTCTACTTGCATCGCTTGCTGAAACCCCTGGGAGTCGTGATCACTCGGTTGGCTCATGGCCTTCCCATGGGCTCAGACCTGGAATATGCCGACGAGGTGACTTTGGCCAAGGCCATGGAGGGAAGGAGGGAGTTATAGCTTCAGTCAAATTGCCCCTTTGGGTAGGAGATGGGTGCTGGTTAGGGAATCTTTTGAATAGGGGAGGATGCGATGTCGGACGTCTTGGAGATTAGGTGGCATGCCCGGGCGGGCCAGGGGGCAGTGACCGCGGCGAAATCCCTGGCCGAGACCGCCCTGCAGGAGGGCAAATATGTTCAGGCCGCCCCTGAATACGGGCCGGAAAGGGCTGGGGCACCGCTGCGTGCCTTCAATCGAATCAGCGATAAACCCATCCGCCTCCACAGTGCGGTGATCAACCCCCAGGTGGTGGTGGTACTGGACCCCACGCTGATTGGCATCGTGGATGTTACCGAGGGGACCCCGGAGGATGCCTCAATTATTGTGAACACCCCCAACTCGCCGGCCGAAATGCGCAAGAAAATGGGGCTTCGGGGCAGGAAGATCTTCACGGTGGACGCGACCAAGATTGCCCTGGAGGAGATGGGGCGGCCCATCCCCAACACTCCCATGATGGCGGCCCTGGTGAAGGTGACGGGACAGTTGAAGCTGGAGAATATCCTCAAAGAAGTCGAAAAGACGCTGGGAAAGAAATTCCTGGCCAAGGTGGTAGAGGGAAACCTGAACGCGGTGAGGCGGGCCCATGAGGAGGTAAAGGGAGAATGAGCGAGGAACGGCTTAAGGGCTGGAAAGAACTGCCCATCGGAGGCGTGATTGTCGAGCCCGGGAACTCGGAGCAATATAACACAGGAACCTGGAGGGCCTTTCGGCCCATTCTTCATCCCGACAGATGTACTCATGACCTATTTTGTTGGTTCTATTGTCCGGATGCGGCGATCATTGTGAAGGATGGCAAAATGACGGGATTTGACCTCAATCATTGCAAGGGGTGCGGCATCTGCTCCAAAGTGTGTCCCCACAAGCCGAGCGCCATCAGCATGGTGGAGGAAGGGGAGGCTCTCAAGGCGGATGAGGGGGCATAGGGTCATAATGGTGATGGACACAGGAACGGTGGACGAGTTTTTTTCAACGGAGGACGAAGGGAGAGGATATGGGAAAGATTGTGGCATATAGCGGGAATCAGGCCATAGCAGAGGCCATGCGGCAGATCAACCCGGATGTCTGCGCGGCCTACCCGATTACTCCGCAGACGGAGCTCATGCAGCAATTTGCTTCCTTTGTTGCGGACGGCATGGTAGATACGGAGTTAGTAACGGTGGAGAGCGAACATTCGGCCATGAGCGCTTGCGTGGGTGCCTCCGCTGCCGGAGGAAGGGTGATGACTGCCACCTCGGCTCAAGGGATGGCCCTCATGTGGGAGATCATGTATTGCGCCTCCGGGCTGCGCCTGCCGATCGTCATGACCATCGTCAACCGGGCCCTGAACGCCCCCCTCAATATTCATGGGGATCACAGCGATTCCATGGGAGCCAGGGATTCCGGGTGGATCCAGCTCTATTCTGAGAATGCCCAGGAGGGCTACGATAACTTCATCCAGGCCGTGCGGATTGGGGAGGAGCCTTCGGTGCGCCTCCCGGTGGCGGTGTGCTATGATGGATTCATTATTAGCCACTCCATCGAACGGATGGAGATCCTGGAAGACGACGAGGTGAAGGGCTTCGTGGGCCCCTATCAGAACAAGTTTCATCCCCTCCTCGACCTGGAGCACCCGGTGACCTACGGGCCGGTGGATTTGCAGGACTATTACACGGAACACAAGCGGCAGCAGGTGGAGGCGATGAAGAATGCTGCACCTATTATTCTGCGGGTGGGCGAGGAATATGGGAAGTTGTCGGGCCGGAAATATGGCTATTTTGAGGAGTACCGGATGGATGGGGCCGAGATCGGCATGCTCATCCTCAACTCCGCCGCCGGGACCGCCAAGGAGATAGTGGATGAAATGAGGGCCAGCGGGGTTCGGGCAGGGCTGGTGAAAATGAGGGTCTTCCGCCCCTTCCCCTATCAGGAACTCGCCGCTGCCCTCAAGGACCTAAAGGTACTGGCGATTATGGACCGATCCGAGTCCTTTGGGGCCATGGGCGGCCCGGTCTTCATTGAGGTGCGCTCGGCACTCTTGGGTCTGGAGAGGCCTCCCTTGACCTATAATTACATTTACGGTTTGGGTGGTCGGGAGCCGAGTCTGGCAGAGATCCGGAAGGCCTTTTCCCGGGGCAAGGAGATCCTGGCCACGGGGAAGGTAGAGATACTGCATGATTATCTGCAGGTCAGGGAATAGAGGGGAAAAGAGATGAACACAGCGAACGTATCTTCGGCAAAACCGATCACGATTAAACAACTGGCCCAGCGTCCCGAGATTCTGGCAGGAGGACATCGCCTCTGCCCGGGATGCGGGGCCCCCATCGCCGTGCGCCAGATCCTCTTGGCCTCCGATTACCCGGTAGTCCTGGCCAATGCCACGGGCTGTCTGGAGGTGAGCACCTCCATCTTTCCCTTCACCTCCTGGCGGGCCCCTTGGATCCATAATGCCTTCGAGAATGCGGCGGCCACCATCAGCGGAGCGGAGGCGATGTATCGCTCCCTCAAGCGGCAGGGAAAGATCCCCGCCGACCAGGAGATTCGCTTCATCGCTTTCGGAGGGGATGGAGGCACCTATGATATCGGGCTGCAATCCCTATCCGGGGCCCTGGAGAGAGGGCATCGTTTTCTCTATGTCTGCTACAACAATGAAGGATACATGAATACCGGAATCCAACGGTCCAGCGCCTCTCCCATGGGGGCGGACACCACCACCAGCCCGGTGGGGTCGCTCATTCCCGGGAAAAGGGAATTTCGCAAGAACCTCACCGAGATCGTGGTGGCCCACGAAATCCCCTATGTAGCCCAGTCGGCCACGATTCCTTCCCGGTGGGGTGAGCTGATCAACAAAGTGCGCAAGGCCCTGGAGGTGCCCGGACCCTCCTTCATCAACGTCCTGGCCTCCTGCAACCGGGGATGGCGGCACGACATGGAGGAGACCCTGGAGTTGACCCAGCTGGCTGTAGATACCTGCTATTGGCCGCTTTATGAAGTAGTAAACGGCGAGTATCGCCTGACCTATAAGCCCAAGGAGAAAAAGCCGGTCACGGAATGGCTCAAGCGGCAGGGACGATTCCGCCATCTCTTTCGGCCGGAGAACGAGGGGATCATCCAGAGGTTGCAGGAGAAGGTCGATCGGGACTGGGCGGCCCTGCTCAAGAAGTGCGGGGAATGATGGCGCAGCGGGGATAGATGGGGGGCTCAAAAATATTTGATTCCCCAGAGGCTTCTGTGCTATAAATCCTGACACGAGCCGCTAAGATAGCTGCTCCATCCAAAGGAAGGGGTGGAAGGCAAATTGTTTGGCTCCAATTTGGTCATCTTCGAGGAGGAATCTAAGAGAATTGATGCGTCCTTGGCCAAGCTTCAGGGGGAGGCAAGGGCGAAGTCCATCTTCGTCATCGATAAGAATGGACAGCTGATTGCCGCCTGCGGAGAGACTCAGGGTATGGATACGACCTCCTTGGCTTCCTTGGCCGCCGGCAATATTGCCGCCACGGGGGGGTTGGCGCAGCTGCTCGGAGAGGAGGAGTTTTCCATCCTGTTCCATGAGGGCCAGCGCGATCACCTGCACATTTCCATCATCGGCAAGAAGGTCATTCTGCTCATCATCTTCGATGAGCGCTCTTCCTTGGGATTGGTGCGGTTGAGGGCGAAGAAGGCGTCCGAGGAGCTCAATCAGATCTTTCAAACCGTATTCGAAAAGGCTGAGGCGAAGGGGGGAGAGGCAAAGGAGATGATAGAGACGCACTTCGCCGAGATCACCGATGCGGATATCGAGAACTTGTTTACCATCTGAGGCGAAATAGGATGTCCTTCATCAACTACTCTTCCCGAGAGATCAACTGCAAGATCGTCTACTATGGCCCAGGGTTAGGGGGGAAAACGACCAACCTTCAATACATCTATCAGAAGGTGAACCCACAGACCCGAGGTAAGTTGATCTCCTTGGCCACCGAGACGGAGAGGACCCTCTTCTTTGATTTTTTGCCTTTGGAGCTGGGGACCATTCGGGGCTTCAAGACCCGATTTCACCTGTACACGGTTCCGGGACAGGTGTTCTACGATGCGAGCCGCAAGCTCATCCTGAAGGGCGCCGACGGGGTGGTGTTTGTGGCCGATTCCCAGGTGGAGCGCATGGAATCCAACATCGAATCCTTCCATAACCTGGAGGCCCACTTATCAGAGCACGGATTGAGCATTGAGAAAATCCCCTTTGTCCTACAATATAACAAACGGGATCTGCCCAACATCCTCCCGGTGGAGGAGCTCCAACGCACCTTGAATCGAAATAACTACGCCTACTTCGAGACAGTCGCCTCCCGGGGGACAGGCGTTTTTGAAACCCTCAAGGCGATCGCCAGGCTGGTGCTCACCGAGCTGAAACGCAGCGCCGGCTAAGTCATTTCTCACAAATCGTATTCCACGGTAGCTCAATGGTAGAGCAGCCGGCTGTTAACCGGCTGGTTGCAGGTTCGAGCCCTGCCCGTGGAGCCAATTGGGCTCAATCCAACCGGATTGAGCCCTTTCCTTTGTTGAGGATCAGCCGCAGCCCATCCCAATGGACCTGCAGCCGCACAGAGGGAGAAAGAAATCAAAGGCTCTAATGCGAAAGGTAGAACTTCTCTTGTGAGTGGTTCTACCTTTTGTGTTGGAAACGGAATGGTGCAGTCGATGACCACTTGGGGCGGGCGAAGTTCTATGCGCTTGATGAAGGACCGCAGGAAGGTCTTTTGTTCGACAATCGAGCCCTTTCGCAACAGGCCTTTGAGATCGTTTGCATATTCCCCAACGGACGCGGCATCCACCAGTTCCCTCTTGGCATCCGCAATCCCCTCCGCAAGCCCCGTTCGCTTTCTCTCCAGCTGAGCCATTTCCGCCCTCAGTTCCCTTATCCTGGGCGCCAGGTCTTCTACCTCCAGCTTCCCCGTTTCCAAGGCGGAGTAAAGCTTCTGTAGTCTGCTCCCAATGTGACGAAGCGTTAGGTGTTTCAACGAGGAGTAGGGTTGACAAGGGAGATGAAGTGGGTGTATACGAGTTCTGGCACAGGAATCAGTGCGGCTACCGAGTTCTCCCGAAGGCTTTAGAAACTTCTTGATTATTAGGCGATGATCTCCATATTGCAAAATGGATTGAAATGAAAGGCACCGGAGGCTTTTTCCTCAAGGACCGAAGGTGCCTCTTTGCTTGCCAGAAAGCCCGGATTGGGTTGCCCAGTACGCCCTTGAACCAGCTTTGGGGTATGTATTTGTCAAGCTGCATGCGTGACTTGAAGTCGCGCTACGTCGACAATGCGGCCAGCATTATTTTGTTGCGCAACGGTGGCGTGCTTGACTTATGCAGGTCACTAACAAGAGGTTGATTTTCGGATGAAAATAGTCCTGAAGACCAGGAAGACTAAGACTGAAAACCAACCGCACACTGAAGAAAACCTCAGACCGGTCGAAGCTGCAGAGCAAAAAGCCGGCAGCAAGCTGGCGAGGTATCCAGAGGATGGCACCCACGTTGATGAGCAAAAGCAATCTAAGGGGCCTGCCGAGTTACAGGCATTAAACCTTGCACTAGTGAACAGTACGAATGACATAATCTGGTGTGTGGATCCCGAGACGTTCGAGCTCGTTACATTCAACAGGGCTCTCGAGGAGTACTTTTTCAACGGGCTCGGGATCAAGATCAAGCCGGGTATGACGCCGGATGATCTGTTGCCGCCGAAGGAGGCCGCGCAATGGCGTGAGTGGTATAAGCAGGCGCTGCGGGATGGGTCGTACACGACAGAGGATTTTATCCTCGCTGGCACAAATTACTTCCTGATTTCGTTCAATCTCGTGAAGCGCGATGGAAAAGTCTCCGGGATTTCGGTGTTTGGAAAAAACATAACGGAGCGGAAGCTGGCCGAGCAGGCGTTGGAGGAGCGCCTGAGGTTTGAGCGATTGCTGTCCAACGTCTCGGCTAGGTTCGTGGACATCCCCTCCGGATCGGGTGGACCCGGAGATCGAGGAGTCCCTGAAACAGATCCTTGATTTCTTCAAGGTTGACCGCTGCGGAATGATCCGGATCCTGCCGGGCAAGGGGTCGTGGCAGATCACCCATCTTGTCCTTTTGAAGGGATGTGCCGCCGGTTCCCGTTGGCGTCGAACTCCCCACGTCAACGCACCCATGGATGTACCACAAGCTGATTGAAAAGGGGGAGATAGTGTCTGTCTCGAACCTTGATGATCTACCGCCCGAGGCGAACGTAGACAAACAAACCTGGATCGGATGGGGTATTCGATCCATCTTGACCATACCCATCTTCGCTGGCGGGCCCGTTGATCATGCGATTACCCTCCATTCGGCAAAAAGCGAGACGATCTGGCCGGAGGAACTCTTCTCGCGACTGCGCCTGCTCGGAGAGATGTTCGTAAATGCGCTGGTGCGCAAGCAGGAACGGTTGGAAATTGAAGAACGTCTCCGGTTCGGACGCCTGATTTCCGATCTGTCCCCCCGCCTTATCAATCTTGCACCCGACCAGATAGAGGGTGAAATTGAAGGCGGCCAGCGCCACATCTGTGAACTCTTTGACCTTGATCGCTCCGCACTTTTTCAACTCCCTGAGGGAGAGCCCGGTGTGATGGTGCTGACGTGTCTTTATCAGTCTAAGGGAAGCCCACCCGTTCCCGAACGGCTGAATGCAACGGATTTCTTTCCCTGGACGGTGCAGAAGGTCCTGTCTGGGAAGACGGTCATTATTCGGAAAGTGTCAGACCTCCCATCGGAAGCAGCCCGCGATCAGGAGAATTACGCGTCTGTACGGAACCAAGTCCACTGTGATCGTTCCGTTATCCATTGGGGGAGGACCCATCTTCGGGGCATTGACATTTGTTGCCATCCGGGAGGAGAGGGACTGGCCGGAAACGATCGTCAAGGGCTTCCAGCTTATTGCGCAAGTGTTTGCCAACGCGCTCGCCCGGAAACACGCTGACGAGGAAATCCGCAAGCACCTCAAGGAGATTGAGAATCTCAAGCAACGGCTCGAAAAGGAGAACATCTATCTGCAGGAGGAAGTTAAACTCCTGGCTGAGCACACGGAGATCGTGGGCCAAAGCCTGGCGATGAAAAACGTGCTGTCTCAGGCCGAGCAGGTCGCCCCAACGGACTCGACGGTCCTCATCCAGGGGGAGACCGGCACAGGGAAAGAGCTGCTGGCCCGGGCCATCCACGGCCTGAGTTCCCGTAAAGACCGGCCCCTCGTCACGGTCAACTGTGCCTCCCTGCCGCCCACGCTGATCGAAAGCGAACTTTTCGGCCGGGAAAAAGGGGCCTACACGGGTGCCCTGACCAAGATGATCGGTCGTTTCGAAGTTGCGGACGGGTCGACCCTCTTCCTGGATGAGATCGGAGAACTCCCCCTTGAGGTGCAGAGCAAGCTGCTGCGAGTCCTCGAAGAAGGCTGTTTTGAGCGACTGGGTTCGACGAAGACCCTGCACGTCAATGTTCGCATCATTGCCGCCACGAACCGCGACCTTGGCAAGGACGCGAAGGACGGGTCGATTCAGGAAAGACCTGTACTACCGGCTCAATGTGTTCCCCATTACAATCCCTCCGCTCCGCGAACGCCCGGAGGATATTCCTCTGATGGTCGCGGCCTTTGTGAGCGAAGCTCCAAAAAAGGATGGGAAAGGAGATCGAAACCATATCGACGAAGATCAATAGAAGCGTTGAAATCCTATTCCTGGCCGGGCAACGTCAGGGAACTAAGGAATGTGATCGAACACGCCATGATCCTGAGCAAAGATAATACCCTGGTCGTTCGCCTGCCTGACTCAGGATTGCCGGCAACGGACGTTACTCAAAACCTCCATGATATGGAGCGAATGCATATGGTGTCCGTGCTGGAGAAGACCGGCTGGCGGATCAGTGGCAAGGGAGGTGCCGCCGAGGCCCTTGGCCTGAAGCGAACAACCCTTCAGGCGAAAATGAAGAAACTGGGGATCAAACGTCCCCATCAAGTAGTGGCAAAATAATGTCGTATTGCCAATATAGTAGTCATATACAGTCCTGCCTCTTCTGCTTTTATCATTCCTCCCTTTTCCCACAAACAATCTTTTAATATCAGCACGTTGTCAAGATAATCTCTCCCAGACTTCTTTCTGGCACGCATTTAGCAATCTTACCTTCCCAGACAATCATAACACCACGGATCAAGACGTGAGGAAATCATGATTCTTGCGACCGTAAGGATGACAATACCGCCCCAAAGGCGTGGTCAGATATCGAAAACCCTCAAATCGATGGTCAGGGAGACCAGTGATTCAACCCGGCTGCCTCAGTTCCCGGCTCTACCATGACGAGAACGAAGAAGCCGTCTTCATGTGCGAACAGGTCTGGAGGAACCAAGACGACCTCAACCTATACCTCCGGTCGGAAGACTACCGCCGCATGCTCCTTGTAATGGAGTTGGCCGGTGAACCGCCGGAAATCAAATTTCAGACGATCTCAAACCCGGCCGGTATAGAGGTCATCGAGAAGGCGAGAGGGTTGCACGAGAAATGAAGACGTGTGATTTCACCTCAAGTATCGATCCATTCTTGAGTCATTAATTTTCAAAAAAAATGCTTGGAGACGTACGCACTATAAGGAGGAAACCATGATGAACGAAGGCATCACCCCCGCGCTTTCCGCACAAGAACAGGCCATTGTCGATGGCAAAAAGGTAATGCACGGAACCGTGACCGACCGGGTCCTCAGGATGTTTGACGCCATCCGCTCCTACGGCCCGCCCCGCGTGGCCCTGGAACGGGCGGTCTACTTCACGGAGTCTTTCAAGGCCACCGAAGGTCAGCCGCTGGTCTGGCGCTGGGCCAAAGCCCTGAAGAACATCGCCGAAAAGATGTCCGTCGCCATCTTTGACGATGAACTGATCGTGGGCCGGCCCAACACCTGGTTCGGACGGTACTCCCTGGTCTATCCCGAGCTGGACGGCACCATCATGAAAGCCGGGGCGGAAGCGTTCATTGCGGCCAAAGGGGCCCCGGACGCCGTTACCGTGACCGACGAAGACAAGAAGATCATTGACGAGGTTCTTTTCCCCTACTGGAACGGCAAGGACTTCACCCCCAACTTCGTCAAGGCCCTGCCTCCTGAAACCCGGCACATGAACTTGCGGTTCGGACCCCGAGAACGTCGGGACCAAGCAGACGTTCGTGATCATCAATACTTCAACCATGCGGCATTCCCAGAACTGGGTCATCGATTTTGAGAAGATGCTGAAGCGGGGCTGCAAGGGCATGCGCGAGGAAGCCCAGGCACGGTTGGCCGCGCTGGAACACCCGCGCGATATGGCCTTCAAGAAGCCATTCTATGAAGCGGCCATCATCACCTGCGACGCATTGAGCCTCTTCGCCAGGCGCTACTCCGAATTGGCCGCCGAGATGGCAGCCAAGACGAAAGACGCCCAGCGCAAGAAGGAACTGGAGGAGATCGCGGCCGTCTGCGCGTGGGTTCCGGAGAATCCGGCGCGCACCTTCCGGGAAGCGATCCAGTCGCAGTGGTTCACCCAGCTTTTCTCGCGTTTGGAGGAGATGGTCGGAGGACAGATCAACTCAGGCCGGATGGACCAGTATTTCTATCCCACGTACAAGAAAGACATCGAAGAAGGCCGGATCACGCCGGAAGCGGCGCAGGAGCTGTTCCAGTGCCTCTGGTTGAACATCATGCAGAGCATCGAGTCCCAGATGTCGCCTGCCTTGGCCAAGGGCCGCGAGGGATTCTCCCACCACGAGACCGTGACCATCGGCGGCCAGACCCCCGACGGTCTCGACGCCACGAACGAGCTTTCGTATGTGCTCCTGGAATCGACCCGGCCGCTCCGGATGCAGCTACCCGGAGCTGGGGGTCCGGATCCACGCCAATACGCCCGACAAGTTCCTGCATGCCGTGGCCGAGACCATCAAGGACGGCAAGGGCTCGCCCAAACTGATCAACGACGAGTTCATGGTTCCGTGGTTCATGAGCAACGGGATCGTGAAGAAGGAAGCCCTGGATTACGCCATGTCGGGGTGCTCGGAATCGCGCCTGCCCAACCGCGAGACCGACAAGACCGGCAATTCCGGCATCAATTACGGCGCGGTCATGGAGATGACGCTCCGGGACGGCAAGATGAAGATCCACAAGGACGAGCAGTTCGGCCTGAAGACGGGCGACCCGAGGACCTTCAAGACCTACGACGACGTGTGGAATGCCTTCAAGATGCAGCTGGAGAACGTCATCAAGCATTGCATGATCCAGGTCTACATGGCGGCTGCGTTGAAGCCCAAGTATATCGCGGCTCCGCTGGCCTCCACTGCTGCATGACCTGTGCATGGAGAACGGCCGGGACCTCCACACACACGGCGATTACATCCCGGGGGCCCTGGATGCATCCTGTATCGACGGGCTTGGCGGGTTCGCGACCTGCATCGATTCCCTGGCTGCCATCAAGCACCTCATCTATGACACGAAGAAGCTCACCTGGGACCAGCTCCTTGATGCCCTGGAGAAGAACTGGGAGGGCAAGGAGGCCATTCGCCAGATGTGCCTCAATGCCCCCAAGTACGGCAACGGCATCGAGTGGGTGGATGCGATCGGCTACGAGATCCAGCGCACCGTCATGGAGTATGCGCACAAGCATCCCAAGCCGCATGGCCAGAGTTTCAACATGCGCATCATTCCGATCACCTTCCATAACCCCTGCGGCAAGGTGACCATGGCCACGCCGAACGGCCGGCCGGCCGGAGAATATCTTTCCGACGGCATCGTTCCCTCGCACGGCTGCGACACCAAGGGGCCCACGGTGACCCTGCAGTCCATCGCCAGGGCGACCTGCCAGATCTATAAAGAGCATCGTGAAGACCTGCTCAACATGAAGATGGCGCCCGCCAACGTGGCCGGGGAAGAAGGGACGCGCCGGCTCATGCAGCTTATCCGCGCCTGGAGCAGCCAGAAGCATGCGCACATCCAGTTCAACATCCTCAACAAACAATCCCTGCTGGAGGCGCAGAAAAACCCTGAAAAGTACCGGGATCTCGTCGTGCGGGTTGCCGGCTACTGCGCGTACTTCACCGACCTTTCGCCCTCGCAGCAGGCGGAGATCATCGCGCGGACGGAAGAGCAAATGGGCTGAGCCGTGAGAACGCCTACGCGGTTCAGCGACCGATCGAACTAGGGGAATATTCGACGGGCTTCCGGCGTCGAATGACGGCGCCGGAAAATAACAACCGCGCCGCGTTTCCGGCCCAGGAAGCGGCGCTAAAAATGAAAGGAGAAGTAATCATGGAAAAGAAGATCGTGTTAACAGGTATTGCCCGGTCGAAAGGAAAGGCGAAAGGCGAAGCGATGGTGTTCAGCCATCGATTTGGATGGGCGTTCAACCACGTCGGCAACGAGGACGGCAAAATCCTGACGGCCGGCTGGGATCACCTTGGCAAATTCGTGACGGGCAAGATCGTGGTCTATCCCACACGTGACCGGCTCCACCAGCGGCGCCGTCAGCCTGTACTACAAGGTCAAGCAGTCACAAGCACGGCCCCGCGGCCATCATCTGCCGAGGAGGTCTTCCCCTTCGATATCAGCGGCGCCATTGCTGCCGAGATTCCGGCCGTGGACAAGTTGGACCAGGACCCGATCACGACCATCAAGAATGGCGACATGGTTGAGATCGACGCGCCAGCAGGTCGGCCAGAAGGCCACCGTCACCATTACCCGTAAGGGATAATCCATTCCAACGACATTGGCAAAGGCAAACCACTGAATAGGAGATAAACATGAAAATGAAACTCACGAAATACCAGCAGGAAATGCTTGACGGCAAGCATGGCGAAGCCAAGAAGTTCTGCATGGACAAACTGGTGGACTTCGGCGAGGCGGTCGAGGCCACGGAAATGGTGGACCTCGTTCTCGTGCTCAACGAGTGCCCCATCTGGTCGAAGAACCGCCAGGAACCCGAAAACACTGGAGAAACTGAACGCCTATGACCTGGGACACAGCCGGCTCTATGATCCGATCTTCGCGATGAAGGACGCCCATGTCGCCGACGAAACCGGCTGCGCAGTGCGGTAACGATCCGTACTTGGTGCAGTTCGACAAGGTCAACGAGAAGGGCTACATCCCTGGAACTTCGAGATCCCGGGCAAGGGCAGCTTCAAGATCGACGACGAAATGGTACAGGGACCTCAAGGCGGGCTACGACAAGCTGATGGAGCATGGCTGGCTCAACTGGTCCTCGTGTAACCCGTACTTTAACACCCGCATCCCCAAGATGGGCGAATACGCGGCCAGCTCGGAGTCCAGTGCCGCGTGCTACATCAACACCATCCTGGGCGCACGGACCAATCGGGAATCCCCCGTCAACACCGTTTACTGCGCCTACACCGGCTGCCTGCCCAAATACGGCAGCCACCTCGACGAGAATCGCGCGGCCAAGTGCATCGTCGAGTTGGATGACGAGGTCCGCGACAACATCAAGGGGATGGCTGATTGGGGCGCCCTGGGTGCCGTCATCGCTACAAGGCGCAGAACCGGATCATGGCCGTGCTCAACCTGCCCAAGCAGGATGAGCTCGGGCGCGACCAAGAATCTGATCTCCTGCGCTTCGCCCGGCATGAACGACCCGATCCTGCATCTGATGGGTATTACGCCGGAATCCCCGACGCTGGAAGCCGCCTTCAAAGGCAAGATGCCCAAGAACCCGGAACGGTACAAAGTGACGATGGATGACATCATTGAGATGTACCGCTACCTCAACAACCTTGCGCCGGCGCCCGGCCCGGAAGAGCGAAGCCGGTAGACATCGTTATTGTCGGTTGTCCGCACGCAACCTTCGACGAGGTCCGCGAGGTCGCCCGCCTGGTGAAGGGCAAGAAGGTCAAGGAGGGGGTTCAGCTTTGGGTGCAGACCGACACGCCATCCTACTTCATGGCCCAGCATTACGGCGACACCAAGACCATCGAGGATGCCGGCGGCAAGATCTATCCACCAGACCTGCATGGCGATGACCCCGTTCCGGCACTACCCGAAGAACATCGACCATCGCCACGAGCAGCTTCAAGTACATGAAGCTGTGCGCCGGCTTCGGATCGGAGGGGACGACCTGGATCTACGCCAACCCGGAGGCCCTCGTCAATGCGGCGGTCAATGGCGTGTTCAAACCGACCGCGCGCTGGGATTACTGGAGCCAGCCAAGGGAGAAGCGGTTGGCCAGCGAAAAGGATCAGCCGCTCTATGACGGGGCCATCCCGATGATCTCCTAACAGCCGGCTTCCTGTCTGGAGATGCGCCGAGCGCCCCCGGTTCGCCGGGGGCGCTCGGAATCCGCCCGACTCTTGGCAAATAACATGAGCCATACACAGAATACTATCACCAATGCCCTCGCGGAACCGGGCGCGATGCTCGGCTTTTCGGAAGCGGATTTTGGCGGCAATGTGAAGATCGAGGGCAAGGATCCCGTCATCGAGAAGAGCAAAGATGATCCAGCCATGAAGGCTCAAACGGCGGTTCCCTTTGTCGATACCAACATCATCCCTGACAGGAATGCCGGGATAGGGAGCCTTCTGTGGGATCTCCAGAATCCTCAAGATCCTGACCGGGACGGACCGCCTCTGTTGGAACCCGAGTTTGCGTTTATTTGACGTCGGCGTATCCCGAGCCAAGGTATCGACCGCCCTAAAGACGCTCTTGGCAAGCGACCTCAAGATGGATGTGGATTATGTGGCCACGGAACTCCTTGAGGTGGTGCCTTACGCGAACGTCACTCTCCTGGGAGATAGGGCGGAGAAGATCCGTGGGCTATTTATCCGGGATGAGTCCTTCCAAGGAGACCACGTACGAGGTCACGGACTCGCATTATGTGGTTGATCGTCAGGGCAAGGTCTCCTCGGTCGCCTATTCGTACAATCTGCATGGGAATGAGGTGTGGGAGGCGTATTTCATGGGCCGGACGTTCATGTACTCAGGTGAACCCGTTGAGTTTTCCGACCTAAAGCTGAATGAGATGCTCGCCCCCGATGTGCAGAAGATCGAGGCAAGGATAGATTCGGAAAGGAAGCGGGACAGCGACCCCAGCCAGTCTGGACCTTCCTGGGACGGGTACAGGATGGAGAAAAATCCTTTGGACGCAGGTCTCGCGGAATTCGGGATCACCTTGCAGAAGACAAATGTTCCCCAAAGGATCAAGGACAGGCAGAACGTCCTGTTCTTGGGAAATGTCCTGAATCATTATCCGCAAGATGAGCAGGCCCGTGAGCTCGACAGGATCGCGGCGAATATGGAGGAGGGGGATATTGTTATTATCCAGACGGATGAGATGGAGACGCCTTCTATCGAAGTCCTCCATGTCAAAAGGCAGGGAGCCCAGAAGACGCGTGAGCGCGTGAGGTGGATCAATACCAAAAACGCTTGAAGTCCAGAAGCCTGTCCGTGGCTCTGGATCGTGGCGGCAGATTCGCGTGAAGCCGGAAGTGGAACGGATGGTCAGCCGTCTTATTGAATGTCTCGGGAGAAAGGTGAGCTCCCCCGAGTGGAGTCAAAAGAATCATAGGGTCCTTGTCCATCAATATATCAGTCATGTTTTTGGGACCTTCTTCAGAGCCTTGCCCGTTGAAGAGACTCTTCGTATCGCTATCCGGGAGGCCTTGCGGAGGTTGCCATCCGAGGGAGGCCCGAAGGGGATTCCGGTTTTCAAGGATGATGCGAAAGATGCCTATGGAGGCGCGTTGGGGTTAAACCCGAGTCCCTTCGTATCAGAAGCAGATCTTATCCACCTCGGCCTCAGCAACCCCCAGCGCGGAGGCGACAGGCGACTGGGAAGCCAACGACGAGAAGCGGAAGGGCGGATCACGGAGAAATAAGCCCTGGAAGTGTTGAACTGCGTCTGGCTGCAGATGAAGCACCTGATCTCGGCTCAGGCATTGGCACATCAAGTTTAACATCCTGAACAAAGAGACGTTGTATCGCCGCGCAGAAAGATCCGTAGAAGTACCGTAACTTGATCGTGCGCATTGCCGGGTACTCCGCCTTCTTCGTGGACCTGTCACCAGTGGAGCAAGCGGAGATCATCGCGCGAACAGAACAACAAATGGTGAAGACGCTAGCAGTGGGTGAAGCCCCCGCAGGAGCTTCACTCCAGCCGGCATAAACGGCTGAAACATAAGTAAGGATAATACCGATATGGATGAAATACTTCAAAAAATAATGGGAATAACCATCGTCATCTTCATGGTCGGCAACCTGCTGGAGGTGGGACTGAGGCTCCAGGTTTCTGAAGCCCTCGTGGCCCTCCGTAACGTGCGCTTCCTGGTGATATCGCTGCTGTGGTGTTTTGTCCTGGGTCCCGCCCTGGCTGTCCTGCTCACGAAGATCATTCCTTTGGCTGAACCGTATGCCCTCGGGCTGGTGTTCCTGGGAATGGCGCCGTGCACCCCAGCCCTCCCAATCATGGTGAGAAAAGCAGGCGGGAGCCTGGCTTACATGTCGGCCTTCATGATGGTGGCCTTTGTCGGAACGGTGGTCCTGATGCCGTTCATGGTGCCGTTGTTGGCGAAGGGATTCACTGCGGATCCCTGGACCATCGCCAAACCGCTCCTGTTTTTCATTGCGATACCTCTGGTCATCGGAATAGTGATCCGCCGCGCCGCCGAGACGTTCGCGGAGAAGGCCGCTCCCATCGTCAAGAAGGTGACGGGCCTGAATACGCTCATCCTGTGCGTCGTCCTGCTCTGGCTTTACCGGGGCGAGATCTTCAGCGCGGTCGGGGCCTATGCGATCGGCACCCAGATCCTGTACTACGCACTGCTGGGATCCGCATCGTATCTGCTTGGCTTCGGACTTTCCTATGAACAGAAAGCCCCGATGACCCTCGGCATCTGCACGCGCAACGTCGGCCCTGCCCTCGCGCCGTTATTTGCGGTTGCCGGCGCGCCCCAGGGCGCGATCACGATGTGCATCCTGGCGATCTTCCTGGGAGCCATCCTCTCCGGGTTCGCAGCGGCGGCGCTGCTGAAACGCTTTGGTGCTCCGGCCGGCGGGCCGGCAGCCGCGCAAACCGCTGGAGGCCGCTCATGCAGGTGAAAAAACCGGCCCAGCCGATCCGTATCGAGCCCCGCTGGCCCGGCGTACTTGCGGTACTAGCGGTAGTTTGCTTGCTGGCAGTATTGCCCGGGCGGATCAGCCTGTTCCCGGCTTGGGTTCCTTACGTCCTCGGGAGTCGCGGTGCTCGCGCCGATGGTCGGCGCTGGGCTCACTGCCGGCAAAGGGCGGTGGGAGAGCCTGGAGCGCACGATCACGATGCTCTTCTTTCTGGTAGTGGTGGCTCGGAACCCTCGCGAACCTGGCCAATCTGATAAGTGCGATGGTGCGTCGAGCAGCAGGAGGTCAGCGGCCTGCAGCTTCTCGCCTCGAGCATTGGGGTGTGGGTCACCAACGTGCTCGCATTCTGCGCTGCTGTACTGGCAGCTCGATCGCGGCGGCCCCGAGGCCCGGGAGAACAAGGAGAGGATAAAGCCGGATTGGCTCTTTCCGCAAGAGGGGGCACCTTCCGAGGAGGTGCCGCCCGACTGGCAGCCGACGTTCGTCGACTACCTGTTTCTGGGATTTTCGACGGCCACGGCGTTCAGCCCCACCGATGCCCTGCCGCTGACGTCCGGGCGAAGATACTGATGATGCTCGAAAGCTCGATCTCACTTATGACGATCGTCGTCGTCGCCTCACGAGCGATTAATATCCTCGGCAATTGAGGCGCAGTTGCTTCAGCACATGAAGCGTTCACGAGGAGACACACGACGTCGATGTATTCCCCGGACCTTCTTGCCCTGGTTGACATGAGTTCAGAACGCCCTTTGTGGGCGTGGTACAAGACAGCGGCGTTATCCTTCTTGTTGTCGGCGCACTGATCGTCTTTGCCCTGGCCCTTACCCTCTGCTGATCGGCCACTATGTGATGCGCATTCCCTTTGACGATCTGCTTGGCATTACCTCGGGGGTGACGGGCACGCCTGCAATCCTTCCGTATGCTTATCGTTCGTTCCCGTTAGATCGCGTTGAGATCTGTTGTGCAATGATCTACCCGGCAGCCACGATCCTAAAATCGTCGTAGCCCAATTGTTGATTGTGACAGATTCCGGAGGATAGCTGACATGGGATGAGCTACAGCGGAGAGATCTTAGCTCAAATGAACTTTAAACGGAAAGGAGAATAAGACGGAACTCAAATGCAAACAGCAATCGTGAGAGGGCCATTAAGAGGACAAGGCCATGGCAATAGACCAAGTTTTCGATATTCTGGATCTCGCTTTAAAGGTCTCGTTGGTGATCTTCATGGTGGGCAACCTTCTGGATATGGGCCTTAGGCTCAAGCTCAGGGAAGCCCTTGGGGGGCTGCAAAATGTGCGCTTCGTCGTGCTGAGCGTGCTGTGGGGTTTTGTCCTGTGTCCGGCCCTGGCCTACTCGCTCACGAAAGTCATCCCGCTGGATTCCCCATATGCCATCGGCATGATCTTGCTGGGGATGGCGCCGTGTGCGCCGTTTCTCCCCATGATGGTGGACAAAGCGCGCGGGACTTGGCTTATGCAGCGGCCTTCATGCTGCTCGCCTCGGTGGTCACGGTGGTTTACATGCCCTTGGCGGTCCCGCTGATGGTCAAGGGTTTTACCGCCGATGCCTGGACCATCGCGAAGCCCCTACTGTTCTTCTTAATGGTACCTCTGGCGATCGGGATAGCGATCCAGCGCACACAAGCGCCTATCGCTTCCAGGTCGAACCGTTCGTCAAGAAAACGACGGCATCGATACGATTCTCATGCTCCTGCTTTGCGTCGTTGTTTACGGTAAAGGATTCATCAGTGCCGTAGGGACCTATGCGATTGGGACACAGATCCTGTTTTTCTCAGTTGCACAGCCGCCTCGTATTGCTTCAGCCCCGGCTGAAACAGAGGCAAAAGAGTGTGTTGAGCCTCGGGATGTCTACGCGCGATCTCGGGGCTGCGTTCGCGCCGCTGTTTGCCATCAGCAGTGTCGATCAGCGCGCGATCGTCATGGTCGCCATCGGGGTTCCAATGCAAACGATCTTTTCGTTGCTTGCGGCACGTTCGTTCGCCCGCCGCGCCTCGGCTAGCGCCCAAATTATCCAAACAGAAGATCGCCAAATGAGAGAGACTACCAAATGAAAGCCATCACCGTTGAACCAAAGAAAGCCGGCTCTGCACGTTTTGATGATGTCCCGGAGCCTGACATCCAGAACGGATCCGTGCTCGTGGAGGCCATCGCCGTCGGTGTGTGCGGCACCGACGTCGAGATTGCAGACGGCAAGTATGGCTGGGCCCCTCCGGGCAAGACGCGCCTCGTGCTCGGCCATGAATCCCTCGGCCGCGTCCTGGACCCGGGGCCGACGAGCGGATTCAAGAAGGGCGATCTGGTGGTGGGCATCGTTCGCCGCCCCGATCCGGTTCCCTGCCCGAATTGCGCTGTGGGCGAGTGGGACATGTGCCGCAACGGCCAGTACACCGAGCGCGGCATCAAGCAGATCGACGGTTTCATGTCGGAGCGCTGGCGGATCGAGCCCGAATACGCGATCAAGGTTGACCCTACCCTGGGGATTCTTGGCGTGCTGCTGGAGCCCACCACGGTTGTCACCAAGGCCTGGGAGCATGTTCTTGCGGTGGGCCGGCGCGCCTTTTGGGAGCCGAAAACCGTGCTCGTGACCGGGGCGGGGCCGATCGGCCTGCTGGGCGCCCTGAGCCGCACAGCTCGGGGCGGAGGTTCACGTTCTGGCCCGGACCAAGACGGGACCCAAGCCCGAACTCGTCCGCGCTCTCGGCGCGACCTATCACTCTTGCAGCGTCGCAGAGATAGGGTTTGAGCCGGACGTCATCATGGAGTGCACCGGCGTCGGGCAGGTCATTGCCGAGTCGCTGCCGTCATCGGGGCGAGCGGTGTCGTGTGCCTCACGGGCGTTGGGCATGGCGGCGCTGTGCCGAAGATCCCCACGGCGGATGTCGCGTCTTCGGCGGTGCTCAAGAACAACGTTGTCTTCGGCAGTGTCAACGCCAACAAGCGGCACTGGTACAAGGCCGCGGAAGCCTTGGCTCGTGCGACCGCTCCTGGCTCGGGCGTCTCATCACCAAGCGCGAGCGGCCGGAGAACTTCGCCCAAGCCCTGGCCCGCAATTCGGAAGACATCAAGGTCGTCCTCCAGTTCTCCGAGGTGTGATCATCATTTGAAACACTGGCATATTCTATCTTTTATTCTCAACAAGGAGAAGCTGCTGGCGGCACAAAAGGATCCTGAGAAGTATCGGAACCTGATTGTGCGCATCACCGGTTATACGGCGTACTTCGTGGAGCTCTCGCCGATGCAGCAGGCCGAGATTATCGCCAGAACGGAGGAATCATGCGGGCGTTTTAGACTTACGCTGCCTATGTGATGCCAAAGAACTAAAGGAGCAAATCATGGAACTTAAAGGTAAAACAGCAATTGTGACAGGGTCAGCAAGGGGAATCGGTGAGGGGATTGCCCTCGTTCTCGCCCGTGAAGGCGCAAACATAGTCGTTAATTCAGAAAGGCAAAGGACTGCGAGGGTGTAGTCAAAAAGATCGTATCCATGGGCGGAAAGGCCATCGCCGTCGGAGCTGACGTCAGCAAAAAGGCAGACGTGACCGCGATGGTTGCCGAGACCATCAAGCAGTTCGGTGCCATCGACATCCTGGTGAACAATGCCGGAATCGAAGGCACTCCGTGCCTGACCAAGGACCTTTCGGAGGAGCAGTGGGACCGGGTGTTCGGCGTTAACTTGAAAGGCGTCTTTCTCTGCTGTCAGGCGGTCATTCCGCAGATGATGAAGCAGAGGCAAGGGCCGCATCGTGAACATCGGCTCCACCGCATCGATCAGAATGACCTTTTTCGGAAGTCTTGAATACACGGTCTCCAAACACGGCGTGGCAGGCCTGAACCAACACCTTGCCTGGGAGCTGGCGGATTCTAATATCACGGTCAACACGGTCTGCCCCGGCGGTGTTCAAACGCCGCTGATGGAAGCATCGACCACGCCTGAGTACAGGGAGATGACGATCAAGAGGCTGATTCCTCTGGGACGTTTCACCACGATCGAGGAGATCGGTGAAGCCGTGAGCTTCCTCGCCAGTGATCGCGCCGCTATGATCACCGGTCAGATGCTGGCCGTAGACGGAGGGTTGCTCACAGGGTTCGGAGAGGACCTGCGGGCAGTGGTGCGGAACAGAATGGAATCGATGAAAGCCGGCGGCAAGCATTAGTACAAATTCAGACATTAGACGATGGAGCTCAGACCATAGGCTTAAGAGAGATCCGAGTTTCAAGCTGGTCTGGGATGTCTGAGCTGTGTTTTTGATATGCTGGTCTTAAAGGAGTTCAATCATGAAAACGCAAATAAAACGCATTGCAATCAATTTTGGCGGGGGCTATGTCCCCGGGCTTAACGCCGTCATCACAGGCGCGGTCCTGGCAGCGAGTAAACTGGGCTGGGAAGTCGTGGGCATACGCGATGGATTTGAAGGGCTGCTCTTCCCTGACCGTTATCCCGATGGCGGGGTGATGACGCTCACTCCGGCCATTGTAGAGAACCTCACCGGCGCCACGGGTTGCATCCTGGGTACCGCGGCCCAGAGCGACCCCTTTCACGTCCGCACCATCAACGCGGATAACATGGTCGAGGAGGTGGACCGGTCCGATGAGCTTCTTGGGAGGATCGAGAAGGAGAAGATCGATGGGGTCATCTCCGTCGTCGGCTCCAGAGCGCTCAGCATCCTCTGGAAGCTCAGCCGGAAAGGACTTAAAACGGTCTGCATCCCAAAGTCCGTCGAAAATGATGTGGCGGCCACGGCGCTGTCCTTTGGGTTCAACAGTGCGCTGAGCTTCGTCGCTGAGATGCTTGAACGGTGTCGGCAGGCAGCCCAGTCTGCCCGGAGAATTGGCGTGGTAGAAGTACTGGGGGAGCACTCCGGCTGGCTGGCGCTGCAAGCCGGGATGGCCGTGTGCGCAGATGCCGTGCTCATACCGGAGATTCCTTATGACCTCCGCACGGTGGCGGCCAAGTTGCGGGAGAAGGCGAAGGCGGGGCAAACGTTCGGACTGGTGGTGGTGGCCGAAGGCGCGAAACCGTTGGCCGGCGCTGATGCAGCCTTTCAGGACCTCGGATCCGAAAATGAAAGCCGCACTTTCTCCCGGAGCTACAGGGAGCGAAGGTTTTCATGTCATTGAACGATCCGGCCAGGTTGCCGCAGAAGTAGCCCTTGCAATCCAGCGGTTAACCGACCAGGAGACCTACCCGCTCGTCCTGGGCCAGTTGGCCAGAGGAGGGACACCGACTGTTGTCGATCGCCAGCTGGGGTTGGGGTACGGCGCCGGCGCGGTGCGCGCCCTGAACAACAATCAGAGCGGGGTCATGGTGGTCTTCCAGCCGCCGGACCTGAAGTTCGTGCCCATGAACGAGGCCATCAACAAATTCAGGACCGTACCGGCGGAGAGCGAGTTCGTTCAGATTGCGCGATCGCTTGGCATCTCTCTTGGAGATTGAGGAGGAGAAGGCATGGAGAATAAGCAAGTGAACACAAAAACTCCGACAGGGCTGGTCCTGAACATCCAGCATTTTTGCACCCACGACGGCCCCGGTATCCGGACGACCGTTTTTCTCAAGGCATGCTCTCTTCGCTGCAAATGGTGCTCCAATCCCGAGAGCATCCACCCAAAGCCGGAACTTGCATATAACCCCGGCAAGTGCATTGGTGAAAAGCAGTGCGGGTTCTGCCTGAAGAATGTCTGCCCGGAATCAGCCATCTATGTGGTCGGTTCAGGCGACAGGCCAGACGACAAGGTGCGGATCAACTGGGACCTGTGCACGAACTGCGGCAAGTGCGTTCCCGTCTGCCCGACCAATGCGCTCTATCTGTTTGGACAGGAGATGACGGTAGACCAGGTACTCGACGAGGTAGAGCAGGACAGCACCTTCTACCGCGAATCCGGAGGCGGCATGACGGTGAGCGGCGGCGAGTGCCAGCTTCAGGCTGATTTTCTGGCGGCGCTGCTGGCCGGAGCCCATCGAGCGCGGAATCAACACGGCAATCGAAACGGCGAGCAATGTACCATGGGATTTCATGGCAAAGGTCCTGCCTCATGTCGACACCGTGCTCCACGACATCAAGCTGACCGATCCGGAGCGTCACAAGAAGTGGTGCGGGGCAGACAACACGCGCATCCGTGCCAACCTCAAACGAGCCTACGAGACATTTCCCGATAAAACAGTTCATCGCCCGCACTCCGCTCATCCCGGGTGTCAACGATGATGAAGAACACATTCGGGCAACATTGGAGTTCATCAAACCCTACAAGAACGTGGTTGAATACGAACTGCTTCCCTATCACCGCTTCGGCGAAAGCAAGTATGAGTTCCTGGGGGCAGTTTACGAGATGATGGACTTCACTTCACCCAGTCCGGAAACCCTCAAGCGGCTGCAGGCGATCATCGACGAAGCCTTTGGCCGCAGCGGCGCACCGACATGATCGTGTGAGCTATCCTCAAAAAGCGTGTAAAAACGGGAAAGGCGGTGTACCCTTCCTAAAACCCAAAACCCGTAAACGGGGTCTCATCAGAGCCCCAAAGGAAGGAGAACACCGCCATGGTTGCTCCACAGAAGGCCGGCTCCAGGTCGAGGCCGGGGGTTTGAATGTGGGGATCGTGTGGATTGTGTAGCTGTCTGCCCTACTGTGTTCTCTGCCGGATCAGCTTCTGTTTCGCATCCTTGTATTCTTTTTCCGTGATCAATCCCTGCTGATAAGCCGAGTCCAGATCCTGTAATTCCTGCCCCAGCGTCGTGGAGCTGGTGGACTGTTTGATCTCAGTCCCTCCTCCTCCGCATCCCACAAGAGCCGATCCCATCACTATTATCATGAGGGTTACCATGAGGGCTGCAACGTGGATTCGTAGAGATTTCATACTGTCCTCCTCCTTTCTTTCGCCGTTTTCTATCCACACGTCCCCACAATGTCTTGATTTCGTTTCAATATCCCCCCTGCCTGCCTTCTTCCCCAGTCGGAACTTGCTGTCCAGGGAAATGGTCTCGGTCGTCTCGCCCCCATCGGTACGCCCGCCCTTTGAACGACCCGAGAATGCCTTCGCGTAAGGCAAAGAGTGAGTCCCTGGGAGGAGGCCTGCGTTTCGCAAGACGACGCGGCAGAACTGGTCACTCGCCGCTGCCTATCCCCTGATCCGTTCCTGCTCGCCGCTATCTCGCAGGGATCGTCACCACCGGAGCTCCTTCCTTACATATCAAAGAACCATGTGCTTGCGGCGAACGTGGCGAGTGCTCTCGCTATTCGCCAGCACGCGAGAAGGGTCTGAAGCTTGCGCTATTACGGAGTTCTTTTCGGAGTTCTTCTTCTTGTTCGACTTCGGGCCCAGGAGCTCGAGGTCGAGGTCCTCGCTAATGAGGTCCTGCCCGCTCGCGGCGCGGTAGAGTTCGCTGTTCTGCAACAGGAAGAAGTGTGAGGCGAAGCGGTTGGGCGGGATCTGGTCCCAGTCGGGGTAGCGTTCGCGGAAACGCCGCATATCCTCCTCGGTGCCTTGCCTCGCCTGGAGGAAGGCGCGGCGCTTTTCGACGAACTCCGCGAGGGCCTTTTCGTTCCGCTCGTCCCGGAAGGCCGGATCGCGGGGCGTCAGGAGGATGATCACCGCGGAATCGGCGTGGATGGTTGTCGTGGTCGAAAAGAGATACTTGAGGATCGGGATGTCCATGAGGATCGGAACCCCAGAGCGCCCGGTGCGGCTCTCCCGCTGGCTGAGACCGCTCAGGATCAAGGTCTGGTCGAGGCTGAGGACCGCCTCACTGGCGACCGTGACCTTCGTGAAATTCGTCGGTTGGTTCGGTTTCTGATCGAGGAGCGAGAGAACACTGGTACGACCCGCCTCGACTACCATGTGGACGCGGGGGGTGCCGTCCTCGGCCGGCGTGCGCAGCAGAGTCGGAGTGACCATGAGCGTCGTCCCGAACGGGTAGGGTTTGATGTCCCCGCTGATATTCCCGGACACCTGGTAAACGAGCTCGCCGCCGGCGAGGAACTTGGCGGGAGTCCCGCTCAACGCGGTCAGGTGCGGCCGGGCGAGGACCGCCACCCGCTCCTGCGACGCGTTCGCGATGTTGACGCTATAGGAAGCGACCGCAGCGAAGATCCAGCCCCATTGGAAGGCTTGGCTCACGAGCCCGGTCACGGCTAGCGGCGCGGCATAGCCGGTCCCATTGCGCATGTGGTCGGAAGCGAAGTAGTTGAAGTTGAGATTGATCAATTGCAGAAAGTTGAACCCCAAGCTCTGCTGGTCCAGCCCATTTATGATGAAAAGGACGGCGTCGATCTCGATCATGCGCTGGGGGTCCCTGGTGTCGTCGCTCGTCAGGTTGAGGACATCCGGCCGTTCGGCGAGGATCCGGCCCAGCATCTCCTTCTCCTTCGGGCCGCTGGTCCAGCCGGTCAGGGTGAGCCGGCCGCCGCGCCGCTCGACCGTCACGTGGGGCAGGTCACTGAGGAGCTCTCGGAGGGCGTTGGCCTCCGTCTCCGGGGGGGCCTGTGGCTCCGGGACATGGATGACCGGCAACGGGGTCGGCGAGGGTGAGCCGACCGCTGCGGTGGCGAACGGCCAGGTGGGGAGCAGCGTGATCGGCTCTCCCGCGTCGGTGGTAGGCTTTGCGGCCCGGCCCGGCCCGAGCGCCTCGAGACGTCGCCGGTACGTGGCGGCCGCATCGTGGATGCCGGCGGCCTCGGCCATGAGGAGGAGGTTCTTGAGCGCGATGGCATTCGACGGGTCCCGACGCAACGCCTCCTCGTAGGCGGCGACGGCCAACTCTGGGAGCCCGGCCAGGAAGTAAGCCTTGGCGAGATTGTTGTAAGACGGGACGTGATCAGGGCGGATCAATACGGCGTTCTCGAGCAGGCGGCAGGCCGGGACCGCCTCTCCCCGCCGCAGCAGCATAGTCCCCAGGTTGAAGAGCGCCTCGGCGTTGGTTGGATCGAGCGCCAACGTCCGCTGAAACCCCACGGTCGCCTGGTCGTTCTCACCCTCCCGCTCGAGCAGACAGCCAAGCAGAAAGTGCGATGGGGCATCGAGCGGGTCGTCCTGGAGGGCGAGCTTCACCTCGAGGTCGGCCTTGGCCATGTGGCCCCCCATGAGGGCGGCCCGAGCGGCCTGGTAGTGCGTCTCTGGCGGCTGTGCCTCTGGCGATTGAATCTGGGCGGCCGCAGGCTCGGTGCTGGCGGTGTAGTCGAATCGGTCGCGGGCGACGGTCGCTGGCCCCATCCCAGCGCACCCGGCAAGAAGCACGGCCGCGACACAAAGCAACAGGGAAATCCTCACGATTTCTCTCATGGCATGACTCCTTTCCCCAAGGGGTCGATAGAAGACCAACTATGATTATTTCCGCCACGGAAGATTGCACGAAACATTGCATTGTGGACATCGCAGCCGCGTCGTTCCCGGGAGATGGCTCACTGAAGGCTGCCCAAGAACCTCTGGAACTCCTCAGACTCCATCAGGATTCGATGCGCCACCTCCCGCAACTTGTCCACCTGCTCCGGATCCAACTTGAAGGAAGTGGGCAACCCCTGGAAGTACAATCGCTCCGCCTCGTCCTTCAAGGCGTCAAACTTCACCTCCACCACATAGATCTCTATATCCTCACAGGAGCCGGGCTCTGACGAGAGTCCTCCTTCCTTGCACCTCTCTCTCTTGATCTCCTCCACCCAGGATTTGGCGCTCTCTCGCAGGAGAGCAATCGTCTCCTGGTTGTACCGCTCGATCCCTATCGAGGAGTAAGAGGAAAACACCGCGCCAAGGGGAGGGATTTTCGCCAATCTATCCCACTTGGTATCGGGCTGCGTCTCCGCATTCACCACAATAAAGACAACTCGGTGGACGTTTTCCAGCGGAGTCCCCTTGATCGTCTCCCAAACGCTGCCTTTAAGGAGGGCTTGATCCAGGACTGCCCTCAGGCCCAGATTGTCAGCCACCCCTCCATCCACCAGGTGAAGATAGGGTTTCTTGGCGGAGTCCAGGAGGGGTGCCACGCTATTCGCCAGATAGAACGCCCGTTGCGAGGCTTGGGGGTCCATCAGCACCTTTTGGATTCTCTCCTGCGTGTCAAGGCCGCAGGTCCCTGCATAATTGCGTACGGTGATGGGACTCAATACCATGGGGACCGCCGAGGAGGCGGCAGCAGCCCTTGCCACGGGAAAGCTGGAGAGGTCGGAGCAGATCCCATCAAATGCATCCTGATTGAACCCTACCCTGACCCCATGGGTCATCTCCGTCGCATTCATGATCACATACGGCCCTTTTTGGGCGGCGAGATCCGCAAAAGTCCCCCCGTCAAATACCTGTTTGTCATAATATTCGGCCGCGAGATCGCTGCGATCGAAGAAGGCCGAGGCGAGGCGGAACCAGTTGATGGGATTCAAATAGGTCCTCACGGCAAGGGCCCCTTGGATGTTCTTCTTCAGAAACTTGCTCTCGAAGTCCTCGAAAATGCGGTCTCCGAAGAGGCCAAAATACCCAGCAGTAAAACTTCCTCCGGACACACTCGATATCACATCGATCTCATCCAGAAGCCGTCGCTTTTTGCCATCGGTGATCACCTCTACTCTCCGCAGCTCCTCCAGAACCCCGTAGGATAAAGCGGCGGCCCGGGTCCCACCACCGGAAAAGGTCAAGTACAATATCAGGCTGTGCGAGGTTTCGGAGGCTCTTTGCTGGTATTTCAGTGCTGGTCTATAGCCGGAATCGGCGCTGACCTGTTTCAGTGGCTGGTTGACAGGGTAATGCGCGCAGCCGGCTCCGAGGATAGCCAGCAACACCGTGGATAGAAACACCGGCGATCGCCCTTTCACGATGACCTCTCTCCCAACTGGGCCGCGCGCAGGCACGGGGTCCTCTATTGAACACGTTTCCCACGGGCGTATTTGGCGACGTGAAATCGCCAGCGGATGAGCGACTACCCTCATCTTGTTCATGCTGAATCCATTCTCGTGACGCCACGCCTATCGCATGAGTCATGGGGTCACTGCCGACCATGTCGGGCCTCTTTCATCCATGTGCCCGGCCCAGCCTCTGGCAGACCGTACCCCATGGGCTCCTCAATAACAAATCTTGGCGTAGAGAAAGACTCCCCCATAATCGACTCTCAATTGCCCCCCATAATCCAAGCCCAGGAAATCCCCTTTCTCTGATTCGACCTGCACGTGAAACACCTCGTATGCAACGCCTAATCCAAGGTATCTCCAGATGTTATACTCGAGCGCGATTCTCGCATCCACAAGACTGGCCTGGGAGCCCTCGTACTCCAAATAGAAGAGGTCGATATTCTGTTTGAGAAAAAGCTTAGGGGTGATGGCGAAATCAAAACGCACCCCCAATACCGGAAGCAGCAGGGTAGAGCTTTCTGTCTTGGAAACGCGACCCTCTGACCCTTCCAAGTTCGAGCTCTTGAAACTCAATGTGACAGGTGTAACGTAGGCCCCGACCGATACGCCAAGGTCAAAACGGTCATCCTGAAAAAAGGAATAGCTGTATGCGCCCCTAATGAGTTTCAAATCCATTGAGCTGTCCAAACGGGCGCCTGCGGTGAAAACCTGATCCCTGATTTCGATGTCTTTTTGGATGGTTTTGGTACCATTTCGGCGGAGCTCGAAATAGCCGAGATCGAAGCGATGGCGTAGGCTACTGGGGAAGCGAAACACCGCCTCTGCCCTAAAAACAGTCATCGAAGAATCCAATCCCAGGGTGTTCTCTCCGTCGATATCGATTCCCACTCCAGATTTGGAGTCGATGCGGACATCCGAATTCAGGGTGGTAACAAACCCCCCTATATTGAGGCTGAAATGCTCCCACGGTTTGGTCTTTTCGTCCTCTTGCGCGGCAGCGGCCAGCTGAGGCATGCTTGCAACCCATATAAAGGCTATCCATATCCAAAGCATCTTTTTCATGTTTTACCCTCCCAGGTAGAAAGAATACGAACACAAACAGGTTCACTGTCCCTCTCGGGGACGGTCGAAATCCGTCGCCTTCAGGCGAAGGAAGTATTCGCGCAACGGTCGGCCGATCAACATTGGCTTGGTCCTGAGTGATTCTGGGGCCAAGCCGACCATGAGCGAATTCTGTTTTTGTGCCAACCTCAAACAAAGGTTTGGCATTTAAGATGTCGACTTTCCGTCGACAGGAAGTTCAAGGACCCCTCGCCTTCGAGGCGAGGTGGCTACCTTGATGATCAACACCCTAACGCGAGTTGCAGGTCCCCATTCCTTTGCCTCAGCCTCGAGGGCCGCGTCCAACTCAGACTTCCTGAGCAGGCCCGTGATCCGTAATACCCTCAAGTACCCCTCTTCCTTTTGTCACCTCGATACCTTAGTTGAGACTTTCGGTCATCCAGAGACTGGTGACGCCATACAGGTTACCGATGGCGGTTCGGCAAAGACTCCTCCACTTTGGTCCTCAGTCTCTACGCCCTTAGGGGTCACTTCGTCCATCACATCTACGTCGGCCGTCCCCCATGCTCCATGTCCGCCAGCGTTCTGCCCACGATCACCTGCGCCTCCCTGACGATCAGATCCAGGTGGGCCTGGTCTCTGAAACTTTCTGCGTAGACCTTATAAATGTTCTCCGTTCCCGACGGTCGAGCCGCAAACCACCCGCTCGCCGTAACGACCTTCAGGCCACCGATCGGTGCCCCGTTCCCCGGAGCGGTAGACAGCTTGGCCAGGATCGGCTCGCCTGCCAGCTCCTTGGCAGTGATCGCCTCAGGGGAGAGGTGCTCCATGGCAGCCTTCTCGGCCGGCGTGGCGGGCACGTCGATCCGTGTGTAACATGGTTCTCCAAGCTGGGCCGCGAGTTCCCGGTAGAGATCACCGGGATCCTTTCCGGTGCGTGCGGTCATCTCTGCTGCCAGCAGATCCATGATGGGACCGTCCTTGTCGGTCGTCCACACGGTGCCGTCCCGCCTCAGGAAGCTTGCTCCCGCACTCTCCTCTCCGCCGAAGCAGTAGGCACCGGTGAGCAAACCTTCCACAAACCATTTAAACCCAACCGGCACTTCCGACAGCTTGCGCCCAAGGGCCTCGACCACCCGGTCGATGAGGACGCTGCTGACGAGGGTCTTGCCAACGGCTGCTGTTTCTGGCCATCCAGGCCGGTGGGTGAGAAGGTAATGGATGGACACGGCCAAGTAATGGTTCGGATTCATCAGCCCCATCGAGCGGGTCACGATGCCATGCCGGTCTGCATCGGTATCGTTTCCGAAGGCGATTTCGAACCGGCCGGTTGCCGGCACGCAGTATCGCGTTGGCCCTCTCTTCGATCCATTTCGTGACGTGGGTGTCCGCAGGACCACCGTGGGGAGGGTTGTACTTGAATCCGCCGTCACGGGGCGGGTTGTGGGACGGCGTAATCACGATGCCGTCGGCCAACCCTTCTTTGCGGCCGCGGTTGTGACAGAGGATGGCGTGGGAGATGACCGGGGTCGGAGTGAAGCCGTCATCACGCTGGATCATCGTCTCGATGCCGTTGGCCGCCAGTACCTCGAGCGCCGTGCGCTCGGCCGGGGCCGACACGGCGTGGGTGTCCTTGCCCATGAAAAGGGGACCATTGGTCCCCTGGCCGCGTCGGTACTCACAGATCGCCTGGGTGATGGCCAGAATGTGGGCCTCGGTGAATGTGTCCTCCTCGGGAGACCCGCGATGGCCGCTGGTGCCGAAATGGACCAATTGTTGTGGGTCGCTTGCATCCGGCCGGCGCGTGTAATATTCGTTCAAAAGCCTGTCGATGTCAATCAGCAACTCAGCCGGGGCCGGTTGACCGGCGAGCGGGGATAGGGTCATGGCGATTCTCCTTTCGGGCGAGACGGCCGAATCCGGAGGACAGAATGAAAGGGACAATTCCAAGTCCTCAGAGCAAAGGCAAATCATAATTCACGATCACGCGAAAGTCGTTGATCGTGTTCTTAGGCCCTTCATACTGATGAACATTGGCATATCGCACTCGGAACCAGAGGCCCTTGAGAGATTTCCATTGGGGTCGCCACTGGATATCGGCGTCAAATTCGTTCTCGTTCGCCACCGGGTCCTTGGTGGATGGGTCTATCCTTCCCCATCCGTGGACAAAGAGAGCATACGCGGCGATGCCCTCGAGACCAAGACGCGCGAAGTTGTAAGAGACCCTTGCCATGAAGGATTTTCTCCTGCCCTGTTGAAACTCTGCACCTGCACACTGGTATAACCTGGATGGCCGCTCCAGGGGTTCTGAAGGTCGGCTCCCTTGGAATCTCTCGTATAGGCAAGGGCGAGGATACCTCTCTCATAGCTCATCTCAGCCTTCATTCCGAACTGGTTCGTCTCGAAGGAATAATTCTTCAGAAGATCTCCCCCAACGCTCCGCTGGCCAGTAAACTGGGCCGAGAAGAGCATGCCGAGGCGATCCGTCACGAAGAGCCTGTATGTGCCTTCCGTGTAGAAGATGTTGATGATGTCATCTGAATCGAAATGTATAGCCCTCGAAGGTGTTTGGGGTCATGCGGCTTTCGTCTTTGTTGATGAAAGGGGTGTTGTATTCGTATCGATAAATATTGATGAAATGGTCTTCGAAGATTTTCACCCTTCCGTAGAGCTGTCCAACCACCGTGTAGCCATGCTGGCCCGTCTTGAGGAGTCCCGTCCCATCCCGGTCGTCCGGTGCGTAGAGCGGTTGGGAAGTATAGAGCACGGCTCCCACGCCGAAGCGATCGAGCAGCCAGCCGGACCGGTAGAAAAGAGATCCCCCCAGGGCCCAGGCCTCGCTCTTGCTGTCGTCATACTGATCGCGATAAAAATAGTACGTCCGGAAGTTGAGATCGAGCTTCGTGTCCCGTAAGAAGGGCGGGGTATCCTTCAACTTCTCCTTAAGGCCGGGAAAAAGCCCTGGAGGGCTGGGCTTCTCTTGAAAGGTCTGGTCGAAAGGCGTAACCACCTGATCGACCGACTCGGGGGTGGGCTCCCCATCCCGGATGTACTCCTGTGCCAGGATAGGCGCACTCCCCCAGAGGAGCATCACCAGGGCTGTTATTCCAAGGGTGATCCATTCTCTCATACCGAAACCAACATGCCCTTGACGTTCTACTGTCGCATGGCACAGCGGGCTGCACCGAGAAGGGCTGCCTTGGGGTTCAGGATCACTCGGACAGGCATCGCTTGGAGCAGGGGCTTCATTCGCCCCTTGGCGGTAAAAGCGTTCATGAAGACCGGGTCCCTTAACTTAGCGATGATCTTGGGTGCGATCCCTCCACCGAGAAATACCCCTCCTGTGGCCATGACTTTTAAGGCCAGATTTCCTGCCTCGGCGCCATAGAGGGAGACGAAGAGATCGAGGGCCTGCATGCAGAGCGAACTCCTCCCTTCGAGGGCATTCTCCGTGATCACAGCCGGGGGATCCTGTTGACGCATCTGGTCAACAAGCCATGCCTCTTCTTCAGCGCGTCCCGTGTCCTTAAGGAATTGGTAAATGTTGAACAGCCCCGGCCCGGAGATCACACGCTCGGCGCTCACTCGGGAATGTCGCTTCAGCAAATAGTCTAACAGATCCATTTCAAGGTGATTCCGAGGCGCAAAATCAGCATGGCCACCCTCGGATGCAAAAGGCCTGTATTCCCTGCCGTCCCAGAAGAGACCCACTTCGCCAAGTCCCGTGCCCGCAGAGATGACGGCTCGATTTCCTTGTGCGTCATGAGTGCCCTGATTGAGGACCTCCAAGTCTTTGGTCTCAAGTGCGGCAATCCCATACGCATTGGCCTCCAAGTCATTGATCAGACCAACCAGGGGGAGGTTGAGTTGCAGCGCGATCTTTTGGGAATCGATCACCCACGGCAAATTGGTGGCCTCACAGCGACCATCGCGGACAGGCCCAGCGACTCCCAGACAGGCCCGTGTGACGGGATGCAAAGCATTCGACAGGAATTTGCGCAGGGCACTCTCAAGACTCAGCTCTTCACGGCTCGGGAAGGTTTCTTCAGCGAGAAAGTTGAAGTGTCCCTTCACGATCTCTATCATCGCCAGGCGGGTATTGGTCCCGCCGATGTCTCCGGCAAGAATCGCGCTCTCTTTTCCCTCCGCCCATCTTCAACTCCTTCCAGAAGCCTCCGTGATCTAAAGGTAGCGGAAAAGCCTTCTCCTTTGGACTTTCACCGCTAAGACGTCGGAGAAGGGATCACAGGACTCCAAGCCTCCAATTGCGCAGTCTCCAGGCCCTCCCCGATTCTGTGGTAAGTCCTCCCCTTGATCTCATCTTTCACTTTTTGGCTTTGGCCTGGCTTGCGACCGCCTCCATGGCTTTCTTCACCTTTTCGGGATCGCCAAGATAGTAGTTCCGTATCGGCTTTAGATCGTCCTTCAACTCGTAGATCAGGGGCATGCCCGTCGGGATGTTCACCTCCGGAATCACTTCCTCGGGAATATTGTCGAGGTACTTCACAAGAGCCCGCAGGCTGTTCCCGTGGGCTGCGACGAGGACTCGTTTTCCCGAGCGGACAGCGGGCGCAATGACCTCGTGCCAGCACGGAAGAAAGCGCTCCACCGTGTCCTTCAGACACTCCGTGAGCGGAATCTCCTCTTTCTTCAATTCCTTGTAACGCAGATCCTTCGCGGGATTTCGGGGATCCGTTTCCTCTAAGGCCGGGGGACGGATGTCGTAACTCCGCCTCCAGATCTTGACCTGTGTCTCCCCGAACTTCGCCGCCATCTGCGCCTTATTAAGACCTTGCAGAGCCCCGTAATGGCGCTCGTTCAAGCGCCAGTCCCGGATCACGGGTATCCACATGAGATCCATCTCACTCATGACAATCCAAAGGGTTCGTATCGCCCGCTTCAAAACAGATGGTGAAGGCGATATCGAAGGCATATCCCTGCTCTTTGAGAACACGACCTCCTTCCTTGGCTTCTTCAATGCCCTTTTCTGAAAGGTCCACGTCCGTCCAACCAGTAAATAGGTTCTCCTTGTTCCAAGTGCTCTCACCGTGTCTCATTAAAACGAGTTTGTGCATGTGATCCACTCCCCACCCTTATTGCTTAAACGCCTTTCTCCCTGCGAAATCTGCCAAACCACCCAGCTCCTCTTCGATGCGCAACAATTGGTTGTATTTTGCAATTCGATCGGTACGGCTCGCAGAGCCGGTTTTGATCTGTCCCGCTCCTGTTGCCACTACCAGATCAGCGATGAAAGTATCCTCTGTTTCTCCCGACCGATGGGAAACCACACAGGTGTAATCCGCCTCCTTCGCCATTTGCATGGCCTCGAGGGTCTCGGTCAACGTTCCAATCTGGTTCACCTTGATGAGGATGGAATTGGCGATCCCCTCCCGGATCCCCTGCGTCAGCCTCTCGGTGTTGGTCACGAACAGATCATCACCTACGAGCTGGATCTTTTTCCCCAGGGTGTCCGTGAGGAGCTTCCATCCTTTCCAGTCGTCCTCTGCCATGCCATCTTCGATCGAAATAATCGGATACTGCCGAACCCAATTCGACCAGAATTCCACCATCTGCTCCGACTGCCTCTCACTTTTGTCCGATTTCTTGAAGATATACTTCCCTTTGCTCGAATCGAAGAATTCGCTCGCGGCCGGGTCAAGGGCCAGACCGATATCTGTCCCTGGACGATATCCTGCCTGTGCAATGGCTTCGAGAATTGTCTCCGGGGCTTCGCTATTCGATTTGAGGTTTGGAGCAAATCCTCCCTCATCTCCCACGGCAGTGGAATAGCCTTTCTTTTTCAGCACGCTCTTCAAGGTGTGGAACACCTCGGCACCCATACGAAGGGCATCGGCAAAGTTTGTGGCCCCGAAAGGGGCGATCATGAATTCCTGAAAGTCCACCGAGTTGTCAGCATGGACCCCTCCGTTCAGGATATTCATCATCGGCACCGGCAGCAAGCAGGCCGAATCCCCTCCGAGAAACCGGTAGAGGGGCATCTTTTTCGACGCGGCCGCCGCTCGAGCGACGGCCATGGAGACGGCCAGAATCGCATTCGCTCCGAGGCGCCCTTTGTTTGGCGTTCCGTCGAGCTGGATCATCTTACGATCGATCTCTGCCTGGCGAGTCGCATCCATCCCTTTTATGGCCGCCGCAATCTCGCCGTTGATGTTGTGCGCAGCCTTGCGCGTCCCCTTTCCCAGATAGCGCGATTTCTCCCCGTCACGTAGCTCAACCGCCTCGTGCTCGCCAGTCGAAGCACCAGAAGGCACCGCGGCCCTGCCCATGCTCCCATCCTCCAGCCAAACATCGGCCTCCACGGTCGGGTTACCTCGTGAATCGAGAATCTCTCTCCCCATTGCCTTTACGATCTTTGCCATAGTAGCCCCCTCTAAATTTTCGTCACCGACTCCCAAGAACCACCACGCGCATCTCTCTTCAATCCTCCCTTCTCAGGGCCTCGATGCCCGGCAATGCCTTTCCTTCCAGAAATTCGAGGGATGCTCCGCCCCCGGTCGAGATATGGCCGATCTTTTCTGCCACCCCTGCCTGGTTGACTGCTGCCACTGAATCTCCGCCTCCCACAATGCTGAAAGCTGAAGATTTGGCCACTGCTTTTGCGATGGAAAATGTTCCCAGGCTGAATGGCTCCATCTCGAAGACTCCCATGGGGCCGTTCCAGAAAATCGTCTTGGCCGATCTTATCTCTTCGGAAAACGCCTTTACTGTCTCCGGACCAATATCGAGGCAAACCCAATCCGGGGGAATCCTCTCGTTCTCCACAATCTGTCGCTTGGCCTGGAGATCCATCCTTTCGGCAGCAATGTGATCGGAAGGGAGAAGTAGTTTGACCTTTCCTTTTGCCTTTTTCAGGAGATCCCGTGAGAATTCGATCTGGTCCTCTTCGACCAGAGATTTCCCTACCTGGAATCCCTCGGCCTTGAGGAAGGTGTAGGCCATGCCTCCTCCGATCAATAGTGTGGTCACTCTATCCAGAAGATTTTGGATGACCCCTATCTTGTCAGAAACCTTTGCCCCACCGAGAATGGCTACATAAGGCTCTTGTGGGTTCAGCAACGCCTTCTCCAAACTCGCGATCTCTTTGTTCATTAAGAAGCCCGCGGCCACAACTTTCACATATCTTGTCATCCCTTCAGTTGAGGCATGCGCTCTGTGGGCCGCGCCAAAGGCGTCATTGACATAGACGTCGCACAGAGAAGCCAGGGCCCTGGAAAAAGGCTCATCGTTCTTCTCCTCCTCCGGATGAAACCTCAGATTCTCCAGAAGAAGCACCTCCCCTGCTTTCATGCCTTCGATCTGTTTTTGCACCTCTTCCCCGACGCAATCCGCGGCTAAGGCAACTTCTTTCCCCAACAGCCGGGACAACCTTTCGGCAACTGGAGACAGACTGAATTTAGGGTCCCTCTTTCCCTTGGGCCTTCCCAGATGTGATGCGAGGATGGTCTTCCCGCCCGCCTCCATCACGAAACGAATCGTGGGGAGGGAAAGGGCGATCCGGGTGTCGTCCGTGATCTCGCTCTTTTCGTCCAAAGGAACATTGAAATCGACTCGGATGAATACTCGTTTCCCATTCAATTCAATCTGGTCTACCGTTTGAATGGCCATGATCTTCCCCCTTATTGCTTTCCTGAGCCCTATGAGGTTCAGGGCTCTGCCTTGGTAGGTACTCTGATTTCCCTTTCCCTTTGCTTTATTCTATCCTTCATGGGTTTGGCCGGCACCCGAATTCTCGCCTTCCACCGCGACCCATTCCTTCAACATCGTGTAAAACACGGACAGAATGGTCGCGCCCACGAAAAGGCCGAGAATCCCGCCAACAGCGAGTCCGCCCAGCACGCCGAGCAACACCACGAGGAAGGGAACTTTGGCGCCCCGGCTAATCAGCATCGGGCGGATCACGTTGTCCACATTGCCAATCACGGAAAAAGACCAGATGAAGAGAAAGATTCCCCATCCGATCTGGCCTTTGTAGATCAGCCATCCTGCGGCCGGCAGCAGGACCACCTGGATCACACCGACTGGGATGAGGGCTACCAACCCTGCCACGATCCCCAGAAAGACCGGGCCGGGGACCCCTGATATCCAGAGGCCAAAGATCGCCAAGATTCCCTGAACCACCGCGGTGCCGAGGATCCCAAAAACCACCGAGCGCATGGTGGACCCGGCCACGAAAAGAAGGTGGCGCCCCTTTTCTCCGCCCAGGCGGACGGCCATTGTTTCGAGGCCTTCTCGGATCGATCGCCCTTCCTTGAGGAGGAAGAAGAAAAGAATCAGGCTGAGCATCGTCAACAGAATGATCCGGCCCACTCCGGCCCCGGCACTTGCGATTAGGAGCAATAGATCCTTCATGTAAGGTTTGACCATCTCGATCAGCTTTGGGGTATCATGACCGATGCCCCGCCAAATCCCATCGAGTCCTGCGCCAACCAACGGCAAACCCTCGAGCCAAAGGGGCGGGGGACCCAGGCCCTTTTCCATCCACCCCTGCGCATGGTCGAACAGGATCGGTGCCTGACTGACAAGTTTGGAGGCCACATAGACCAGGGGCAGAAAGAAGATCAGGGCGAGGAGGAAGGTGAGAGACACGGCTGCCAGGCTGGTTCTTCCTCCCAGGACCTTTTCCACTCTCACAAAAAAAGGCCAGGTGGTTACCACGAAGATGATGGCCCACAGGATGGCAGGCAGGAAGGGAAGGACGATCACGATGCTCCCAATGACGAGCAGCCCGACGATCGATAAACTGGCAATCTGTTCAATCTGTGGGGTACGTTGAGCCATGATAGCCTCTTCTCTATCTTCTGTTTGCGCGGCCGCTCCCTATATCATCTTGAGAAATCTCGGCTTTACCCATCTCAACCTTTCTCAGGCCTGGGACGAAGATCGATGATCTCCATGCGGTGGTTCGCCTCCGGACGATTCGAGGAGGGTCCTTCGGTCAAGATCACGAGGTCACCCTCAACCCCATGCGTCCGTAGCCATTGCCGGGCAAAGCCATTCCCAGTCTTGCGGATGTTCTGGCTCGTGCACGGGATAAACACCATAAGAAAACTGGAGTCCCTGGCAGGTGTCTTCCTCTGAGCTCACCGCTGCAATCCGCACCGGCAGCTTAAAGCGGCTCAGGGCTCGAGCCGTAGCCCCGCTTCGGCTCGGTACGATCACGGCAGCCGGAGAGACTCGTTCCATCGTTGTCGCCACGCTCAGGGCAATCAGATCCACCAGGCTGGAATGCCCGTCCCCTTTGTCAGCCCCCAAGGTCTCTCGCACAGGATGAGCGATCCGGTGGGACTCGGTGGCGGCAGCGATCTTGGCCAACATCGCTGCCGCATCCACCGGATACTTTCCCATGGCGGACTCCCCCGAGAGCATCACACAGTCCGTCCCGTCCAGGATCGCATTGGCCACATCGGTTGATTCCGCCCGGGTGGGTCGTCGGTTGTCTGTCATGGATTCAAGCATCTGCGTCGCCGTGATGACCGGTTTCCCCTTCAGATTTGCCTTCTTCATCAGCTCCTTTTGCACGATGGCGATCTGCTCGATGGGGATCTCCACCCCGAGATCCCCTCGGGCGATCATAATCCCGTCGGCTACCTTCAGAATTTCATCGATGTGATGCAATGCCCTCAACCGTTCGATCTTGGCGATGATGAAGGGATGGTAATCCAGATCGGCCGCCGCCTTACGAACAGCGGCAACGTCTGCGGCGCCTTCCACAAAAGACTGGCTGACGGCATCGAGACCCCTCTCCTTGGCAAACGATAGCCATTGGTGATCTTGCTCGGTGAAGGCTCGAATCCCGAGGTCGATACCAGGAAGATTCAATCCTTTCCTGGAGCGGAGTTCGCCTCCGACGAGGACGCGACATCGGACTTCTGTTTTGACTACCTCTGCGACCTCAAGCTGGATGAGACCGTCGTTCAGGTAGAGTCGATCGCCGGGCTTCACCGCCTGCGGCAGTCGGGAGAAGGTGACTGAGACCCGGCTCGCATCCCCTACGACAAGGTAGTTCCGCTTGCCTCCAAGATCCTCAAGCCTTCTTGGACTCCATGTATCGCAGGAAATCCACCACTCGGTTCGAATACCCCCATTCGTTATCGTACCAAGAGACGACCTTGAAGAATCGTTTCTCTCCTTTGAGGTTGTTCTGAACCGTTGCCAGGGAGTCGTAAATGGAGGAACTGCTCGAGTGAATGAAGTCGGTCGAAACAAGTTCTTCGTGGATGTACTCCAAGATTCCCTTCAGATAGGACTCCGAGGCCTTCTTCATCAAAGCGTCGATCTCCTCGATGGAGGTATCCCTTGAGGAACGGAAAGTCAGATCGACCACCGAAACGTCCGGGGTTGGAACGCGAAAGGACATCCCGGTCAACTTCCCTTTCACCGCGGGGAGCACCTCACCCACCGCCTTCGCCGCACCCGTTGTGGAAGGGATGATGTTGATCGCCGCCGCCCTTCCTCCTCTCCAATCCTTTTTCGAAGGACCATCCACGGTTTTCTGCGTGGCGGTATAGGAATGGATCGTGGTCATCAACCCGGCTTCGATGCCGATCCCTTCTTTGAGGATCACATGGACGAGGGGAGCAAGACAGTTGGTCGTACACGATGCATTCGAGACGACATGATGCCTCTCGGGATCGTACTCCCCTTCGTTGACACCCATCACGATGGTCTTGGCCTCGCCTTTTGCGGGGGCGGTGATGATCACTTTTTGGGCCCCTGCTTTCAAGTGAAGACTCGCTTTCTCCGCATCGGCGAACAGGCCGGTGGACTCGATCACATATTCAACGCCGAGGTCCCGCCACGGAAGAAGATCGGGTGTCTTAGTCGCTAAAACGCATTTGATCTTGTGTCCGTCGACGATGAGGATGTCGTCTTCTTCTACCGAGGGACTGCTCTTCTCCGTCGAAAGGGGTTTTGGCAAATCGGCCGTGGATGGAGTCATACTTCAATTGGTAGGCGAAATATTTCGCGTCGGTGCTTATATCCACGACCGCGACCACGTCGAACTCTTTTCCAACGAGCCCCTGTTCGACCATCGCTTGAAAGGCGAGCCTTCCGATCCTTCCGAATCCGTTAATTGCAACCTTGGTTGCCATGTCTGCCTCCTTGCGTCATATGTTTTCGAATCCCCTCAGGTTCCCTTCTAACCACCGCTTCCGAAGAGGGTGGTTCCGACACCTCTCAGATCGGTGACCGCTTGCTTCACCCGTTCCGCCAGGGCAGCTTCCCCGAGCTTCATATAGGAACGGGGATCGTATTTCTCCTTGTTTCCCACATCCCCCTCGATCTTGAGGACGCCTTCGTAGTTTTTCAGCATATGGTCCACAATGGGGCGAGTAAACGCATATTGGGTATCGGTGTCGATGTTCATCTTGACGACCCCATAATCGACGGCCTCCCTGATCTCCTCCAGAGCAGATCCGGAGCCTCCGTGAAAGACCAGGGCAAACCGCGCCCCTTTGCCAAAGGCCTTTTCCACGGCTTCCTGTCCCTCCTTCAGGATAGACGGCCTGAGTTTCACCTGGCCGGGCTTATAGACTCCATGGACGTTTCCGCATTCCCCTCCATTCAAGGCATTGAAACCCTCAAGGCAGTTCTGCACCCTACTTCAGGTCTTGAACCAGTCGTTGGAATTCCTTATCCTTGGTCAGGATGCGATGGGCCGCATCCCGCAGTTGGTCCACCTGTTCCGGTTCCAAAGCGAAGGCAGTGGGAAGGCGCTTGAGGGCGGTCCGTTCGGCTTCATCGTCCAACGCCTCGAACCGGACCTCCACATAGTAAAATTCGATATCGCCGCAGGAACCCGGTTCGGTCGAGATCGGCCCCGAACCGCAGCGCCCCTTGCGAATCTCCTCCGCCCAGCGGGGGAAGCTTTCCCGCAGGAGCGCCACCGTCTCGGTGTTGTAGCGGGAAATGCCGATGGAGGAATAGGAACTGAGCATAGCCCCGAAGGGGGGGATCTTTTCCCAGCGATCCCATTTGTCGTCGATGGCGGTCTCGGCATTCACCACCACGAAGACGATCTTGTTTACGTTTTCCAGGTGGCCATATTTGAGACTGGTCCAAATATCGCCCATCAGGGTGACCCGTTCCAGGAGCGCTCGAAGGCCCAGGTTGTCGGACACCCCCCCGTCCACCAGGTGGAGGTAGGGCTTCTTTTCCGAATCCAGGAAGGGCATCATGTTATTGGCCAGGTCGAAGCGGCGCGCCGTTGTGTCCCTGGGGGGCTGCATGGCCTCTGCCAGCGCCTTGGGCATCTGGAAGTCGCACTGGCCGGCGTAATTGCGCAAGGTAATGGGGCTCAACACCATGGGCACCGCCGAGGAAGCGGCGCAGGCCCGGGAAACGGGGAAGGTGGACAGATCCGAGCACAACGCATCGAATGCATCCTGGTGGAAGGACACCCGAGTTCCGTGCACCATGTCCGTGGCATTGATGAAGATCATCGGTTCTTTCCGAGCGAGCAGGTCATCAAAGGTTGCTCCATCGAAGACATGCTTGTCGTAATATTCCGCCGCCAGGTCGCTGCGATCGAAATAAGGAGAGGCCAGTCGGACCCAGTTGATCGGGTTGAAGAAGGTGGCGCGCGTCAGTTTGCCCTGGATGTTCTGCTTTAAGAATCGGGTCTCGAAGTCCTCGAAGATCCGGTCCCGGAAGAGGCCGTAGTAGGCCGCGGTGAAGCTCCCGCCGGAAACGCCGGTGATCCCGTCCACTTCGTCCAAGAGGCGCCTCTGCTGGCCGTGCAGGGAGACCGTCGTATCTCTCAACGTCTCCAGCACCCCGTAGGAAAAGGCGGCCGCTCGGGTCCCCCCGCCGGAAAAGCTGAGGATCATCAAGAGACGGTCTTCCCTGGCAGGATCTCTGAGGTTCTTGCCCCGATAGCCCACCTGGGGGTCGTATTGCTTCAAGGGCTGGTTGATGGGGTAGTGGGCGCAGCCGGCCCCGAGGATAGCCAGCAACATCGTGGATAGAAACAACAGCGACCGTCTTTTCATCGTGACCTCCCTCCCAACTGGACCGCGCGCAGGGGCGGGGTCCTCTATTGAACACGTTTTCCACCGGCGTATTTGGCGACGTGAAATCGCCATCGGATGAGCGACCACCCTCATCTTGTTCATCCTTTCGACGTCCTTTTTGTTCGGTTCTTCTGGTTTTCTGAATCGGGCAAGGTAGCCCCATCCATGAAGGGGAATCATTGCCCCCCCGATTTGGCATCATCGGGCAGCTTCGCAGGGGCCGCGTACCATCGCTCCTTCGGCACAAACTTCGCTCGGTCCGGGTCGCTTTCGTACGCCGGCGACATGATTTGCACCCCATATTCGTTGAAGGCGTCCTGGATGTTCTGGTGAAGGTCGGAATAGATGCGGGCCATGGCTTGGGGGGCATCGGTATAGGCATTCAGTTCGTAGGTGACATAAAAGTCATCGAGCGATCTCTGGAGAATAAAGGGACGCGGCTCGCGCAATAACCCTGGCGTCTGCTCGGCAGCCATCAACAACATCGCATGTACCTGACGCCAGGGTGCATCGTAGCCGATGGTCACCGTCGTATGGAGGATCAGCCCCCGCTCCCGGGCCAGTGAGCTGTAATTGATGACATGGCTGTTGAGAATGAGGGAATTCGGGACGATGATCTCCTCGTTCTTGATGGTGGTGAGATGGGTGACGAGGAGCCGCATCTGGGCCACATCGCCAGTCAGATCACCGATCTTCACCCGGTCCCCCACCTTGAAGGCCCTCCGGTAGATCATCGTGTATCCCGCAATGATATTGGAGATGGCCGAGGAGGAGCCGAGAGAGAAGATGACCCCGATAAGGATCGAGATTCCCTTGAATGCCGGTGACTCGGACCCGGGTATGTAGGGATAGGCTACCACCGCCGCAAGGGCGATGGCGACGAGGCGAAGTATCTTGTAGGTCGGATTGGCCCAGTCCGGGTCAAACCCCGAGAGGGTGATCGTCCTTTTTTCAATCCCCACGAAGAAAAGCCGCATCACCTTCAGCACGTAACGCGCTATGCCAACCAGGATGGCGATGAAGATCAGATTGGGGATATATCCGATAACTGCCTTCCCGATGGTTTGGAGGGGCGTGAGGACATAACCCAGCAGATTGGCAGACAGGATCCGCGTCCAGGGGAAAAAGCTCAAGACGAGACCCAAGTAGGAGTAGAGGATCACGAGAATCAAGAGGAGGCGAACGATCCCCAGGGAGCCTCTGAGCATTGCCCAGATCTGCTCGGCGTGGACGATCTCGAAGGACTTGATCTGAAGCCACTGGATGCGTGCCTTGGACCTTCTTTCGGTGAATACGCTGATAGCGCGGAAAAGCTTTCTGATCAGAAGGAGGGCCCCGATGAGAATCAGTGTGGCAAGAAGAGCGCGGAGAGCACCGGTCAGGAGGCTCTGCGTACTGTGGTCCCGGCGGTATTTTTCAATGCCGGAGCGAATCCTGATGACATACACCTTTGCCAGTTCCTGCCGGGTGATTCCTTCCAAGGCGCCGTCGGCGTCAAAGACGGACATGATGGGCCTGTCGCGGGCCACGATGTCGGTGGTAGTTTCCGATTTGACGGCCGTAATCGAATCGGTGGGCAAGGACCGATCCCCGGCGAGGTTCTTGATCCTTTCTACGATCGCCGCTGCCCGGACTTCGGAGGGATAGGCCTTGATGCCCCGAACGGAGAAAAGCACCGTGTCATCGATCCGGACGGGAGAGGTCTGCACGGTGAACTCTTTAGGAGCGGGAACCGGCACTTCCTGCTGGCCGAAGGAAACTGGGGCTCCGATAAGGGACAGGGTAGCACATACGACAATGACTAAGAGCCGAGCCATGATGCCTCTCTCTTTTTCATGATCTCTCCTTTCTCGCGATAAACAACCCACGGCCGGAAGCCGATGGCGATTTGTTCCCTGTCGGCTACAAATGGGCCATCATCCTGAAAGGGTTTTCCTTCCTGCTTTTGCCTCTTCCTTTTTCGCGTCCAGCCCGCGAACTTTGAAACCGACTGCCATCAAGATCAGCCCGTATATGAACGCATAACCCCCGATCAGCCAGAGAAGGCCCAGGGCAGCAACGGCCGGAAACCACATCAAAAGCGTGGCAAAAAGGAGCGAAACGATGCCGCTTGCCGCCAGCCACCATTCCCCCTGGATCACCTTTCGAAGACGGATGGCGGTGACGATCTTGAGGATTCCCATCGCCAGGCTCCAGGCAGCAATGTACAGAAGAACGCCTGTGGCTGTGATCCCTGGAGCCCGATAGGCAGAGATCCCTATGCCCACTCCCAGGAGACCTTCGAGCAGGAGAAACCATCGATCATCCCTCTCTTGCCAGCCCCCTATCGCGTGAATGATCGAGAAGACCCCATCCATGAGCACATAGGCGCCGAAGAAAAGGATGAGCGTTGCCAGTGTGATCTCTGGCGAGATAAACGCGAGCAGGCCAAAGATAACTGCTATAGCTCCCCTCAAGGCCAAAATCCACCAGTATCGCGAAAACAGGTTAGACATGGATAGCTCCTTTCTGGTTGGGCTGTTATGCGGGCTTCCGCTTACGGCTGATCCCTCGGTCCATGAATCCGTGAAAAACTGGGGGCGGGCAAGCCCCCCGACCTCCTTCACGCGGGAGGACAGAAGTAGTAGACTACATCGCTCGAAAAAACACAACCCCCATTCTTGCTTCATCGCTGCAACAGCCAGGGCTGCAGCCGTTGGCTATTTTCTCATTCCCGACGCATGGAGTCGATCTACCCAGCCTCGCAGGTGAAATGCCGACGGCAGTGAGTTCATCTTTGTCATCTTGTCATCTTCCTCGATCCAGCCCGATCCTCTGCATCGGCCTTGACCGGCCGGTCGCTGGAGGCGAGCGTGCTCCTCATCGCCTCGACTGCAGATTCGAGCGTCGGGAACAACCGGTCGGGCCCGATCTGCTGCTTGAGCCCCGTTCGATCGAGCAGGTCACGGAGCGGTCCCTTGGCCTGCGCTATTGCGAAGAAAATGCTTTTCTCAGTTAGTTCGTTGCACACCTCGCCGAGGGCTGCCGCGCCCGTGCTGTCCATGCCAGGCATGGTCTCGGCGTCGAGAACCAAGCACCGCACTTCCGCCTTTGCCTCCTTAACCACGGTCCTGACTCGGGACTTGAAGTGATCCGAGTTGAAGAACACCAGCGCGGAGTCAAAGCGGAATATCAGCAGCCCGGGAATGGTCTCGGCCTCCGGGCGGTCCTTGATGTCGTGATAGCCATCGGTGCCAGGTATCCGTCCCAGCACTGCGTCGTGCGGATGTGAGGCCTTGGCCAGAAGTTGCAGGATCGCAACACCTACCGCGACCAGGACCCCCGGAAGCACGCCGACAGTGATGACGCCAAGCAGCGTGATGATCGAGAGGCGAAACTCCCGGGGACTGATCCGTCGCAGTCCGACCAGGCCTGGAAGATCGAAAAGACCTAGGGCGGAGTTGACCAGCACCGCTGAGAGTACCGCGATGGGCAGCGACGCGAGCGGTACCGTTAAAAAGAGCAGAGTCACCACGATCAGACCGGCCGCAACCAGTCCGGTGACCTGGCTCTTGCCGCCCACCGAGTCGTTGACGGCCGTGCGGGAATCGGCTCCGCTGACAGCAAAGCCCTGCAGCATCCCCGCCCCGATGTCGGCCACGCCGAGGGCGATGAACTCCTGGTTCGAGTCGATCTCGTAGCGGTTCTTCACGGCGAAGCCCCGGGCGGTCACCATGGCGCTGTTGAAGCTGATCAGCGCGAGGCCCACGGCGCCAAGTGCCAGTGGGCCCCAGTCGCTCATGCCTATTTCTGGAATCATCAGCTTCGGAAGCCCCGCGGGGATCGTCCCCAGCAGCGCGACTCCGCGTTCGCCGAGACGGAAGAACTGCGAGGCCGTAATCCCCAGCGCCACGCCGATCAGGGGCGCCGGGATCCTGGGCGCCAGACGCTTGAGCAGTCGCAGCAGGGCAAAGACCGCCAGGCCGACGGTCAGGGTCGGCCCGTGAGTCTCTCCCAGCTTGGAGACGAACTCTGCCAGGAGACGAAAGAAGCCGGAGGATTTCACCGAAAAGCCGAACAGCTTTCCGAGCTGTCCGCTGATGATGGAAATGGCGATGCCGTTGAGGTAGCCGGCGAGAATGGGTCGCGCCAGGAAGTTCGTCAGGAAGCCCAGACGCATCAGGCCGGCCACGATGCAGAAGACGCCTGTCATCATGGCGAGCGTCATCGACAGCGAGAGGTACCTCGCCGGGTCCGGTCCAGCCAGCGGCATCACGACGGCCGCGACGATCGCGCAGGTTGCCGCATCAGGAGCCATGATCAACTGCCGGGAAGTGCCAAACACCGCGTAGGCCACCAGCGGCAGGATGCTGGCATAGAGACCATAGACCGGAGGAAGGCCCGCAAGCTGGGAGTAGGCGATGGCGATCGGAACGGCAACAGCGGCGACCGACACCCCGGCCAAGAGGTCGTACCGAATCCAGGCCGGGTCGTAGCTGCCCAGCGCAGCCAACCCTGGCGCGAACCTGTGGATCGCCCGTCTGGCTACTCCAGTCATACACGACCTCCTGCGGACGTCATGAGCGGAACCACTCCTTCCGGTGCCCCGATGTCAGGCAATTCATGGGCACCTTCTCCCCATCGTGTCCTCTAATTACCGAGAATGTTGATCGCCCGTGACCCGACGACGACGATCGTCACGAGGGAGATCGTGCTTTCGAGCATCATCAGCATCTTGGCGCGAGGCGTCAACGGCATAACATCGGTGGTGCTGAACGCCGTCGCCGTCGAGAATCCAAGGAACAGGTAGTCGACGAACGTCGGCCGCCAGTCGGGCGGCGCGTCCTCGGGAGCCCCCGCTTGCGGAAAGAGCCAGTCGGGCCTCGTGCTCGCGTTGTTCACCCGGGATTCAGGGCCGCCGCGATCGATCTGCCAGTAGAGCAGCGAGAACATGAGCACGTTGGTGACCCACACCGCGATGCTTGAGGTGAGAAGCTGCACGCCGCCGATCTCCGCCGATCGGCGAACCATCACGTAGATCAGATTCGCCAGGTTCGCGAGGGTTCCGCCCGTCGCGACCACGATGAAGAGCAGCAAGATCGTGCGCTCGATGCGCAGCCACCGCGCTTTTCCTGCAGTCAGCCCGATGGCAGTCATCGGCACGATGAGCGCGATTCCGAAGACGTAGGGAAGCCACTTCGGGAACAATCCGACGCGCTCGGGCATGAACGCCAGCAAGAGAATTACCGCGAGTAACGTGAGTGCGACGGGCCAGCGCGGCTCGATACGGGCTGCTTGGGCGGGCTCTTTCATGGACATCGAGAATCCTCCAGGAAACTTTGACGGTAAACAGCGTCGTTAATGATGAAGAAGGGCACGCTGGGGGCGCCTTCCTTTGCCCCTGTCGGTTCCGGCCACGCCGGCGAGGATTCTTCCAAGGTCCTCCCAACGATGCCGGGAAATGAGGTTCTGGATAAACTTTTCTTGCCATTGCGCGTGTGATGTTTTATCATCAAGCATCAGATGCGCACTCCCACCACGATCCCTTGGAGGAAATAATGCGTACAACGATTAATCTTGAAGAAGATGTCCTTCTCGCAGCCAAGGAAATCGCAAAGCAACGAGGCAGCACGGTTGGCCGGGTGCTATCGGATCTGGTTCGACAAGCATTGACCCGTCAGACCTCCGTATCTATAAAGCATGGCCTGCCGCTATTTCCCGTCCAGCCAGATGCCGGCGTGGTCACGCTGGAGATGGTCAACCACCTTCGAGATGAAACGCCATGACAACTTATCTTCTGGATGTTAATTTGCTTCTTGCTTTGAGTGATCCAATGCATATTCATCATGGATCAGCCCATCGCTGGTTCGCCGAAAGGGGTCACCGGGCTTGGGCAACCTGTCCTCTGAGCGAAAACGGATTTATCCGCATTGCCAGCCACCCAAACTACCCAAACCGGCCAGGGGATGTCACGGCTGTACTTGCCATCTTGCGCCAGTTCTGTGAGGCCCCAGGTCATCACTTTTGGACTGAGGATATCGGTATCCTTGAAATGCTCGAACCCGATGTGATCATCACCCATGTTCAAATCACCGACGTCTACCTGCTGGGACTGGCCATTCACAAAAGAGGCAAACTGGCGACGCTCGATCAACGCATTCCAGTCGCTGCTGTTCGCGGTGGTCGCAAAGCCCTTGAGCTCATCATTCCAGAATAACTACGCCATGACTGCAACCATCAGAGGCAAGTGATCGCCCCTGGGCACTCTTCACTCGACACTTTTCTTTCTTCCCCTCGACACTCTTCTCCTCAGGCGTTGGATACCTTGCCTTAGAAGGACACCTGCGGAGCATAGTCACGCATGATTGGCTTTCCCGGCGCGGCACACGCCATCTTGCGGGGCCTGCGCCGCGCCGGATGTGCCCATCTGCCTACTGCCGCGCCATAGCGATGCGGATCGCGTCCTCCGGCGAGACCAGGTGATCCGCATTCTCGGCGGCATCGGCGATGGCGATCTGCACCCCCTTGACGAGACCGTTGAAGGCGTTGCCCTGCGATCCATAGTCCGGCGAGACCGGGGCGCCGGTGTCCTCACCCACGTCGCAGCCGTCGTCGGCAGAGAAGATCATCGCTTGCGTCATGGGGATACCCCCTTCGCCGACCTTCTTGCCGTCCACGTACAGGGTCACGTTCCCGCCCTTGCCCAAGCCGCCGCCGGCGTACGCGAACTCCATGCGCACCTGGTGTTCTCCCGCCGGGATCGGGCCGGCGGACTCGGTGTAGAAGTGCTGCACGCCTGCCACGTTGTAGCAGTACTTGAGCTTGCCGCCCTTGGCGTAGAGGCTCCAGCCGCCGATGTTCGCTCCCTGGGCGATAATCACCCCCTCGGCGCCCTTCTGCGGCACCACGATCTCGGCCGTGACGGAGTGGGACTTGTTCTTGATGTTCAAGACGCAGTTCTCCGACAGGCGCCCCATGCCGCCGAACAGGAGCTGGGTCTTCCCCTTGACGAGCACCGGCCGGCCGGCGGTGTCCGGGTCAAGCTTCTCGGTAACCCGATCGTCGATGGGCATAACCTTGTAGCGGGTCGCCTCGATGAGCCACAAGCGCTGCAGCTCGTGGAGCTTCTCCGGCATATCCTTGGACAGATCTTTCCCCTGGCTCCAGTCCTTGGTGGTGTCGTAAAGCTCCCAAACGTCGTCATCGAGGGCGACGGTCTTCCGGCCCACGAGGATCCAGGGCGTCCCGTGCTTGGTCACCGCGGTCCAGCCCTTGTGGTAGATGCCGCGGTTGCCGAACATCTCGAAGTACTGGGTCTCGTGCCGCTCCGCCGCCTTGGCGTCGTCGAACGAGTAGAGCATGCTCACGCCTTCGATCGGGTCCTGCTGGATGCCGTTCACCGAGACCGGCTCGGGGAGCCCCGCCGCCTCGAGGATCGTCGGCGCCACATCGATGACGTGCGCGAACTGCGAGCGGACCTCTCCCTTCGCCTGGATCCCTTTCGGCCAGGAGACGATGGTTCCATTGCGCGTGCCGCCCCAGTGCGAAGCGACCTGCTTGGTCCACTGGTAGGGGGTGTCCATGGCGTGGGCCCACCCCACGGCGTAGTGGTTGTAGGACTCCGGCCCGCCCAGCTTGTCGAGCCGGGCCATGAGGAATTCCGGCGTCTCGAGGGCCGCCAGCCCGTTGAAGTTGGCCATCTCGTTGTAGGCGCCGACGAGAGTCCCCTCGGCGGAGGCGCCGTTGTCGCCGATGATGTAGAAAACGAGCGTGTCCTCGAGGATGTTCAGCTTCTTCAGCGTCTCGAACAACCGGCCCACGTGATGGTCGGTGAACTCCATGAAGCCCGCATAGACCTCCATCTGGCGGCGCAGCACCGGCTTCATCGCCTCGGGCATCTCATCCCACGCCGGGATCTCCTGGTGGCGCGCGGTGAGCTGGCAGTCCCGCGGGATGACGCCCAGCTTTTTCTGGCGGGCGAAGGTCTCCTCACGCAGCTTGTCCCAGCCCTGGTCGAACTTGCCCTTGTACTTGTCGGCCCACGCCTTCGGGACGTGGTGGGGGGCGTGGGTGGCGCCGGGGGCGAAGTAGACGAAGAAGGGCTTGTCGGGCGCGAGGGCCTTCTGCTGCCCGATCCAGGCCACCGCCTTGTCAGTCATGTCCTCCATGAGGTGGTAGCCCTCGTTGGGCGTCTTCTTTGGCTCGACCGGCGTGGTCCCCTCGTACAGCGTCGGGTACCACTGGTTCGCCTCGCCGCCGATGAAGCCGTAGAAGTACTCGAAGCCGCCGCCGCCCGTGGGCCAGGCGGCGAACGGTCCGACCGGGCTCGTTTCCCACACCGGCACTTCGTGGCACTTGCCGAACTGCGCCGTGGAGTAGCCGTTGAGTTTGAGAGTCTGTGCCAGCGGCGACATGGAGTTGGGCAGCACCGAGCAGTAGCCCGGCGCGCCGGTCGCGACCTCGGTAATGCCGCCCATGCCGGTGGAATGGTGGTTGCGGCCCGTAAGCAGCGCCTGGCGCGTCGGCGAGCAAAGGGCGGTCGTGTGAAATCGGTTATATTTCAGCCCGCCCGCCGCAAGCTTCTCCGCATTCGGCGTCTGGCAGGGGCCGCCGAAGGCGCTGGACGAGCCGAACCCGGCGTCGTCGATCAGGATGAGCAGGACGTTGGGCGCGCCCTTGGGCGGGCGCAGTTGCTCGATCGGCGGGAACTTGCTGTCCGGGTCCTTCGCGTCGTAGGCGATGAACTGGGGTCGCAGGGTGTTCGGCATGGGGAGATGGGAACGGTGCTTCCTGTCTTGCGTGCTCATGGTGTGTCCTCCTTTGTTATTCTTGGTTTTTGTCATAAATTATCTCCCTCTCCCCTCGTGGGAGAGGGCGGGGGTGAGGGGCAATGAAAATCGAAAAGGCTTGACTTTCCAACCTACCCACTGTGAACCGCAGTTTTCCCGACCGAGTCCAGCGGGAGATAAAGGTTATTCCGTCAAAATGAATTCCGGGTTCTTCTCCCCTTCCCGCCAATCCTTGGACGGGCAGGCGTTTATCCCCCGAAAGGATGAATTCCACCCCTTCGCGGGGAATCACCGCCAGGGCCATGGCCACCTTGTCCTCCACCGGCATGGAAGTCAATGTTTCGATGGCCAACACCTCTGCAAGCCCATCTTTGACCGTCACTTTGGCGATGGAGGTCCGGTTGTAAAAGTGGACATTGCGGGAGAATACGACGAGGTTCTTGGCAAAGTCCACTGCCGGAACCGGATCGCCGGGTTTGAAGGCCTCCCACACGGCGACGAATATCACCGGGTCGCCAATATACCCGACGCGCTCCTCCCTCTGGTCCGCCGGAAGGCGTTCGATCTGCGCCACGGGGAAATCGCCGCTCCAATTTTGGAGGATGGGTAGATCCTTGACATCCCCCTTGGTGACGGGTTGATTCGCTTTTTCAGCGGGCCCCGTTGCCGGAAGACCGCTGGCCCAACCAGAAATACTCGTCACGATGAAGAAGAGGATGGCCGGGGCCACGCCCGCAACGACAAAACCCATAATTTTCCCGTTCCGCGATTCCATGTTTGATTGGCCTTTTTTCTATTGTTCAGAAAATTATGAAAATCCCTGCGGCCCTCCAGGGAGAAGGAAAAGAATAACAACGGCAGAGCACGAAGAGACCGCAGCGGTCATTTATCCAAGAATCCCTCCCAATCTTCGCCTTTGAGGATATCCTTGCAAGTTATGTCTCCATCTTCCCTTGCACCCTGTTGCGGAGTTTGGCTGCGCCAGCGATTCGTGCGTTTTGCCGCCGCCGCCACGCCAGGATCGGAATTGAGACGACCGCGCTCACCAGCAGGTATAAAAAGACCGCGGCGGGCACGAGCTTCTGTCCCGGGAAGTTGGCGCCGGCAATCGCGATCGCGACCCCGGGGTGCCGGAAAGCGGTGCAAAATGCCAGCACGGTGCGGTCATCGGGGTCCGGCCCTCCCAGCAGGTGACCGGCGACCAACCCCACGAGAATGAACGCTGCGATGGCCACGACCGTCCCGTTACCGATCAGAGAAACGATCGCCGGCCACGCGGTCAAAAAGACGGGAAGGGCAATGGCAAGGAGCAAAATTGTGGCCCCCAGAGAAACAGGCTTCGCGATCCGCCCAGAGAAGCCGGGTGCCACCCGCCGGACGACCATACCGGCGGCCAGCGGCGCGATGACCGTCAAGAGGACGAGCTGCCCGACCGCCGCCGGCGACATTTGCGCGGGCCTCCCGAAAACCTTCCCAAGCAGATCCACGGTGACAGGCACGAACCCAATCGCCAGCAGCGCCGCGGCCACAAGCAGGCCGAAGGTGTAAGACGCCCCTCCCCCCGCCTTCAGCGACTTCCTCGGCAGCAGGGGCGGGATGGGTGACACCGCCAGGGCAATCAGCGCGATCTCCACGGCCGGGTGCAAATCGAAGGCGGCTACGACCCCCGCCGCGAAAAGGGGCATGACGACGTTCATCGACAGGAGCGAGCGCATGAGCTTCCCCGGCCTGAGGAACAGGTAGGCGGCGTCTTGCGGGCGCACGTTGAGTCCGAGGACGAACACAAGGAGAACAATGCTTGCCTTCAAGGCAAGAGGGATCAACGTTGTCAGGGTCATACTCATCCCTCCGGTGCCGGTAAACCTGCTTTGGTTCGGGGACTCACTTCAATTCGACCTGGACCTGCCTGATCTGGCCGCTGAAGGGGAACGGGCGTCGCTCGGCGTAGATGAGCGATACCGGGGAGCCGAGGTCGACTCCCACATCGAAGGTCTCGCTCGCGGTGAAGGCCGCGGGCACCGTGCGCTTGACCGTGGTTCGGGCGGCCTCCTTGCCATCTACCTTGATGATGATCTCGGCGGGCGAGAGCGGCCGTTTTTCGGTCAGCGTGGTCTCGACCTCGATCACGTGTTTTCCTCCCGCGATCTTGTCGGTTTGGGCGGTGTAGCGCTCGATGATCATCATGTTGTATTCGTAGATGAGCCGTCCCTGGTCCATGAACAGGGTAAGGCCGCCGGAGGCCCCGCCCAGGGCGTAGAGGACGCCCGAAGGCGCAATCCCAAGATTGTGACCAGAATATCCCGCAGAACCGGGTTGCCGCTCCGCATTGCATCGGCAACCTCAAGGGAAGAGGGGTCATTGCTTGGCCAGGACGATCCGCATCTGTGCCTCGTGGTCCTCGACGTGCTCGCCGCTCAAGTCCACAATGACCCGCTTGATTGTGCCGGTGAACCGGAACGGCGGCTTGTACTCCGGTGTGACCGGAGCGCCCGCGTCGGCTCCGACAAGCATTGCCCCGCCCTGCGCGAGTCGATTCGGCGTCGTGACCGGAAGTTTGCCGCGACCGACCTCCTTGCCGTCCACGAGGAGCTTGACGACGCCCGGCGAGCCCTTGCCCTTGGTAAAATCGGGCTTGCCGGTCGGCTCGAACTCCATGCTCAGGAAGTGATGGCCGGCCGGTACGGCGGCCTTCGACTTCGCATAGTAGAGTTCGACCGCGACATAGTTATGAACAAAGCATAGCTTGCCGTCCTGTACATAGAACGAGATGCCGCCGTCGTTACCTCCCATGCTGAGCAAGACTCCTTCGGCTCCCTTCCTGGGAATATCCACCTCCGCCGTGATGGAATACGGCCGGTTGAGGATTTTCGGCGCGGCGCCCGCTGGGATCGACTGCGTGCCGGGATAGAGCACGTAACGGTTGCGGCTGACCGCGATCTGGGGACGCTCCTCGCGGACGCGCTGCAGGCCCCGGCTGTCGATCGGGAGGACGTTGTATTTGCCGGCCTCGTTGTACCACATGCCGATCATCGCGATCAGGCGGGCCTTCTCCTTGCCCGCGAGGTTATTCGTCTCGGCAAAGTCCTCATTCAGGTTGTAGAGCTCCCAGCCTTTGGCGTCGAGCTCGGTGAGCATGTCATAGGTAATCGGCGTCCCGAACCCCCTGCCCGATTCGGTAAATGAAGTCCCCGGCCATGGGCAGACCGCGCGCCAGCCGTCGTGGTAGAGCGACCGGTGCCCCATCATCTCGAAGTACTGGGTGGAATGCTGGGTCGGCGCCTTGGGGTCGTCGAAGGTGTGGGCCAGGCTGACCCCCTCGATCGGAGACTGGGTCACCCCCCGGATGGATGTCGGCGGCTCGATGCCGAGCGCATCGAGGACGGTCGGCACCATGTCGATGATGTGGGTGTACTGCGAGCGGACCCCGCCCCGCGTCTTCATCCCCTTGGGCCAGCAGACGATGAACGGGTCGCTCACGCCGCCCCGGTAGGTCTCGCGCTTCCAGCGGCGGAACGGCGTGTTGCCGGCATACGTCCAGCCCCACGGAAAGTGATTGAAAAACATCGGCCCGCCGATTCCGTCGATGGCCGCCAGGTTCTGTTCGATCGTGTCCGGGACATTGTTGAAAAACTTGCACTCGTTAACCGACCCGTGCGGCCCGCCCTCCGCGCTGGCGCCGTTGTCGGAGATCAGCATGATCAGAGTGTTCTCATACTCGCCAAGGTCCTTGAGGAACTGGATGAGTTCGCCGATGTAGTGGTCGGTGTGGGTCATAAATCCCGCGAAGACCTCCATCATCCGTGCGTAGACCCGGCGTTCCGGTGCCGGGAGCGCATCCCAGTCCTGCACATCCGGGTCATGGCGGGAGAGTTCGGTGTTCTTCGGGATGATCCCCAGCTCCTTCTGCTTTTCGAAGACCTGCTTGCGGTAGGCGTCCCAGCCGGCGTCAAACTTGCCCTCGTACCTGTCCGCCCACTCTTTGGGCACGTGGTGCGGCGAATGCATCGCCCCTGGAGCGAAATACATGAAGAAGGGCTTGTTCGGGGCGACCTGCTTGGCGTCGGCGATCATCGCCTTGGCCTTTTCGACCAGGTCCGCATTAAGGTGGTAGCCCTCCTCGGGGGTTGTTTCCGGCTCGGTCTGCGAATTGTCCCGGACGAGCTCCGGATAATACTGATGGGTGTCGCCGCCCAAGAAGCCGTAGTAACGCTCAAACCCGCGACCCAACGGCCACCGATCGTATGGGCCGGCTGCCGTCATCGTCTCCTCCGGGGCCAGATGCCACTTGCCGAGGCAGTAGGTGTTGTAGCCCTTCTGGAGGAGGATCTCCGAGAGGAAGCCATTTTCGAACGGGATGTAGCCGTCGGATCCCGGATAGCCGGTCGATCCGTTCGTAAGACAAGCGAGGTGATTGGAATGGTGGTTCCGGCCGGTGATAATGCAGGAGCGGGACGGCGAGCAGAGCGCCGTCGTGTGCATGTTAGTGTAGCGCAGCCCGTCGGCGGCCAGCGCGTCGATGTTCGGGGTCTCGATGGGACTGCCGTAGCATCCCAGATGGCCGAAGCCGGTGTCGTCGAGAACGATGAAGAGGACGTTCGGCGCCCCCTCCTTCGCCCGATTGGGCTCGGGCCAAGCCGGTTTCGAGACCTCGGCCGTCCGCCCGATCACGCCCGGGAATGTGGTTCCCGGTTTATACTCTTTCAGCGCCATTTTCCCTCCTTTTACTGGCCACTGGTTACTGGCCACCCGCCACGTATCATTTTCAGTTCCCGCGGCACGCCTTAACTCTCTTGCTGCAAAACATTCAGGGGCAAATACAGAATTTAGAACCCCGGCCGATTCCCATAACGCTCAGGAATTCATTTACAGGAATTCACCTGTGGTGAGTTTCATCCTGATGTCTGATTTCCCCCTCACCCCGCGGGTTGCTTTCTATTCCGTGCATACCCCATCAGCCCACCTTGATCGCCCGGACCTCTGCGGCCCGCTCATCGATCGAGATTACGGGTAGTTCACCCTTGTTCTTGACCGGCAGACTGCGGAGGTGATCCATGATCGCCTGCCATTCCTTGATCTCCCGGACAGCGTCCTTCCCCGCCCCCATGGCGACACTGTCCTTGTCCACCGTGCCCGCCGGCGGCAGCAGGTCGGGCGTGCCACTGCGAGGGTCGTCGAGTGCCTCGACCCTCGATGTGAGGGGCTGACCCTCCTTGTTCTTGGGGACAAGAGCCAGTTTGCCCTTGGTGTACTTGGGAATAGCCACGAGGATCGTGCCGAGCATAAGGGGGCATGTAAGGCTGTACAAGTTCCCCTCCTTGCCGGTGATGTCGATGGCGCGGTAACCGCGGTCCAGGTCTCCCACCTCGATTGCCGTCACCACGTCGAACATTGGGCGCGACTTGTCGTAGCGGAACCTCATGCCGGAGGCCCGAGGGAAATACTCGCCGGGGTGGGCCGGGTTGTCCACGAGCAGAAACTCGAGCATATTCTTCAGCTCCAGGCCCGTGAAGTAGCCGGTTACCAGAGCGCTGCCGGCCGTGGTATCCACCACCCCGGCGCCAAGCGGCGCCACGGCGAACACATCGTAGACCGTTTGCACGCCCGACTTCCCTCGATTAAGGCTTGCGCGCATCATCCCGTTGGCGGTGAAGCCGATGTCCGCTTTGGTGGCGTTTCTGATGGCATCGGTGCAGAGGTTGGCGAGGAGGGTGCCGGCGGAGATGTCGGTAAAGGTGTTGGGCAGATCCCGCGGCGCCACTGCCAGCGGCTGATCGATGCTGTAACCACGGGATGCGAACACGGCCCCGGAAACCATCTTCTTGAGCTTTTCGATCTCATCCGCAATAGCCCGGTCGCCGGCAATGGTGTCGTCGATCGGGTGGAGTCGGTACGACTCTACCGTCAGTTTGTCCCCCTCCAGTGTGATCACCAGTTCGCCGAGATTCGCGCTTTCCTTGCCGGTCTGGACCACCGGGGTGCGGTCGTTGACGATGATCGCCTGGTGCAATTCGGTGTGGCTGTGACCACCGATCACGATATCGATCCCCGGCACGGCCTTGGCCACGCGCACGTCGTCGCCGTCGGTGATGCTTCCGTCCTTCCCTTTCTCCACGCCGCCGTGGCTGAGACAGATGACCAGATCCACCTTCTCTTTTTCGCGGAGGACCCTTACCATCTCTTTGGCTGCCTCAAGGGCGTCGGAGAACGTAACCGCTCCGCCACTGGTGTAGAATTGCGCCTCTTTGCCGAGCACCCCGAAGATACCGAAGCGAATGCCGGCCCGTTCGACCACCAGGTGGCGGCGGACCACCCCATCCTTGCCCAGGCGCTGGAGATCGGCCAGTGTTGCGTCGCTGCCCGCAAAGTTGGTATTCGAGGCAAGCACCGCCGGAACCCGGCCGGCTTTGGCGGCCACGCCGATAGACGCGCCCAGGCCGTCTGGCCCGAGATCGAATTCATGGTTGCCGAAGGTGGTAGCATCGTACCCCATCCGGGACATGAGATGCAGTTCGCCTCCGGTCTCGCGGGTAGCGGCGCCGAAGGGGGTCCCCATGCTGTAGTCGCCCGCGTCGAGCACCAACACGGGCCCTTGAGCTGACCGCGCCTCTTTCCTTTTCGCGATCAGGCCGGCCAGACGCGCGTACCCGCCCCGGGTCGTGTCATCGTTGAGTGTGAACGGCGTGTAGTCCGCAGCAGGACCCATGCCGATGAGGCTGGAGTGCATGTCGTTGGTGTGCAGGATAGTAAAGGTCTTCCTCATCGTCTTCTCCTCCGCTGCCGCAGACAGTCCTCCAGATAGGAGTATCGTCGCGCCGGCTGCCGCTGAGACGGCCAGGAACTCGCGACGGGAGAACGTTTCGCAAGTCATGGGGGTATAGCTCTCTTTCCTGCTTGCAAACACCTGTTCTTCGGGCGCGGTTTTTTTCATTAGTGTGTCTTTTCTGGGTGTACAGCGGATTTCCCCGGCGGACAAAGGGTCCGCCAGGGAAATCCGTACGGTCAATTTGGTTAAAGCGTCGCTCAGTGGTGGCCGCCGCCGCTTGAGTCCGCCAGCTTCCGCATTACCTCGTCCAGGTTGAACGCGGCTGCCTTCTGACGCGGCGGGTATTTCACGAAGTTCTCAATCTGCTGCGCCACCAAGGCCTGCATTCCGTAAAGCAAGAAAGCGTGGTCGAAGATCCAGTCCCAGTAGGTGTTCGAGTTTTCGTCGGCCCGTTCGAACGGGTCGCGGCGCAGGTTGAACATCTTTGGAAGGCGCAGCTTCACAAACGGCTCCGCCCAGCACTGCATCCGCGTGGCCCGCTGTTCCGCGAGCACCATCTTCCAGTCGCCCATCCGAATGCCCAGAACATCGCCGTCATCACTGATGTAGAAGAAGGACTGCCTGGGGCTTTCTTTCACCTCGCCCGTCAGATAGGGCAGCATGTTGAGGCCGTCGATGTGGACCTTGAAGGTCTTGTCACCCGCCTTATGCCCGTTGAGGAGCTTGGCGCTGATGTCCGCTTCTCCTGCCACGGCCAGCAGTGTCGGCAGCCAGTCCTGATGAGACACGATGCCATTGAGCACGGTCCCCGCCTTGATCTTACCCGGCCAGCGCACAAACGCCGGCACGCGCCAGCCGCCTTCCCAGTTGGTGTTCTTCTCGGACCGGAACGGCGTAATGCCGGCATCCGGCCAACTGTTGTAATGGGGGCCGTTGTCGGTGGAGTACATGACGATGGTGTTGTCGGCGATGCCCAGCTGGTCGAGCTTGTTCAGCATCTTGCCGACGTTCTCGTCGTGAGCGACCATGACGTCGTTGTAGGGCCCCTGGCGGCTCTTGCCCTGGTGCTTTTCGGCGCAGTGGGTCCGGAAGTGCATGGCCGTCGTGTTCCACCACACGAAGAAGGGCTTGCCGTCCTTGTGGGTCTTGTCGATGAACTGGAGGGCAGCGTCCGTCGTTTCTTCATCGACGGTTTCCATGCGCTTCTTGGTCAGCGGGCCCGTGTTCTCAATTTTCTGTCCGCCCTTGCCGTCGGCCCAGCAGTGCAGCACGCCGCGGGGTCCGAACTTCTTCCTGAACTCCGGCATTTTCGGGTAATCCGGAAGTTCCGGTTCTTCCTCGGCGTTGAGGTGGTACAGGTTGCCGAAGAACTCATCGAATCCGTGCATGGTGGGCAGGAATTCGTCCTTGTCGCCCAGGTGGTTCTTTCCGAACTGACCCGTTGCGTACCCCAAGGGTTTGAGCAGCTCGGCGATGGTCGGGTCTTCCTTCTGCAGGCCGACATCAGCGCCTGGCATCCCAACCTTGGTCAAGCCGGTGCGCACCGGGTTCTGGCCGGTGATGAAGGCGGCGCGGCCGGCGGTGCAGCTCTGCTGGGCATAGTAGTCGGTGAAGGCGACGCCTTCATTGCCGACGCGGTCGATGTTAGGCGTCCGGTAGCCCATCTGCCCCCGGCTGTTGTAACTGATATTCCACCAGCCGATGTCATCGCCCCATAAAATAAGAATATTCGGTTGTTTCTCAGCCATGATCGTTTTCTCCTTTTGAACTTCAGTCCGCACCCACAGAAGCAGGGCTCGTTTCTGCCGGGTTTCATCGATACGCTATCATCTCCTTTCTCTTCTGTTGCCATCACACGACGATCTCCTTCTCTGAATGGACACAAAATAAAGCTCCACTTTAGCTCCACCTTAAATCATAACTGACGCTGCGGCCCCTGGCAGGGTTTTGAATGAGAATGCCCTTTTCGAGCAGCTCCGAGATTTCACGGAATGCGGTAGCACGACTCACCTTAGCCATGGAGACATACTTACGGGTTGTAAGTCCGCCCTGAAAGCCTTCTTTTCCGGCATCCAGAAGCCGATTGACAACCTTCCGTTGACGTTCGCTCATCCCGACGTGGCTGTGATCTTGCCAAAACCGGGCTTTGGAAAGGACATTCCCGATCAATTTCTCAGCCCTCTCAACAGCGCGGGTGTAGCATTCCAGGTACCACTTAAGCCATGAAGTAACGTCTCCGCTGCCTTTCTGACATGCTCCGAGAACATCATAATAGTCTTTGCGTTCTTCCATGATTTGTGAGGAGAGACTGTAATATCGTGTCGATAGTTTTTCATCCTGCGCCAATGCCATATCCGTCAACGCCCGGGCGAGGCGACCGTTTCCATCTTCAAAAGGGTGGATGGTAACAAAATAAAAGTGGGCCAGGCCTGATCGTAAAAGCCCATCCACCTGGCCTAAGCTGGATGTCCACCAGGCAAGAAACTGTCTTATTTCTTCTTCTACTTTATCGCCCGGAGGAGCTTCATAATGAATTTTTTCCCGCCCCTGAGTTCCCGAAACGACCCGCATGGGCATTTCCGCAGGGCGCCATTTGCCCACATGAATTTTCGAAATTCCCGACCAACCTGTTGGGAACAGGCCTGCCTGCCAGCGTTTGAGCCGGGTTGCTGTCAGTGGCTTGTCATATTGCCGGGTCGCCTCAAGGAGCACTTCCACCAGACCATCTACAGCACGGTCTATGGGTGGCAACCCAGCCACGGGAAGCCCCAGGCGTCTCGCTACCGAAGAACGGACTGATTCCCGGTCCAGTTTCTCTCCTTCGATAGCGGATGTTGTTATCACTTCCTCGGTGAGAATATCGGAGTGCGCTTCCAGGCTATGATCAAAACCCAGACTGGTTACTTTGGTCAAAAGCTTGCCTTGAGCAAGCCTTGCCTGGCTAAGTGCAGCCAGCAGGCTATCACTTTGCCAGGCAAGCTCAGGCCAGCCAGACAGTTGCCAGACATACTTCAATAGATGCCCCCTAATCGCTTCATATTATGAAGCGATTATATCTGATAACCGCTTCAGGAGCAAGAGCCAACATCGCTGGTCGGAATGCTATTTCTCCGAATCTCTCCTGCTTTCTTGAGTTGGCTATAACTATGACCGGCAGCCGGTTCGGGCTGCCGGTGACATCTGATTCAAAATCAAACTGACTGCTGATCCCGTGCAAACGCTCCCTGAGCCTCCCTCTCGAGGTCGAGGTACTGCTTCTTTTCGTGGGTAACGCCGACGCCGAGGATCGTCCCGCCCTTGAACGGCGAAGACCCCTTGTATTCCTCACTGACGGCATCGGCGCTGTCGAACCCGATGCAGAGGCCGTCGCCCGGCAGGGTGAACTTACCCACCTGCGCGCGCATCGGGCCTTCCGCGACGACCTTGTCGTTGACTCGCTATTTGCACCGCGCTATCCAATTCACAGGACCTCGGATCAGCAGGTACGGTATAAAAGCCAGGATAACTGCAACAAGAAGTGCCTCTCCCGGATAAAACCACCTGAAGATAATCAACTGATAGACCAGGTCGATGATGATCGCGAAGACAAAGACTTTGCCCACTGCCTTCCACCCGTCTCGTAACATGTCTCGCCGGTGGTCGGATTGGGTAAAGAGGGCCCAGAAATAGGCGGGCTTGCCTTCTTTGGCATCTTTCAACCCGGAACGTACCGCGAAGATGATAGCCATGAGGGGCTGAAGAATCAGTCGAAACTTCATGGGTCCGCTCACACGATCGATTAGATCCTCAAATATGCGATCTAATATTTCTTCCACGGTTTTGCCTCCTCTTTTACCGATCACCCCACTTCGCTCTGCGAGCTACCCAGGGAACGCTGATCAATTGATTACTGGTGACCGAGCACTGACCACCTGCCACTCTTCACTGCTCTATTCGGCCTTCATCTGCCACGGCCAGCGGCCCTCCATCTCCACTACCAGAGACCAGCTCAGAAACGTACGAATGAGCACTAACAGTCCCAGCACCGCGACACTTCCCAGGGTCGGGTCAAGAGTAACTGTCCTGATGATGTCGGCTGCGATGAGGAACTCCAGCCCCAGCAGAAGAGCCTTCCCAATCTTTTCTTTGAATCGTTTATAAGCGTCACCAACCTGCTGTCTTTGGTGAAATGAATAGCGCCCAATGGCATGAATGATGCCCCCCACGATGATCAATACAGCCGCAGCCTCGATACCCTGAGCGACCCACTCAATCAGTTCCCGTATCATTTTGCCTCCTCGTCGCCGCCAATTGGTAATCAGTTGTCAGTCACTACTTCTGACTGGATCACTGATCACCGATACCTTCATTACCGCCAACCGCTTGCTTCATTATTGATTACTGACCACCGATCACTGATCGCCGGTTACGGGTACCTATGCCTATGGCTTTGCTGCAAGGGGAAGCAGCAGATTGATCACTGCATATCCAATCAGGAAAACGGCAAAGGACACCTTATCGAAAAATCGAGATAGCCTCTCCCGCCCCATCGTATCCAGGATATAAAGGGAGATGGCCGACTGAACCAGGGTAAGGAAGATGGTCACCAGCCCGATGACGTTCACGATGTCTGCGAGAGCGATTCTTCCAGTCGGAGGAAGACTGGTCCCCACAAAGACATTGTTCCCAACCGCAGCAAAGAAGGCCCCGACTCCCAGTCCGAAGCGGGGATCCACGTGGATCGGCTTGATGAAGAAGACGATGAAGGCAATGGCAACCGAGGCGAAAAGCGCCCGGAACATCGTGACAAATAATTCCCAACTGGGTGGGGAGGCCAGCATGGCGAAGACAAACCGGGAGTGAACGTCCGCGGCGCCGGCGGACAAACGCGGGTCGCCCCGGCCAGACCCATAATCGTGCGGCCTGACCGACACGAGCCATTTCAGGATCTTCAGGCCCTGAGGGACTCCCGATCGGCTGATGCCGCTACTCGGTTCCTCGGCAACATAGCGCAATGCCGCTACCCCGTGAGTCCCGTCTTCCACCTGGATGGCCAAGTCCGCATTGCTGAAAGGAAAACGGGTGGTATCGAAGAACTTCGCAAGGCGGGCTTTCACGCGGTACCGCTCGTAATGCACTCCTCCCCTGACATACTCCTCCTTTTTCTCCCGGAGATCGATCTGACCGTTTACGACCTGGAAATTCTCCCCTGGATTGACCTGATCGCCGGTCCAGCGGAACCGGATGTCAAAGTCGGCGGTCCAGCCGGCTTCCTTGAGGGAAAATTCTCCAATGCGGTTGATGTAGATACCGACGCGTACATCCACCGGTCTTACCCCGGGCGCTAACGTGAATCCAGGGGCTGGTGCGCCCGTTTCTGTCGTGGCACCCTCAATCCAGGCCTGTCGGAACTTTTCGGTTTCTGCCCTGTAGCCCTCAAGCTGCCGAACCCCGAGGTATCCACCGATGGCATAAAGAAGGAGAATTCCTGCTGCCCAGAGCGCTACGAGAAAGAAAGCCCTGCGTGTGATTGTCTCCTGCACATCATTCTGTGTAACCGTCTCCGTCATTCAATACCCTTTCTCCCCGGCGGGGCTTAGCGCAGGGTTATGCTCGCATCCAGTCTGTCTTGAGGCACTTCCCGCAACTCGATATCATTTGGTATGATGATGTAACAGATGGTATCAGTGGAGGCAGCCTGGTCAGAACACAGATACAGCTCACCGAGGAGCAGGCAGAAGAGGTTGAGCGAATCGCCAGCACACGCCATATGTCCGTTGCCGAGAGCATCCGGGAGGCGGTGGACCATGTCGTCAGATCGGGTGCGGGTTTGGCAGCCGGTGCGGAGGACCGGCGCAGGAGGGCCTTGAATGCTGTCGGAAAATTCAGTTCGGAGGCGTCCCGAGATTCCTTAGGTTAACTCCAATCGTCGTACCCCGATCATTTGCCTCGCCACTTCTCACTCGCCACTGGTCACTCCTCCTAAACGCCACCGATCCTAAAAAGAAGGTTCAAGAGGGCAAACAGACCGACGAGGGTAATGAACAGGGCCGCAATCATGGCGAGCGAGAGAGGCATCTTTTGCCCCGATCTCTCCCTCAGCCGTTTGATGAAGACCCAGTGCTGCCACATCGCCAGGATCAACATGATAACCCCCAGGATCACCAGAAAAAGCCCCAGGTGTTCTGGTGCCCTCGGACGCCGGAGGATGAACTTTTCTGACTCCTTCAAATACTCGAAAAACTTGAAGATCGAAAAGCCAAAGCCGATCATGGACAGGGTCGTCCGGATCCAGGCCATCAGGGTCCGTTCGGCAGCCGCCCGGGTCCGCTCCACGGCGTATTCCGTCCGCTGCTCCGCGAGAGCCGTCCCGCGATCCTTGGCTGGGGGGGTATCTTCAGGGGGGCTCATCGGTTATTTTCCTTTCTTTCTCCTTCGCAGCAACGACACATTACATCCCATACCCTTACTCGTTTCATTCGTTTTCGTCGGACCGCAAGGCCTTCAGACTTAGGCTCCCCTCCAGGCGGCTGACCCCCCTTGGCAAGGGTGATGCTGCGCCCCCTTGACCCCCCAGCATATGGTTCCCCGCCTACAAGGCGGGGCTTATGACTTTATTCATGTGGGCTCCTTCGGGTCGGACGCCCGAGCGGTCCCCTCTACTGTGTTGCCTTCTTCAGTGCCGCCAGAAGCTCGGCCGAGCGTTTGCTGCTGACCTCTTTCTTTACCAGGATGTCGACGGGGGTGACCGCTTTGCCGTAGTAGGCTTCGTTCAGCTTGTCCCTCACATTGACCGAAGAGCCTTCAAGATTTACCCCTGCATACAGGCCCTTGGATTTGGCAAAGGAAATGAAGTCGGCGGTTACGTTGCCTTTGGCGCCTACCCCTACGGGCCCGGTTGCAATGGACATATCGCCGCCGAGCTTCAAGGACGAAGTGAGCAGCGAATCCACGGCCTTCTGACTCATGGCCATCACGACGACCTGTGCCGCCTCTCCGCCGATCTGCAGGCCGAAAGTCACGGCGCCAAGAGTGTAGAAAGCAGGCTGGCTCCAATCATTGGTTTTCTCGTCTCTTACCACGAGGACGCCCGTCCCACCCGAGCCACCGAAGATGAAACCTGCCTTCAGGACCTGGGGATAGATCAACAGGCCTTTGGCATTCTTGAGATTCTCGTGCAACCAGCCGAAGTTCTCGTCAGCCATGAAGGAGTTGAAGGTGGCCTTCGCCGTGTCCACGATCCCCTGAGCCTCAGTCTTCTCCTTGTTTGCTTTTTGGGCCGCGACGGCCGAGGTGCCGAAGACCACAAGGCACAGCAATCGCGAGGACGGCTATCGCAGCGGATAACCCACCTCTCCATGGTCTTTTTCCGATTCGTATCATTGCCGACTCTCCTTTCAGGATCTTCTTTTCCCGTTTCACGGGGCTTCCGTTCATGTTGACAGGACCTGTCTTCGGAGTCGCGCCCTTCAGGAGGGCACGCCTCCCCGACGAATCGATACGCACTTCCTCTGTCAGGTCTTGATGTCTTGCCCGCCGTGACAGCGCTTGAATTTCTTGCCGCTCCCGCAGGGGCAAGGGTCGTTTCTGCCTGCATTTGCGAACTTCGCTTTAAGATTACCCTCCTCCCTTGCCGATATGGCCATCACTTCCTCGGCCAGCCGGCCTCGCCGGATCAGGTCGGCCATGATGCGCATGGGTGTGTCCGCGTGTCTGAAGAAAGCCTTATACCCGGCGCACAGGTAGTTCAGTCCCGCCTGCCCATCGGGCGTTTCGATGAACCGGTTCTTGGGACATTCCCCGTTGCACACGGAGAGCAAATCGCATTCCCGGCAGTATCGCGGCAGGGCGCCCCTTTTGTCTTGGCCAAACTTTCTTTGCTTCTCCGAAGCCATGAGCTCGATCATGGGTGTGGTGAGGATGTTTCCCAAATAGTAGCTCGGTTCGACAAAGTGATCGCACGAATAAAGATCACCGTTGTGCTCCAAGGCCATCCCCAGGCCGCACGCGGGCCCGAAGATGCAGACCGTGCCGGCCATTCCCAGCCAGCCAGCCAGCGCCCCGTCAAAGTTGAGGACGAAGGTCTTCCCCACATCCCTCTTCACCCACTCATCGAAGATATCCATCAGGAAGCGCCCCCACTGTTCCGGCCGCACGGACCGGTCCGTGACCTTGTTGCCTTCCTGGAACCCGCTCTCGTTCTCCCGCTCCACGATGGGGATGAACTGGAGGTAATTCGCCCCGAGCTCATCCCGGAAGAACCCGTAGACCTTCAAGGGATGGCCGGCATTCTTTCTGATTGACCGTGCAGAGGACGTTGAACTCCACTTCGTGCTTCTGGAGCAGCCTGGCGGCCTTAATGACCCGGTCGAATGTTCCGTGGCCTCCCTTATCCTTCCGGTAGGTGTCGTGAAGCTCTTTGGGGCCATCCATGCTGAGGCCGACGAGGAAGCTATTGTCATGAAAAAATCGGCACCACTCGTCGTCAAGAAGGATGCCGTTGGATTGGAAGGTGTTCTCGACCCGGGTGCCGGACTTCTGATACTTTTTTTGAAGCTCCACGGAGCGCCGGAAGAAATCGAGTCCCATCAAGGTCGGCTCGCCTCCCTGCCACGCCACAGTCACTTGAGGAACCTGATGAGCTTCAAAAAGCTGCTGGATATAAGCCTCATGAACCTCATCGGACATACGGAAATTGCTTCCCGGATAAAGCTTCTCCTTCTTCAGGAAGAAGCAGTAGTCACAATGAAGATTGCAGGCTGAACCAGCAGGCTTGGCCATGATGTGAAAAGCCTTGGGAGAATTCGTCGAGGGAGACATGGGAAGTTGCTTCACGTTGCCCCTGGGTGTGATCGAGTTTTGGCCCTCTGCCGGGACCGGTCGTTCCTCCTCCATTGTTCTTCCTTAGCAAGAGTACCCCGCAGGCAGGCTGCGGGGTACTCTGTACGGTACGACAGACTTCCGTTTACTTCACCAGGGGAATCTTCTCGGCCAAGTCATACCGGATTACCGCTTGGATTTTATTTTCTATCTGGTAATAGCGGGTTACCTTTTTGGGCGGAAGGGCCGCGCTGAACTTGGGCAGATAGGACTCTTTCAGTTTGAGCAATTCCCCTTCCAGGGCCAGATTCGTTCTCAAGAGCTCGCCTGCCTTCTCGTTCGTGAGCGCGTCATAGTTTTTCGCATAGTCCACGATCATACCGGCTATCTTTTCGTTGATCTTTCCCAAATCCTTCTGGTAGCTCTCATACACGGGCCAGAATTTGGCATCCTCTGCGTCGGTCAATTGCATATTTACGCCGATAAACGCTTTCCTTTGGGCCTTCAGCGAGTCGCGCACCGCATCCATGGTGCCCTTGGAGGGCTCCTGGGCAAAGGCAGTTAAGGCAGTCAAAGCAAATGAGCAAATGAGCAGCACCCAAACCAATCGCATCCACTTCATAGGTTTCCCCTTTTCATGTCGTAATGGAAGCCTCCGAACCAAACCACTCTGATGGGCTGACCAATGAAACTGTTCTCACCTCCCTCCACCTGGTATACTTTTTCCGTCCCACCCGGGGAATTCCGGGAATTTCGGGGACACAATACTTATTTTTTATCTTTTACTCCCTCCCTTTGGACCAGGCTTCAGGTTTCTCAACATCCGCCCAGTCAGGAAAGGTCATGGCATGGATCGAAATCCACCGTCCCCTCAATATCCCGGTGGCGCGTTACTGACGATGTAGATGACGGTATCACCCTGGTAGCCGCGATTGTACCAGGTGGTCCCGCACTGGTAGTAGGCGACGCCGTTGACGATCATCGCTGTGCCGTCACAGGGGAGCGTCGTTACGGTCGTCACATTCACAACGGTCGTTTGTGAAGATGCCACGGCCGCCCCAGCCGCCACGCCCACGGTGGCCCCGACGACAAACCCCACGGCGACGTCGTCATGGTAGTAGTGGTCGTCCCAATGGCCTCCATGGTACTCATCCTCGACGAAGTCCTGCCGGTCTTCCTGCATGTCCTCAGCGTGGTCCTGCCAGTCCTCGCGGGCCTCCTCGCGATTGGCCTCCCGGTCCTTCTGTCGTTCGCCGGCGGTGTCCTGGCGCTGCCCCTTGCGTTGGGAGGCACTTTCCTGCTGGCTCGCTTGTGGTTTGGATCGTTGGGCTGTCTTGGCCTCGCTGGTCGAGGGCTTTGCCGGGCGCTGGGCGGCTCCCGACTGACGGGTCGACGGCTGCGCCGGACGCTGTGACGCGGAGCGGGACGAGAAGCTGCCGCTACTGGCGGCACTGCTGCGCGAGACACCGCCGCCGCCACGACCGCCGCCACCACCCCTGCCGCCTCCCCGAGCCTCCGCCATCCCGGCGAGGGTGGTCACCGACAGGAATATGGCTCCGATAAAAAGTGCAGACGCTTGAGACTTGAGAGTCATTTTTTGCCTCCTTTCTTCACGGGTACGGAACCCTTCTGGCGCTGGGGGGCAAGGAACGGGATCTGCTCCGCGCCCGCCGGCGGAATGAAGGAGAAACTGTCGGCGGCCACCTGGGGCGATAGGTCCCAATCGGACAGATTGGCCCGGAACTGGGGGTGCCCCGGCGCATTCTTGTAGGTGAGGATGATCCTGCGCGGCAGCGGCTGCTCGCCTTGCGCGATCCATAATTGATAATCGACATCCGCGGAACGGGCAGCCAGGTGGTCGGTGGGGACGTCGAAGAGGTAGTCTTCCTCCACGTAAATGATCGATGTGATCTGCTTCTCCAGATATTTTGGGAGGCCGGTATGGAACATCCGCGCCAAGGGTAGGGTCATCTGCAGATCCCTGACCATGTAGACCAGTGCGTTATCCACCGTGCCGGATTTTTCCACGCGGGCGTAGGCATTGTCGTCGGCCTTGAAGGCGGTGATTTCCTTGCCGTCGAACAAGACCAGTCCTTGATCGCCGTCGCTGCGTTCGACATCGACGCGCAACCGGTCGGGACGTTGGAGAAGGATCCGGCGCTTCGCGCCGAACTCGATCGGCTGGCCGTTTGACTGGATCGCATCGTAGCCGCTGCGGATGGTCACGCTGAAAGCCGGCGCCTGGGCGAGGAAGTGGGCCATTTTCAACAGGATCGCCTTGGCTTCCGGATCCTGTTTGGTAGAGGGTGCCGCCGGCGTCTTATCGGCAGCCAGCACCGGGACGGCGCTGAGTGCCAGAAGCGCCGCCAGCGCCGCAAATGCGGCCCACAGGGGCCGAATCAGCCCGAGTCGTGCCATTTTTTTCATCTTTGTCCTCCTTCAGTTTATGATAGTTAATTTCAGCATCCATAAATTCATTAGATGGATTTTCATGGCTGGATATTCACAAAATCAGTCTGATCTGTCAATAATCAAGTATTGTGTCCCCCGAATTCCTTCCCGAATTCCTTCCGATCAGCTCAGAGGCGAAAAGCGCCCCGGGGATAGGCCGGTCGTTTGCATCTTCCATCAGATCTCCGAAAACTGGATGACGACTTTGATGTCGTCGGGTTTTCTCTCCAGAGCCTGCTTGAAATTCTCCGGCTTTTCATAGCGGGTGATCAGGCGGCTCAGCCACTTCCGGTCCAGGCGAGCCAACCGTTCATTCGCTTTGTACCAGTGACGCTTGTTCGCATTCACGCTGCCGACAATCACATTGTTCTTCAGGACCGCTGCCGCCGCGATGTCGGCCACGGCCCGGCTGGCGATACCGCCCGCTCCGACGCCCGTCAGGCAGACGACCCCGCCCGCTCCGACCTTCTGGACCGAGTCTGCAATCACCGATCCGACACCCGTACACTCGACGATGACGTCCGGCTCGAATCCGAGATCCAAGACGCTCCCGGAGTGATACGTCGCGCCGAGGGCGCGCACGAGTTCGGGCTTCAGTCCGGTTTCGACACGATCGAGGACATGGACCTCGTATCCTCCCAGGCTCGCTACACCAGCCGCCAAAAGACCGATCGGGCCCGCGCCGGTCACCAGCACGGTCTTCGGTTCCCAGAAGGCGCGTTGGCCCACCGCGAGGACCTGCTCCAGCGCTTTTATGATCACCGTCGTCGGCTCGAGCAGCACGCCGAGGATTCCCAGGGAAGGGTCCACCTTGATGGCGTATTCGGGTTCGATGCGCCAGCGTTCCGACATAAATCCGTGGATCTCTTTGATCCCTCGCTCGGTGTACTGGCCGTTGCGGCACATGTCGGATTCACCCACCGCACAATTGGGGCAGGGAACCGGGTCCGGACGGCGGACAATCCCGGCCACCAGGTCTCCCTTTTTGAATGAACTGCTTGGACCTGGATCAATGACCCGGCCGAGGGATTCATGTCCCAGCACCAGGCGCGTCTTTCCCGGAGGCGCCCAGCCGTATTTGCCTTCGGCGATCTCGACGTCCGTTCCACAGACAGCGGCGGCCATCGCTTCAACCAGGACCGAGCCCTCGCGCACATCGGGCTCCGGAATATCTTCGTACCGGACTGTCCCGGGCTTTTTAGGTTCTACCGTAATCGCTTTCATGGGTTAACCTCCAAGTCAAAAACATGATAAGACCAGGGTTGCAAATCGAGGTAGAGTCCGCGCTCGAGCAATTCATTCCCTTCGCGGATATAGCAGGCGGAGCTGAGCGAGTCCTTGAGCCGGACCGAACGGTTTTTGATTTCGGGAAAAGGCAGGTTGAGATAGCACTGGCTGGGATGGGGCGCGTAATTCACAGCGATCAGCATCCGTTCACCGCCGGATCCTCGCCAGGAATGGGCGACGAATGAATCCCAGGATCCGTTCCCGTCCCAGGCCGGCTGACAAGCAAGCCACTGCCATTCCCCGCTTTTCACGATGGGCTTCCGGAGGATGGCGAGCAAATGGTCATAGAACTCCTCCATCTCCTTGTCCGGAGATTCTTCAGGTGCCCGAACGAGATGCGGTGAAATGCGTTTCTTCCGGCCTTCGAACTGCCCCTGATGGAAGAAACGCAGGCCGGGTATGAAATACGTGATCACCGCGGCGGCCCGGTGAACGCGGGGATCAAAGGAGGCGGAAGCGCGGGGCTCGTCGTGATTCTCCAGAAAACGCGCGCAGCTTCGTCTGATAATCAAGCGCCGCGTGGAGGTGCTCGCGCACCGGCCGGGCGTGACCCTCGCGCAGGCGGTCATAGAGGCGCTTGTCATAGGTGTAGTCAAACCCCTGCTGCTGGAGGGTCCATTCCAGGTCCCAGTAGACCTCGGCCATGAAACGGAAGTCCGGATGTTTCCGCCGCACGGACTCGGTTGCCTTCGGCCAGAAGAGATCGGCCCGGATGCCCCAGGTGCGTTCGAACACCTCGGGCAAGACCAGCATGGCCATGTCGCAGCGCACCCCGTCGCATTGCCCGGCGATTCTCTCCAGCTCGCCGATCATCGCTTCCTGCAATTCCGGGATTGCCGTAGTTGAGCTGCAGCGTGTCGGGCCAGCCGGAAAAATACGGATCCCGGCCATAAGCCAAGATCAAGTCCCCCTTTTTCCGTTTGACCCGGATATAGTTCTGCGGCGCCCGCGCCAACAGCGTCCTCCGTCCCCGTGACAAAATACTCCGGGTGCTCCTCGACCCACGGGTGATCCGGGGCCATGTGGTTCGGGACAAAGTCGAGCATCAGCTTCAGTCCGCGTTTTTGCAGCCGTTGGCGCAAACGAGCCAGCGCCGCATCGCCGCCCAGATCGCGATGTACGGTGTAGCTCTGGATGGCGAACCCGGAACCGGCGATGTCTTCGTCCTTGAAGTCCGGCAGCGTTTCCTCGAACTCGCGACGCCATTCGGGATTCGCTCGCGAGATCGCCTGCGCCGCAGGGCCGGTCTGCCAAACGCTCAGGAACCAGACCCAGTCAAAACCCAGTTCTGCCAGGCGATCCAATTCGGCATCGGGAATGTCATCCAGAGTCGCTGCCCGGCCCAACTTCCGGGACAGTTCCGTCAGCCAGACGCGGGTGTTGATTTGGTACAGCGAAGGATAGCGAAGATCGGACATATTCCCTCCTTAATTCCCGCCCGTTCGGTTCTCCGCCCACCTGCTCCCTCACGACCCTGGGCGCCATCAGGCGCTCCGCGTTCGGTCTCCAGCAGGGTTTTGGCGTCGACACGCCCGAACATGTCCAGCAGGGGGGCGACCAGACCGGTCCACCCCGTCTGGTGGCTGGCCCCGAGCCCCGCTCCGTTGTCACCGTGGAAGTACTCATAAAACAGGATCAGGTCGCGCCAATGCGGATCTTCCTGGAACTTGGCCATCCCTCCGTAGACCGGCCGTCGTCCGTTGGCGTCGCGCAGGAACGTGCCCGCCAGCCGGCGCGAGAATCTCCTGCGCCACTTCGAACAGCGTCATGTACCGGCCGGAACCGGTCGGACACTGAACCTTGAATTCGTCGCCGTAAAAGCTGTACAGGTTCAACAGCGCCCGGACGATCAGCGCATTGACCGGCATCCACACCGGACCCCGCCAGTTGGAGTTCCCGCCGAACATCCCCGTATTCGATTCGGCCGGCAGGTACTGCACCTTGTACTCCTCGATGACCCACCCAGAACGTGAACGGATGATCCAGGTGATACCGCGAGAGAGAACGGATTCCGTGCGGCCCCAGAAACTCATTCTCGTCGAGCATGTAACCGAGCACCCGCTCCAGCTTCTTCTTGTTGAGGATCGACAACAGCCGCCGTCCTTTGTATCCGATGAAACCCTCGTCGGTCGGGGCCACGTGAGAAACCAACTCGGGATGGCGTTTCCGGAACAGGGCGATCATTTCCATCAGTTTCGGATATCGCGTCACGGCATCCCCCTCGAACACCGTGGAGGCGCACAGCGGCAGCAGTCCCACCAGCGACCGCACCTTCAAACGCATGGCCTGGCCGTCCGGCAGCCGCAGCAGATCATAGAAGAACCCGTCCTGCTCGTCCCACATCTCGTCGTGATGCTCGCCGATGCGGTCCATGGCATAGGAAATCCACATGAAATGCTGGACGAACTTGAAGGCGACCTCCTCGTACATCGGGTCGTATTCGGACAGAATCAGGGCGATCTCCAGCATGCACTGGCAGTAGAACGCCATCCAGGCCGTCCCGTCCGCCTGCTCCAGCGATCCGCCCGTCGGAAGCTGCGCGCTCCGGTCGAATACGCCGATGTTGTCCAGTCCCAGAAAGCCCCCGGCGAAGACGTTGCGCCCGGCGGGGTCCTTCCGGTTCACCCACCAGTTGAAGTTCAGCATCAACCCCTGAAAGGACCGTTCCAGGAAACGAAGGTCCGCCCGGCCCAGCTGTCTGCTCGTATTTGTACAGCCAGAGCGTGGCCCAGGCGTGCACCGGGGGATTCACGTCGCTGAAGTTCCACTCGTAGGCGGGAATCTGCCCGTTGGGGTGGAAATAGAGATTGCGCAGCATCAGCAGAAGCTGCTCCTTGGCGAAATCGAAATCCACCAGCGACAGGGAGATCGTGTGGAAGGCCAGGTCCCAGGCCGCATACCACGGATACTCCCACTTGTCCGGCATGGAGATCACGTCGGCGTTGAGCATGTGGAACCATTCCGTGTTCCGCACGTCCTGGCGGGCGGATTCGAGCAGCGGATGACTCTTGTGCTCGCTCAGCCATTTCTCCAGGTCGAAGTAGTAGTACTGCTTGCTCCACAGCATTCCCGCCAGCGCCTGGCGGTGCACCCGGCGCTCGATCTTCGCTCAGCGATTGCGGCGTGATCCGCTGGTAGAATTCGTCCGCGTCTCCGATCCGGCTCTTGAATATCCCCTCGAAGTCGCCGAAGGCGTCGTTCGCCGGGGCGGCTGCGAGCCGCAGGCGGACCGTCTGGCTGCCGCCGCCGGGCACGTCCAGCACGTAGTGGGCCGCGGCCTTGGTCCCCACCTTGGCGGGATTCACCGCCTCGCCCTGTCCCGAGATGATGTAGGCGTGGAACGCATCCTTGACGTAGGGAGAAGCGCTGGGCTGGCCCCAGAGACGCTGCGCATTGCTCTCATTCTCCGTGAAGAGCAGCTCCGGGCCTCCATCGCAATACAGCCAGTACTCGCCCAGTTCATGGTGGGAGGCTTGAATGACGCCCGGCCCCGCCTCCCGCAGCGAAGGCTTTCGATCGTCCTCTCCCCACGACCACGTGTTCCGGAACCACAGCGTCGGCAACAGCCGAAGCCGGGCCGCTTCCGGCCCGCGATTGTGAACGGTGATGCGGATGAGGACGTCTTCCGGGCCTTCCTTGGCGTATTCCACGAACACGTCAAAGTACCGGTCGTCGTCAAAGACGCCCGTATCGAGCAGTTCGTACTCGAACTCCTCCCGCGACCGTCCCCGGTTCGTCTCGATCAGGTCGCGGTAGGGAAACTCCCGCTGCGGGTACTTGTACAGATACTTCATGTAGGAGTGGGTGGGAGTGCTGTCGATGTAGAAGTAGTACTCCTTCACGTCCTCCCCATGGTTCGCCTCGCTGTTGGTGAGCCCGTACAGGCGCTCCTTCAGGATGGGGTCGCGCTCGTTCCACAGCGCGAGGGCAAAGCACAGCCGTTGCTTGTCATCGCAGATTCCCCCCAGCCCGTCCTCGCCCCACCGGTAGGCCCGTGAGCGCGACTGGTCATGGGTGAAATAGTCCCAGGCGTTGCCGTCCTCGCTGTAGTCCTCGCGGACCGTGCCCCACTGCCTCTCGCTGAGGTAGGGTCCCCATTTCTTCCACGGGATTCCCGCCTCGCGCGCGTCATTCAACCGCTTCTGTTCCGTGACGTCGATGATTTTCTGCTCCGCCATGGTTCCTCTCCTCCTTTTCAGGTTCTACGGTAATCGCTTCCATACCCGCGTGTTGACTTGATAGAGCGATGGATGAAGTACTTGTGTCATCTCTTCCTCACCGGTTGAGGGGTCCCGCCCACCGATTCATCTTTCTTCTCCTCGACGCGTCCCAACAGCTCCTCACCGCGATGCTGCAGCGACGCGCCGAGCATCCCCCGTCCAGGCAGAAACACCGCCCGCAGACGGTTGCTCCGCAGCGTGCGCGCGGAAGGATCCAGTACCAACAGCGCGTCGTTCATTTCCGCCCTTCCGCTTCTTTAAAAACATGGATGTTCGAAGGGTATCCGAGATTCATGGGCTATTTCCTTCCTCGCATGTTGCGATACCGGCGAATCAGCGTGTTGGTCGAACTGTCGTGCTTGAGGTCAGGCGGCGCTGCGCTTTCCAGTTCAGGGATGATGCGCTTCGCCAAAACCTTGCCCAACTCCACGCCCCATTGATCGAACGAGTCGATGTTCCAGACGGCGCCCTGCGTAAAGACGCTGTGCTCATACAGCGCGACCAGCTTGCCCAGCGTTTCCGGCGTGAGCCGATCGGCCAGGATGACGTTGCTCGGCCGGTTGCCCTCAAACGTGCGGTGCGGCACCAGCCAATCCGGCGTGCCTTCCGCTTTTACCTCCTCGGCTGTCTTGCCAAACGCCAACGCTTCCGCCTGGGCAAAGATATTCGACATCAGGATATCGTGATGGTCTCCAAGCGGATTGAGCGTGTTGGCGAAGCCGATAAAGTCACACGGGATCAGTTTCGTGCCCTGGTGAATCAACTGGTAGAACGAGTGTTGCCCGTTGGTGCCCGGCTCGCCCCAGAAGATCGGCCCGGTTTGATAGTCGCTGATCATCGTGCCGTCGAGTGTGACGTGCTTGCCGTTGCTCTCCATCGTCAGCTGCTGCAAATACGCCGGGAAGCGTTTCAGGTATTGATCGTAGGGCAGCACGGCCACCGTCTGCGCGCCAAAGAAGTCGTTGTACCAAACCCCGAGCAGGCCCATCAGCACCGGCAGATTCTTCCCGAAGGGCGCGGTGCGGAAGTGCTCGTCCATTTCGTGGAAGCCGGCCAGCAGGGATCGGAAATTCTCTGGCCCGATGGCCAGCATGGTCGACAGGCCGATGGCGGAATCCATCGAGTAACGACCGCCCACCCAGTCCCAGAAGCCGAACATGTTGGCCGTGTCAATGCCAAATTTCGAAACCTCCGCCGCATTGGTGGAGACGGCGACAAAATGCTTCGCAATCGCGGTCGTCGTCTTTGAGCGTTGCCAGCGCCCAGGCGCGCGCGGTGTGCGCGTTGGTCATCGTCTCCAGGGTGGTGAAGGTCTTGGACGAAACGATGAACAGCGTCTCCGCCGCGTCGAGGTCTCGCGTGGCTTCGGCGAAGTCCGTGCCGTCCACGTTGGAGACGAAGCGGAAGGTCATGTCGCGCGCCGAGTAGTGGCGCAGCGCCTCATAGGCCATGACCGGGCCAAGGTCCGAGCCGCCGATGCCGATGTTGACCACGTTGCGAATGCGTTTGCCCGTGTAACCTTTCCATTCGCCGCTGCGCACGCGATCGCAGAATCCGGCCATCTTGTCCAGGACCGCATGGACTTCCGGCACGACGTCCTTGCCATCCACCACAATCCGTTCGTCGCGGGGCGCCCGCAGTGCCACGTGCAGCACCGCCCGGTTCTCGGTGAGATTGATCTTGTCGCCGCGAAACATCGCATCGATTTTTCCGCGCAAGCCGCTTTCGTCGGCCAGGCGCAACAACAGCCGCAGGGTCTCGTCGGTGAGGCGATGCTTGGAATAGTCGAGATACAACCCCGCCGCTTCCAGCGAAAAGCGCTCGCCGCGCGCCGGGATCCTGTGCGAACAACGTCCTGAGATGGACCTCTTTGATTTTCTGGTAATGTGCCGCCAGCGCCTGCCAGGCCCGACCTTCCGCTACCGACTTTGCCGGTTTTGCCGGGGCTTTCGTTGCAGGTTTCCGGGTGGATTTCTTCTGCGGTTTTCGTTTCTGCCATGATGATTTCCTCCTCGCTCACTTGAGCGCCTGCGCCTTCTTGGCGACCACATCCATCATTTCATCCCACGACTTGACGAACGATTCGGCGCCTTCCTTTTGCAGCTGCGCCGCCAGCGCATCCATGTCGATTCCCAGGCGCTGCAATGTGTAAACGACCTCATCGGACTCACCGCCGCCGGATGAGAGGATCCGCCCCAGCTCACCATGCTCGCCAAACTTCAACAACGTCGTCTCCGGCATGGTATTCACCGTGTTCGGTGCGGCCAGCGCTTTGACATAGAGATAGTCGGGGGCTTGCGGATCTTTGGTGCCGGTGCTGGCCCACAACAGGCGCTGCGGGTGCACGCCGGAATTGGCGAGCCTCATCCACCGATCGGAGTTGAGCAAATCGCGATAGGCTTTGTACGTCCGCTCCGCCATGGCGATGCCCAGCCGGTTATGGAATTCCTCGGGCGTCTTGCCCGCCCGGCGCCGTCCCAGCGGCTGACAAAGACCGAAGCGACGGACTCGACCGCGCGGATTCAGGCCGGCTTCGATGCGCCGTTGAATGCCACGCAGATACGCTGCCGCCGCGGCCAGATAATGCTCGCGCGAAAAGAGCAGCGTCATATTCACCGGCACGCCGGCAAAGATCGCCTCTTCAATCGCGGGCAAGCCCTGCCGCGTTCCGGGAATCTTGATGAAGAGATTCGGACGGCCCGCCTGGGCGTACAACTCCTTTGCCGCCTTCAGCGTGCTCTGGGTGTCATACGCCAGTTTGGGCGAAACTTCCAACGACACCCAGCCGTCCACGCCATTGGTGCGCTCGTGGATGGGCTTGAACAGATCGGGCGCGCGGGTCAAATCCTCGATGGCGAGTTCAAAGAACAGCGCTTCGCCCGATTTGCCCTCCTTGACCTTCTACAATTCCTCTTTTGTTTCCTCTTTTTCTTCGTGATGCCCGTCATTCATCGCGCGTCTCCTCTCAATTCAGTTTCGGCCGCGCCGTCCCCCACATGGCCACGGCCCCCACCACGAGCACCCAGAACGGGAAGACATCGAGGCCGGGGATCGCCTCCATGATCAGGCCGGGCAGCAGAATCCATTGCCAGCCCAGAACAACGAACAGCACGATCGCCGTCAACAAATCGACCGCCCACTGAACGGGCGGCGCGAATGCCAATAAGCCCGAGAGCACATCGGCCACCGCGGCCACGGCGAAGGCCAGGGCCAGCCTTCTCCTGGAGAAGCGGGGGTGGGGGAGAGGCTCGCTCATGGTCGGTCTCCTTCCCCGGGGCCGCAGCCGCGCAACCTGTTCCTGGGCTCTCAGCGCCAGGTCACGTTGACGGGCTTTCGCACAGGAATCCGTTGGTACTTTTCAGCCGGATATCCGATCACGAATGTTCCGTACGGAACCTGTCCTTCCGGCAGCCCGAGCACGTCAATCAGAGGCGGGTAGGCTTGGCCGGCCGTGTTGATACTACCGGTAAAAGTAGTTCCCAGGCCGAGTGCGGGCGCCGCCAGTTGAATTTGGTGAATTGCAATCATGGCAGCCGGAGGCGCCGTCCGCTCATCTTTCGGCGCATAGGCCATGATAATGCACGGAGCTCCCCTGGAAATGCGATCTTCGCCGGCTTCCCACGGCTCGACGAACAGTTCCAGTTTGGCTTCCTGGTAGAGTGCAGGGTTCTTTTCCTTGACGGCCTTCATCCAATCGATCGTCATCCCGGCGATCCGGTGAACCTCGGCCGGATCGTTGATCACGATCCAGCGTATTACCTGGCGGTTCGCTCCGTTGGGAGCAAAGCGGGCCACATCCAACAGCTGCAGGATCTTTTCCTTTTCGACGGGCTTTGTTGATGTAGCCGCGAATCGGAACGCCTCGAGATCGAGGTACTGCTTGACCCGATCCCACTTGGGGATAAGGTGAATATCGATCTCCTCGCAATCCTCAGGCCCCATCGAGCGCTGGTGCATGGCCCCGGTGGGACAGATGGCCACGCAGTGGCCGCAGTCGATGCAGAGGTTCCACGAGTCTTCGATGGGAACGGGGAATTCGTCCTTGGTGATCAGCCCCCCGGGACAGGCCCGGATGCAACCTCCGCAACCGATACATAGACTCTCATCAACCTCGATGATCGTGTCCAATTTATAGGAGCCGTTTACTACATCCTCCGTTCCGGCTGCGCCGTCGGGCACCAAACGGCAGGGTTCTTGCCGTCTGGCGCCCATTCTCAACGCGGTTTCAGCTGCTCTTACTTGCCGAGACCACCTTGTGCCGAGCTTCCTCCCGGCTACCCGATCCGCTTGGTCTCTTCAAGCAGCTTCGTCGTATCGGGAAGCTTTGCCGAGGTCTCCTTTCTTCCAGCTGTTCCTCGAGCAGTTCTTTCGCGGCCTTCTCCAGGAACTCCGGCGCCGCCCACTTCTGCACATCGAAGTCGTTCTTGATGTAGCCGTGGCTCAGCATGAAGTCCTTGCCGATCTCGACGGAGACCAGGTTCTGGGGCGACAGGTTGGGCACCATGTCGATGTGCTTGATGCCCTCGTACGTATCCTCGACGTCCAGGTAGAACGTCTGCTTGTCGAGGATCGCCGCGGCGGCGTGCTTGTGCTCGTTGGCCCAGCGTCCCACCTTGATCATGCCTTTCATGAACGTGACGACGAGCTCGGGGTGCTTCTCGGCCATGACATCGGTGCAGGTGATGGCGGCGGGGATGTTGGCCACCTGCAGGGTCCAGTCCGGATACCTGGACAGGTCCTCGATCGCCTTGAACTTGCCGGTCGCCTCCTGGAGGTGCTGGAAGGGCTTGCTTTGGGTATAGATCGCATCGACGACGCCCTTTTCCAGCGCAGTCTCCAGCGGACGGAAGGCCAGGTCGTACTTGTGGTTGCGCTTAAGCCACAATTCAGACGCATTATCCATGGGATCCAGCATCTTGGGATTGTTGTACCAGTCATCCGCGTAGGGGAATTCCACGATCTGGACATCTTTACGGGTCATGCCGTTCATTCGGAGCATCAGCTCGATGCCCTGTTCCTCCTGGATGCGCCACCAGTCGTTCTTGATCGTGTTCAGGCTCTTCGAGAGGCCGATCTTCTTGCCTTTCAGGTCGGTCATCCGGTAGATGTCGTCCCTGGAGCGCACCATCATGCAGCCGCCTTCGTGTGGTGCGTGCGTCACCCCCAGGAGCCGGGTCCGGCGGATGTCGGCTTGAACGTGGATGGGCGGGAATAAACCGCCAAAGCGGATCAGGTTGTCGAGGTTGTGGATGTAGTGCGGGTACCAGTCGTTCTCACGGACGGAGCGGAGAAAACCGTACTTCACGCCGATCTTCTTGTACTCCTCCCGGGTCCAGCCCAGTTCCTGGTCCACGTTGCTGGCGGACACGAGTGGACAATTGGTGTAGTACACCTCTTTCCAATTCAACGGTACGGTGTTTAATTTCGTATTTTTGAACGTTGTCTCTTTAATCTGTGTCTTTGAGAGATCCCCCGGAGAACACGCTGTCGCATCACCACTTTTGTTTGCTTTGTTAGCCATAATTATGTTCCTCCTCTTATTCGTTTGCTCATCACCGGACCGGCGGTGATGGCACGTTTTTGAAAGCCAGGCCGGCCGCCTGGATAAACCTGATATCACTCTATATCTTACCTCATCTTACCCCCTTTGTGAGTTAAATTCATTTCAGTTCAGATAGTATTAGACGTTGATGACTCCCAAACTCTTGAGAGCGTTCAGGATCATCTGTATGGCCAGACCTACCTGCACAAACACCAGCACGGAGCCGAGCACAGTGAGAACGAGCCCCAGCCCCGGCGTCTTCATGACCCGGTCGATGAAGTACATCACCAGGAAATCCAGCGCCATGATGATCGTCAGGCCGATGGCTACGGCTTGCCTCATCCCGGGGTACTGAGGCGCAAGCATCATGAAGATCAAGATGGCGGCAACGCCGGCCGGCGGCACGATGCTCGGAACGGCGAAGGGCGAGGCGGCGAGCTGGAGCGCGGTGGGGGTGCCCGATCTCGGGCTTGATGACTGCGCTTTTTGGAAGATGACCAGCAGCGCGGCGATCAGCAGGACCAATCCTCCTGAGATTCGCACCGCGTCGATGGAGATGCGATACTTACTCAGGATAATCCCGCCGGCCAGTGCCATAAACGCACAGAGCGCCGAGGCGATCACAACACCCCGGATCGCCACCTCCCGCTTGAATCGGACTCTGCGCCTCGCGTCAACCCGGCGAAGGCGGGTATAAGCTTGATCGGCCCAAGCAGCATGAAGAATATCGTAAAGATAAATGAAAAATGTTCCATGGGCTCCCCCTGTCAATTGCCACTATTTCACTTTGCCGCGAGCATCGAACGTGACAGCGTGCCTCCGGAGATGTTCCGGGTTTTGAACCCGTTCTGCAAAAGGACGCGCGGCGCGCCAGGTCGGGTTTTGGATGGGATTCAACAGGGTCATAGATCACCCGCCTTTCTCGAAGTGGGACAGGATCAACAGCAGAGCAGTATAGACCGTCGCGCCCGTCAGGAACGACCCATACCGGCCCTCCCTCTCCTTTGGAAGCTCGGCGATCGAGGCGTTGACGACCACGCCGCCGGCCACAAAGGCCACCAGGTTCACCAGGATAGGCATGGGGATGTTCAGAGTCAGGGCGGATGCCCAGCCCGCCAGGGAGGCCAGCGCCAGCAGGAAGGCGCCACGACGGTCGTACACCGCCTGGTAATGGGTGCTCAGGTTGCAGGCAATCGGGAAGATGTGCATGCCCATGGCCACCCCGTAGAGGCACAAGGCAAGTGTGTCGTGCCCCTTCCACACCATCACGTACGTCAGCATCCAGGCATACAGGGCAAAGCCGCCCATGTGCACCCACGTCTGCCATGGGGCCGCACCACCGGGGTCGCCCGCGCCGTTCTCCGGGCCTCGTCCCCGTCTGGCCACCATGGCCTCGAGGCTGTAGAAGACCAGGAACCCGGCCATGGTCCACAGGTAGACGCTGTACTCCGGGAACAACCTCTGGAAGCCGGTCGGGGTTTGTGTCGTGAAGTCCCGCATCTTGCCCAGAGCAGGCAGCACGTGCACGAAAGTGTAGGCCACCGAGATGCCAACAGCGAAGGAGAGGAACCGCCGCCGGCCCTTTTGGCCGGGCCGGTAAGCCGCCCGGCCGCCGAACAGAAAGATGGCGGCGAACAGCAGCGCTACGCTCAGTGTCGTCAGCATAGATGGATCGTGTGCAGGCATACTCACCTCAATTCCCCGAAGATTCTCAGATCATCCTTCGCCAGGTTGTCCGTCGAGGGTCCTTTTCGTTTTTGGTTTGGCCATTTTACTATCTCCTTTAAATCTCCGAAAACTGAATGACGACTTTGATGTCGTCGGGTTTTCTCTCCAGAGCCTGCTTGAAATTCTCCGGCTTTTCATAGCGGGTAATCAGGCGGCTCAGCCACTTCCGGTCCATTTGCGCCAGCCTCAAACTCGCTTTGTACCAGTGCCGCTTGTTCGCATTCACGCTGCCGACCACCACATTGTTCTTCAGGACCGCTGCCGCCGCGATGTCGCCCACGGCCCGGGTGGCGATCCCGCCGGCTCCGACTCCCGTGAGGCAGACGACCCCGCCCGCTCCGATCTTCTGGATCGAGTCCGCAATCACCGATCCAACCCCCGTACACTCGACGATGACGTCCGGCTCGAATCCGAGATCCAAAACGCTCCCGGTATGATACGTCGCGCCGAGGGCGCGCACGAGGTCCGGCTTCGGTCCGGTTTGGTTACGATCGAGGACATGGACCTCGAATCCTCCCAGACTCGCTACAGCAGCCGCCAAAAGACCGATCGGACCCGCTCCGGTCACCAGCACGGTCTTCGGTTCCCAGAAGGCGCGTTGTCCCACCGCGAGGACCTGCTCCAGCGCCTTCACGATCACCGTCGTCGGCTCGAGAAGCACGCCGAGGATTCCCAGGGAAGGGTCCACCTTGATGGCGTATTCGGGTTCGATGCGCCAGCGTTCCGACATAAACCCGTCGATTTCTTTGATCCCCCGCTCGGTGTACCGGCCGTTGCGGCACATGTCGGATTCACCCACCGCACAATTGGGACAGGGAACCGGGTCCGGACGGCGGACAATCCCGGCCACCAGGTCTCCCTTTTTGAGTGAACTCCTTGGACCTGGATCTATGACCCGGCCCAGGGATTCATGCCCCAGTACCAGACGCGTCTTTCCCGGAGGCGCCCAGCCGTATTTCCCCTCGGCGATCTCGACGTCCGTTCCACAGACAGCGGCGGCTACCGCTTCAACCAGGACCGAGCCCTCACGTACATCGGGCTCCGGAATATCTTCGAACCGGACTGTCCCGGGCTTTTTGGGTTCTACGGTAATCGCTCTCATGGGCTAACCTCCGTCATTTTCTTACTGCTTCTTACTGCCAATATTTCTCCACATGAACCTGTCCCGGTTCCTTCTTCGTGTCCTCTTTGAATCCCTCTTGAACGAGTATCGCGATCATGGATTCACTCATATATGGGCTACCGCACATGAAAACATGTGTATTTTCCGGCCCCGGGCGGGAGCCCCATGCCTTTTCGATGGCTCCACTCTTCCACACGTCCTGGACATGACCCGTCGCACCTCTCCAGGGAACAGGCTCTTCATTTGGCCGGCTGACTACTGGAATATAGGTTAAGTTGGTACGAAGGTGCTCCATGGCCATCAGGATCGACCGGTAACCCAGGTCCCACGAATGTCGCACGCCGTGGATGAGCGCCACCCGGCGCTCGGCGGGGAACCTTAGATGCGTGCTCAGCATGCTTACAAAAGGCGCCAGGCCTGAACTGGTGGCGATCAGGACCAGGTTGGCGCCCTTGGGTACTCGCGAATCGTCGTAGGTAAATTTGCCAACCGCCTTCTGGGAAAGCCAGATGCGGCCGCCGATCTTCAGGTTGAACAGCCGGGGCGTGAGAACGCCGCCCGGCACCAGAGCCACGTAGAATTCCAAAAACTCGCGGTTCACCGGCGACGAGGCAATGGAGTAGGCGCGTTTAATCAGCTTGTCCGGGTCCGCAGGGAGTTTCTCGGGCTCGGCAAGGGCGCAGCGGGACGCCGAACCGAATAACCCCAACGAAGTAATCTGGCCGGGTAAGTAGTCAGGAAAATTCCAGCCATCCGGTACAACCTGCAGGATCATTAACCAGGGGGAGACCTCGTTACGCAGGGTGACTACTGCGTTCAGTATTGTTTTGTCCATACCATTACTCCTCCATTCTTTTCTACCTTTCACAGCCTTCCGTGTCTTCTGTTGTCTTGGCTGCCGATAGGTTGGCTGGCCCAGCCTGTTACCTATCACAACCGGGGCTGTTTGGCCGCTGCGGCCAAAGGCTTCGTCGATGATGTTGAGTGCTATGGTTTCTTCGCCTTGGCCCGCAGTTCCTCGACCGCGTCCACGCGTTCCCACGCGAACTCCTTGCGGCCGAAGTGCCCGTACGCAGCCGTCGGGCAATACACGGGCCGCCTCAACTTCAGGTGGTCGATGATCCCGTGCGGCGACAGCGGGAAGACCTGGCGCACGAGCTTCGCGAGGGCCTCGTCGAGGAGTTTCCCAATTTCGTAGGTGTTCACCATCACGGACACCGGATCCACCAGCCCAATGCAGTATCCGAGTTGGACGAGGCATTCCTCTGCAAGTCGGGCCGCGACGATGTTCTTCGCCACATACCTTGCCATGTACCCGGCCGAGCGATCCACCTTGGTGGGGTCCTTGCCGCTGAACGCGCCGCCCCCGTGCACGGCCCAGCCGCCGTAGGTGTCCACGATGATCTTGCGGCCCGTCAGCCCGGTGTCCGCCTGGGGCCCGCTGACCAGGAACTTGCCCGTGCCGTTGACCGTGATCTTGGTCTTCTTGTCCAGCAGGTCGCCGACTACGGGACGTACCACCCTGGCGATGATCTCCTGCTTGGCTTCGTCGGTCGTGAACTTGCCGTCCGGAGTCACCGCCGCCGCGGTGTGCGAGGCGGCGATGACCACGTAATCGACGCGCAAAGGCTTGCCGTCGCGATACTCGACCGTCACCTGCGTCTTCCCATCGGGACCGAGGTACGGCAACACCTTCTTCTTGCGGACCTCGGTCAGCTTCATGGCCAGCTTGTGCGCCAGCATGATGGGCAGGGGCATCAGCTCTTTCGTCTGGCTGCAGGCGTAGCCGAACATGATGCCCTGGTCACCGGCGCCGATCTCCCGGCCCTTTTTTGATACGCCCATGCTGATGTCCGGCGACTGCGCATGGATGGTCCTGATGATGGCGGCCGTGTTCACGTCGAAGCCATACTTCGGCGAGATGTAGCCGATCTCGTTCCCGATCTCCCGCGCCACCTTGGCGACATCAAAGAGCGCCTTCGTGGTGATCTCGCCGCCGACGTTCACCAGCCCCATCGTGACGTATGTCTCGCACGCGACGCGTGACATGGGATCGTGCCGCAGACATTCGTCCAGCACCGCATCCGAGATCTTGTCGCAGAACTTGTCCGGATGCCCCTCGGTCACCGATTCCGAGGTGAAAAACATGTTCTTCGGATACATGGACATGGCCTTTTAACCTCCTCCTCCAAGCCACTCGGGCTTGAGCGAGCCCCGCATGGGAATGACGCCTTGGGTACCGGCTCGTGCCGGCTAGGCTTTCACTTCTCGGAACCCAGATTGCTCTGTGCGAGTTTCACGCTCTCACTCATCAGTTTAAGCGGGCTGAACATGATCATCTCGGTATCTTCATCTATCCAAAACGTATGGGGTGGGGGCAAGTAGAACAGGTCCCCAGCTCTCACGACTTCCTCCGTTCCGTCCTTGTAGCGGACATGAAAAGCGCCTTTTAGACAGTACCCATAGTGAGGAATCGGGCACAAATCGTCCGGCAGTCCAACGAAATACGGCGTGAAATCCACTCCTTTAGGGTAAAGGTAGCGGCCACAGGTCATGTCACCCCAATCCTCGGAGAAAACCTCAACTCCCTCCACTTTGTCGCTGAAGGGGCTCTTGTGGGCTGGCAGGTCCTTCATCGGCGTTCGCATATCATCTCCTTTTGGTTTAGATTGTTCATTCTTCTCTGTCTTGCTTGTTTTTCTTAACTGCAGTTGTCTTCCCGCCGCGCTGCTTCTCCGCGGCCAGGAACTCCAGCCGCATCTCCTCCCACTCCTCGAGGCTGGTGGGAACGCGGACCCACTCCTCTTCGGAGACGGGCTCCAGGTGAAGCGCTCCTGGCGGGCATCCCATGCAACAGGAACCACATCCGACGCACTTCTCCCTGTTGTAAACCGCCCTCCTGCCGTTTTTGGTTTTTTCCCAGGTGTGGGCGAAGAACTGGCAACGCCTGACGCACTCCCCGCAGGCCTTGCATTTCTCGTAGTCCTTGACAGCGCGGTAGTTCGATCGCTGGGCACTCTCTTTCAGACCTGCTCGCATCTGCGAGTTGATTATGCCGCAGCAACAGTTGCAGCAGCTACACGTGCCTACAAACTGGGGGCTTCCGCACTCATGGTGAATCCATAGAACGCCGTGTGAACCATCGTCCCGTATGACTCGATTTCAATAAATAGCTTTTTCGCTTCTTCCCGGGTGAGCACATTTTCCGATAGCGGGGTCGTTGGCGGCAGGCCGACAAAGCCGCAGCGCTTGACGGGGACATCGCAATGGCTTCCGTGCACTCTTTCTTTCAACTCCATGCACATGCAATTCACGACCAGAAAACGCTCATGCCGTTCCCAGTGAGCGTCGATATCAAGGTGGGGCTCCCGCTCGAGCCACTCGGGCTTGAGCGAGCCCCGGTAAGGAACAACACCCTGGTAGCCCGGCCGGGGAGAGAAGATCCTGTCCCCCCCGCCTTCGACCACGTATCGCTCGAAGAGCTGTCGTACTCGCTTGCCGAGGATCCGCTCATTGCCTTCGTACCAGCCGACCAGGAAGTGTCCCAGCCGGTATTTCACATCGTCTCCTTCGAGTTCCGCAGGTAACGCCACCATGCGCCTTTGAGGCCGCACTCTCACCATCCGTCTGGGTATCATGGCTTGAGCAACGCGGTTACCTCGTCCACCGGCAGGCCGACCCGCTTGGCGATCTCCGCCGGGGTCTCGGGGGTGCGGCTCATCTGGCCCGCCAGCAAGGCCTCCTCGGGCGAGAATGCCATCTTGATCAGCTCCATCTCCACGCCGGACGGCGTTCGGGGAAAACCGCCGGGAAGCGCCTCCAGTGCTTCGCCAGCCGCTCATAAATGTCAACCTTTCTGTCAGTATTATTCATAGACTCTCCTCGCTGTGCCCCTGAACCGAGGCTATTTGCCGCCTTTCTCTTTCGTGGCCGCTGCGGCCGAAGGCTTCGTCGATGATGGCCTGGAGGTGCGCGACCAGGTCGTCGGACGGCGTTTTGTAATCGTCCAGTTCATACACCTCGCCCAGGAGCTCGTACTTGCCCAGGCCAAAGCGGTGATACGGCAGCAGCTCATAGTCGATCACGTTCTTGTGCGGGCGAATGAATGCCAGGACCGCCCGGATATGCTCCTCGTCGGCATTCACGCCGGGGATCAGCGGCGTGCGGGCGATGAAGTCGTATTCGGGAAACGTTTCGTAGGCTTTCTTGAAGTTCTCCAGGATCCGCTTGTTGTCCACGCCGGTCCACTTCTTGTGCCGCTCCGGGATCGTCAGCTTGTGGTCGTGCAGCATCGTATCAACGTGGGGAAGAACTTTTTCAATGAAAGACCAGGGCACATTGCACGCTGTTTCTATGGCCGTATTGAAGCCGCGCTCGTGGGCCCCTTTCAGCAAGGCTGCGGCGAAGTCGGGTTGAAGCATCACCTCACCGCCGCTGATCGTCATGCCGCCACCGGTATTCCGGTAGAAGGAGGCGTCCTTCTCCACCTCGTCCAGCACCTCATTGACAGTCATCAGCTTGCCGAACATTTCGAGCGCGCCTGTCGGGCAGAGCGAAGCCAAGTGCCTGGTCGCAGTCCATGGCCAGATCCCAGTTGACTTTTACGTGTTCATCGTCGCCCTCCACGAAATAGAAGGCGCCTTCAGGGAAGGGCGCCTTCAGACACAGGCCGCACTTCTTGCCGGTGCACTTTTTGGGGTCGTAGGACAGCTCCGGCTTCATCGGATGCTCTCGGGATTGCCGCACCATTTGCAGCGGAGCGAGCAGCCCTTCAGGAAAACGGTTGTGCGTATGCCCGGGCCGTCATGGCTGCAATAACGCTGGATATTCAGGACTGTTCCGGTTGGATGTCGGATGGGTTGTTGGTTTGATCTTTCACAGTTCCCTCCCGAGATAGATGCCGAGGGACCGGGCGATCTGCATGAATTCGCTGTCCGCAGGCACCGTTCTGACTTTGTTGATCGCTTCCGCCAGCGGCACGAACTTCATGTCCGGAGGAACAAAAGCGATCATCACCCCATACTTGCCGGCGCTTATGGCCCGTAACGCCCCGGCCCCGTAAGCCATCCCGAGTTGGCGGTCGACGGCCGTGGGGGCGCCGCCCCTGGCCCAGGGACCCAGGACGAGGGGAAAGGTTTCCTCGGCGATCAGCAGCTGCAGCCCGGTCGCCACGGCCTCGGCGGCCTGACCCGACCGCTGAATGACGTGGTCACTGGCATCACCCGTGGCCAGCGGCGACAGCGTAGCTTTGAGGGGATCGACGGCTGGCTTATCCGCCTGGGCTTGCGGGCTGATCGACGATTCTCGCCCCTTCGGCCACCACCACCAGCCCGTAAGGCCGCCTGGGTGATATCTTGTCCTTCAACCTCGCGGCCAACATCTTCAGATCGCAGGGGATCTCAGGGATCAGCACCGCATCGGCACAAACCGCAATGCCGGCCTGCAGCGCCAGCCATCCGGCCTGCTCTCCCAGCACCTCCACCACGGCAATTTTGCGGGCAGATCTGGGCCGCCTGACGGGCCCGGTCGAGCATTTCGATGGTGAAGCTGAGGGCGCTGTTGAACCCAAAGGACACCGCGGTGGCGGCAATGTCGTTCTCGATCGACCGGGGGATGCACACCGTATTGAGCCCTTTGCGATGGAGCTTATGGAAAATGCTCAGCCCCCGGCCGCCGACGACTGAGATCAAGGCATCGATATTTTCCGCCTTCAGCCTTTTTAAAAGCTCATCGGACATGTCCACTTCCTCGACCATCTTGTCTTCATTGACCGTGCGGACGTGAAACGGATCGACCCGGACCGATTGGCCCAGGATGCCCCCGGCGGCCGGATCCAGGTTCTCAACCAATTGGGGGCTGAGGGGCACCAGTCCGCCATCGGGGTAGCGTTCCGGGTGCAGCAACCCGTCAAACCCGTCCCGGATGCCGATCATCTCCCATCCCAGTTTGCCCGCCGCCAGGGCCGCCCCCATGATCACGGCATTCATCCCCGGAACGAAGCCGGCACCCACATTGATCGCAATGCGATCTGAGAAAACCGGCATGACCTATGTCTATGCTCATAATGTACCTCCCTTGTTAATCGAACTTCCGGTACGGCGTGACGGAGCGCCACGCCGTACCGGTTCCGTTGAATCTCAGCACTATTTGAAACTCTGCAAGGTCCGTGCGATGACCTCCTCCTGCACGCCCGGGTGCAGTTTGGTGAAGAAAGCGCTGAAACCGGCTACCCGAACCACGAGGTCACGGTAGTTTTCAGGGTGCTTCTGCGCGTCCCTGAGGATGTGCGGTGTCCAGGACATTGAACTGAATGTGATAGCCATCATTGTCAAAATAGGTCTTGACAAGATTCAACACGTTATCCCGGCCCTTGCGTGTTTTCAGCTGATCAGGCGGGAGTTTCATGTTCATGTGCGTTGCGGTGTACTTGATGGCATCCTGACCTTTAGCCGCAGACATCACCAACGCGGTAGGTCCGTTGACATCGGTGCCCGGCATGGCCGACAGACTTCCATCGGTGAGTGCCACCCCGGCTTTTTTACCGTTCGGCAGCGCCCCCGTCACCAGCCCCATCAGGTTGTGGATGCTCTTGGTATAGGCATCCGGCGCTGATTTGATGTCCTTGCTGATGTAGTTGCCACCGCCATCTACATTGTTGAAAGCCTGACAAGATACTTTCGTACACCCTGTGCGTCAGCCTGTTCACTTCAGGAATGTCGTTGCCATGCTTGGGAGCTTCATAGCACATCTTCCTGACTTTCTCGTATTCCCCCTCGAAGTTGGCGGCCAGCGCCTTTTTCAGTTCGGCCATGGTCAGCTTCTTCTCGTCAAAGACCAGTTTTTTCACCGCCATCAGCCAGTTGGCCGCGTCAACGCCACCGACAACAATCTGGGCAGTTGTGTAGTAATTGGCTCCGCCATTCCAGACCTCGGTGCCGGTTTCAATGCAACCCCCGGTCAGGAGCGAGCGCCAGGTAACCGGGAGGAAGTCAGCGCACAACATGCTGGCAATCCATGCACCCCGGCGGAGGATTCCTCATTGAATTGCAGCTGCTTCTCGAAATGCCGCGTACAGTTCTTCGAAGTTCTTGAAGGTCTCGGGATCCCCGGTCTTGGGTCCGACCTGCTGCTTGGTGCGGGGATCGAAGCCATTGTTCATCGTCAACTCGATGACCTTCCCCAGGTTGGGTTGCCCTTCCACCGGGTGACCTGTTTCGTAGGGAATGTATGAACCCACGCAGGCGCCGATACAGGTGCGCCTGGCTTTTTCCAGGGTGATGCCCTTCTTGGAGTCGGCGAACAGATTGAAGGGCCCGTTTCATCATCACATCGCCATTCACGAACTGAGGCATGCCGACACCGGTGCCGATGACATCCAGGACCTTTTCCAGGAATTTGCCACTCATCCTCTCCGTGTAGATGCACGACAGCGGAGGCTGCGGCAAATGAAGGTAGTCAGCATGCATCGAGGATCACATAGTCCATTTCTGCGGTGGCATCTTCCCCATCCTCGGTAAAGCCTCCGAGCGAGATGCTCTGACCCAGGTCGGCAGAGTTCTGCAAGGCGACCTTCTCTCCATAGTAATAGCCGATTTCGTTCAGCTTGATGAAGAGGTTCTCGAGCATGAAAGTCGCTTCTTCCGGACCGATCAAGCCCGGCCGCTTTGTCGCGCTGATAGAACGGCTCAAGGTTCTGGCCCAGATAGGCCTCTGAATAGCCACAACCCACCTGCTCGATTTCCGCGACAGATGTGACAGAAGAAGTGGCACTGGATGGCCTCTCTCAGGTTACGGGCCGGATGCTCGGGAACCCATTCGCAGGTCTCGGCAATAGCGATCAACTCCGCCTTACGGGTTTCGTTCTTTTCCTTTGCCGCCATTTCCCTGGCCAGTTCGGCATAGCGATGAGCCAGGCGAACAATGGCCCTCATGACAATGAGACTGGCTTCATAGAAGTAGAACTTGTTGGCATTCGGCAACCGCATGTCGAGGGCCATCTGGCGCTCCTCGACCTCTTTGATCATGCTGGCAAGCCCATTGTTGTAAACCCTGGGATAGTTCAGGTTGCCTCCGCCACCGGGCCAGTCAAAGAAACTAATGACGAAGCCGGAATCATAGGAAGGGTTCGGATCAAAACCATACCTCTTTTCGAATATCTCAAGCGTGCGGGGCTTCAGCGAACGCTTTTCCCAGTAATCGAGCGCCCACTGGTTCGCCTTCCGGTCTTCCGGGGTCTTCGACTTCTCAACGGTCTTCTCTTCTTTCATCCAATCCACGTTCCATTCCGGATAGGTGTAGATGCCGTTGACGGTGCTCGCCATGCTGCCCACGAAGAGGTTGTCGTCAATGTACAGCTTTTTCCTCTCCAGCAGGGTTGCCATGAACTTGGCTCTACGGATGATCTGCTGGTAGCCGGCGGTGTCCTCGTACACCTCTTCCATGATCCTGACCCGCTCAAAATCAACCTCTGCAGGCGTGCTCCTGAGTTGTTCTTTCAGCCGGTCGATCCGTGCTTTATCGGCCTTGACCCGCCCTGTGGAACTCTTCTTTGCTTCCTTTGTCTTTTCCATTTTGTTTTCTCCTTTTATCTTTGTTGTTTGGCATCACCGGACCGGCGGTGATGGCGATTCCTTAAAGACAGGCCCGGCCGCCTGGATGACCTGACTTCGTATGCGGCTTATGTATCGGTATTTCCCTTTCTAGATTGCATTTCATTCTTTCACTTTGCCACGAGCATCGAACGCGACAGCATGCCTCCGGAGATGTTCCGGGCTTTGAACCCGTTCTGCAGAAGGATGCGCGTCGCGTAGTAGGCGCGCTGGGCGGAGCGGCAGATGACGAGGATCTCGCGGTCGCGGGGGAGTTCGCCCAGGCGTGCGCGGAGCTCCGGCAGCGGGATGTTGACCGCGCCCGGCACATGCTCCACGGCGAGTTCCGGCGGATTGCGCACATCGAGGAGGAACCCGCCGTCCACAGAAGTCCCAGTGACAGAGCGGCATGTCGCCCCGGAGGACATCGGCGGCGACCATCCCCGCGAAGTTGACGGGATCCTTCGCGCTTCCGAACGGGGGCGCGTAGCAGAGCTCGGCCTCTTCCAGGTCGTACACCGTCGCGCCCATCTGGATCGCCATGGCAAGGGCATCGATCCGCTTCTCAACGCCATCCTGGCCCAGCGCCTGCGCCCCGAGGAGACGTCCGTCGGATTTCCGGAAAATGACTTTCAGCACGATCGTCTTGGCGCCCGGGTAATACCCCGCGTGCGAATTCGGGAAGAGATAGACCTTTTCGAAATCCTTCTGGCCCAGCCGGGTGAGGAGCTTTTCGTTGGCGCCGGTCGTGGCGACCGTGGCCCCGAAGACCCCGATGACCGAGGTGCCCTGGGTGCCGCGGAAACGGGAGTCGCGCCCGGCGATCACATCGGCCGCGATCCGGCCCTGCCGGTTCGCCGGCCCGGCGAGCGGGATCAGGGACCATTCGCCGGTGACGAAATCCTTGACTTCGACCGCGTCGCCGACGGCGAAAATATCCGGGTCGCTCGTGCGCATCTGTTCGTCGACGCGGATCCCTCCGCGCTGGCCGATCTCGAGCCCGGCCATCTTCGCCAGCGCGGTCTCCGGACGCACGCCGATGGCGAGGATCACGATGTCCGCCGGATGCGCCTTGCCGGATTTCGTGAGAACCTCGAGCGAGCCGTTGGCCGTCTGCTTGAAGCCGGCCACCGCGTCATTGAGCGCGAGGCGGACACCGTGCTTTTCCAGGTGGCGCTCGACGAGGCGGGCGCATTCCGGATCGAGCGGGGCCATGACCTGATCGAGCATCTCGACCAGCGTCACTTCGAGCCCGCGATGGACCAGGTTTTCCGCCATCTCGAGGCCGATGTATCCGCCGCCGACCACCACCGCGCGCTTCGCTTTGTCCAGCGGCTGGAATCCCGAGGACGAGTGCTCCCCGGTCGAATCACTTGAACCCCGTTCGATCCACTCCCGGATCTCCCTCGCATCCGGCACGGTCCTCACCGAAAAGATCCCCGGGAGATCGATTCCGGGCAGGGGCGGACGGATCGGAGCCGCCCCGGGCGAGAGCACGAGCTTGTCGTATTTCTCGGTGGTCACCTCGCCGGTAGCGTGGTTCTTGAGCTCCACGGTTTTCTTCTTCGGCGAGATCCCGACCACCTCGCAGCGCGTCCGGCAATCGATCGCGAACTGCGCGCGAAACGTCTGTTCCGTCGCCACCAGGAGGCTCGACTCTTTTTCAATCACGCCGCCAACATGGTAGGGAAGCCCGCAGTTCGCGTACGAAACATACGGCCCGCGTTCCACCATGAGGATTTCCGCCTTTTCATCCAACCTGCGCAGGCGCGCCGCACACGACGCGCCGCCGGCCACTCCGCCAACGATGATGACTTTCATGATAGTCCCTCCTTGTTCCTTTTAATTGTTGTGTTGTTTTCCCAATCACGCCCATTTCTTATGGCCTTGCAGATTAGCAGTATATTCATCTCGCGTGGCTTCTTGCCTTTTCGATGGTCTCGATACCCGTCGAACTCGAGATGGTGTCGAACCTGATCTCGGGCTGTTTGGGTGCCATCTCCAAGACCAGGAGTAGGTTGCGGTATTCGTCTGAGCGCATATGAACGTCCAGATCTTCCTCGGGTCCTCCAAACTTCTTCGAGCATAAGGACGTTGTTTTCCTGTTGGTCCCCGTAGATGTGGCAACTGAGACAGCCAGGATCGTCCCTGCATAGCTCAGCCATCCATCTGAGGATTTTCAATGCCTCACCATGCTTTGGGGGTGGTATCGTCATCCTTATGGTCGCGAGAATCATGTGCTTCTCCATTTCTTGACTCTGCTGAAGGATCGCCAGTGCTACTTCTGGGTACAAAAATCCGCCATGCTCTTGTCGAGAATAATTGACGGCTGTTTTCAACATCACGTAAAGAGATTGCCGATTACGTGCCAAGGAAAAACCGGAGAACGGTTATATTGCCAAGCCGCTGTTATTAAAAGGAGTTTGATGAAAAAGAGGCGGGACGGTCAAAACGGAAGGGGCGGGATTATGTGCCAATATATTGGCAGAAGATGTTAATTCGGCATTGCCTTGGGGGAACGCTTGATGCCTAATTTCTTCATTTTCGCCTGGAGGGTTGTTCTTTTTAGACCAAGAACCTCGGCGGCGCCGCCCTGTCCAGCGAGGCGCCAGCCGGTCTTCTCCAGCACGGCCACTATATGCATTCGCTCCATATCTTCGAGGTTACCAGAGCGTCTGTTTCTGAAGATGCAGGCTTAGGCACATGAACGTCCAGGGTTTTACCCTTGCTCAAGATCATGGCGTGCTCGATCAGATTCCTTAGCTCCCTTACGTTGCCCGGCCAGGAATAGGATTGCAGGGCTTGCATGGTCTTTTTCGGAATGCTTTCGATCTCTTTTCCCATCCTTTTCTGAAATTCCTTGACAGCCGCCCGAACCAGGAGAGGAATATCTTCAGGGCGCTCACGAAGGGGTGGAATCACAATGGGAAACACATTCAGCCGGTAGAAGAGGTCCCGCCTGAATTTGCCGTCCTTCACTTCCTGCTCAATGTCCCGGTTGGTGGCGGCAATGGTGCGGACATTGACGTGCAGGGGCTTTGTCGAACCTAACCGCTCGAAGCTGCCTTCCTCAAGAACCCGGAGCAACTTGCTCTGAAGCTCGAGGGGAAGTTCGCCGATCTCATCGAGAAAGAGCGTCGAACCGTCGGCAATTTCGAATCGACCGATCATCTTGGTCATGGCACCCGTGTAAGCGCCTTTCTCGCGGCCGAACAGCTCGCTTTCGATCAGCGTGGGCGGAAGCGCAGCGCAGTTGACCGTTACCAGCGGCCGGTCTTTCCGCAAACTCATGCTGTGGATGGCCCGGGCCAGCAGTTCTTTTCCTGTTCCGGTTTCCCCCAGGAGAAGAACCGTAGAGTCTGTTCGGGCAACCTGCTCCGCCTGGCTCAGGACCTTCTTCATCGCAGCGCTTTGCCCCACGATGTCCGTATGCTCAACCAGGAGTCTGACCTCCTCCCGCAGATAGATATTCTCCCTTTCGAGTCGCTCCTTGAGCACCTCGATCTCATGGAGGTGTTCTTTGAGATGCTCCTCCATCTGCTTGCGGGCGAGCGCGTTGGCAAACACCTGGGCCACAAGCTTGATACCCATCAGGGCCGTCTCCGGCCAGACTCTCTCCTCGCGCGTGACTCCGAAGGCCAACATGCCAAAGACGGGCCCTTCTCCGACCGATAACGGAACTACCACGGTGGACTTGGTGTTAAAGGCGCGAAAGCTCTCCAGGTCGCGGCCGGCTTCCGGCGGGAGATCGGTCAATTTCGAAATAGTGACGGTCTCCCCGTCCAGGACCTTCTGCGACACCCATGGGAAGAAATCGTTAGCGTTCATCCGCTCAGAGAGTGCGGGGCGTTCCGACGGAAAATACCCATATGTCAGCAACAGCCGCGACCCGGGCTCTCCCTCACAGATCTGCCAAAGTGTGGAGCGGCCAAGATCGAAGAGTTCGCAGATGCAGCGCTGTGCGTCTTCAATGCCGCGACCTATCTGGTCGGAGGGTAGGTTGATAAAGCGCGCAGAAATTTCGGCTAAAAAAATCTCAAACTTCAGCCGCTCTTCCAGGGCTTGCTCCGTTTCCTTGCGCTCGGTGATGTCAATGGAGACGCCCATCACGCGATCCGGCTGGCCGGTGGAAGTGAAATACGGCCGTCCGCGGGACGCGATCCATCGCGTGTGGCTACCGCCAAGCCGAATGCGGTATTCCACGTTCAGGAGTTCACCCGCCTGCAGGGCCCCCTCGATGCTTCCCCGAACAAGTTGCCAATCGTCAGGATGAACCGACACTTCGAAACGCTCCATGCCGATGACTTGGTCCGCTGAATACCCGAAGATCACCCGAGCCTTCTCGCTGGCCCAGAAGACGCGTGTGCGGCCATCCAGCACCCAGAGCCCCACGTCGGCGGAGTCAGCGGCCACACTTAGTCGCTCCCCGCTTTCGCGCAAGGCCAGTTCGAAGCGTTTCCGGGCGAGCGCATTGGCAAAGATTTGCGCGATCAGTTGCAGCTGCTTCACCAGCGCGTCCGGCCAGTCGCGTTCCGCCCGCGTGGTATTCAAGCCCAACACGCCAATGAGGGGCTCGCCCCCCACCAAGAGCGGGAGGCTCAAATTCGATTTGATGCCCAATTGGCGGCAGACTTCCCGGTCTTGGGCAGCCTCTGCAGGCATCTCCTCCAGCGAAGAAATGGCAACGAAGCGGCCAGCCATTAGTTGCTTGACGAACCAAGGAAACTCCTCTTGCCTCAGCAGCCCGGGCGGCTGAGGCCCTTGCTGGACGGTATAATAGTGGGTGGCCGTGAGGACAACCGGGGCCTCGTTCGACAACTGCCAAACCGCCAAAAGGTCGAGGTCGAGTGACTCGCAGATGCGGCGCTGGGCATCCTCGATCTCTCGGTCCACCTCGCCGGCAGGCACATTGACAAAACGAGACGAAATTTCGGCCAGCAACGTCTCAAACCTCAGCCGTTCCTCCAGACTTTCCTCAGATGTCGCTATATGTTCGTTTGCTCTTGCCAGGTCTGCCGGTCGCGTCTCAAGGCGTTCTTCCAGTCCATCACGGACCTGTCCGAGGGCCTCCTCTGCCCGCTTGGGCTCGGTCATTTCCGCCTGCATCCGTTCGTCGGCCTCTTGGAGGCGCTGCTGCGCGACATCGAGCCGCGTTCGAAGCTCTTCTGCCTCGAGGAGAAGTTGCTGCCTTGTTTTACTGCTCTTATTCATTACGCCGCCTTCTCAGAATTGTTTTGGACCCTAAACGTTTCATCTCCGATACAGCTGATTCTATACAAAATATTGAAAAAATCAACCCATTCGACTCCCCGGTCTCAAGCCCGGGGTATGCTCAGGGTTGATACTGAGCGGCGCTTTTACCCCGGTTTAATAATCGGAGTTTGGCGCCGTCGAACGTATCAATATCATGATATCGACAGAACCAGGATAGCCCATCCGGGGTGAATATCAAAAAAGGGGGGTTGTAAAAGGTCGAGGGTTCTGTCTGTGTGTGAGAGAAACCTTTGAACGCGCCTGGGTAAATATATCCGAGGAGTACTTGACGGCTGGTTCCCCCCATGGGGTGTGTCCGATTTGTGCCCGGAACGCATGGAAAATGGGTGGATCAGGTGGAATAGATAGAATAGGTCGAAAGCCTTCTGGCCCTTGTCTATCAACGTTTAGCGGGAAACCAGACGTTTTTCAAGGGGTTATAAAAATCCAAAAAAGAAAAGCCAGGGTTATGAGCCCTGGCTTATTCGCTTAATTGGTTAGGAGTTACTACGCAGCCTTAGATTTTCAATATCGTTCCCAGAACCTGATGCTCGGGAAGATCTCCCACCATGTCCTCTAACGAAGGACTGCTCTTCTCCGTCAAAAGAGGTTTCGTACATCGGCCGTGGATGGAGTCATACTTCAATTGATAGGCAAAATACTTCGCGTCGGTGCTTATATCCACGACCGCGGCCACGTCGAACTCTTTTCCCACGAGCCCCTGTTCGACCATCGCCTAAAAGGCGAGCCTTCCGAATCCGTTAATTGCAACCTTGGTAGCCACACCGGCCTCCTTGTAGAGTCATTTTTTTCCGAATCTCTTCCTGTGCCTTTCAACGACCGCTCCCAAAAAGGGTGGTTCCAACACCTCTCAGATCAATGACCGCTTGCTTCACCCGTTCCGCCAGGGCAGCTTCCCCGAGCTTCATATAGGAACGGGGATCGTATTTCTCCTTGTTCCCCACATCCCCCTCGGTCGACATTTCATGTGTCTCCGGCAGCTATTGTTCGCCCTATCGGACTTCTAGAAGGCCGCCGTAATTTAACGAGTTATGCAAGAGAAGGCCCGTTCCCGGCGGACCAGAAGCCCAATCGATCTCGCTTTCCCAGCTACTCTACCCAAAGGAGCTGTCGCAAGTCGAGTCGTGAGTTTGTCGCAAGTTCAGCCGGCCCCCTTCATCCGGTAAACGAGCTTGTTGGTCGCTCCTTCGGAAACCAACAGCCCTATATCGACCATAACCTTTAGGTCGCGCTGCAGAGAGCGGCGGTTGACCTCGGGGCACAGGCGCTCGAAGTCCTGGATGGTCAGGCTACCATGCTCCAGGATGTGGCCGAGGGCCTTAGCCTGGCGGTCCGTAAGTTGATGCTCTTTGACGAGCACATCCCGGCGGATGGCCTGCTCCCCGCGCGCCCTGACCTCGGCAAGCTGGGTGGTCAACCCCTCGACGAAGTATTCGAGCCAGCCGGTCATGTCCATGCCCCTCTCGCGAACGCTCTGGATGGCCCGGTAGAAGGCGGACCGGTCCCGGTCGTAGTACTCACTGATGGTGAACAGTCGCTTGAAGTCGTATCCAGACCGGTAGAGGCACAGGGTGGAGAGCAGCCGGGACGTCCGGCCGTTGCCGTCGAGGAACGGGTGGATATGCACGAACTGGAACTGGGAGATGCCACTTACCAGCACCGGATGGACATCCCGTTCCTGATTGAGCCAGTCCACCAACTCCGCCATCATGATCGGGACATCATGCGCCGGAGGCGGTGTATAGGTCGTCTCGCCGGTAACGGAGTTGACCACGTAGTTCTGGACTCTCCGATACCGGCCGGGAGCCGCGGCCCCGCCTCGGACACCTTCGACGAGGCATCTGTGGATTTCCCAGATCAGCCCCTCGGTGATCGGCCCTCCGTCTTCGAGGTACTCGGAGACGAATTCAAACGCCTTCTTGTAGTTCAGCAGTTCCCGCACGTCATCCGGATCGGCCTCGGGAACCGGATTCCCCGCAAGCAGCCACTCGGCCTGCTCCAAGGTCAGGCGCGTCCCCTCGATGTGCGTGGTGTGGTGCGCTTCCAGGATCAAGGCACGACGGCCCATCTCGCGCACCCAGGCCTCCGACAATGTCGCGGCCTCCAGGAACCCCCGGGCCCGTTCGATGCGGGTCAGCCCCGGCGGTGATCCGGTTGGTGATCGTGAAGATGGGTTTAAAGCTCTTTGTCATTCCATATCTCCCGCGCCGCTCCCGATTCCGCCCCGTTCTTGGTCCACCCTGCACAGGACTCTCTGGATGGGGCGGACCCAATCATGGCCAGATTGGCAATTCTGCGCACATACTTGGCCAGAAAAGTGGTAGCCTTGTCATTAACCGCCTTCACAACCAGGCCGATGAGGACCGGCAAGGCAACAGTAAGACCGAGTCTCACAAGAAGAGGAATCTTGTCTATGTGGACGTCCTTCAGGAATATGGAGAGCATGAAGGGTAGATAGAAGATATTGATGACCATAGACGTCACCAACAGGCCAACTGCAAGCCCTACGTTCCCTTTCGCATTCATCGTTAGTAGTGGGATAGACTCTGCTCCTGCCACCATTGCCAATAGGACCAGACCGTATCTTACCGGCTGATCAAGGCCGAAGAGCCTCGCAAGGAGCACTGCGACTCCGAGGACGTAAGGAACCCAAGCCGGGAACAGGCTGATCCGCCCAGGCAGTATCGCCGCCAGTAAAAGCACCGCCAGTACCGCCAGTACGGGGGGCCAGCGCGCTTCGAAATAGGGTGACCGGGTCCGTCCTTTTATGGTCATTGATAATCCTTCACGCAATTTTTGAAACATCCATGGCATAAAGGAGCAAAATCCCTCCTGCCCAGAGAGCTACAAAAAAGTTAGCCCTGCGGGTTATCGTGTCCTTCGAATCAATCTGACTCATACCCTCTTGTGCCATAAAATGATCACCTGATTTGAATAGTAATCAGTCGCCATTGAGCGAAATTATTTTCTTGACAAGACTGAATAGAGCTTTTATAAAGTTCATATGAAGACTCTAACAATCACTGACGCCAAGAAAAATCTCGGCCGCTGGTTGACCGCCGCCTCCAATGGCGAAGACATCGGGATTATCTGCGGGGCGGACATCATCGCCCTGCGCAAAGTCACGGTAGAGTCCGCGGACTACGCGCAGCACGAATACGGTGCGACGCCCGAACAGGTCGCAGCCCTGGAAAAGGCCACAGACAGACGCTACCGAAAGCTCAAGCGCTCCGGAGAACTGGTTACCGTCACGGCAGAACAACTGAGGAAGATGATTGGCTAAGGCTCTCACGATCGACCCAGTCGTGATTCGACGCCTACGGGAGTTGCCTAAGACCGAAAAGGTAGAGTGCCTGCTGGCGTTGTGTGAGCTAACCGAAATCTTCGGCCAACCCCACATCCACAGCGGGCTCGCCATCCGCAAATTGGGGAACAGGCTCTTTGAATGTCGCGGTAGCTTGACGTCGCGTTTTATCTTCCAAGACCGGCGCACCGATCTTTTTGTCTCTTTTCTGGGTACCCACGACGAAATCAAAGCATTACTAAAAAGCGGTAAGTATCGTTGAATCAAGATCGCTCCTTCTCACATAGAGACGTCTGTCTCTTTTCTGATTACCAATAACTGGTCGCTCTATTATTTCCCTCGTCACTCGACACTTGCCACCCTCCCTGTTCAGTTAAAAAAGAGTCCCCTTGATGAGCTTCGGTAAGACAGGGACCACCATTAACTGGATGTTCCATTTCTGCCCGAAGGTGTCCGGGTGATGAACCATGTACTGTCCTCCAAGACCTATCCTGACTGGAAGTTTGCCGATTTTCAAAACTTTGCCGACGATCAGGCCGAGGGGGACGGTCCAGACGTCGCCCGCTTTGTCGGCCTTCCAGTTGGCCAGTACGTTGCCGGAATATCCGATACTCCAGCCACCAGGCAGAAAATAGGCTGCAATGGGCTGAAGATTCATCTGGTTCACGTCCTGACGATTTCCAGAACCATCAAAAGATGTCCAGTTCTGAACAAGGGCGCCAAGGATCCACTTCTCCGAGAGGTAGCCCACGATGGCTGCAGGCCCCGCCTGCCACTTTCCCTGGCCGGTGTAGTCAGAGGAGGCTGTGGGAAAGATAAACGTGGGACCAAGCCCGAGGAGCCATTTCCCGGCGAGCTTCGGGCTTGGCGAGAGCAACTCCATTAAAACGGTGTCCCCGAACCCCGTCGTGCGCTCGATGTCAGCAGGATTGTTCGGGTCCGGGTGCGGCACGGAGTTGAAGAGTGTTATGACCGGCCTCGTGATCAGATTCCAATTACTGGTCAGCGCTACAGGCAATACGGGCTGAAAATTGAGGTTCGAATTCCAGTGGTCCGGTTGGCCCGCACCCATGTCCAACATGAAATTATTCTGCTGAAAAGCGATGGACCAGAGGTCGCTCACCGGATTCGTGATTTTCTTGTTGATCTCGGTCAAGTCTGGCCCTGGCTCGCCCTCCGAGGACGCAGTGGTCACAGGAGCATCCGCTGCCCACAGGGATGTTGCGAACAGGATCACCGCCAGGCAAAGCGCACCCAACATGAACTTCTTTTTCATTTCTCTTTGCTCTCTCTATTCATCACTCGTCCCCTTTCAGGCCTTCGGGCTTATTGGGGTTACGGGAGTTGGTGAAAAGGTTTCATCGCTGGGGATTTTATCCTTTCAGTTTTGGCCGCGCTGTTCCCCACATGGCCACTGCCCCCACCACGAGAACCCAGAAGGGGAAGATGTAGAGACCGGGGATCGCCTCCATGATCAGACCGGGCAGCAAGATCCATTGCCGGCCGAGAACCGTGAACAGCAAGATTGCTGTCATCAGATCGACAGCCCACTGCACCGGCGGCGTGAGCGTCAAAAAGACCGAGAGCCCGTCGGCCAGCGCGGCGATGGTGAAGGCCAAGGCCAGCCTTCTCCTGGAGAAGCGCGGGCGGGGCAGAGCCTGGGGTTCCTCTGTACCCATGGATAATCTCCTTCTTCAGGCTAGTAACCTCACGCATCACCAGACCGGCGATGATCGCGGTTTCTTAACAGCCAGTCCCGGCCGCCTCGATGAGCCTGTTTTACGGTAGGCCCGCGAACGGGCCTGGTCGTGGGTGAAGTAATTCCAGGCATCTCCGCTTTCGCTGTAGTCCTCACGGACGGTTCCCCCCACTGACGTTCGCTCAGGTAAGGTCCCCATTTCTTCCAGGGAGCTTTCGTCGCTCGGGCTTCTTCGAGACGGGATTGCTCGATATTCATCGATGGGCTCCGTTTGTCTAAATTTCAGTACTACTTATAATTGGGGATATCGCTTTATCCGATGAGCGGCATGCAACTTTGTGAAATTCTAAAACCTAAACCCAAGAACCGCGGTGGCAATAATCCCATCCATTTTGAACGAAGTCTCTACAGGTACCCCCACAACTGTACCCTCAAGCTTCGTTTCACTCATCCAGATGTACTTGCCCTCTGCCCCAATGAATATTTTAGGCGTGATGTTGTAATCAACCCCTAACCCCAGATGAGCGCCAAATTTCATTGCATTGTCTTTCACGGTCTTACTCCCAGTCCTTCCATCGGCAACGGCAGTACCCTTTACTTCGGCCCAAAGAAAATAGGCCCCAAGTCCTCCTATGCCGTAGAATTCCCATTTTCCGACGGGTAATATTCCCTTTAGGCTTAGCGTAACCGGGAGGACATCTACATCAGCCGAGGCTTCAATGGAATAGTCAATCCCTGATTCGTTTCCGGTCGAGCTTCTATCCCCTCCAGTGTGCAAATATCCCGCGCCCATCTCTAATGCTAAATATTTGATAAATTGATAACCGAATGCAACTTCCCCATTGAATCCAGTGTCAGCATTTTCAAAGTCATCTGTTTGAGGAAAGAAAGCCCCCGCCTTTAAGCTCGTATAGAAATTACTTCCCTCTGCAAGTGCCGGCAAGGGGGGGAAAACAGTTAGAACCAACATCACTGAAACAGCAATTAGAACTTTAAAAGAATGGGTTCTCATCTGCATTTCCTCCTTTAACTCCCTGATTTATTTCATATTTCCTGTATAGCGTGTCAGTTCAATATGGTGAGACCCTCCTAGAGTGAGAATTCCTGAACGATCCGGAATTTTGAAATGGAATACCACAAGCCATATCCCGGAAATCAGGATGAGCAAGACAGCGATATGGTGGATTGCCATCATGTATCAATCCCCTTCCCTGTTGGCATCAAGCAGGTAATTGTGCGCCAGGGAAAGCATCCCTGCCGATACGTTCTTGGCTTTGAATCCGTTCTGAAAAAGTATCCTCGTCGCATAACAAGCGCGCTGGCCGGAACGGCAAATGACATGGATCTCTAGGTCGCGGGAGAGTTCACCCAGGCGTGCGCAAAGCTCCGGCAGCGGTGCATTCATGATGAGTCTCCTCTAAGGTCCGGGTTCGGCGGGCCATCCTGGCGAGGTCGGTGCCAGCGGGACCGCATCTCAGCTATACCCAACTTGCGTTCGATCTTTGCCAGCAGGATCACCGTCAGTAACACCGGAGAGAGGGCCGCACCCACCACACCTTGGAAGAAGCTGATGGGCTGGCCATGGCTGCGGAAGCGGTCAAGAAACGCGTCCACGGTGTTGCCGCTCAGGTTGGTGAGCGTGATTGCGCGCACGTAGGCGAGGATTTCGGTCACCTGGACGTCGCTGTAGTACTTGCGCAGGTTCTCTATCGATTCCGGATCGAACTGGTCGAGTTGCTCCGCGTAGTGTTGAGCGAACAGGATCGCCGCGGCTTCGGCCGGGTTCTTTGCCTCCAGCGACTCGATCTGAAGGCCGAGGATCTGGTTGACCTCCTCCAGCGGCACCCCGTGGGCCATCGCCCAGTGGGTATGACCCCACTCGCAATAGCGGCAGTCGTTGATCGAGGTCACGCCGAGCACCACCTTCTCACGCAGCGCAGCAGAGGTCTTCGGGCTGCGTAACGCCCTGACAAGAACGGGGATCGAGGTCACGAAGTTGGCGACCGTCCTGAACAAGTTGTCTGGAGTCAGCGTGCGCTTCATCTTCCTGAGGTTTTTTCGGCGGCGCGCTTGCGCCACTCTCAGGGAGTCGCGGGGATGCCGTTGGCATCGTCGCGACATTCCTCTTGGCGCCGAGGTTCGTCACCTCATCTGTTGGGAAGCGCCTTCTTCGATGATGATCTTCTCGGGATCGACGTTGTACACATAGGGCGCCGAGTTCTTCCAGCCGTTCTTCATCCTCTTTCCGTGAAAGACACTCTCGGGATCGTCCACCGTGTCTCCTTCGATTCCATCGACGATGTTGTACGCCTTCGTGAAGCAGGCCGCGGCAAGCTGGTTGACGGCCATTGCGCCGCGGCCGCCGGACCTGCACGTGACCAGCAGGATGTCGGTCGGCTGGGCGATCTCCTTGACCTGGGCGACGAAAGCCTTGTTCATTTGCGGTGCGTACGTGAACTTGCCGCCCTTTCTCTGGTAGCTCACGAAGGCCAACGGTATGTTCCAGGCCATCTCCGGGTGGCCGACGAAAGCGAACTCCTCGGGAGTCCGCACGTCGATGACCTTGACCTTGTCTGGTGAGGCTTTCCACATTTCGTAGGCCTGCGCGGCGGTCACATAGAGACCGAGGGTCGTCTGTTTCGCCTTGGGAAGCTGGCTACCCGCGGCCGCGGGCTTCGCGGTTTGTGCCCCGGCAGGGTCGGAGCGGCCGTGAAGAGGCCGCCCGCGAAAGAGCAAGGCAACACCCGCGGGCCAAAGGACGTTTCGCAGCAAACGTATGATCATGAGTAACTCCTCTTTCTGTCGCTCGATGCTGACTTCTTCCAGTGGCTTGCGAACCCGGGATCTGCCACTTCGATTAGGTGCACCGGCGTCTGACCGGGCGGTCGCAGCGACCGCCCGGTCGGGTCTTCCTGCCGGTTCGCAGCACCTACTGCGGGTTACGGCACATAGTTGGCGCTGGTGTCCTTGCCGTAGCCGCAGCCCTGGTAGGTGCAGTGCAGATCGTCGCGGATGATGGCTGCCCAGCTTCCGGCGCGACCCGTGTCCAGCACCAGGTCCTCGGTCAGCAGCTTGGTTTCGAACTTCCAGCCTTGCGGCAGGTTCTTCAGCTTGCCGCCCAACTCGTTGAGGTTGTCAGGGGTCAGGCCCGGATCCACCGCCTTGGTATATTCCTGCAGGACCCAGACCGGGCCGCCCGGCTCGCGCAGCAGGAACACCGGTTTGCCCGCCTTGAACGTCCAGACCGAGTTGCGCCGGATCAGCGAGGGCACGTAGGCGTTCTGCATCTGGGAGACCATCTCGGCCCCGGTCATGTCCCCGCCCCAGCGCAACTCGACACCGTGGAAGTTCTGGACGTCGCCGACGACGAACTCGATTTCGTCCATCATCCAGAAGCGTCCGCTGTTGACAGCGCACATGTCCACGCCGAGTTCGACCGCCAGTTTCTTGGGATCGATCTTCTTGTAGGCCTCGGGGTCGACGGGGATCGATGCCGCCGTGTAGACGTGTGCCCGCTGGGTCTTGCCGATGCCGACAAAGGCCCCCATCCCGTGGAAGGGAAGGCCGCGGGTGTTCTTGAAGCTAATCCTGCTCGTGGGATCCACACCTGTTTTCAATTTCATTTTGTTTCCTCCTTTTAGGGAATTAGGGCGCGGGAGCACCGCGCCATAATGTTCGGGGCGCATTAACAATTACTTCTTCATCTGTTTCGCGACAAACTCCTGGATTCTCTTGCCTTGCGCAGCCAACCCTCCATCGGTGCTGAACTGGATGATCTCGGCCCCTTCCTTCGACTTGAAGTTGTGCGGAGCCGGCCAGAAGCACACTTCCCCAGCGCGGCAAATCTCAATGGTCCCGTCAAGGTAAATGACCTCCACCGAGCCCTTCAAAACGTAAGCCCAGTGTTCAACCCCGCACAGATCGTGCTCCAGTCCCTTTCCCTTCAGAATGTCTGTGAAGTCAGTGCCCGGGGCAAAGACGTGGTAGGCACACTGCATGCCGCCCCATCGCTCATCCCAGATCTTGAGGCCCGGGGTGTTTTGGGTGACGAAGTCGTCTACTGGGTGCATATCTGTCAGTTTCTTGTGCATGTGTTTTCTCCTTTTTGTTTTCGTGCCTCACCGGACCGGCGGTGATGGCGATTTGTTCAAAGCCAGACCCGGTCGCCTGGACAAACCTGGTTATGCACTTTACGAAAATTGAATCGGATGGTCGCAAATCCCCTCCTTTCTCATTTTAGATTCTTCCTTCGCCACCTATTAATTCGTTACCCCTGAATATCTCCTCCTTTTCACCCGAGGTTCCTCCCGGTTGCCCCAGCCGAAGTTTATTGATTCCTTCATTAGGTTTGTTTCTTGGCCCGGTCGAGGGCGAACAGGGCCGCCCCTACGGCCCCGACGATCATCGGTTCCTGCGGCAGGGTGACCTTCAACCCGTCGAGCCTCTGTTCGATCTTGCTCACCAGCCCGACATTCCTGCCGATGCCGCCGGAGATCACGAACTTGTCCGCGATGCCGACCTTCCTGACCAGGGCCATGACCCGCGTGGCGATCGACTCGTGCAGCCCGGCCAGGATGTCCTCCTTGCGCTCGCCTTCCTTGAGCATCGTGACCGCCGACCCCCGGCCGAAGGCCGCGCAGGTCGAGCTGAACGGCAGGACTTTCGTGCTCTGCAGCGCCAGCGGACCGATCTCGTCCAGGGGGACGTGCAGGGCCTCCGCGACGATTTCCATGAAGCGACCGGTGCCGCCGGCGCACTTGTCGTTCATCACGAAGTCGGCGACCTCACCCTTCGGGCCGACCCGGATGCCCTTGCTGTCCTGCCCGCCGACGTCGAGGACGGTGGAGACCCCGGGTACAAACCACTGCGCGCCGCGGCAGTGGCAGGTGATCTCGGTGATGGCGCGGTGCGCGAAGGGCACGACGGCGCGCCCGTAGCCCGTCGACACGATGCAGGCCATGTCCTGGATCTTCAGATGGTCGACTTTCACGTCGGGCAACGGCATCCGGTACTCGCCCCATAAGCCAGTGCGGCGGTGGACGGCTGCCTCCACCACCGCATGAGCTGTCTTGAGGATATTGGGGCCGGTCTCGATGCTGCCGTAGGTCAGCAACTGCCCGTCGTCGAGGATGACGCACTTGGAACTGCGCGAACCGATATCGATTCCCATCGTCAGCATGGCGCACCGCCTTCGTGCTGAAGCTGGCGGGCGAACAGGGCCGCGCCCAGTGCCCGCACGTACTGCGGCTGTGGAGGCACCAGTGCCGCTTTGCCGAGGTGGGCTTCGATGGCCTTGACGATGCCCACATTTCTGGCGACCCCGCCGCACAGCAGCAGCTCGGACGGCACGCCCACCTTCTGCACCATTCCCCACAGGCCGTCGGCGATGCACTGGTTCACGCCGGCGAGCACATCTGGAACGGAGACCGGCGGGTCCTTGTGGATGAAGGACAGGATCTCGCCCTCGGCGAAGACCACGCACCGGCTGGACACGATCTCCGGGGCGGTGGCCTGCAGCGACATCGGGCCCATCTCCTCCACCGGGATTTCCAGCATGCGGCTCACGATGTCCAGCAGCGCCCCCGAAGACACTGCGCAGCGCTCGTTCCTCACCGAGTCCTCGACCTGGCCATCGGCCGACAGCCGGACGGCCATCGAGCTGTCGGCGCCGACATACAGGACCGTCCGCGCCTGGGGAAAGCGGAAGTAGGCTCCCGTGGCGATGCAACTCGCCGCCGAGCGTTGCTTCAGGGCCGCGATGTTCACAGCCGCGGTGACGGGCACAGCGAGGGTGCCGGTCGCCACCGCGGCCTTCAGGTCCTCGCGCTTGAGGCCCGTCTGCCGCAGCGCTTCCTGCACCGCCATCCGGGCCTCGGTCTCCGCCGATTCCCCGGTCTGCAGCGAGGCGCCACCGACAATCACGTCGCCTTCCAGGATCACGACCTTGGTGGACTGCGATCCCAAGTCAATTCCAACGACAGCCATGGTTTTCCCCCCGTCTATCCGAGCCGAACTGCGGTGGGTTCGGGGAGCTTTGCCGCGGTCGCTTTCTTCCACTGTTCCTCGATCAGTTCCTTGGCTGCCTGCTCCAGGAACTCCGGTGCGGCCCACTGCTGTACGTCGAAGTCGCGCTTGATATAGCCGTGCTTCAGCATGAAGTCCTTGCCGATCTCGATCTGCGCCAGGTTCTTCAGCGACAGGCTCGGCACCATGTCGATGTGCTTGATGCCCTCGTACGTATCCTCTACGTCGCGGTAGAAGGTCTGGCGATCGAGGATCGCGGCCGCGGCATGCTTGTGCTCGTTGGACCAGCGCCCGACCTTGATCATCGCCTTGAGGAAGGTGACGACCAGTTCGGGGTGCTGCTCGGCCATCACGTCGCTGCAGGTGATGACCGCGGGCTCGTTGTTGGCCTGCAGCCGCCAGTCCGGGTAGCGCGACAGGTCCTCGATGGCCGCGATCTTGCCGGTGTCTTCCTGCAGGTGCTGCCAGGTCTTGCTGTGTGTGTAGATCGCGTCGACCTTGCCTGCCAGCAGCGCCGCCTCCAGCGGGCGGAAGGCCTGGTTGCGCTTGTGGTCCATGGCACCCATGTAGAGGTCGGTCGCGCTGACCAGCGGCTCGAGCATCTTCGGGTCGCTGTACCAGTCGTCCGCATACGGAAACTCGACGACCTCCACGTCCTCGATGCTCATGTCGTTCAGCATCAGCATGTTGAGGATTCCGTAGTGCTCGGTGATGCGCCACCAGTCGTTCTTCAGCGTGTTCAGGCTCTTGGACAGGCCGATGCGCTTACCCTTCAGGTGGCTCATCTTGTAGATGGGGTCTTTGGCCCGCACCAGCATGCAGCCGCCCTCGTAGGTCGGCGTCGCACCCAGCAGGCGCGTGCGGCGTATGTCCGCCTCGACGTGGATCGGCGGGTAGAGCCCACCGAAGCGGATCAGGTTGTCGAGGTTATGGATGTAGTGCGGGTACCAGTCGTTCTCGCGGCGGCTCCGGAAGTAGGAGTAATCGACGCCGATCGCCTTGAAGTCGGTCTTGCACCAGCCCAGTTCCTGGTCGACGTTGCTCGCCGACACCATGCCGCAGTTGGTGTAGAAGACTTCCTTCCAGTTCAGCGGCACAGTGCTGAGCGTCCTGGTTTGCTCGGCTGTAGTTGCTTTGCTCATAGTTAATTCTCCAATCAGTAATCGGTAATCGCGCCGGGCTAAACGGCCCGGCTTTCGAGCATCTCCATGAACGCCTCGGCGCGGATCTTCACCTGCGCCCCCGCCGGGTGACCGTACTCCAGGTCGATGTCCAGGATCGGGACGCCGCGCGCTTCCATCTGCTTCTTGAGATCCCACTTGTCCCAGCCGTTGTAGGTGCAAAAGCGCACGATCTCGGAGACGATGCCGTCGACCTTGTACTGCTCGACCATCTCCCCGATGAACTCGAGCCGACCGTCGGAATTCCAGGTGTGCATGTCGACCGGGCGGCCCAGCACGTAATAGCGCGCCAGCGCCTCCATCGGCGGCAACTGCGTGTCGACCTGCCCCCAGGCGTAGCGGATGCCGCAGTTCATCTCATCCACGACCACCACCGCGTCCAGCCCCTCGAGCGCCTCGATCTGGGTGGCGTTGTGCAGGTCGTTGCCGATGACCATCAGGCGCCGGGACTTCTTGATCTCGCGACCGCCGCGCTCGATCTCGTCGAGCAATTGCTCCATCAGCGCGTTGAACTGGTCGCGTGGCAGGCGGGCGGCCGCCTTGCTCACCTCCAGGGCTTCGGCCCCGGTCACCGGCGGTCGATCGCGCTTACGCAGCTCGTAGAGCTTTCGCATGAGCTCGCGTCCGCGGTTGTAGACGAGGATCGCGTCGGCCAGGTCGCGTTGCGGGATCCGCCTGAAGCCGAACAGCGAGAGATGGTCCCGGAAGTCCTCGATGTCGGCCAGGTACAGCTGAACCGCCGCCTCGTCGCGCTTGCGCGGCGCGTAGAGGATTTCCATGAACGGCAGCTTCTGGTAGTACTCCCACACGCTGTACAGCCGCTTGTCCTGGTCGCACATGCTCGAGGAGACGAGGCCGTCGAGGAAGCCGTACTTCTTGTCGAGCTGCAGCTGCCAGCAGGTGCGGATGTAGGAGCAGGAGTTGGAGAGGATGTAGGCCTCGGCACCCTGCATCTGCACCGGCTCGTTGTTGCCGCTGACCTGGAAGGGCAGCATGCCGGCGGCGTAGATGATCTCCTCGGGCACGTAGGGGTTGACCCAGCCAAGCACCTTCTTGCCGGCGGCCTTCCACTCCTTGATCGTGACGCTCTCCGGGAACGGGGAGGTGAGTCTCTGCATTTCGTTCAGAGCTTGCAGTGGCGCGTTCATGCTGTGGCCCTCCTTTCCTGGTAAGCCTGGCTCGACGCGATCATCTCGAAGAAGCTGTCCAGCTGGGCCTCGATCTCGGCCCGGCTGGTGAAGGTGGCGTCGATCACGTCGACGTTGAGCGTCAAGGTCGGCACCTTGCACTGGCGCATCAGCTCGTCGCGCACCATCGGGCCCAGGCCCGCGGCCTGCTTGCAGCCCCAGTTGTTGTTGAAGATGGCCCCGTCCGCCTTGAACTTGCGGGCCTGCTCGACGACCTGCCCGGCCCAGTCGGGCGAAGGCGAGTACTGGCAGTTGCCGGGCGCGAGCTGGGTCCGGTAGGCCAGGTTGCCGATCGGGTCGTCCGGATCGAGCACCCAGTTCGCCTGCCCGCGCCAGCGCTGCAGCACCTCAGTCACCGAGACGGCGCCGTACTTCTGCTGCATGAAGCCCATCAGGCTGGGGTCAAAGAACGGGGTGAAGCTGCTCCAGATGACCCGGAAACGCTCGTTCGGCACGGCGCCGACACCGTTGGCGGTGCGTTCCTCGAGCTCCGCTTTGAGCATTTCCAGGAAGTCCACCGCCTCCTGGGTGCCGCACATCAGTCGCAGCGCCAGCAGCACGCCGCCGAAGCACTCGCCGGACATCGGCGTCGGGACATGCGCCACGAGGTCGTCGAGCTCGAGCGCGAGTTCTGTGAGGCGGTAGGACAGGCGCACCGTCTCCTTCAGGCGGTCGTAGTCCATCTTCTTGCCGGTCTTCTCTTCCAGGAAGGCGATCAGGCGCTTGTGCTCTTCGCGCCAATGTTCCATCGCCCGCGGCGTGAAGGGGTGGTAGGGCCGCTCCAGGCCGAAGTCGGGGATGCCGTAGCGCCGACCCAGCGTGTGGAATGCCTTGACGTTGTCGCACGAAGAGGTGGCATAGACAAAGGCATCCGTTTTGGGCCACAAGCCCACGTGCAGCAGGCCGTCCATGTTGCGGAAGAACGAGCAGACCTCGTTCGGCGTGCCGGTGGACAGCGAGATGCTCAGGGCCTCGGGGACGGACTCCAACATCACGACGTCGGAAATGACACCCCAGAACTCGTTGAAGACGCCCACCACGTCCATCGCCTCGTAGATCTCGAGAGGTTGCTGGGTGCCGTGGGTGACGACGAACTTGCCCTGGTCCTTCGCCGTGGTGATCCGCTCGACGTACGTGTTGAGCAGTTCCATGTAGCCCGCGGTGGACTTCATCACGCCGGGCTTCTTCTTCATGCCCTCGGCGGCCATCTTGAGGCTTGCCGCCAGGCCTTCCGGGGTGATCAGGTTGTCTGTGTTCATCTTTCTCTTCCTTTCAGTTCATGAAGACCCAATGGAGCGACCACGACCCGGCCACTCGTGAACGTCCTCTTCTCCTCGGCGGTGCATCCCTCCGGCTACCCGAGCCGAAGCGCAGTCTTCCCGGGAGGCTTGTCCCCAGTCACCTTCTTCCAGCGTTCCTCGAGCAGTTCTTTCCCCAGCCTGCTCAATTTGACAACATCGAAGCGAAGTCATTTCTTAACCTCGGCTCACCTACTTTCTGAGGCAAGTCTATTCGAATTAGGACTGGATGACTCCCAAACTCTTGAGAGCGTTCAGGATCATCTGTATGGCCAGACCCACCTGCACAAATACCAGTACGGAACCGAGCACCGTGAGAACGATCATCAGGCCCGGCGTCTCCATGACCTGGTCGATGAAGTACATCACCAGGAAATCGAGCGCCATCATGATCGCCAGGCAGATGGCTACGGCCTTCATCATTCCAGGGTACTCCGGCGCAAGCATCGTGAAGATCAAAATGGCGGCGACGCCGGCATGAGGCACGATGATCGGAACGGCAACCGGCGAGACGGCGAGTTGGATCGCGTTGGGGCTGCCGGAGCGGGGGCTTGACGACTGCGCTTTTCGGAACATCACCTGCAGCGCGGCGATCAGCAGGACCAATCCTCCCGCGATCCGCACCGCGTCAAGGGAAATGCGATACTTGCCCAAGAGAGTCCCCCCGGCCAGCGCCACGAAAACGCAGAGCACTGTTGCGATCACCCCTCCCCGGATCGCCACGTCCCGCTTGAACCGGACATCCGCGCCTCGCGTCAACCCGGCGAAGGGCGGGATAATCTTAACCGGCCCAAGGAGCATAAAGAATATTGTGAAGATCAATGAAAACTTTTCCATATACCCCTCCTGTCAGTTGCCTCCATTTCACGTGGCCACGAGCATCGAACGCGACATCATGCCTCTGGAGATGTTTTGGAATTTGGTTGCTCCGACGATCACCCTAAGGGACCGGCCCTGAGAATGATGCTTACGATCATGGCCAGGCCGAGAAGTCCGATCAGACCACAGACGACCAAACCCAGGTCCCAGGGGCTATACGGTTGATCCGGCCTCAATTTCTTTACATATTTCCAATGTTGAATACAGGCGATGACCAGCGAGAAAAGCCCGATGCTGATCAGCGTAGCCCCCACGACACGCGCGGAATGCGGCCTGACCGCTTGTGACGCAAATTCCTTGGACTGGAGGGCTTCCAGGAACTTGTAGATGGTAAACCCGAAACCGATCAGGGAAAGAGCGGTTCGGATCCACCCCATGAGGGTGCGCTCGGCAGCCATCCGGGTGCGGTCCAGCGCCAAGATGTCGCTCGTTTTGAGTTCTGTGTCACCCATTATTTTCCTCCGGTTTTTCTCCGAATCTCTCCATCACCCCATGCCCTTCCCTAAAACAATATGCCAAACAGCTTTTTCAACAGTTCTTCCAGCGGCATCATCATAGGCAGCCAGAACCAATCTTCGGTACTGCGTGAAAGCGGAGAACACCACGGCAAGATATGCGACATTGCACCACTACTCGATAAACTCCTCGAAGAGGATCTTCTTCCAGTTCCTTCTTTTCTTTTCAGGGCTGCTCATGATCTCCACCTTTCCTTCCCCGCATCATTTCCCCGCCCCGGCGACCGACAGCGCCTCCGCACCGGTAAGCAGAGAGAAGCTTTCCTTGCTTCAACTCTCCCAGAAGGTCGTAGCGTGAACCCGCGACAGCATGCCTCCGGGGATGACCCGGGCCTTGAACCCGTTCTGCAGAAGGATGCGCGTTGCATAGTATGCGCGTCCGCCGGAACGGCAGATGACGTTGATCTCGCGGTCGCGCGGCAGCTCGCCGAGTCGCGCGCGGAGCTGACCGATCGGGATGTTGACCGCGCCCAGCACATTTTCCACGGCGAGTTCCACGGGCTCGCGCACGTCGAGGAGGAACTCCTTTGCTACCGCATCCCAGTGATTGACCGGCATGTCGCCGCGCAGGACATCGGCCGCGATCATCCCCGCGAAGTTGACGGGGTCCTTCGCGCTTCCGAACTGGGGCGCATAGCACAGCTCTGCTTCCTCGAGGTCGTAGATCGTCGCCTTCATCTGGATCGCCATGGCCAGAGCGCTGATCCGCTTGTCCACGCCATCCAGGCCGAGCGCCTGCGCGCCGAGGAGGCGTCCGTCGGATCTCCGGAAAAGGACCTTCATCGCGATCGGCCTGGCTCCCGGGTAGTACCCCGCGTGGGAGTTGGGGTAAAAATAGATCTTCTCGAAATCCTTGTCGCCGATCCGAATGAGCGTCTTTTCACTTACGCCGGTCCAGGCGGCCGCCGCACCGAAGAGTCCGATGATCGAGGTGCCCTGGGTGCCGCGGTAGCGGGAGTCGCGTCCGGCGATCACGTCGGCCGCGATCCTGCCCTGCCGGTTCGCCGGCCCGGCGAGCGGGATCAGGCTCCACTCTCCGGTCAGAAAGTCCTTGACCTCCACGGCGTCTCCGACGGCGAAGATGTCCGGGTTGCTCGTGCGCATGTACTCGTCAACCCGAATCCCGCCGCGTTCGCCGATCTTCAGACCTGCTGACTTGGCCAGCGCGGTCTCCGGTCTCACCCCGAGTGCGAGGATCACGATGTCGGCCGGATAGACCTTGCCGGATTTCGTGAGAACTTCAAGCGATCCGTTCTCGGCCTGCTTGAACCCGGACACCCCGTCATTGAGCGCCAGGCGGATACCGTTCCGCTCCACGTAGCCCTCTACAACGCGCGCCATTTCCCGATCGAGCGGCGCCAGGACCTGGTCGAGCATCTCGACGAGGGTCACGTCGAACTTGCGATGGACGAGGTTCTCGGCGGTCTCGAGGCCGATGAATCCGCCCCCGACGACCACCGCGCGGGTCTTGGGCCTTACCGTCTGGAAGCCGGAGTACTTGTGCATCCCGGCGAGGAAGGAGGTGCCTCGCTCGAGCCAATCGCGGATCGCCTTCGCCTCGGGCACGGTCCTGACGTGGAATATCCCCGGGAGGTCAATCCCGGGCAAGGGCGGATGAACGGAGGCCGCGCCGGGCGACAGCACGAGTTTGTCGTAGGACTCGGTCTTCACCTCGCCGGTCGCTACATTGCGCAGGTCGATGGTCTTCTTGTCCGGCGAGATCTTGACGGCCTCGCAGTTCGTGCGCACATCGATCTTGAACCAGCCGCGGAACATCGCTTCACTCGCGACGAGGAGGCTTGACTCTTTTTCGATCACGCCGCCGATGTGGTAGGGCAGACCGCAGTTCGCGTACGAAACATAGGGCCCCCGTTCCACCATGAGGATCTCGGCGTTTTCATCCAGCCTGCGCAGGCGCGCCGCACAGGACGCCCCGCCTGCCACTCCGCCAACGATAATGACTTTCATTGCCTTCCCTCCTTATTTTGTTAGTCTTGCTTACTGTCACTATTTGTAATGGACAACCGCATTTCGAAGAACGCAAACTGCGGAAAGAGCGGTGCGATCAAATCGAATAAATTTAAACCTCGATCACGACGCCCCGTTTATATCTGGCGAAATGTATTTGCAGCCCTGCAGTACTCCGCGAATTGCTGGAATCAAATCGATCACCGCTCTAGGCTTAAAAACGAAGCCTTCAACTCCAGCTGCCATCACATCGTCCAGCACTGATTTTTCATCATGGACGCTCAGAATAATGACTTTTATTGTGGGAAAATTTTTCTTTAGCACCCAGGCAATGTTTGTTTCCGTTGAAGTGGAGAGCGAGAGATCTGCCACCACCACATCGGGGTTGAAATTCTCCAAGGCATGGTTGAGCGAAATCTCGTCGGCTACCATCAGAACCGTTTCGACCTCGTCTTCAAGAAGCCGTCGAATCCCTCCCAGCATGTTTGAATGTTTATCAGCAAGAATTATACGTCCTTGTCGCATGGTCATTCCCTTCTGGGTGCTCCCTCGATGAGGGTTCGTAAGCACTTCAGGAATTATTTGGGGGTGACAATCCGCCTCCATCCTAAGACGGGCTTCGAAGCTAAGGTCATCGAAATCTCAATCGATCGGTGCAAACCGAGACGATCAATCTGAAGCTTTTGGGTTACTGTAGCGAGGAGGCGGGTAACAAGACAACTGGGGAAATTACCTGTTTGGGAGAGAAAATTTGCTGGTCTGTTTCCTAGTAATTTTACGAGCGTAATACGGAGAGGATCCCGTGTTTCATGGCGTACTGGACCAATTCGGCACTGGTTTTAATAATGATGGTCTCGTAAAAAGTCCATTTGTCCCCCTGGGGGCGGGATTGCGCCTCAACTTCGTCTCTGCGGCGCACCTTGTAAGCGCGCCTCACTCCTCAGTGTTTGCGCGTCTTGTAGCTGGAACTTTTTACGAAACCATCGTTCTGGAGACTTTCTTACGACTTCACCAATAATGATCTTTTCGAGCTTGCCGCTGAATTTATAGGGCGCCCGGGTTTCCTAATCCTCATTAGCGGCGGCCACCTCTCCTATTTCCCGCTGCACCGGGTTGGTTGATTCCTGGATCCGCTCCAACGTTGCCCGCTGCACCGGGTTGGTTGATTCCGGGATCCGCTCCAACGTTGCCCGCTGCACCGGGTTGGTTGATTCCGGGATCCGCTCCAACGTTGCCCGCTGCACCGGGTTGGTTGATTCCGGGATCCGCTCCAACGTTGCCCGCTGCACCGGGTTGGTTGATTCCTGGATCCCGCGCGTTCGACGTACCGGGCAGCGCGGCGACCATCGCACTGATAACAACAATAGTCAGCATGAAAAGCGCTGCAGTAGCCAGCCAGTTGGATCGATAGTTGCTCATGTTCTTTCTCCCTTCTATGGTTGATGGTGCGGCCACTCGTTCAAATGTTCATCCCTGGCTCAATAGGTTCGCGATGTTTTCATTTCGGTTGCGTCGTTACATACACCAGGGTGCTTCCCTGATACTTGGCCTCGTAGAAGTTTCCACCACAGTAGTAGTAATTCACCCCGTCCACCGGGGTGGAAGTACATCCTCCAGGAAGGGCGGAAACGACGGTCCCCAGCGGTAACGGGTTCCGGAGGCGGCTGCCCGTTACTTGGGTGGCGCCGCCTGCGGCGGGGGCGCTGCGGCTGGAGCTGGAGCTGGGGGTGGCACGTTGACAATGACTGGAGCTGGGGCCGGAGCTGGGGCCGAGCTTGCTGAGCCGACCGCGGCCCCGACGACGAAGGCGGCCCCTCGGCCGCGGAGCGCTTGGGCTTCGGGCACCAGTTTCTCGGACAGATATGGTATGTCAGCAATAGACATCAAGAAGAGAACAATTAATGCTCCTGCAATCTTGCATATCGGTTTCATGGTTTCCCTCCTGTTGGTTTCAGCGGCTGTCTCCGCGGGTTTTTTCGAATTGCGCGAAAGAGATCTCCTGAGTCCCCCCGGGTGGCACGAACTTGAACTGGGCATCGTCCACGGCTGGGGCAAGGTTCCAGTTATTCAGGAACGCGGTGATGGCGAACTTTTCGGGGGTAGCCGTTTCGGTGACGACATACTTGCGCGGGAATGGCTGCTTGCCTTCGGAAACCCAGACCTGGAAATCGACGTCCGGGCGGCTGAAGAGCAGATGATCGCACCTGACGCCGCCTACTACCGCCTTGCCGACCACCGTCGCCAGGGTCAGATCCTGGATCATCAGCGGAAAGGCATTGCGGTAGATCAGATCGGCGGCCGGGAGCAGAACGCCGGCCGTTTCGCGCGCGAAGGTGATCACCTTCTCAACCGTGTCGGGCGCCTTCTCGGTCGCATAGACCTTTTTATCCGGGTCGTACGCCGTCATGGTCTTGCCGTCATAGAAGAATCTCTGGTTCGTCAATTCGCCTGTGCGCACTGCGCGCATCTTGTTCGGCCGCTTGACGGTTGTAGTCACCGACATGTCGTAATCAACCCGGTGCCCCGAAACGTGCATCTCCTCGACGACGATCTGCGCAGTCACGCTGAACTGCTGCAGTCCGTCCATAAAATCGGTCATCCCTTTCAATATCTGGACAGCGGCCGGATCCACCGCCGGCGTCTGGGCCCGGGCGTCCGTAGGAACGGTCGTCAACAGGGTCAACACCCCGAAGGCGAACCAGGCCGCGGCGATCCGTCTTTTCCATGTGTTCAATTTTTGCCTCCTTCTTCGATTGGTTTAGTTTGACAACCGGGGAATTCCCGGCCTTGTTCAGGCGATTCACGCCCGACTCGGGCGAACCATCCAAGCGGATACCGGGATCGCGGACGCCTCCGCCGAGTCCGTCCATTAGGATTGACAACTGAATTTCCGGAAAAAAATAGCAGCGCAAGTTCTTGCAGAGCCACCTGCACCCTAATATGTAGCGGGCAGAAAGGCAGAGCGGACTTTATCCCCGCCTTTGCATTTGAAACTTCTTCCATTGTAGCGAGGAGGCGGGTAATAAAACAACTGGGGAGATTACCTGTTTGGAGGAGAAAATTTACTGGTCTGATACCTAGTAATTTTACGAGCGTTATACGGAGATGATGCCGTGTTTCACGGCGTACTGGACCAATTCGACACTGGTTTTAATGTTGAGCTGTTCCATCATCCGGTACTTGTGGAATTCAACGGTCCTTGCTGAGATATTCAAAATGGATGCGATTTCTTTACCAGACTTCCCTTCAGCCAGGAGCTGTAGAATCTCCCGCTGTCGGGGGCTGATTTCCTTAAATAAATCCTTTTCCGGTGAATCCCCTTCCCGATAGGTGCGGATAAGGTCTCCGGCAATCAGGGGAGTCACGTACGTTCGTCCCTTCATTGCTTCATGAATCGCCGTGGTCAATTCGGATGGGGCCGAGTGTTTCAAGACGAAACCTGAAGCGCCAGCCTCGAAGGCATTCGCTGCATAGGTGGCGTCTAAATGCATGGTTAGAAACACAATTTTAATATTTTTATCGGTTCTTTTAATCTGTCGGGCCGCTTCAATGCCGTTGAGCTGGGGCATCGAGATATCCGCCACAATCACATCCGGATGGAGTCTGGCAACTTGATCCACGAGGGCTCGTCCATCCTCCACGCTTCCTACAACTTCAAACTCACCTCCCAGAAGGCTCTTCAATCCCTCGAGCACGATCTTATGATCATCCGCCAATAGAACACGCGGTTTCTTCATTCTCCCTCCCTCGTTAAAGGCGCCCTAACGGTGATCACCGTTCCTTTTTCCGGCTGGGATTTAACGGAGAATTTACCCTGGATAAGCCTTGCCCGTTCGCGCATACTCGAGAGTCCCAGACCTGGTTGTTTCTTTACTTCTGCTGAATCGAATCCAATGCCATCATCCTGAACAGATAACAAGACGTCATGACCAATGCCCTTCAATGAAACAGAGATGTGCTCCGCACAGGCATGCTTGGAAATGTTACTCAGCCCCTCCTGGATAATTCGGTATAGAGACAGAGAAATATCCTTCGGGATGTCCCTTGGAATATTCTCATGGTTGAAGACGATTTCAATCCCTTCCCTCCTCGAAACGTTCGTGCATTCCGCTTCGACTGCCTTGATTAACCCCAGATCGTCCAGGATGGATGGGTGAAGTTGGCGCGAGAGGCCATGCACATCTTGAGAAATTCTAATAATACCCTTTTGCATCTCACGAAGCTCTTCCCGAACAGGGGCCGGCGGATCCATCAACTGCTGTCCGAGTCGCCCCACATCGATCGCAAAAACCGCCAAACGTTGCGCTAAATCATCATGGAGCTCACGAGCCAGGCGGCTCCGCTCCTCCTCCTGAGCGTAAATCAGTCTCCCCGCAAGCTTTCGGAGATCACTTTCATTCTGTCTCAGGGCCCTCTCGCTTTCTCGAGTTGCCTCCTCCGCCCGCCTGCGCTCCAGGGCATTGACGAAGATTTGACCCAGCAGGCGCAGCCGCGGGAAGAGTTCCTCCGGCCAGACCCGCCCACTCTTTACTGAACTGACGTGAATAAACTCAACGGACTCACCGATCAGGAGTGGGATGTTCACATAGGATCGAATACCCCGCTCGATGCAGGTCTGCCTGTCTACGCTCGCCTCGGCCGGCAGATCATCAAGCTTTGAAATAGACATCACCTCGTGCTTTTCTGCCAGCTTTTCGTACGCCCACGGGTAAAGGGATCCGGGCAGTTCGACCCCTACGGGTACGGGCGAAAGATCATTCGAGGAGGCAACATGGGTGATTTGAAATGAGGTCTTACCCGGCAATATCCGAATCAGCGCGCAGCGGTCGACCTGGAAGAATTCGAGAATCTTTCTCAGTGCGTCTTCAATCTCAGGGGCCACCTGAGCAGGAGTTATGTTCATGAACCTGGCGGAGAGATCCGACAGCAACAGTTCGAACCGCAGGCGCTCTCCCAGGGCCTCCTCCGCCTGCTTGCGCTCGGTGATGTCAAGCGACACGCCCATCAAACGATCCGCTTCTCCGGCTGATCGAAGATGCCGTTGCCCGCGAGCGACGATCCATCGGATGTTTCCGTCCGGGAGCGCGATCCGGTAATCGCAATGGAGGTCCTCTCCTGACTGAAGGGCCCGCTGCACAGCCTGGTGGACCCGCTCGTGATCTTCCGGATGGATGACCGTGAAGAAACTTTCATAGTTCAGCTCTTCATCCGGGGCAAAATGAAATAACTCCCGGGTTTTTGGTGTCACCCAGACCCTGCCGGTGTCAGGCTCCATGATCCACAGGCCCGCTCCCGCGGCATTGGTCGCCACACTGAGCCTCGTCTCGCTTTCGCGCAAGGCCTGGTCGGCCTGCTTGCGGGCGAGGGCATTCGCAAACACCTGCGCGACCAGCTCGAATCCCATCACGAGCGTCTCCGGCCAGGTTCTCTCTTCCCGCATGACAGCGAAGGTCACCATGCCAAATACCGGCCCTTCTCCAACTGATAACGGAACTGCCACATCCGACTTGGTGCCGTATACGCGTATAGTCTCTCGGTCTCGGCCTGCTTCAGGCGGGAGGTCGTTCATGTTCGAAAGAATGACCGTCTCCCCGGCCAGGACCCTCTGCGCCGTCCATGGGATAAAATCCCTCGTATTCATCCGCTCAGGGGGTGGCAGGCTTCCCGGAGGATGGTGCAAATGGGTCAGCAGCAGCGTCCCGGGATCTCCCTCACAAGCTTGCCAAAGTGTGGAGCGATCAAGATCGAGGAGTTCGCAGATGCGGCGCTGGGCGTCTTCAATTGCACCGTCTATCCGGTCGGTGGGCAGATTGACGAAGCGCGCAGAAAGATCGGCCAGAAGCGTCTCAAACCTCAGCCGTTCCTCCAATTTCAACCTGCCCTCCCTGCGCTCCAGGGCACTGGCAAAGATCTCGCCCAGCAGGCGCAGCCGCGGGATATACTCTTCGGGCCAGGTATGCTCCCGGCGTGTGTGCTGTATCAGGATTATTCTCGAGATCCGGCCATCGAAGGACAGGGGGATGGTCAATGTGGATTTGATTCCCATGGCCGCAAAAGATTGCCTGTCCCTGAGAGCTTCTTCAGGAAAATCCCCCAACCCGCAGATGTTGAGATACGTCCCCTGCATCAATCTCTCGTAGCTCCACGGAAACAGTCCGACGAGGTTTATCTCCCCTGATACCTGTTCAACGCCTTCGCCATACGCGATATGAGAGACTCTGACAAATGCCTTGTCTTTCCGGACTTCCAGCAGGGCGCACCGATCGACCTGGAAGAACGCCATGATCTGCCTCAAGGCATTGTCGATCTCCCTGTCGACCTGATCGAAAGGGATGATCATGAACCGTGCAGAAAGGTCAAACAGCAGCTTCTCGAACCTCAGCCGTTGCTCCAGGCTCTCCTTCGATGCAACCAGCTGTTCGCTTGTTCTTGCCAGCCCTGCTGTCCGTTCTTTTGCTCGCTCTTCGAGTTTATCGTGTGCCCTTCGCAGTGCCTCTTCCCCCTGCTTGAGGCGCACCAGGGACTGAACCCGGGCCAGAAACTCCCTGTCAGGAATGGGCCGAGGGATGTACCCATCAGCACCCGCCTCCAGGCCTTCCGCCTGGGATTCGGACGAGGTCCTGACGCCGGATAAGAGAACCACTAAAGGTGCCCGCAGGCTCGGATCAGCTTTCATCCGCTTGTATACCTCGGTGCCATCCATGTCGGGAAGCTCCACCTCGAGCAGGACCAGATCAGGAGGATCCTCTTTTACAGCCTGGAGGGTTTCCTTGCCGGAGGAGGCCTCCACGACTTCGTGGCCAGCCTCTTTCAGGAGCCGTGAGGTAGCCAGGAGGACGTCCGGATCGTGATCAACCACGAGTATTCTGATTTTGTCGCTCATGCTCATGCAGTGATATTTCCGTCATGGGAGTATGCCCTCCTGCAATTCCTCCATCCAACGCCAGTCCCATAAAGCCCCCCTGCGCCAGTCCACCTCACTGCAGGTCTTGCACCAGCCGCTGGAATTCCTTATCCTTGGTCAGGATGCGATGGGCCGCATCCCGCAGTTGATCCACCTGTTCCGGTTCCAAAGCGAAGGCAGTGGGAAGGCGCTTGAGGGCGGTCCGTTCGGCTTCATCCTCCAACGCCTCGAACCGGACCCCCACATAGTAGAAATCGATATCGCCGCAGGAACCCGGTTCGGTGGAGATCTCCCCCGAGCCGCAGCGGCCCTTGCGAATCTCGTCGGCCCAGCGGGGGAAGCTTTCCCTCAGGAGCGCCACCGTCTCGGTGTTGTAGCGGGAGATGCCGATGGAGGAATAGGAACTGAGCATGGCCCCGAAGGGGGGGATCTTTTCCCAGCGATCCCATTTGTCGTCGATCTCGGTTTCGGCATTCACCACCACAAAGACAATCTTGTTTACGTTTTCCAGGTGGCCAAATTTGAGACTGGTCCAGACATCGCCAAACAGGGTGATCCGTTCCAGGATCGCTCGAAGGCCCAGGTTGTCGGACACCCCCCCGTCCACCAGGTGGAGGTAGGGCTTCTTTTTCGAATCCAGGAAGGGCATCATGTTATTGGCCAGGTCGAAGCGGCGCGCCGTGATGTCCCTGGGGGGCTGCATGGCCTCTGCCAGCGCCTTGGGCATCTGGAAGTCGCACTGGCCGGCGTAATTGCGTAAGGTAATGGGGCTCAAGACCATGGGCACCGCCGACGAAGCGGCGCAGGCCCGGGAAACGGGGAAGGTGGACAGATCCGAGCACAACGCATCGAATGCATCCTGGTGGAAGGATATCCGAGTTCCGTGGACCATGTCCGTGGCATTGATGAAGATCATCGGTTCTTTCCGAGCGAGCAGGTCATTAAAGGTGGCTCCATCGAAGACATGCTTGTCGTAATATTCCGCCGCCAGGTCGCTGCGATCAAAATAAGGGGAGGCCAGTCCACCCAGTTGATCGGGTTGAAGAAGGTGGCGCGCGTCAGTTTGCCCTGGATGTTCTGCTTCAGGAATCGGGTCTCGAAGTCCTCGAAGATACGGTCCCGGAAGAGGCCGTAGTAGGCCGCCGTGAAGCTCCCGCCGGAAACGCCGGTGATCCCGTCCACTTCGTCCAAGAGGCGCCTCTTCTGGCCGTGAATGGAGACCGTCGTATCTCGCAACGTCTCCAGCACCCCGTAGGAAAAGGCGGCCGCTCGGGTCCCCCCGCCGGAAAAGCTGAGGAAGATCAGGAGACGCTCCTCCTTGGCAGGATCTCTGAGGTTCTTGCCCCGATAGCCCACCTGGGGGTCGTATTGCTTCAAGGGCTGGTTGATGGGGTAGTGGGCGCAGCCGGCTGCGGCAAGCAAGAGAACGATGCCCCAAATCCAGGGCCAGAAGCGGCGCGCCCGCAGGAAAGCGACTCCAGTCGGTGTGTCCCTCAACATCCATTTCATCATCGGTTTCCTTTCGCAGAGTGCAGCAAACTTAGCGCGGGGTGCAGGCACTGAAAACGGTGAATCCCGCCATACCGGAATTGTCTCATACGTTACTCCTCTTCAACGGGGAGGGGGAGAGCAAGACTCTCCTCCTCCCTGCCTGTCTGCTAAAACACTCGCTTTTCGCACCCAGGAGATGCTGCTATTTCCCTGCCCTGAAGTTCATCAAGCCCCGAGCACCTGTCTCTCCCCAGTGTTTGAAAGCATCTTCGACTGAACCCCACTTGGTGAACCTTTCCGTAAACTTAGGGCTATACTCGTCGTAAGCAACCGCGATCACTTCGTTGGTCGTAGAGTCAAGCAGCATCATCCCTGCTTTTGTCACGCCCCTCGGTTTCAGATCGGTAATCGCCCAGCGAATTCGGGCGACGTCAGGGCCCGCCTCGGATACGACCGAGTAATATGCTTGAATGGCATTCACGAGGGCCAGGCTGGCGTCGTCAGCCAGCTGTTTCATCTCGTCCCCGTTGATGCCTTTGTATTGGGAATCGGGGTCCAGGGCGAAGATCACATAATCCACCATGAACTTGTTGTATTTGGTGAAATCGACTCCCGGCTTCAGCCAGCGCAACTTGACGCCGCCTTCCGGACCGGGTTCCAGATTCTTCTCATACTCTCCGAGGAACGTTGTCTTTGGCGGTGCGGCGGTGGCAGACGCCGCCAAAAACATCAACCCCATGAGCGCTACCAACAGCTTTTTCATTCTCCTTCCTCCTCTTGTGCTCCTTCGAGCCTCGCCAGGTTCGTAGTTGCTCTTGCTGGTTCCATAGGATCGAAGAGCGATTCCGGTCTTCCTTCTGTCGTAATCTTTGTGATGTTTCCCTCACTTCGCTCGGCGCCGTGCGTATTTGCATTTCCCGAATTCATCTCCTATCTTGACCTCGTGACACTTCTTCACCCAGGTTCCACCCAGAAGGTAACCGTTTTGCCATCCGGTCCCCTCGAGGGCAGGGTGCGACTGGGTAATCGAGCGGATTAGCAGAGCGGCCCCTGACCATCAGGCCGAGGAAGAGGCTGATTTTGTACTTAACTCACTGTGCTCCCTTCGTCGGGTCAGCCGCCTGGACCTGGACCCGACCTATCCCCAGAATCCAAAACCCCCTGGCAAATATATCAGAAACCTCACGAGGGGCAAGGCCCTTTTGAGCGGGCGGGGGTCAGAAAGGGGGTCGGGTCAGAAAGGGGGTCAATTCTTTGATATTGACAGTCTCCGGTCCCTTTGGTCCATCATGCTTCTGCCCATGCCCCCTAACATCTCTTTTGGGGATTCTCTTCGCCCTATTTTCGCCCTGATCCCTGCCCGTCACTCACCGGCGTGACCACCCCATTTGAGTGGCCCCCAGAAGAGTATTGCAGCACCAGGTTCCTTGCCATCAATGTCAAGGGTACCGCCAGGATCGCACCGACAGGCCCGAGGACCCAGGACCAGAAGATGAGCCCCAGGATAATGAGAAGGAAGGATATATCAAGCCCCTTCTTCATGAACTTGGGCTTGACGATGTTATCAAAGATGAAGTTAATTACCCACAAGCCGACGAGAACCAGCAGCGCCTTTCGCCACCCATAATCCAGCAGGGCCACCAGCAGTGGTGGGATGAGCGCCATGAAGAAACCGAAGGTGGGAACGAAATTGAAGAAAAAGAACAACACCCCCCAGGTGATGGCGAAATCAACCCCCAGAATTCCGAGCACAAGGACGTTAGCGATGGCCTGCAGAAGGCCTGCCAGGCCCGTGATCGCCACATATTTATTGCTGTCTTTGTTGATCTCCTCGAATCGACGGAGCAGACTCCCCTGGGGAACCTCACCCGATGAATCCTTCCGGTGCATGGCAGCAAACTCGAGAAGCATGAAAACGATGATGATCAGCAGGAGAAGACCGTTGCCCAGGGTCTGCGCCAATGCGCCCAAGAGCGTTCCAGCGATTTGGACGATCTGGCCGGGCTCCACCCTTCCAAGAGACGCCAACTTCGAAATACCAACCCCTCTTGCGGACAGGAAAGCTCCAACGCCATCCCACAACCTGATGAGCTTGGCTTGATACGTCGGTAGCTTTTCCATCAATCCGGCGATGGACGTTCCAAACAAGAGAAGCACAGCAAGACCACCGAGAATAACGATCAGGAGCGTCAATAGCACGGCCAGTCCGGAAGAAAGGCGCTTCTTCATGAACCAGTTCGGAAGTGCATTGAGGCTCTGAGCCAGGAGAAATGCGAGCAATACAATGTTCAAGATCGCGGCAGCGGCTTTCATACCTGCTACGATAATCACAATGCACGCCCCACCGATCAGGAAACGGAGAGGCGGGGTGAGTCGGTTTTCGATATCCATGAGTAACTACCTCCTTTACGGCTGGCCAAGTAGGGTTCCTGCGCCAGCCTACACCTCTCTTTATCTCTCCCCATGGTACTTGTCAACCGTGATATAGCTGAACATGATGGACCTGACGAAGACGGAAAGCTGGCAGCGCCTTCAGGATCAATTCCTGAAGATCAGGGATATTCATAGGAAGGGGTTTTTTACGGAGGATCGTGACAGGTTCAAAAAGTTCTCGATCCGATTCAATCCCATGACTGCTCTACCAACGGGCTGATGGACGCCTTCATGGAAATGCGGGTGGAATAGGACGTCGGTTTTAGCCTGGTGGCCGAGGATTAGTTCCTTGGGGCCTGCAATCTCCAGCCATATAGCTTTTTCGGGTTGGGCCTATTTCTTCAGCTGGTTGGCTACCGCCTGGGTGGCACGTTTCACAGCCTCGGGGTCTCCCAGATAGTAGCTGCGGATCGCGGTCAGGTCGTCATTCAGCTCGTAGACCAGGGGAATTCCCGTGGGGATATTGAGATCCAGGATCTTGTCCTCTGGGATGTGATCGAGGTATTTGACCAGGGCCCGCAGGCTGTTCCCATGGGCAGAGATGAGCACCTGCCTTCCCTCTTTCACCGTGGGAGCGATGATCTCGTGCCAGTAGGGCAGGAAGCGTTCCACGGTATCTTTGAGGCACTCGGTGAGGGGAAGCTCCTCCGGACGAAGATGGGCGTAGCGTGGGTCACTGCCAGGGTAGCGCGGGTCATTGGGTGTGAGGGCCGGAGGCCGAATATCGTAGCTGCGGCGCCAGATATGTACCTGCTCCATCCCGTGACGCTCCGCCGTTTCTGCCTTGTTGAGTCCCTGAAGCGCTCCGTAGTGGCGTTCGTTGAGCCTCCAGTGGTTGTGTACGGGAATCCACATCAAATCCATCTCTTCGAGGCAGATCCATAGGGTCTTGATCGCCCGTTTGAGCACGGATGTGTAGGCGACGTCGAAGACATACCCCTCCCGGGAGAGGACGCGTCCTGCTTGAATGGCCTCCTCGATTCCCTTCTCGCTGAGTCCCACATCGGTCCATCCCGTAAAGCGGTTCTCTTTGTTCCAGGTACTCTCTCCATGGCGGAGCAACACGAGCTTTTTCATTCCCAAAGATCTCCTCTCTATTCGTGATGTCTATCACGGCAATCGCCACTATGAATGATGGCAAGGGCGCGACCTGAGCCTCTTTGTCTCTCCAATTCTTTACCCATAGCCATAGCGCCTCAAATCGAGGATTTCCATCCGGTGATTCGCCTCGGGGAACTTCGAGGATGGGCCCTCTGTCAGGAGAGCCAGGTCTCCCTCCACCTCGCGGGCACGCAGCCAATCCCTCGCATATAGATTCCAATCTCCCGGGTGGTCGGTTTCGAAGACGGGGCAAATCCCATAGGAGAATTGAAGTCGTTGGCATGTTGCCTCCTGGGCACTCACTGCCACGATCCAAACCGGCAGCCTGAACCGGGCGATGCTTCTGGCCGTGGCCCCACTGCGGGTGGGGACGAATACGGCTGCGGGGGAGATCCCCTCCAGGATCGATTCCACGCTCAGGGCGATCCACTCGGTCAGCCTCACCTCACTGCCCTTTCCGGCTTCTCTTAGCGTCTCCCTGACAGGATAGCCAGGACGGCGTGGCTCAATGGTCGCGGCGATCTTGGCGAGCATGGCTACAGCTTCCACCGGATATTTGCCCATGGCCGACTCCGCAGAGAGCATGACGCAGTCTGTGCCATCCAGGATGGCGTTGGCTACGTCCGTGGCTTCCGCCCGAGTAGGAAGACGATTGGTGGTCATCGACTCCAGCATCTGGGTAGCGGTAATTACCGGTTTCCCGATGAGGTTGGCCTGGCTGATCAGGCGCTTCTGGACGAGGGCAATTTGCTCTAAGGGGATTTCCACGCCGAGATCTCCCCTGGCGATCATGATGCCGTCAGCGGCATCGAAAATGTCCTCTGCGCGCTCGAGTGCTCTTGCGCGCTCGATCTTGGCAATGACAAAGGGATGATGGCCAAGGGATGCAGCGGCTTTGCGGAGGGAAAGGATGTCCGCCTCCGAGTCGACAAAGGACTGGCTGACCGCGTCCACGCCCTGCTCCAAGGCGAATTTTAGGCACTGGTAGTCCTGTTCGGTAAAGGCGCTGATACCCAGATCGATGCCCGGCAGGTTCAGCCCCTTTCGCGAACGCAGCTCTCCGCCTACCACCACCCTACAATCCACCTGATCCCCCTCTACCTTCACGGCCTCAAGCTGGATCAAGCCGTCATTGAGGAATAGCTTATCCCCTGGTTTCACCACCTGGGGAAGGCGGCCAAAGGTCACCGATGCTCCCCTGGCATCCCCCATGACCTGTTGCGTTGTGAGGGTGAAAGCGTCTCCCGGCCTCAACTCGATCGGCTCCGTCGCCAGTTGGCCAATGCGCATCTTGGGTCCCGGAAGGTCGGCCATGATTGCCACCCGGCGTCCCGTCGTTTGGGCAACTGCCCGGATTGTTTCGATGATCTTGCCGTGACTGTCGAAGTCGCCATGGGACAGATTGAGGCGTGCCACATTCATGCCCGCACGGATCATCTCTGTCAGCACTTCGGAGGACTCAGAGGCCGGTCCGATGGTGCAGACGATCTTCGTTTTGTTCGGAGGAAGTTTCATCGCTCCTGTCCCTCCAGGTGGGTTCTGGGATAACCGCGATAGCAGCCTATGAGCCCCTTAGCGCATGGGTGATGATCTTCTGCGCCTCCTCTACGATGGCCTCCAGATGGGCTTGGCTCTTTAGGCTCTCCGCGTACAGCTTGTAGATATTTTCGGTCCCGGAGGGACGGGCCGCAAACCATCCGCTCTTTGCCGCGACCTTGAAACCCTCGAAGGGCGCATCATTGCCCGGGGCGGAATTGAGCTTTGCCACGATGGGCTCTCCCGCCAGCTCGGTGGCATGGACAGCTCCAGGCGTGAGGCTTTTCAGAGCCCTCTTTTGCTCAGGGGTAATCGGGGTATCGATCCGGGTGTAGAAGGGAGTGCCGAGTCGGGCGGCGATTTCCTGGTAATGTTGACCCGGGTCCTTTCCCGTTCTGGCGGTAATCTCCGCAGCCAGCAAGCCCATGATGATCCCGTCTTTGTCGGTGGTCCAGACAGACCCATCCATCCGCAGAAAACTTCCGCCCGCGCTTTCTTCTCCGCCAAAGCAGATCGAACCTTCAAGCATGCCGGCGGAAAACCACTTGAAACCGACGGGGGTCTCGAAGAGGTTGCGGCCAAGGTCCTCCACCACCCGATCGATGAGGCCGCTGCTTACCAGGGTCTTGCCGACAGCCGATTTAGTCGGCCAATGGGGGCGATGGGTGAGCAAGTAAGAAATCGACACCGCCAGGTAATGGTTGGGGTTCATGAGGCCAAGGGAGTGGGTAACGATGCCGTGCCGATCGGCGTCCGTGTCGTTTCCGAAGGCGATGTCGAACTGGTCCTTAAGTTTGAGCAATCCGGCCATCGCATAGGGGCTGGAGCAATCCATTCGGATCTTTCCGTCGTGGTCCAGGGTCATGAAACGAAATGTGGGATCGATTTCGGCATTGACCAGGGTGATGTCCAACCCGAAGTGCTGCCTGACCGGCTCCCAATAAGCAACTGAAGAGCCACCCAGGGGATCTATGCCGATGTTGAGCCCGGCGGAGCGGATGGACTCCATGTCGATCACCCTTGCCAGATCCGTCACATAGGGCGAGACGAAATCCTCTTGGTGGGTGGTGGGGGTCTTGAGGGCCGAAGCATACGGGATCCGCTTCACCTCCCGGTTGCCGTTTCGGAGGAGCGAGTTGGCGCGGTCTTGGATCCATCCCGTCACATCCGTGTCAGCAGGACCTCCATGGGGCGGATTGTATTTGAAGCCGCCATCAGAAGGGGGGTTGTGGGAGGGAGTGATGACAATGCCGTCCGCGAATTGATCCGCTCGGCCCCGGTTGTAAACCAGGATGGCTCTGGAGATGGTTGGTGTGGGCGTAAAACCGTTACCGGGCTGGATGAAAGTCTCCACGCCGCTGGCGGCCAGAACTTCCAGGGCCGTGCGTTGGGCCGGCCCCGATAAAGCATGCGGGTCCTTTCCCATGAAAAGCGGGCCGGTAAAGCCCTTGAGGCGGCGATAGTCACAGATGGCCTGGGCGATGGCCAGGATATGGCCCTCGGTGAAGGTGCCTTCCAGGGGGGTGCCGCGGTGTCCGCTAGTGCCGAAGCTAACCAGTTGGTTCGGATCGCCCAGGTCCGGGCAGCGCTCGTAATAGGCCTTTTCCAGGTTAGGGATATCGATCAGGAGTTCAGGAGGGGCGGGCTTTCCAGCAAGCGGATGGATCTTTGTCAATGGATCTTCCCCCATTCCAGGCATTTTCCTTCGTTGTGGTTCCCACCAACATCATATTTATACCAGAACCATCGGAATTCGTTAACCCTGTTTCTGGTCCGTGACTGCCGAGCCAACTCAACCAGGTACGGGAACATGATTCCCTGCGCTCTTACGGTGGCTGCGGGTGCCCGATCATTTTCCCTTACCGGAGGGCGCAGGCTGTACCAATTTGAGGGGAAGTTCGACGATCCGCTTCATGAATCCTATGAGTTCAGATCCGATCGCCGAAGGCGAAATGGGGTTGACCGTAGGATTGGCCCAATCGCCCGTCACCTTGACAGGAACCGAGACTAAAGTCCCACCCAGTATATATCTTACCAGCGGGATCCTCTTGATGACGGAATCGATCGTCTTGAAAGGAGCCACCAGGAACGTAAGATTCACTCTCTTGTCGACCAGGTCGACCTCCCCCTCAAACGCCATTTCCAGGACAGGCCCATCCAGAGTCCCTTCCTTGATCCTCAGTTTGCCACTTTGCAGGGTGGCTTTGAGATGGATCGCATTATAAGCAAGACCTTCCGTTCCGAGGTCCGGAAGCCTTCCTCTGAAGACTTCGGCAAAACTGAGGAATTGAAGGATTTTTGCCAGAATCGGAGAGGAATGGATCCGTCCATCCTTGGCAGAGACCTCCATTCTCCCTGTGAGAGACGTGAGTCGGAGGTCTCGCTCTTCCCTGGGAAGCGATTTCCCCGCTGAAGCCGATATTTCCCGTCATCCTTACAGGCTGTCGCTCCAGAGCAGGTGAGGGTGGATGTGGGTTCGAGACCTCTCGCATCGAGCTTGAAATTCAGCGCCACTTCGGAAGGCGTCACCCTGATGACTCCGGGCGTTGAAATCCCGCATAAACGCGCTTCGGTAATTGCAGCGTGGATCACCTCCGGCTGCAAGTCCACATTCGCATGAAAGGGACGCCAGGTATGACCCTCAAAGGTGAAATATCCCAATTTGGCCCTCAAGGCCCCTCGTAGGGGCGGAAACCGGATCTTTCCGCCCGTTGCAGCATCGCCGTTCTTGTCTTTGCTCTTCAGGAATTCTTGTACCTTTTCCCATTCGAGCCCATCCATGGAAAGGTCCAGGTCGATTCGGAGAGCCTCCGGCGAGACGTTTACATCGCCTTTGAGGGCGATCCGGCGATCCTCCCAGGTGAGCAGGGCCGATTCCATCCTGACCCGATTCTTCTTGGCGTCCACTGAAACCTCTTGAAGGATTACTGGCCCTCCTGTTGGCAATGGGTAGCGAAGACCTCTTCCCTGAAGCCTCCCATCGATCATCGAGCCCGTGGGCTGATCCATCAGGATGTGGGCATGAAAATCCTCCCCCCGGATCGATCCGGCAAGGAGGTCGTTCTTTACCAAGAGTTGGTCGAGGGTTCTGCCTTCCAGATTCCCACTGAAATCGATGTGAAGCTCCCTCTTTTTTGCGATGAGGCCCAGGCTGGCGTTCGAAGCCTGGTCCTGGATGAGCAAACGATTGATCCTGAGGACCTCAGGATTGGAAAGCAGATCGATAGAGACCCTCGGACCCTTTCTATGGGCAAAATTCGCGGAAAGAGAAATTCTTCCACCCCTCTGCCATGCTGCACGCCCCTGAGAAATCATCACCGGCGCACGGACTCTGAAATTGGCTGGCAAGCCGGCCAGGTTCGAAGCCCTCTGAGTGGCTTTGACCCCCATCTCCCCCTGGAAAGTGAGATCGAGACGGCGAAGATTACGCTGAAGGCCATCGAGGGCGCCGGAGATCCCGAGGGAGGCATCCAGGACACGCGTTTGAGCATCGGCGAAGGAAAACCTCTCCGGGGTTGCCTCGAACTTGGCACTACTGACTTCTAGCGGGCCTGTAGGGTCGGACCAGGCCATGAAGAGCTTCTTCACTTCCCCCCCAATCTTGAAACGCCATTTCCGGGGCGTGAAGAGCGGGCCACGCAACTCCAAGATCGAAAGGCCAATCGCGCCCTTCACGGATTTGAGGTCTTTGGGGGCGGGGCCGATGCCTTCAGAGGATGAAAGCCACGGATAGATCTCCTCCAGGGCGATGAGCACCCTGCCGGATCGGATTTGGAGGTTAGGGACCCGCGACAATATCACCTGGCCCGCAACTTTAGAAAAGGAGGTTCTCCCCATGTTCCCGCTCAGGTCAAAAACGGCAACCTTCTCCCCATCATAGGAGAGCCGTCCCCCGTGAATCTCAAGATCATAGGGGAGCCGCTCATAGCGAGTGAATACATCCTGTACCCGAATATCTACCCTTGCCTTGATAGATCTCAAGCTCTCCCCCAGTATCAGCTTTGCGTAGGCCCTGCCTTTCAGCTTATGAATGCGAGCGATTTCCTTCAGCACGGTTGGGTCCGCGATGAATCTTCTCAGATCCAGAAGAAGCTGGCCAGAAGAGAGATCCTCTTCCAGAGATGTCTCCAGATGAAAAGGGGCATCCTTGCCTTGCAGGCCCCATCTCAAAAACCCTCCGCGGGCTTGCCTATCCTCCCATCGTGCCTCCAGATTCTTGCCCTCCAGGATGCCCTTGGAGATAGTCACATCCCCTTTGACGCCCTCTAAATCGACATGGACGCCCCTTGACCTGGAGGCGCCGCTGCGGATGAAGATCTTCCCTTCGAGGATGCCTCCTTGGAGTTGGATATTCTCTGCCTTTTCCAGTTCGGCCATCGAGCTCCCCTGAGTGCGGAACACGATGATGGGAATTGCGCCTCCCCTGAGAATGTCAAAAATCCCCTGCACCGGGGGAACCTCGCCCGCGAGAGCCAGGATGGCCTCTCTGGTCGTCCTCACATCGATATCTTTCCCTTCGATTTCCACCTGGGCGAAGGAAGTGGTTGAATCGAGGTGAGCTTTTCCGGACAGGGTGAGATGCGGATAGTCGAGCTTGAGCCCGGTCAGGGAGACCGTGGCTTTCTCGCCATCCATTTGGAGAGTGCCCCTGAAATCATTTCCCTTGACGACGCATTCCCGATTGGATCCATGCAGGGTCAGGTAGGGAATCGAGCCCCGGAATTGAGCCTGGAGGCTCCTCATTTCAACCGTCGTGAGGCTTATTTTCAGATCCACACTCGAGGCTCCAATGCGCAGGGGAAGGCGCAGGGAGAGATGGTCTGCGAGAAGGCCCGGATGGAACCCGATCAAATCCACATCCGCGGAGCCCTGCAAGTCCTTCTGGCCCAACCAGCCCCTGATGGCGATTTTGTCCGAGAAGTCAGATCTGCAGGTCAGGTCAAAGGCAAGTCTGTTCGGGGGCAGATTCCAATGAGTGTGGATGTCCTCAAAGCGAATGACGGGCTGCTGGTCCGCGGAAAGGTCCAGCTTGCCCCTTTCTATTCGGATGGTGAGGCCCGGTGCCTTTGTCCCCATCAAGCCCAGCAAAGACGAGGCTTGCCTCCTGAACGCTTGCAATGGAGGGGGTTTGAGTCTGCGCTCCTTCTCTCCCCACAACCCCAGCATGTTCACCTGGATCTCAGGGGCTTCGAGATCGAGGGCGGCGATCCCGATTCTCCCCCTGAGCAAAGATCGGATTTCAGGATAGATGGACATGGACGCAAAACTGGCTGATGCCTTTTCGGGGATCGTTGCCCTTCCTTGATAAATCTTGACGCGCGGCTGCGGGAAGAACGAGACCTCTGCCTTCTGGAAAGCCAATTTGGCCCCCGCTTTCTGGGAGAGATCCGCCAAGAGCCTATCCTGAACCGATCGCAGGTTCAGAAGGTGGGGCAAAGAAAGAATCAAGGCGACCAGCAGGATCAGGAAGATTCCTAATCCGACCGTCAACCACAGCCAAATCTGCTTAGGCGTGCCCATCAGAGAATTCCTCCTGCGCGGTACGCCCTTTCTTCGATGCCGCCGATATCCAGTTTGAGAATTTCCATTCGATGATACGAGGTGAGGATCGTCTTCAACCAAAATTCCCGGTTTCCCTTATTTGTTTTCGATTCATACCATATTGTCAATAGGCTGGAACAGATATTTTGCCGTAGGGCCATCAATATCTCTTCTCATGGAGGGCGTCATTGCCAGAAAGAGGAGATGCCCAAAAGGCAGAACGGGTCTTATAAGCCTCCCGCTGCATCTGATTGGTCGGGAAAGAATAGGGCGCACCAGCAAGCAGGACTTGCAAGTCGAAGCGCTTCGCATTACAATCCATGATACGTTCAGCAAGAAACGAGGGCAAACCCATGAGCTCAGAGCAAGCGAAAAAGATAGCCTCTCAGTGCCGCCACTACGCGATGTGTAAAATCGATTTCCTTGAGACCGGCCTGTGTCCGTCAGGGAAAGCCAAGCACTATGTCAGCTATTATCCGCAGGGAAGGATGGATATTTACCATGCCCTGGCCGACCGTCTGATCCCTGTTACCCCGGGATTGATTGACATTGCTCGTAGTTGCACCCTATGCGGAATTTGTGACAAGCAGTGCCACTTCGTGACTGGCTTGCGACCCATGGTCGTGATGAAGGCATTGAAGGAGCATGTAAAGAAGCATCTGGAGGGCCATAACGAGGTGAGGGAAGTCGGAGGGGATGATATCTTGAATCGGCTGAAGGAAATTGTCGGAGAGGAATGGGCCACGAATGATCCGGCAACGCTGGTGGCCTACGCAAATGACCCATTTCCTTTGACCGATATGAAGATGCCACGGTGCGTGGCCCTGCCCCGGACCAGGGATGAAATCGTCGAGATCGTCAGGCTCTCCCGGGAGAAGTCCGTTCCCTATGCGGTCAGGGGCAATGGAGGATCTGTCTATGGGGCGGTGTTTACGGACGGGATCGTGATCGATACCCACCGGATGCAGGGAATCGAAATCGACCCGGAGAATTGGACCGTGACTGTGGAAGCCGGTGTGGCCGCCTATGACTTGCAGCGAGAGGTTTCCAAGCACGGCTTCCGGGTCAATGTCGCGGAGCCGGCGGCGACGGTATGTGGCAACCTGGTCTGCACGGGTATTTTCTCCACCTGGTCGAGCGCCTATGGGATCGGGGCCGATAATCTCATCGATGCGGAATTCGTGGATGGTGAGGGCAACCTCTTCCATCTGAACGAAAAGGCCGCGCCCAATCTATTTGCCTTTGCGAAAGAGGTCTCACCCGCTCCAGGGATTTGCACCCAGGCCGTGGTCCCCATGCATCCAGTCACGGAGGACGAAGAGGGCCTTCTCGTTCCCTTCTCGGGCTTCGCCGAGGCACTCTCTTTTGCCCGTAATTTGAGCACAAGGAGAATCGGCCTTGCCATTGCCGTTCTGGGGGGCCACTACCTCTCCACCTTTATGTCCCCCTCCCGGGAATTGGCGGAAAAACTGAAAAAGGTCCTTTGGTCCACGCTGGGAATCCAATACGCAGTCTTCGTGATCGGCGATCGATATGCCCGGGAGGCGATCAGAAAGATGGGCAAGGTATGGATCGACAATCGCATGTTGCGGACGTTAATGCTGGGCCTTCCCAGACTATTGGATGATGAGTGGATTGACCTGTTAGAGAATTTTGAGGCGCAAAGACCTCCCTTCGAAATATTCTGCAAAGAGGAGATGTATCCCATCTTGGAGGCCGTGCTCCGGCCTTCTGCGGAAACGATCTCCAGTGCAATCGATGAAGACCTGAGGGATTTCTACCGGCAGTTGTATTCCCGACCGGAGATGACCGACATGGTCTGGCTTAACAGCTTTCGGATCGTGAGCTCCCGGATGGCCAGGCACAAACACGTCTTGGCCTTCCTGGTATATGTTCCTTTGGATAAGGGGGAGGTGATCCAGGGAATCATCTCCGAATTCGCGAAGGTTGCCGATTCATGCGGCATAGAACACGAATATGGCTTCCTGACTCCTTTGGATCTGGGAAAAAGGGCCATCCTCGAATACGATTACTACATCGACCATACGGATGAGTCGGAGAGGGAAAAGGTGAAAAGGGCCATGTCCGACATCGAGCCCTACCTGGACGATTTGGCCCGGAAAACCAAGGGGGTCATGGGATTCAAGTACGTCTTTTCCCAGGGATGCGCACGGAAAGAGGCCTTTCTCTACCGGTGAGGGCCCAGGAACGCCTTGGAGGCTAAGCCATTCGGATATCTGATCACGACCTGAGAGAAAAGCGCGCCAGGAAGGAAAGCAAGATTCTCTTGACCGGCGGCACGGGCTTCATCGGCAGCCACATTGCTGCTGAATTAGTCCGACAGGGATACCCCCTCTGTATCCTTGCTCGCTCTGGCCAACCCCTTACTGCCCGGGAGAGGGTAGAACAGCTATTGGGATGGCTTGATGTGGGGTCAGACCAACTATCGAAGGTCCGGGTTATCGAGGGGCTGATCGAGGAACCCGACCTGGGCTTGGGCCAAAGCCAGCATGAGGAGATGAGGGAGGAGATCGATGAAGTTATCCACTGTGCCTCTTCCACCTCCTTCTCGGAAAGAAAGAGGGCGGAAGTGGAGGCAGCCAATATCAAAGGCCTCCAGAATGTTTTGGAGTTCACGGCCAAGAGCCGATGTTGCTACTTCCACTGCATCAGCACCGCCTATGTGGCCGGCATGGATGGGGGACTTTGCAGGGAGGAGTGGGTAAAAACCGATCGATTCACCAATGTCTATGAGGAGACCAAGCACCGGGGAGAACGGATGGCCGCCAAGCTGTGTGCAGAGGAAGGGATTCGACTCAATATCTATCGGCCATCCATCGTTTATGGGAACTCCGGAACCGGAAAGAGCCTGACTTTCCGCGGGCTATACTATCCCATCAGGACGGCTCTCTTCCTCAGGGACCTCTACCAGACAGATATCAAAGAGCATGGCGGAAAGAGGGCGGAAGAGATGGGGGTGAGGGTCGAGGAGGATGGCTCGATCCATTTGCCCATTCGCCTGGAGGCGCGGGAGGGGGGCGGGATCAACCTGGTCCCGATCGATTATTTTCTGGAGGCCTTCATGGCGATCATGGATGAATGCCTGGATGGCGGCATCTTCCACATCGTGAACGACAAATTGAAGAGGATCGAAGACCTGATCGATTATACGCAGAGGATGTTTCACATCCGCGGGATTCGAGCCTGTTGTGCCGAGGATTTCGAAAAGGCCCCCAGAAATGGCCTGGAAATCCTTTTCGATAGCTACCTGGAAGCCTATGCCCCCTACATGCGCGATTCGAGGATCTTTGAAAATCAGAAGGCCGGCTCCATCCTGAAGAAGCGGAACATCCTATGCCCGGACTTCGACTTTGACATCTTCTCCCGCTGCATAAGGTATGCGCTGGAGGCCGGTTGGGGGGCGAAGCTGTTCAGAAAAAGGAACAGAGCAGGTCCCCCCTGACCCCTTACGTGGGCCCCTATCCGTCTTCCTTCGACCAATACAGACACTTCAGGCGCCTGGCGAATTCCCTGTCCCTCTTGCGGATGATCTTCTTCCACTCCTCCTCGGAATGATCGTAAAATCCCTTGTGGTTGGTGATCTCCTCCTTCCACTTCTCTGGAGGCTCCTTGGCATCGGTGATGAAATGGAAGGCCTCACGGTACATCTCATAGGCCATGGCACCCCACTTGGGCAATCCCGCCAGATCCATAGTCATCAATGGCCCGATGCTGGCGTTTCGGAACCCGAAATGCCCCATGACCGCCCGGTCGATGTCCTCGGCAGAGGCTACTCCTTCGGCCCACAGATGCATTGCCTCCCGGAACAGGGCAAACTGAATCCGGTTGTTCAGATACCCCGGCATTTCCTTCAGGATTTTGATCGGAACCTTTTTCACCTTCTCCAGGAGGGCATAGGTGAGATCGAAGGTCTCATCCGAGGTCCCCGGGCCCTTGGCGACCTCCACCGCGGGGCAGATTTGGGCCGGATTGGCATAGTGAGTGACCACGATCTTGTCCTGCCTCTTCACCTGGGGGGCGAAGTCGCTCAGAAGCATATGTGAAGTATTGCTTGCCAGGATGGTATGAGGAGGGCATAGCAGATCCAGTTGGTTGAACAAGTCCCTTTTTGCCTGCTCCCTCTCGAAGATGACCTCGCAGACGAAATCTGCATCGGCCGCCAGGGTGGCAAGATCCGTGGTGGTAAAGATCCGGCCCCGGGTCTCATCCGCCTGGCCGCGAGGAATGACTTCCTCTTCCACAAAGGTGGCCAAGCTCGATTCGATTTGGCCCATGCTGGCTTCCAATATTCCCTCATTCACATCGCACATGATGACCGGATAACCCCACAGGGCATAAGAAATCGCGATCCCGTGGCCCATGGTCCCAGCCCCTACCACCCCTATCTTCCTGATGTCTTCGATCTGCAAGTCTTGCCTCCTATTCAGCTTTGACCTTTTTCACTTTGACCCACTTCCCCATCGCCTTCCGTGCCGGGAAGGACATCTTCGGCCTCAAAGGACGCGATGGGCAATCCCCGCTGTCTCCGAAGATCCTCGATCCGGTTGAGTGGCCGGTCCAACTGCCTCCGGCGGACCGTGGTGAGTGCCTCATACTCCTTTTGGGCCTCATCGATCCGTTTTCCCATCACTTCCAACTTCTTGAGGAACTCACCCCACTGCTTCTTGAAAGATCCCAGGAGCGAGAATATCTCATTGGATGTCTGTTCCAGAGCAAAGTTATCAACCGCCTGGCGGATGATGGCCAAGATCGCAAAAAGGGTGATGGGAGAGCAAAAGACGACCTTGTTCTGGATCCCCTCGTCGAGGATGGAATGATCTTGCTCATGAATGAATCCGTAGATCTGCTCGTTCGGTATGAACAAGAGCACGCAGTCCACAGTATGCTGCTCGGGATTGATGTAATCCCTGGTGGTAATCTCTTTGATCCTGGCCTTCACATCCCTCAGGAAGTCATTGCGGAACCCGGCTCTCTCCACGTCAGATTTCGCCTCCAGGAACCTCAGGTAGTTGTCCAGGGGGAACTTTACATCCATATTGAGTTTCAGGTCACGGGGCAGAAGAAAGGTGAAGTCGGGCCGAGATCCAATCCCTTCGATGGCCGCCTGCTTCAAATAGTTCACTCTTTCCACAAAGCCAGCCAGGCGCAGTACATCCTCAGCCATCCTTTCCCCCCACTGGCCTCTTGCCTTGGAGCTTGCCAAGGCCTCCCTCAGCATATTGGTGCTTTGCATGAGGGCTGTGGTCTGCTCAGTGGTCGTCTTCAGCTGGTTCGCCAGCTGCCCGAATTTGTCAACCCTGTCCTTTTCCAACTCTCTCACGAGGTTGGAGACACCCTCCAGGGCAGAGGTCATTTTCTGCAATTCCTGGTCGATCAATCCCTTTTTTGCCTCCAATTCCTTGACGCCCACCTCTCTCTCGGATTGCAGACGCACCTGAGCCAGCCGCAGGAACTCTCCCGTGGATTTGGATAAGGCCTCGAGGGAAAGGCTTCCAAAGGAGGCTCTCACGTTTTCGATGATTGCATCCAGACCTGCCCTTCGTGCTGATTCGCTCTCCCGAAAGATCTCATCCGCAATTTCCTTCGCCGTATTCGCCTGGATGAGCCTCAAGGCAAAGGCAATCATCAGAGCCAGGATGAATCCGGCCAAAAATGCCACCAGAATCGGCAACCAACCCATCGTTCTCCCCCATGCGCCAGCGAGGCTGATAAAAGGCTTCGACCGGGTGGGAGTGTATTGAATTGGGGCAGGGGAGTCAACAAGATTTGCGGGAATACCGCGGAGGTATCCACGGGCTCAGAACAAATCGGAACATCGGAACAAAAGTGAAGCTCCCCGCCTCCAGGGGGAGGTGAGGGCGGTCTGAGTCCGGCTGAACCCGACGCTTCATCTCAGATGGGCGGGAAAGGACCGGCGGGCCTTTCGGGAGGCCTTCTCCCAAGACCATATGCGCACTCTCCCTGGCCAAAAATGGGTTGCGAGTGAGGCCGAATTCTCGTATCATCTTTCGATATCCGCGAGATCAACATCCTCTCGATCCTGCTTTGTCGTCCTATGGGATAGCCAATTGGGGGAAAGCAAGCCGAGAGGGGATGGGATCTTTTTGGCAAAGGGGTGAGGGCAGCTCGCGCAGGGGGAAAACGGAAAGGGGGATTTTCTATGATCATTGTGGGAGAGCGCATCAATTCGAGCCGCAAGGCAATTCAGCCCGCCATCGAAAACCAGGATGGGGCCGCGATTCAGGATATCGCGAAGAAGCAAGTGGAGGCGGGGGCCCATTATGTCGATGTCAACGCCGGGACTTTTCTCTCCCGGGAGCCGGAATACCTGGAGTGGTTGGTCAAGACGGTCCAGGAGGTGGTGGACGTCCCGCTCTGCGTCGACAGTCCCAATCCAGAGGCCACGGAAAGGGCCATCCGGGCCTGCCAGAAGACCCCTATGCTCAATTCCATATCGGGAGAGAGCAAAAGGGTCGATCAGATGCTCCCCCTGCTGAAAAAGTATGGGTGCAGCGTGATCGCCCTCTGCATGGATGACAGCGGGGTTCCCGAAGGCGCGGAAAAGCGCTTCCAGATCGCCTCCGAGCTCCTGCAGAAATTGGAGAAGGAGGGGGTAGGTAGGAGTCGGGTCTTTTTCGATCCCCTGATCTATCCTATCAGCACGGGAAGCCACTTCGGCCAGGTTGCTTTGGATACGATCCGCCTCATCAAGGGCTCTATGCCTGGGGTTCAGACGATCTGCGGATTAAGCAATATCTCCCACGGACTGCCCAATCGCAAGATCCTCAATCAGGCCTTCCTGGTCATGTCTATGGCTGCAGGCCTCGACGGAGCGATCATCGATCCTTTGGACCGGAGGATGATGGCCCTGCTGATGGCCAGCGAGGCGCTTTTGGGGAAGGACGACTTCTGCAGCGGCTACATTGCAGCCCACAGGGCAGGCAAACTTGAAGAGCAATAGAAACCAGGCTCAGAGGGGAGGGGAGGTGGCATTGCCGGACGATTCTCGCCTCGCCCTGGGAATCGATACCGGCGGCACCTATACGGATGCCGTGGTGATCGATTATGAGACCCGGGAGATCCTGGCCTCGGCAAAGGCCCGTACCACGCCCCAGGACCTTTCTTTCGGGATCGGTCGATCCCTGAATGCCCTCCGGGGGATCGACCTCACCGCCATAAAACTGGTCTCCCTCTCCACTACCCTGGCCACCAATGCGATCGTGGAGGAGAAAGGGTGCAGGGTCTGCCTCCTCCTGGTGGGCTACGATCCCATCCTGATCGAGAAGTATGGGTTCGGCCAGGAATTGGCTACTCCCGATTTCTGCTATTTGAAAGGGAGGCATGACCTCTTCGGCGAGGAGTTGGAACCCCTTGATCCAAAGGAGGCGAGGCGGATCATCCGGGAGAAGGAGGATCAGGTGGAGGCCTTCGCCATCTCCAGCTACCTGGGGGTGAGAAATCCGAAGCACGAGCTGACCCTGAAGGCCCTGGTTCAGGATTTGACCTCCCACCCCGTGGTATGCGGGCATGAATTGACCGGGGAGCTGGACTCCATACAGCGGGCCAGGACCGCCGTTCTGAATGCCCGCCTGATCCCGCTCCTGCATGGCCTCATCCGCTCGGTTAAGAAGGTCCTCCAAAGCAAAAAGATCAGGGCCTCCCTGGTCCTGGTAAAGGGGGATGGTTCCCTGATGTCGGCCCGAATGGCGGAGGAGAGGCCGGTGGAGACCATCCTCTCCGGCCCTGCCGCCTCGGTGGCCGGGGCCCAGCACCTCTCCGGACTGCGGGAGGCAATCATTGTGGATATGGGCGGAACGACCACGGATGTAGCGATCCTGCAGGGCGGGAAGCCCTATCTCAACCCCAAGGGGGCCACGGTGGGTTCCCGATCCACCTGCGTCAAGGGGATCGATATCACCACTGCGGGGATCGGAGGAGACAGCCGGATCTTTCTGGATCGGGGCACTCATTTGCAGGTGGGGCCGCGCAGGGTGATTCCGGTTGGCCTCCTCGCCTCCGAATGCCCAGAGATCCTACCCGAGTTGAGGCGAATCGCAGAGGGCCCATTGACGGATCGCTCCCTTCCTCATGGGGAGTTTTTCATCGCTGGTGCTACCGGGGGAAAGAATCAACTCGAGGGCCAGGAGCAAGAGATCCTTTCCCATTTGGAGGCCGGGCCTTTATCCTTGATGCAGCTTTCCTCCCGATTGCACCTGATCTACCCCAGTCTGCTGAATCTGGGCCGGTTGGAGGAAAGGGGCGTCGTGCAGCGATGTGGCCTCACCCCCTCGGATGTACTTCATGTGACCGAAGAACTGAGCCTCTGGGACAAGGAGGCCTCGCAATGGGCGTTTCGGATCCTGGCCCGGGTTTTGAGAATGGAAGAGAAGGAATGTGCCCAGCATGTCCTGGATGAGGTCACCCGGACCATCTCTCTTCAGGTTCTGAAAAAGGCCCTCTCCCTGGATCACCACTCGCCATCGCTTCCCGGATGCCCGGCTTGCTCCGATCTTCTGGATCTCATCTTTCAAGCTCCCCTGGATTCGGGCCCTTCTCTGCAACTATCCCTGGGCAGGAAGCTGATTGCGATCGGTGCGCCGGTCAAGGCCTTCCTTCCTCCGGTGGCCCAAGTTCTGGGTACCGAGGTCCTCATTCCTCCCCATGCCGAGGTGGGAAATGCCTTAGGGGCCATCATTGGCATCTTTGACAAGACCATCGAAATCTGGATCAAGCCCTCTTATCAGGGGATGATCAGGGAGGGGTACTCGGTCCATCTGCCCACGGAGAAGGCCTTCTTCGAGGAATTGGAGGAGGCCAAGGCCTATGCCATCAAGAAAGGCAGGGTCCTGGCGGAAAAGGAGGCCAAAAAGGCAGGGGCGGAGGGGATTCGAGTGGAAGTGATGGAGCGCGACAACTTCGGCACCGTGGCGGAAGAGATGGGGGAGGGTATCTATCTGGACAGCCTGATCCGGATATCCGCCTACGGACGCCCGGCCATCGCCAAGTAAAGGGGAGGATCAGGGATGAAGGACTTCCTGGATCGACTGAGAGGGCACATCGTCATCTTCGATGGAGCAATGGGCACAATGCTCCAGGCCGAGGGCTTATCCCCGGGGGAGTGTGCGGAGCTTTGGAATATCGAGCACCCCGAGATCGTCCAAAGAATCCATCTTGCCTACTTCAAGGCCGGCGCCGAGGTGGTGCAAACGAATACCTTCGGGGCCAATCGGGCCAAGCTTGCTTCTTACGGCCTGGAAACGAAGACCCACGACCTCAACTGCCGGGGGGCCCGACTCGCCAAGGAAGTGGCCCCCTCGAACTGTCTGGTGGCCGGATCGATCTCCCCCACCGGAAGGTTCCTGGAACCTCTCGGGGATCTCAGCTTTGCCCAGTTGGTAAAGATTTATGAGGAGCAGATCGAGGGATTGGCAGAGGGGGGCGCGGATCTCCTTTGCATCGAGACCATGTTGGATCCGGAGGAGGCAGCAGCCGCCATCCAGGCTGCCCGTAGTGTGTGCAAGCTGCCCGTGGTGGCCACGATGACCTTCAATCTCGATCGGGTCGGTTTCCGAACGATCATGGGGACCAGCCCGGAAGCGGCGATTCGGCGGCTGGAGGAAGCGGGCGCGGATGTCCTCGGCTCCAATTGTGGCAATGGAGTAAAGGAGATGGTCCTGCTCATGAAGGAGATGAGGGGTCTCACTTCTTGGCCGCTGCTCGCCCAACCCAATGCCGGCCTTCCCCAACTGCGGGAGGGTAAAGCGACCTATTCGCAGAGTCCAGAGGATTTTGCGACAGAGATCGCGGAATTGCTCAAGGCCGGGGTGAACGGCATAGGAGGCTGCTGTGGCACCACCCCCGAGCACATCCATCTCATGGCCGGAAGGATTCGAGCCGAACCATTGCCTCCCTTCAGCGCCTCAGATAGCAGGAGCCCCCTGAAGCGAGGATGAAACCATTTGGGCACACCGAAAAGGCGACTTTCCTGGAGAGGCCGAACCGGTTCACCCTCATCTGTCGCCTGAATGACAGGATCGTGAAGGCCTTCTTGCCCAACCCGGGCAGATTGTGGGAATTGCTGCTCCCGGGGGCGGATGTGCACTTGGAGCAGGCGCCTCCATCGCCCCCACCGAGATCGCGGATGCCCTACACCGTGGTGGCGATTCAGAAGGGGGATTGCCCGGTGATGGTTCATACCCACCGGACCAACGACCTGGTGGAACATCTGATTCGGGAAAATCGGGTTCCCGGCTTCGAGGGAGCGGAGATTATCAAGAGGGAGGTAAGCCAGGGCAGAAGTCGCTTCGACTTTCTCTTGAGAAAGGATAAGGGAGAGATCATCCTGGAGGTCAAGTCCTGTACCCTTTTCGGCAAGAGCGTGGCCATGTTCCCCGACGCCGTCACTGCCAGGGGGAAAAGGCACATCGAAGAACTGGCCGAGCTTTCGAAAACGGGAAAGACCGGTGCCGTCCTGTTCCTCATAGGCTGGCCTCAAGCGAAGTTCTTCCTCCCCGAATATCACACCGACCTGGCCTTTTCCCGGACTCTCCTGGCCGCGAGGGAGGAAGTCTCCGTGCTCCCTTTGGCGGTCGAGTTGAGGGAGGATCTGTCCTTGGCCCCTCAGGCCCGAATGCTGGACATCCCCTGGGATGTCGTAGAGAAGGAGGCCCAAGACCGAGGGAGTTATGTCCTGATCCTGAAGCTCCCGGAGGAAATTGGGTGCCCAGTCGGGAAGCTGGGGAAGGAGCGATTCAGGGCAGGTTACTATCTTTATGTCGGCTCGGCCAGAGCCAACCTGACCCAGAGAATCGAAAGACATCGAAGACTCCGGAAAAGGCTTTTCTGGCATATAGATTATCTGAGGGCCCAGGCGGAATTTCGCTATGCCCTGCCCATCCGCACTGCAGATTTCCTGGAATGCCGAATCGCCGGCGCCCTGAGAGCAATCTCCGATTGGAGCGTCCCGGGGTTCGGATGCTCCGATTGTTCCTGTTCATCCCACCTCTTGGGGATGAAAGAGGACCCCCTGCAATCTCCCAAATTCATCTCCCTCCTCCAGCACTTCAGAATGGATCGGATCTTTGAGGAGCCTGTTTCCTGATCGGTGGAGCCACCGGCAGGGCCTCTCCTCCCGACTCCCCTGGATTGCTATAGAGGCTCTCTTGTGATAATTTGCCTCTGGAAGGTGGCCATGTCTCCCGAGAGGGGACCTGAAGAGCCCTTCCCGATGCGCACCTTGTACATTACGAATAGGCACGACGGATCCATGGAGGAGGACTATGAAGAAATCATGCGCTTGGCTTCTTCTACTTTTGTGGCTGGTGCCCGGGATGGCCTGGGCTCAGAAGATCGGCATCCTCCCCTTCGAGGATGCTTCCGGAGTAGGCCGTGAGTTCGGTGAGCAGGTGGCCAAGTTCATCCGGTCGGAATTCTTGAAAGACAAAAGACTCGTGCCGAAGTTTATCCAATACCAGCCAAAGGGAGAGGATGAGTCGGAATCGGTGGATGTCGAAAAGGCGATAGAGCTGGGCAAGAAGAACGGCGTGGAGTATGTGGTGATTGGGACGATCCTGGAAGCCGATGCAAGCTCCAGTTCCACCGGCCTGGGAGGGATCTCGGTGGTGGGGAAGTCAGTGGGTTCCTCGCTGCGGACCGTAAAAGCGAAGATCACCATTCAGGGTGATCTGATCTCAGTCAAGGAAGAGAAGTTGATCGAAAGCTTCCGGACGACCGGGAGCAAGACAGACCGCTCCGTGGGAGCCGATGTCTCCACCGAATGGGGAAGCGTGAACACCGACTCCAACCAGGATAAGACGCCCAACGCAAAGGCACTGCGTGAGGCGGTGGAGAAGCTGGTAAAGGAGATCGAGAAGAAGATCTGAGATTCTGCGGCGGATGCTCGACGCAGAACCGCCAGCTCCCGCTCTCGCGATATGTTTTTCCGGAAAAAGGGATTTCCTTCGATCTGGTCCTGCATAGGTAAGGACGGCCGTAGAGACGGAAAGGATATTGGAATGCATTTTCTCCCTGGCCTGGATACTGAGTCATGCCAGCATTACCTCCGTCGTCATGGGTGCGAGCTCCGTGAAGCAGCTGGAGGAAAATCTGGGGGCGATCGAAGGAAAGCTAACGGCGGCGGAGTTCTCCGCCTGCGATGAAGTCTGGCACCAGCTCAGGCCACTCCGTTTCTTCTATGGCAGGTAGGGTGCACACCAGGAAAGGTGAAAGCCTATCCTCAATTCCTTGCCATTGGAAAGCTGACGGGATCGGGTGCCCGCCCGATCCCTATCTTCCCAAAGAGGGATTGACGCTGCAGCGGACCTCGAGGTTCTGGTAGAGGCGGTCCAGACAGCCTTTGTTATCGGCGGTGCAGGGACGGACCTCTGTCAGTCTGCCATCCTTCCATTTCCGGGGTAACTCCGGGTCAGCGAGCAAAGGCCTGCTCAGCGCGACGAGATCGGCCTTGCCCGCGGAGATTATTTCCTCTGCCAGGACGGCATTCCAGATCTTCCCAACCGCGATCACTGGAGCGCCGGACGCCTGCCGGATCATCTGAGCGTAGGGGACAAAGCATCCGAGAGGGGCTTCCTGAGTAGGAGAGGTGAGCGGCGTGGATCCCTGGATGCCAAAGGAGACATCCAGGATATCGGCGCCTGCCTCCCTCAACCTCTGTGCGATCTGGCGAGAATCGTTGATCGTAAGCCCGCCCTCTACACCATCCTCGGAGCTGATGCGGCTGGAGATAGCGATTCCACTGCCCAGACGACCCCGGATGCCCCTCACCACTTCCAGAGGAAAGCGCAGCCGCCCTTCCGGGTCGCCCCCATATCGATCCTGGCGTCGATTGGCCAGCGGGGTCAGAAACTGGTGGAGAAGGGTACCGTGGGCCATGTGCAGACAGACGAGGTCGAAGCCGCTCTCCCTGGCCCGCTCAGCCGCCCCCACGAATGCCTGTACCAACTCCGGGATTTCCTCCTCCTTCAGCTCCCGTGGGACCACCTGGCGCACGGGGCAGGGCACGGGGGAGGGCCCGAGGGGCTGAGTCCCGGTGATCTGGGGGTCTGCCCGCCGCCCAGCATGGACCAGTTGGATTCCAACCCTGGCGCCCGCCTCCTGGATGGCTTGCGTCAGCCTGCGAAAGCCACGCATTTGTGAGTCATGAGCCAAACCCAGGCTGGCGGGGAAGCTTCGGCCATCGGCTCTCACGAAGGTGGCCTCTACGATGACCAGGCCGACTCCTCCCTCTGCTCGCATCCGATAGTAGTCAATCTGGCGTCCTGAGGGAGTTCCGTCGGGATTGGCGAAGTTGATCGCGGTGGGGGCCATGACCAGCCGATTGCGAAGCTTTAGCCCTGCGATTCGAACCGGGGTAAAGAGAAGCGGATAATCCTGTTTCGGTTCAGTTCCCATTATGCCCTCCTGCAAGGTGATACAGCATTTATCGTCGCCGGGGATAGATTCCCTCTCGTTCATCTTAGCTTAGGTTTGATCTCTGAGGGAAGAGTTTTGTATGTATTTGGCCCGATGATTCCTCCAGATCCTGAGGAAGCTGAGCCAAGTGGATGCCATTGGGCCGGAGAAAGAGACAGGGTCTGAACGAGGTACGGAGCCCCCGTAAGTTGGCCAGAAGAGAGCAAAGCGTCAGGAGAGGCCACCAGATTCGCCGCCCGCCGCCCAGACCTCGGGAAAGAGCCCAAAAATTCGCTTGACAACGGTTTTCTCATGCAGTATTTTCGCCCCGGACTGAGGGAGAGGGAAATCCACAGAGGGGCAAATATGGCGGGTTTCCAGGGAGGCCAGGGGAATTTGGATCCATCAGTCCGAAGTGATCGAATGATCCTGAATTCTCGCCCGAAGGTTTCAGGATCAAAAGGGCTCAGCCCTTAGGCTTAATGTTAAGACAGGAGGTGCGGAGTTGAAGAAAACGGGCAAAGTCAAATGGTTCAATGACAGCAAGGGCTACGGCTTCATTGAACAGGAAGCGGGCGAAGATGTCTTCGTCCATTATTCGGCGATCCAAGAGGACGGATTCAAGTCCTTGAAGGAAGGCCAAGAGGTTGAATTTGAGGTTGTGGAAGGACCTAAGGGACCCCAAGCCACAAATGTGACCAAGGCATAAGTAGCTCAATAAACCAGCGAAAAATCTGAGATGTGAAAGACCCCAGGGAGACTCCTTGGGGTCTTTTACTTGCGAAGGGCGGGTGGGTTGAGCTGAGAGTCGAAGGGAGTCAGCTGTAGCATTCCCAAGGCCTTCTCGCGATAGAGTTGCTCATCCATAGAGGCTGACCAAAGTTTCCCTTCCTTCCATAGAGGCAGGGCGTTTCGGTAATCAGAGGTGCCGGGCCAGCCCGACTGGCCCAGATCGATCACCAATCCGCTTTGCCCTTCGGCACCAAAATCATAAACATGGCGGAACACGGGGCCCCATGACACAGGGAAGCTGAAATCATCCCCCCATTCAAAGCCCTCCGCCCATACGGTGTCCCGGGCACCAGGCACTGGTATTGTCCCCCCATTGAAGGTGGCCGCTAAAGGTTTCCAAGAGCCGAAGGGATGCTTGAAGGTCAGGGTATGTAGTCTTCCCCAGTGCCATTTCGAGACATCCGGGCCCAGCTTCTGCGCGAGCCTCTTTACGGCGCCCTTGAACGCCGCCAGCAGAACTTCGTCGCGGGTTTCTATGGCAGGGGTATCCTTGATGTCGAATATCTTTGCCTGGGGGACTTCGGCCCATAAGCGGTCGAAGAACCCATGGCAGGTTACATTCGCCACGATCAGTTGATAGAGGACGGGGGACAGGTCGTCCTTCAGGGTCAGCTCCCACGCCATGCGGTAGGTGGCGAAGAAGATGGACGCGCCCACACTCCCCACATCAGCGTACCGCTTCCAGCCTTCCAGCTCCATGAAGGCCTTCTGCTCCAGGTTGCTGAGGTTGGCCTCTTTCAGGGCCGCCAGGAGGGAAGGGAGCAGGCGATCCGCTTGCTTGACATAGACATCCATCTGGACCCGTCGCATCTCTTCGGCAGTCCATTTCTCCTTTTGGCTGAGGAGCTCCATGATCCGCTCGCTCCGGTAGCCGGGCATGGCGTCGAAGGTTATGGGATAGGGATAGTCGCCCGCCGGCAATATCTTATTGTTTGCGGTGACGATCAGGCCCGAAGGCGGATCGAAGAGCTGCGGCAGGTGCTGGTGAGGAATATAGCCGTCCCATTCGAATTCCCCGCTCCAGCCGGGCACCGGCATGGTGCCGTCCCAACCTACACGCTTGGGGATTTTGCCCACAGGCCAGTAGCCGATGTGGCCTGAGCTGTCTGCCACCAACCAGTTTTGGATGGGCAGGCCCCAGCCTTCGACGGCCCTCTTGAAGTCCTCCACGCCTTCCGCCTTGGTGAGCATCAAGAGGGCACGCAGCTCCCCCGCTTCCGCCCCCATGGTGGTGCGCAGAGCGAGGAGAGGCACTTCTTGGAGGTGGGTGTTTCCCAGGGCATCATTCAACACCGGACCATGCCGGGTAAGGCGAAGCCGGAAGGGGTGTTCGCGATTGCCACCGAACATTCGCTTCTCGAAGATGACGTGATCTTCCATTTGGAATGTCTCCGGTCCGCATGGCGTCACGTAGCGCCCGGCATCGTTGGGGTCCACTTGCTCCAAATAGATATCCTGGGTGTCCGCAAAAGCCGCCGTAAGCGACCAGGCCAGGTGGTGGCTGTGGCCCAGGAGCACGGCTGGGTTGCCCGGAATGGTTGCCCCAATGGTATCGATCCCTGGCGCCCTCAGGTGCACGGCGTAGAACACGCCCGGGGCCGTGTGCTGCAGGTGTGGGTCGTTGGCCAAGGCTGCCTTTCGGCTTGCGGTGCGGCTGGGACCCAACACCCAATTGTTGGATCCGCCAGGAGGCATGAGCGCCGTAACAGCTTGACCCACCTGGGTCAATCCCTGCAGGATCTGCTGGGCGGGCGCATGCCAGGCGGCATATGGCTCAGGACTGCCTTCCTTCTTCTCTTTCCCCGCTTGGCCACTTGGGCTGGGGGAATCCGATCGCTCACATTGCCGGACCCCTGAGGATGCCTCACGGTCTGGCGGAGTCGCTCCGGCCGGCGCGGCGCAGGCTATCTTGTCGCCGGCTTCTTCGGCCGGAATGTTCCGATAATCCTTGTCCTCCCGGGGGATGATAAAGGGCCCCGGGTGTTCGAAGGGAGGGAAAATCTCCATCTGCTGTTCTTTGCCCAGGTCGGCCTGCAGCAGAAAGCGGATCAGTTCGTGGAGATGGTTGAAGGAAAGGCCCCATCCCATAAGCCGGGCCGTGGCTATCACATGGGCCGGCTGCCAGAGCTCGGGCTTGAAATTCAGAAGCCTGAATTCGATGGGCAGGATCCCGGATTGGAGGTAGACATTGATGCCCGCAACGTAGGACTCCACCATGGAACGACTTTCGGGGTCCATCCTCCCCACCGCCTGCTCTGCCCCTCGGGTCAATCCCATGGTCCTCAACCACCGGTCGATGGCCAGGGTATCGGCAAAGACGAGGTCCTTTTTGTTGGCTCTATTGCCGAAGGCCTCGGCCAGCCTCCCATAAGAGACGCGACGGAAAAGCTCCATCTGAAACAGCCTCTCCCGGGCATGGAGATACCCTACGGTAAAGTAGAGGTCCTCCTCCGTCTGGGCCTCGATGTGGGGGATGGCGAACGAATCGAACACTACGGTCACCGGCTGCTTCAGGCCCTGGATGGCCATCTGGCCCTGGTATGGGGGTGGGTCGGGATTCTCTCTGTAAGATAGAAAGGTCCAGGCTCGGCAGCCGGCAACCAGCAGCAAAGCGAAGCAGAGAATAGAGCTTACGTACCAGGGTTTGTGACGCACCTCATTTTTCCTTTTCGTTGTCCCCGTCTCAGTAACCCGATTTCTTGCCCGTCACCTTTTCGATCTCGATCCTCACCACCGCCACTCCCCCAAGCTCCTCTTCGCTGTAAGCGTGAGGGGAGCCATGGTAGTGTGCCACAATCGCATCGAGGCCCCTGCGCTTTTCCTGGGTGTCAGACACCAGGAATGCCCTTCCGAAGCCGATGACGCTCCAATATTTCGCATCCCACTTGCAGAGAGTCTCCCCCCGAACCAACTCGACAGCCAGGTCGATCTCGAAGCAAATCCGATCGTTCCTCTTCAGGATCTCGATCTTCTTCCCTTCAGGAGCAGAGTGGAAATAGAGGCGATGATCGCTGTAACCGAAATGGACTGGGACGACATAAGGCATATGATCTTCAGAGAGGCCAATTCGGCAGACCTCAGCTTTTTCCATGACCCACCTGATCTCATCCCACTCTCTGATTTCCCGGTCTTGTCTTCTCATGACGCGCTCCGCCCTCCGAGAGAAATCCTACGCGATGGGCAGCGATGTCTCCCGGATGGACAGCCGCCAACTATTTCTTGGGGTATCCCACGGTTTGGGCCAGGATGACCCTCTGATCGGGCCTCAGCCCCATCTTCTTGGCCAGGCCAGGCCGATCTACCAGCCCTCGCGCAACCGTCGCCAGCCCCTCGGAAGCGCAATAGAGGTAGACATTTTGGCTGATGTAACCGGTGTTGGCAGCCGAATAAAACTCCTTTTGAGCCTCGGTATATCCGACCATCTTCGCGAAATCGGCCACAAAGACGAGATTCACCGGCGCGTCCTTCACGAAGGGCTGAAGTCCCGTGGCGTCCCTCATATCTTCCGCCAAGACCACCCTCAGGGCGTGCTCCTTAGGCTCGTACAGGTAGAGGGCGTCGGAGGTGGCGACGAAGACGTCCATTTCCTGCTTGTTCTTGGCCGAGGGGGCAGTCCGCTTTCCGATATCGGAGCGATTCACCCCGAACGCCGCCCAGAGGAGATTGGATAGCTCCTGCATGGGCAATTTCTCCGTGCTGAATTCACGGGAGGACTCGCGATCTTTCAATACTTCCATCAGAGGCCTTCCACCTTCGATCCTGGGCTCCGGGAGCTGGATCGTCTTGAGATCCTCTGCAGCGCTGAAGCCGAAAGAGACAAACAATATGGATAGCATCAAGCAGATGCATAGAGATGATTTTGCGTTCACGACAGTCCTCCCTCCGGTAGATGGTTGAAGATCGATATTGCCCCACCCTTTCGAGCTTTGGGCCTGCACTGCGAAAGGAGAAGGGTGAAAGCCCCTCCATGCCAGGCGGGGGGAATGCTCTCCGTGAGCTTTCAAAGGGCTTCGATCACCCTCTTCAGCTTGGACCGCACTCTTTCGGCAATGGCTTTGAGTTTAGGGTTATTCGCCGCCTGCATTGCCACCAACGGATCGATGGCTGAGACCTCAATTTGTCCCAATTCGTGCTCTTGAACGATGATGTTGCAGGGCAACAGCAGCCCCACCTTATCTTGCACCTGCAACGCCTCGTAAGCAAAAGGGGGATTGCACGCACCGAGGATCTTGTAGTTGCGGAAATCCACACCCAGTTTCTTCTTCAGAGTCTCCCGCACATCTATCGTGGTGAGGATGCCGAAGCCCTCCTTTTTGAGGGCCTCAGTGACTCTTGATATGGTTTCTTCATAGGATCCGGTGAGATTCTTGCTAAAATAGAAATCCATCCTTCAGCCCTCCTCTCTGGAAATTCTTCCTCGCTTCCTATCGGATCCCCGGCAAAGACGGCTCTGATCTTTGCTGAGCGGGCGCCGCCCCGAGCGCCTATCGAATCAGCTCTTCGATCAACTTCACGATGGCGTCGATCTCGGCTCCCCGGATCGGCCCCTTCTTTACATACTTCACCCGCTTGTCTTTTCCGATGAGGATGAAGACGGCCGTGTTGTTGCAATCGCCCAGATCCCATGCCTTGGGCAAGATCAGATCCGGGTCAGCCAGGATGACCGTGTTGTACTTCTCCACTTTGGCTTTGATGATCCTGCGAATGATGAAGTTGGGCAGCTTGGAGTCTTGGAGATCGCCAATTCCCATTCCCTTATATTTGCTTTCATCGAAATCCCTGGCCGTGATGGCATCCGCCAGGGGATCGTTCATGTCGGCTTCATCCGCATCATTATAGAATATGCCGATCAGCTTCTTCCCGAAGTCGGGAATCCAAGTCGGCCGGTCGTCTGCATCCCTGACCTCGACATTGCTCAATTGTTGGCCTACCGTGGCCGCATCGGCGATAGTCCCCCCCACTAAGAGCGAAGCCACTCCGAAACATAAGACAAGGAGCACCCATGAGGTTTCTTGGAAGGGCTTGCTGAGCATGAATTCTCCTCTCTTATCCCCAGAAGATTCCGGTGGGGTCCTCATCGATTTCTCGGAGAAGTCCTTCTATGTTCCTCGTCGGCAGGGTGTCGAAATACTCATGCCACCTATCATTCCGATCTGCGCAGAAGAGGGTCCATCTGCCAGTCTTCTCGTCATATCGCATCTGGGCAATCGCCAGGGAGGACCATTCCTTCGTATCCCCAATCCACGGTGCCCTTTCCTCAAAGATCGTAACGTTATTTCCTCTGAACTTGTAGGAAAGCCTCACTTGATCCAGGACTCGTTGGGGAATCCTCCGCCTGCAGAATTCACCCACCTTCTTTTCCGCTACTGCTCTGACGAATGGGGGAAGTGGCATTTGCAACCTCCTGGGATCTGTCCTTCCTCATGGCAAAAGGAAGGGGAAAAGAGACCCTCCTCCGATTTCGCTCACACTGTCTCTGGGGGAATGGATTGCCCATGGGCATAGACCCTTGGTCCGTTACGACCATACACCAGAACCTGGCCTGATCCCGCTACCTGCCACGGTGGGCCAACGAGGGCCGTGGTCTCATCGATTCCAACGAGGGTCACTCCTGCTCGGAGGGATTGCCGCATACGATCGGTGCCCCAGCGGGCCCCCAGGCTGGCATGATGAGGAATGATGGCGATCTGGGGCACCAGGCTTAGTCCTTCACGCCAGTCATGGGCGGAGGTCCACATCTGGCCGCCGCAGATCATCGCCCCTGCGCTCGAGCCAGCGAGGATTCCACCGGCCTCGATCACTTCCAGAGCTGCCTTCCAGGCGGAAGAATCGCGCATCGTCTCCAGCAGGTAAGAGGGATCGCCACCTGTGAAGTAGACCAGATCGGCGGCCCTCACCTGGGCCACGAGTGCAGGGTCTTGGGCGGTCTGGCGGTCGACGATCATGGCGGCCTCTGCCCGGGCGCCCAGGTCATTGAAATACCGCACCCCGTTGCCAGCTGCCATCTCAGGATTCTCGTGCGCCGCCGCCGCGGGGACGACGACCACCTTGACGCCCTTGGGCTTGGTGGCCAATCGTGCCAGTATCGCCCGATCCATCGGCGCGCAGCTGGGCCGAAATTCATTGCCACCCATGAGGACAATCAGGCCGGAAATCTATTTCCCTCCCTGGTCTAGGTCCAGATTGAGCCGTCTGAGGCCCACCTCGACTGGAATGGCAAAGGCAATTCCCTCATAGCCCTGATCGGCCCTGAGCTTCCAGGTCACAATACCGACGACATGCCCGGTTTTGTCGAGCAAGGGACCGCCGCTATTGCCGCTATTGACACTTGCGTCCGTCTGCAGGAGAGTTTTGCCCCCTATTTCGCGCACCGCACTCACCACTCCCTTGCTCACCGAGAAGTCGAGCACCCCGGCTGGAGTGCCGACCGCAAACACCTCCTCTCCGATTGCGGGCCGTGATCCGATCCTCAATGGGAGGCAGGCATGACCTCTGCCCGTAAACTTGAGCAAAGCCAAGTCATATTCCGCGTTGAATCGCAGTATCTCCGCGTGGAGGGAGAGCCCGCTCTTCAGCTCGACCTGCAAATCCGGGGCGCCATCGACGACATGATAGGCAGTGAGGGCATATCCTTCCCGGGAGATGATTACTCCGGTGCCGACGTACTCTCCCGCCTTGACGATCACGACGGACTCCAGCGCCCTCTCCAGATTTTCCGGCAAGAACAATGGCCCAACGGGGCTGCAAGTCGGCATACTCAAACGGACTTCCTGCTTTGCCGGGACGGCCGCCTCCGTCCTTTTCCGCACCAATGCCACGAACTCCTTCCGCGTGAGCAAGTCATCCAGTGCTTTGGCAAAAGACAAGGTGACGGCTCCACTCGAAAGATCATTGTCCTTTCGGGCGCTCGCCTGGGTCTTGGTCCTGAAAACGGTCTTCCCCAGATTGGTATCATAGAGTTGCCAATCCACCACTATGCGGCTGCTGCTGTAGTTGCCGGCCTTCGGCAAATATCGGTCGAATGTAAGTTCTGTGATGACCCCGCCCAAAAGGAAGCGCGACTTCTGGCGAGCAGAGGTTTGGAAGAGGACCTGATCTGTGCCCACTGCGGCATATCCATATCTCTCCATTTCCTCCAGTGCGGTCAGTTTCAGCTCCTCATCGCCCAGAGCCAGATGGGTCCTCCAATAGATGGGGTTTGCCCCCTTCTTGCTCTTGGCTACGAACTCCGTGCCTATCGGTGTGCCTGGGGGAATCCGAATGATGACCCGGGCGAAAGAAATCGGCTCCGAGCCTTCCGATCCAAAAAGGCTGGGTCTCAAGGCGGACTTTCGTGGAGCGGTGGAATATGTTGTACAGCCAAACAGGAGCACCGAAATCGCGATGTAGAGAAGCTGCCTCTTCATCATCCCTTTCCCATGCACGATACCCCGAGTGTTCTTGCCAGCGCCAGAAAAGGCGCAGCCGCCGGGGGCCATGACAAAATATTCATTTCCGGCCCGCCATGGCCTCTATCCGATTGATCGTCCTGCTCAGCTTCTTCTGATACTTCGAATGGGCGCCCGCAACATCCTCTTTGATCTCCATCAAAGAGGTCATGTCGCATGGGCCACGTTCTGAGCCGAAGAGGGCAATGAGCCCCCGCACCGTATCGATGAAATAGCGATTGCTCTGGGAAATCAACCCTTGGATTGTCTTGTCCACTCTTGCCGAAGGGGAGGTCTGCGGGTAGAATTTGTCATAGACGGCCCAGTAGTATCTCGCCCAACGGGCCATATTGAGGAGCCCATCGTGATCGCCGATCCAGTCGGCGAAGCATTCCGTCATGAAGGCATAGAGGCCATCCAAAGGAGGATCGAGGAAATCATAATCCTGGAATCCGAGACCTCCCTTCAGTCTTCCCTCTTTCTTCAGGGCATGTTCAATCTGGGTCTCGGCGTAGGGGAGCATCTTGCAGAATGTAATGGGCGATGAACCATCCCCGCACATCGCCTCCAGAAAATCCAGGTTCTTCAGGATGGAACGGCGGGTGCTGGAGGGATCGAAAAGCATGAATCCATAGTCATAAAGGATTCCCAGATCCTTCAGAATTTCGACAGCCTTCAAATTGTCTTGGGCCTTGATGTGCTTATTCATCAGGCGCAGGCCTTCGTCCGTTCCCGATTCGATGCCAAGATATACGAGGAAGAGGCCGCACTCTTTCATCATGCGAAAGGTCTCTGCCTCGATTTCATCCGGCCTGCAGTTGATCTTCCAAAGGATCCTGTCGGGTAAGCCTTTGTCGGTCAACATTTGGCAGAACTTCGTAACCCAGTCCCTGCCCCTATTTCTGGCCACCGGGAAATCATCGTCCTGGAACATGAATATGGTGCAGCCCATCTGCTCATGAAGCAGTTCCATCTCCCTGGCCACCATCTCCGGGCGCCTCAAACGTTTCACCGGGCCAGGCGGCCGGGAATAGAATTCTCTGACGCTGCAAAATGAGCAGTTATAGACGCAACCACGTCCGGCCAGTAGTGTGGCATACCTCTGGCCGAGGGCGTACTCCTTCAGCGGCTGGCGGACGGGCGGTGGGAAGTTATCGAGGTCTGTCTCCAGGGGACGCAGAGGGTTGGTGACCTTTAGCCCATCCTCCCGGTAAGCGATCCCCTGGGTGTGCTTCCAATCCCTGTGGGCATAGATGGACCTTGCCAGATCGAGGAAGGTGTTCTCCCCCTCGAAGAGGGTGATGGAATCCAGGGCGGGAATCATATCCAAAAGGTCCAGGTGTCTCAGGCTGGGATAGTGGCCGCCGGCATTGAAATGACAGCGAATGCCGTGGTCTCGAAGGTAGTGGATCAGGTCTTTGAAAACGTCGATATGATACTGGAAGATGATGGAGAAGCCGACAATAAGCGGCCTCTGGAGTTGTAGTTCCTCGAGGATGCGCTCTTTTCCCACCCGAAAATCGATCATCTTGATGGGAAAACCGGCCTCCCGCAGAATGGAGGCGACATAACCGACTCCAAGATTATCCTGTTCCTGGAAGGCGACGAAAACGACGGGCTTTTTCTTCATCCATCATCCCCTATGAAAAAAACGGGCAGGCCAGGGTGAACTGCTGGATGGTCGACTTCGAAGGGGTCGTCAATCAATCGTATCCTTTTTGCCCTTCACTTCATATCCTAAATCAGCGTTGGGCTTATCTTGCCTTCCCCATTATCTGAGCGATGTCGCCATACATCTTCGCCTCGAATGACTTGGCTTCGGCTTCGAGCTTCGTTACCTCTGCAAGGTAGTTAAACCTTCTCGCGACGATCGCAATGGCGATGTCCGGCTTGATTCTGGTGAGGAAGGCGGGGTCGATCACCCACTCCTTCTTGATAGCGATGCTGGAAAGCACCTCCTGGGCTTCGAGCTGAGGCAACTGCATCTCTTTGGGACTCATATGAGCTCCTTTCCTTTGGACCTAAGGCCTGCCCGTTCATTGTGCCGGCGATGCAGAGAGCGCAATCGCTTCCGCACGCCATACCATTAAGATTCACCCGGCATGCGACAGGATTCAACAAATGCGCAATATATACCAATATCCCCTCAAAGTGAAATCAAAACCTACTGCCTCACGGGGATGGAAGGAAGACGGGAAGTGATGGAAGGAAGATGGGAATAGTTACGAAGTGCAATATCGAGGGGAATGCCGTACCTGATCTATCGCCTTTTGATAGAGTGAGATTGGCTGGAAAGAGGTAACAACATGGATTGTCCCAAACGGCACCATATTGCATAATTGCCTTGACTATCGTGCAAAGTGTTGGTAGAAAGTCTATATGAACCGCTACCTGTACGATCCTATTCACAAGGATCTGCTCAAGAAGATGGTCATTGTGACCGGACCACGCCAGGTTGGCAAGACCTGGCTCGCCAAGGAATTGAGGAAAGAGTTCCGGAATCCGCAATACCTGAATTACGATCATCTCGACGATGCCCGGATCATTCGGAGCCAGACCTGGTCTTTGGACGCGGACCTGCTCATTCTGGACGAGGTTCACAAGATGAAGGAGTGGAAGGGGTTCGTTAAGGGCAGCTACGACACCCGGCCCGCCGGACAATCCATCCTGATCACGGGAAGCGCACGGCTGGATACCTTCCGGCAGGCAGGCGAATCCCTGGCGGGACGGTACTTCTCCTACCGCCTGCATCCTCTATCCGTCAGGGAACTAAAAGATTCCCTCCCGCCCCGAGAGGCCCTGAAGCTGTTGAATCGCTTGGGCGGGTTCCCAGAACCGTTCCTGTCAGGGTCGGAAACAGAGGCGGCGCGCTGGCGCAAACAGTATTACACCGACTTGATTCGCGAGGATATCCTGGAATTCAGCAGAATCCACGAGATCAAGGCAATCCGGCTGCTCGTCGAGATGCTGCGGGAGCGCGTCGGGTCTCCCCTATCCTACACTTCCCTTGCCGGAGATCTGCAGATCGCCCCCAATACGGTACGGAAATATATAGACATACTGGAGAGCCTCTGTATCATCTTCCTGGTGCGGCCCTTTCACTCCAATATTGCCCGGGCGGTATTGAAGGAGCCGAAGGTTTACTTTTTCGATAGCAGCTATGTGAAGGGGGATGAAGGGGTTCGGCTGGAGAACACCTGCGCCGTCTCTCTTTTGAAGCATGCGCAGTACCTTCAGGATACGGCGGGGGAAGACCTTTCGCTGTGCTACCTCCGAACCCGGGACGGCCGGGAAGTCGACTTCGCCCTCTGCCGGGAAGACCGAAATACTGCCCTGATCGAAGTCAAACTGGCGGGAAACAGGCCCTCTCCCGGCCTGTTATACTTTCAAAAGAGAATGCCCGGTGTGCCGGCCTTTCAGCTCGTGCAGAATCTGAGGCAGCAGGAGAGCGTCGACGGCGTCTCGATCATTTCCGCCGAACGCTGGCTGTCGGGGCTGGCGGCCTAATTAGGGACACATCCCAATTTCCTTTTCCTCGCTGGGCATTCCCTTTTCACCGCGGAAGGCCGGCCTTGATGCAGCCCTCCATGTAGTGCTGCCGATCCTTGTCGTGGAGAAACGGGGCGTGGCTGGCCAACTTAGAGGTCGAGAAGGAGGGGTTCTGTTTCAGATACCTCTCTGCCTCGACGTGCGCCTGCTCTTATTTATAGGCGTCTCCCCTGGGGAGAATGGCGATGATTTCAACCTTCATGGTTTTCTTTAACAGCCTATAGATTACCCGCCAATCGCCTACTCTGTAGCGCAGCAGCCCCTTCAGCTGGCCCGTGAGAGGCTTGATGTTGTTCCCATACAAAGGGTTTTGCTCCAGGTCTTCGAAACAATTGTCCAGCCTCCGCCTCATGGATTCCCCTGCCTTGTCATAGACCCTATTGGCAGGTCTTGTTAGGACGATTTCCCAGATTTCCTTTTCCGCCACTTGACAGTTTCGCCTTTCTCAGAGGCCTTGAGCCCCTGGTTGATCGCATCAACCCAGTCAGGCCGCGAAAGGATCTCCAGGGTTTCTTTGTGTCTTTCGATGTACTCGTCGATCAGTTCCGAGAGTATTACCTTGATATCTCTTTTCTCGACGCTGGCAATGATCTTGAGCGTGTCTCTCTTGTCTTCAGGAATTCTTACGGTGGTGGTAGACATGTTGAACCTCCTGATATTAGTCTACTTGTGTCATACCCGTTTGTCAATGACTGGAGATACCGAGATCCCACGAATTCATTTTCCCCCTTGCAGGGCACAAAGTGGGCGCTTCCCTCCATTCCCCCGGGACATCCTCACCGCGGAAGACCTGCCTTGATGAAGCCCTCCACCGCGTGCTGGCGATCCTTGTCGTGGAGGAACGGGGCGTGGCTGCCCCAATACGAGGCCGAGAAGGTTGGGTTATCCTTCAGAAACTTCTCTGCCTCCGCATGCGCCTCCTCCATCCGCCCCAGCTGGGCAAGGGAGGCAGCAAGAGTCGCTCTGCCTGCACCCATCGGCGACATCTTCCGGAGCGTCTCAACTGCCCCTTGATAATCGTGCGCGGCATATTCGGCCGCACCCAACCCCCACAAGTACCAGTTGGGATAATGGGGATTCAGGCGCATCGCCTCCTTGAGCCGCCTGATAGCCTCTTCCGGCCGGCCAACATCGGCGTAGAATTCCGCCGAAAGGGCAATGAGATGCGCATCATTCGGATTGGCCTTCAAGGCCTCTTCGAATTCAGCCGCCGCTTCGTCGAATTTTCTGCCGTAAAGAAGGAAAAAGCCCAGCGAGCAACGTACAAATCCATCCCTCGGATCCAGGGCCACCGCCTTGTGGATGAGATCCAGGGCCCTTTGATAAGACTGCTTGGGCTTGCCTGGGAGCCACCCGTACTGCCAATTGGAAAAATGAGTCCACGCCAATAACATATAAGCACGCGCGTAATTTGGATCGAGGGAAATCGCCTTCTCGGCTAGCTCTCCGGCCCTCGCGTTATTAGAAGGAGTGTAACGCCTGCGTAGCTCAACACCACGCCAATAAAGGCCGTATACATCCAGGCTGCTGGGATGCTGGAGTGATGCCTTTGCCATCTCGGCCTGCTCCAGCTTGCCGACCAGGGAAGCCACCAGCTTTCGGGTCAGCTCGTCCCGCACCTGGAATACATCGGTCATAGGACGATCGTACCGTTCCACCCAGAGATGGGTGCCGGCGATCGCATCGATCAATTGTGCCGTGACCCGGATGCGATCCTTCGAGATCTCCGTACTGCCCTCCACCACGTAGCGCACTCCCAGCTCCTCTGCGACCTGCTGCACCTTTACCGCCTTTCCCTTGTAGGTGAAGGTAGAGTTACTGGCAATGACAAAGAGTTGCTTGAACCGGGCGAGGGCAGCAATGAGATCCTCCGTCATGCCGTCCACGATGAAGTCCTGGGACTTGTCCGCGCTCAGATTTACAAAGGGAAGCACGGCGATGGAGGGCCGATCGGGGAGGGGATGCACCATCTTTTGGACGGAGGCGACCTGAGGGGCGCGAGCGGGAAGAAGTACAAAGCGCCAGAGGAGGACAGATCCGATGACAAGGAGGATACCTGCGGCCAGGGCGATCCGGATCCACCTTTTCCGGAGCGCCCTTTTACCCTCCTTCACCCGGTGAGCGGCCGCACCCAGGAGGGAGAGCAGGCGATACACCCGGACGGGCTCGGCGATGTTCTTGAGGGTCTGCTCCCCTAAATCCTGGTATTCGAAGCCCAGCTTTCCCTTTATCTGATCATGCACAGTTCCGGAGATGCAGATGCCTCCCCCTTCCGCCAGGGCCTGGAGGCGGGCGGCGATGTTCACGCCGTCTCCGTAGATCCGGCCCTCTTCCTCCACCACATCCCCCAGGCTCACTCCCATGCGAAACTCCATCTTCCGGTGGTAGGGGAGTTCGGCATTCCGCTCGGAAAGGTCCCGCTGCATCTCGGCGGCAGCATTCACCGCATCCAGGACGCTGTCGAAGCGGGCCAGGATGTTATCCCCGGTGGCATCCACCACCTGGCCCCGATAACGTTGGATGAGGACCTCCATCGCCTCCTTGTGGGCAGACAGGGTGCGGATGGTCCCCACATCGTCCTGGCTCATCAGGCGGGTGTAGTCCTTCACATCCGCCGACAGGATGGCGATGAGCTGGCGGGTGATGCCCTCAGGGGTCATGGTAATCCCTCGCCTCTCTCAAAGTGCATCCAATAAGGCTTTGGCATCCTGGAGATCCGGGGTGCCGAAACCCTCCGTGAACCAGCCATAGATCTCGGAGAGGAGTTGGCGGGCCTCTCCGGAGCGGCCTTCCTTCTGGAGCAGGCGACTGAGGCTGAGGGTGGCACGCAGCTCCCAGGACTTCGCCTCCTGACGGCGGGCGACCTCGATGGCTTGGCGGAAGCAGGCCTCGGCCTCGGATATCCTGCCACTCGATTGCAGCAGCTCCCCCTTGACCCGATGCGCCTCCGCTTCCCAAACTCGCTCTTCGGTCCTCTCCACCAGGTCCAACGCCTCCTCCGTCAGCGCAAGTCCCTTCTCGGCCCTCCCAGCCTTCCCGTATGCCTCGGCCATCCAGGAAAGGAAGATGGGGACAGCAACCTCCATGCCCATAGATCGCCAGTCATCCAGGCCCTGGCGCATCTGGGCAATTCCCTCTCCCATCTCTCCCTGCTGGGCTCGAGCCCATCCCAAGTTCAGGGCCCATGCTTGGAGGAGCGAGAACCCTCCTTCCACGGAGAGCGATGTCACTTCCTCTGCATGTCTGCGGACGGCTTGGGGATCTCCTGGCGGAGCTCATGGAAATACACAGCTTCAAGGAAGAGCATAGGTCAAAGAAAAGGGATGATCCAGTCCTCGAGCCATCGCCACCGCCTCTTGAGCACTGCTTGAGGGCCTGATCCGCATAACCCAGGAACCAGAGAAGCCAAGCGTGGTAGGAAAGGGCCATAGCATTGGATCCCATCCCATAGAGAAATAACAGGGTCCGCTGTTGTTCGGGATCATACGAGGCGATCACTCGGCTCGAAATGGAGCCAAGCTACTCGCTGCAATTCTCCCAATCATACAGCGAGACCCCCATGCCAAAGTGAGCCACCGGAATTTGGAGAGGTCTTGGCTGCGCTGAGCCAGACCGAGGCTTGCTCGGCCAACTCGAGGGCTGTCCGGTGCTCCGCTCGGCATAAGTAATAGCCACGAAGTAATGCAAGCGCAGGGAAAGTCTGAGGGTTCTCGCCCATCTGCCGGCACAGCTCCAGCGCGCGGTTTGCAGGCACGGCCTACTTCCGGGGCACCCCAGCCCCTGGCGGCTATCAAGGGAGGGTAGAATCCGAGTCTGCAAGGCCAGTTCCTGCTCATCCCGCTCCGTCGATTCGGGAAGGCCCTGCAGCAGTTCCAGGCCGCGATTGAGGTGGGCGATCGCCTCCTCATAGGCCGCAGAGCCGAACCGCCCGCTCTCCGGCCAGTTGGAGGTACTTCACCGCCTTCTCCGCGACCCCTGCTCTCTCGAAATGATAGGCCAACATCTCGTAAAACTCCTCGATCCGCTCGGCATACAGCTCCTCGATGGCCTGGCCGATCTTCTCGTGGATCTCCCTGCGACGTTTGAGGAGCAGGCTGTTGTAGGCCACCTCCTGGGTCAGGGCATGCTTGAAGATGTACTCCAATTCGGGAAAGAGGGTTTCTCGTAGATGAACTCCAGGCCCTGGAGATTGCGGAGGTGGGATTTCAGCTCCTCCTGCATGCCGCTGATGGCCTGGAGGATGCGGAAGGCGAAGTCCCTGCCGATGACCGAGGCTACCTGCATGATGCGCTTGAGCGCCTCCTCCAGCCGATCCATGCGGGCGGCGATGACCCCCTGGATCGTGTCGGGGACGGGATTTCAGAGGACTTCTTGGTGAGGATGTACTGGTGATCCTGCTTCAGGATGGAGCCGTTCTCTAGGAGGGAGTGGGTCAGCTCCTCCATGAAGAGCGGGTTTCCGGCGGCTCGGTCTAAGATGAGCTGGCGGAGGTCGGAGGCCACTTCTCCCTCCGCGAGGAGGGCTTGGACTAACTCCGCGCTGCTTTGGAGGGGAAGCTGATCCAGGCCGATCTTGCTGTAATAGGACTTGCTCCCCCAGGGGTGACTGTATTCGGGACGATAGAGGAGAAGAACGAGAATCCGAGCCGTGGCCAGCCAGTCGATGAGATAGCTCAGGAATTCCTCCGAGGTCTTGTCGATCCAGTGCAGGTCCTCTAGGACCAGAAGAAGGGGTCGGGCCTGGCTCTCGCGAAGGAAGAGGTCCCGCAACGCTTCGAAGATCCGTTCCTTTTTCTGACGGGGTTCCAGTTGGAGATAGGCCTGGTCTTCGACCTTCAGGGAGAGGAGTTCCTGCAGGGGAGGCAGGATCTGGTCGAGAGCAGGATCCAAGCCGATCAGCTTCGCGGAGAGCTTCTTTTTGAGGAGAAACTCCGAATCTCCCTCTTTGACCTCCAAATAGGATCTCAAGATATCCAGGAAGGGCAGATAGACCATGGAGCCCCCGTAGTGGAGGCAGCGGCCTTCCAGATAGAGAGGCTTCTCGGTGAGGGCTTGACGGAATTCGAGGAGGAGACGCGACTTTCCCACTCCCGCCTCGCCCACGATGCCCACCACCTGACCGGAGCCAGATTGGACCTTGGAGTACGCATCGAGGAGGGCCTGGATCTCCTTCTCCCGGCCGACGAAACGGGTCAGGCCACGGGCTGCGGCGGCAGCAAGGCGGGTTTCGACTGGGCTCAACCCGAGGAGTTGGTAGGCCTCCTGGGGTTTCTCCTTGCCTTTGATCTCGAGTTTGCCGAGCGGCTGGAAGGAGAAGAAGTCCTGGACCAGACGGTGAGTGTCCCGGGAGAGGAGGATGGTGCCGGGAGAGGCCAGGCTCTGCATGCGGGAGGCGAGGTTGGTGGTATCGCCGATGGCGCTGTAGTCCATGCGGAGGTCATCCCCGATCTTTCCCACCACCACCGGACCGGAGTTGAGGCCGATGCGGAGCTGGAAGGGAAGGCCGTACTGTTTCTGAATTCTCTCTCCGTACTCTTCCATCGCCTTCTGGATGGCCAATGCCGCATGGCAGGCCCTCTGGGAATGATCCTCGTGGGCCAGGGGGGCCCCGAAGAGGGCCATGACCCCATCCCCGGTGAACTGGTTGATGGTGCCCTCGTAGCGATGGATCTCGGCCATGAGGATCTGGAAGCAGCCATCCATGATTTGATGGACCTCTTCCGGGTCCAGCTTCTCGGAGAGGGAGGTGTAGGAGGCCACGTCGGCGAAGAGGACGGTGACCTGCTTACGCTCTCCCTCGATGGCAGACTTGGAGGTGAGGATCTGGTCGGCGAGATGCTTGGGAGTGTAGGAGGACGGGGTGGAGGTGTCGAGGGGACGATCCTCTGCCGGCCTCCTCAAATCGGAGGAGCATTCCCCGCAGAATTTCTCAGCCCCCTCAATTTCTGACCCACATTGGGGACATCGAAGAATCAGCTTCGATCCACATTCGGTGCAAAATCTCTTATTGGGTTTATTATCGAATCCGCACTGATGGCATTTCATTTTACGCTCCACCAGCCCTACCAGCCTCGGCAGCCTCAATCTGAGAGGATGCGAGAATGGGCAAATTCATGGATTGCTGATCTCGGGCAAGATCTTGGACGTGGTCAACTGCTTGCTTTCTCCATGATCTCCCGGATGGGAGCCGCATCGAGAAACGAATTCCGAAGCTCTTCATCTTTCAATCCATCCGCAGTGGATCGCACAATAGCAGCCGCTGCCTGCCATTGGTTTCGTTCCTCCTCGGCGCCCCCCATCCTCTGATAAAGCCGGGCTAAAGCCGAACAAGTGGTCCAAAGTTGCTTGGGATTTCCGACCTCCTCGAACTTCGCGAGAGCCGTCCCCAGCTTCATCTCCGCAAGATCATAGGCGCCCTTCTCCGTCGCGACCTGGCCCAGGAGGCGTTCTGCCTTGCCCATGAATTTCTTGTATTTTCTTTCCGTTGCTACCTCCAGGCATCCTTGCGCGACTTGATTCGCCTCCTCCAGATCTCTCCGGCGCAGGAGGATGCGCCCCTTCAGGTCCATCATCCGAAGCGTCCACCGATCGCGCCGAAGGTCATAGTCGGGATGGGCGCTTTCCTGCTCGAACGAGGTAAGATGTTGCCAGGCCTCATCGACCTTCCCCATGTCGAATGCGTTCTCCATGAGATTCACTTCCGTCATGGCCTGCATCTCTAAGGCCTGCAAGAAATGGGAGGGGCTTCTCTGCAGCATGGCGATGGCATCCGACGCTTGTTGGTTGCATCGAAGGGCCCTCTGCAAATCGTATACTTCCGCATAGGCCCATCCCAGGCTATTGCAGCATCTCCCCAGGTTGATGTAGATGGCATTTCGCTCCATGATCTCCTTCCAGTGGCTCAGGAAGCGAATGGCCTCTTCATATCTTCCCGCTTCGGTAAGGGCCCAGCCTCTCACGAAGGACAACGAGCTGGCAGCAAAGACGTTGAAAGCGGATTGCAGCATCTCGATGAGACCCTCCGAGTATTCCGAGGACCGTCTGGGGTCTCCTCTCGACCGCTCGAACAAGGCGAGCATGAGTCGAACCACAAAGATGGCCCGGGGCTGGCCGGATTCCTGGGCCAGGGCAAGTGCTCGATACAGCGCTTCGAAGTCATCGTGTCCGTGCCACACGTGTCGCCAGAAAGCTAAGTTTGCTATGCTTCCGGCCTCAGCGCCCTTGTCTCCGAGAGCACGGGCCAGCCCCAATCCCTCTTCACAGAATTGGGGAACCTGGCTATTGAGCCTCGTGTTGTAGATGAGCGTCGGGATTGCCATCAGACAATTCAGTGCCGTCTGATCATCTCCCATCTCCTTTGCCAGCCTGATCGCCTCCTGATAATCCCCGAAGCTCTCCTCGATCTTTCCCGTGGTGTGGAGGGGACTCGCTCGGCCTGCCCGGATCCGGAGGACCAATCCAGGATCGGGACGCTTTCCCGTTCTTTCGATCTGACCCAAGGCGCGGGTAAAGAAATCCACCGCTGCGGAGGCTGCCATACATTGGTTCGACTTCTCACCAGCCAGCACCAGATAGGAAATCGATCTTTCCGGGATATCGCTGAGTTCCCAGTGGTGCGCCAAAAGCTCATAGTGTTGCTCCAATCGGTCCGCATATAGCGCCTCGATGGCGCGGGCAACCCGTCCGTGAATCCCCTGACGCCTTGGCTTGAGCAGGCTTTCGTAAGCCACTTCTTGGGCGAGGGCTTGTCTGAAGCTGTATTCCGGTTCCGGGTAAAGGGTCCTTTCCGAGAGGAAGTCGAGGGCGACCAAGTTGGCCAAGTGAGTTCGCAGCTCATCCCCCAACTCCATGACGGCCCCCAACAGCCGATGGGGAAAATCTTTTCCGATGACGCTCGCAACTTGGAGGGTCCTCTTGAGATCGTCGGTCAAACGATCGATTCGTGCCGCCAAGACTCCCTGCACCGTAGTAGGAATTTTACAGTGTTCCAGCGGCAGCGTGCACTTGACGCGATCGTCATCTTTCGCCAGATCTCCCCGCTCCAGAAGCTCTCTCACGATCTCCTCCAGAAAGAACGGATTGCCCCCGGTCTTCTCGATGATCGTTTGCCCAAGCTCCGGCTCCAGTTCCATTCCACCCAGCAAGTTCCGAACAAGCTCCACGCAAGATCTTGCGTTGAGCTCTTCCAGTCCTAACCTCTGATAGTGGGAGCTCTGAGCCCATGGGGGAGAATCTCCGGGGCGGTAGGCCGTAAGCATCATGATGGGCCGATCGACAAAGGATCGCGAGAAATAGGAGAAGAATTCTTCGGAGATCCTATCGATCCAATGGACATCGTCCAGAGAAATGATGAGCGCATTTTTCGCACTCAAAGCGAACAGGAGATTCTTCACCGCTTCGAAGGTGCCGAACTTGCGACCTTCGGGATTGAGGGCGTTGAACTTGGGATCGTCCACCTTCAGGGAGAGCAAGTTCCAGTAGAAGGGAACCATGGGGCCCAGGGCTCCTCTGGCCCCTTCGACGATATGCTGCCCCACTTCCTCCTCCGACATCCCCTTCGCAATGCCGAAGGCCCCCTTGACCACATCAGCCACAGGAAGGAAGTTGATTTTTTCCCCATGGGGGACGCAGACGCCGGTGAGGAAGTGCGCGTCCCCATCAATCGCCCTTTGAAACTCATAGATGAGTCGGCTCTTGCCCACCCCCGCCTCCCCCACGACATCCACTACATGAGGCTCGCCGGCCCTGACCCGCTGAAAGATCGCGTGCAGTGCTTCCATCTCCCAACGACGACCAACCAGCTGCGTCATGCCCCCCGCCAGCCCGGCCTCGAACCTCGTTCGCACCTCTGGCCTTTCGGAGACCACCCGATAGATTGTCTGGGGCTCCCTCTTCCCCTTCAGGGGGATTTCGCCCGCGAGCTCCTCTCGAAAGTAATCTTTGACGATGTTTCTGGTCTCCTGGCTGATCCATACTTCACCAGGTCTTGCAGCCTGTTGGATGCGAGCAGCGAGGTTGGTAGTGTCCCCGAGGGCGGTGTAGTCCATGCGGAGGTCATCGCCGATCTTGCCCACCACCACGGGGCCGGAGTTGAGGCCGATGCGGAGCTGGAAGGGGAGCCGATATTGCTTTTGGATCTTCTCCCCATAGTCCTCCATGGCCTTCTGGATGGCCAAGGCCGCGTGGCAGGCCCTCTGGGCGTGATCCTCATGGGCCAGCGGGGCGCCGAAGAGGGCCATCACCCCATCCCCGGTGAACTGGTTGATGGTGCCCTCGTAGTGATGGATCTCATCCATGAGAATTTTGAAACACCCATCCATGACCTGGTGGACCTCTTCGGGGTCCAGCTTCTCGGAGATGGAGGTGTAAGAGGCCACATCGGCGAAGAGGACGGTGACGATCTTTCGCTCCCCTTCGAGAGCGGAGCGGGAGGTCAGGATCTGCTCAGCCAGGTGCTTCGGAGTGTAGGAGGCGGGACGGGAGGGGTCGAGGGGAGAAACTCCAGGGGTAGCGCTCAGCCGTTGGCCGCATTCCCCGCAGAACTTGAATTGCGGTGCGTTGGAGAAGCCGCACTTGGGGCAGACGGCCTCTAATCTCGCGCCGCATTCACCACAGAATTTGACGTGCTCTGGGTTTTCGAATCCGCACTTTCCGCACTTCATCCGGGGCTCCTGCCAAGAAGCTTGATTCGTGGCCACTCGAAAACGAGCTGCCCGTCGATGGGTTCATCAAGGCTCTGAAGTGCAACTGCCCACTTCTAAATGAGAACGTGGGATTGATCCGGAAGGCGTAAATCCCTCAGCGTAAGAGCACGCATCCCTCAGATTCGTCTGGGCTATTTCGGTGGTTGCTCTTGTTGTAGGACATCGCGTAACTGTCGCCGAAGGATGGGAATCTTGGTTTGAACGACATCCCAGACGAGTTCATAATCCACCCCAAAATAGCCGTGGATCAGCCGGTCTCTCATGGCTGCCATGGCCGGCCATTCCACTTGGGGATATCGTTGTTTCCATTCGGGAGCCACTTTCTTCGAAGCCTCCCCGATGACCTCGAGACTCCGCACGAAGGCCCGTCTCAGAGTATCGCTTTGAAGGAACTGATTTCTGGTCAGAGCCCCACTCTCTGCTATCAGGTACTCGGACTCATCGAGGATGTGGCGGAGATATTCAAGCGGCGAGAGAGGCATACTCGACCTCTTTGAGAATATGAGGCCCAAGGTAGGGACTGAGGGATTCCACGGTCACGAGTTCGACCTCGTGCTGCAGGGTCCGCTCCAGAAAGAGGGAGAGTTCCATAAAGGCATCAAAGGTTTTCCGCCCAGGCTCGAATTCTACCAGAAGATCGATATCGCTATTGGGGCTTTGCTCGCCCCGAACAAACGATCCGAACAGCCCGATTCTCCTGATTCCGAGTGCCCTGAGACGAGATTGATTTTGGGAAAGCGAGTTCAGGATTTCCTGTTTGGTTCTGATTGCATCTGGCATGGTAACTTCCTTTGGTTTCTCTTATCCCAGAATGGTCAATCCTTGTCAATCGAATTCCCGGACCCTTCGGTCTTCGATTCCTCGCCCCTCGGTCTTCGATGCCTCAGACCCTGGAATCCTTCCTGGCTTTGCCTTCCACTCGAACCATTGGCCCCTAAACCCTTGAACCCTCTATTCTCCCAGCTCTTCGAGCAAAGCCCTGGCATCCTGCAGATCCGGGGTATCGAATCCTTCCGTGAACCAGCCGTAGATCTCCGAGAGAAGCTGGCGGGCCTCCGCGGATCGCCCCTCCTTCTGGAGCAAGCGACTCAGGCTCATGGTCGCTCGTAACTCCCACGATTTCGCCTCCTGATGGCGGGCGACCTCGATAGCCTGGCGGAAGCAGGCCTCGGCCTCGGAGACCCTGCCGCTGAGTTGGAGCAGTTCCCCTTTGACCCGATGGGCCTCTGCTTCCGAAAAACGCTCTTCACTCTTCTCGACAAAGGCCAGTGCCTCCTCCACCAAGCCCAGCCCCCGCCCCACTTGCCCGGCCACCCCATATGCTTCCGCTATCAAGGCAAGAAACGTTGAGACAGCACTTTCAGTGCCCTTAGACCGCCATTCAGCCAGGCCCCGAAGCATCTGGGCAATTCCCTCTTCCACCTCTCCCTGCTGGGATCGGGCCCACCCGAGCTCTATAGTGGCCCAAGCATAATGGCATGAGAACCCTCCCTCGGTGCAAAGTCGCATGAGTTCCTCTGCATGTTTCTGCACAGTCCTGGGGTCACGACAAAATCGATAACATGGACAACCAAAGGCAAGAGCAAAGGTCAGGGAAAAGGGGTGTTCGAGGTCGCGGGCCATCGCCGCCGCCTCCTGGCAGTGCTGGCGGGCCTGATCCGGATAACCCAGGAAGCATAGAATCCAGGCCAGGTAGCATAGGGAGGTGAGTGTTGGATCCCATCCGTAGACGAATAACAGAGTCCGCTGTTCTTGGGGATCATAGGCGGCAATCACTTGCTCAAAATGGACCCGAGCCTGCTGCAATTCTCCCAAATCATATAGGGAAACCCCCATGCCCAGGTGGGACACCGAAATGTCGATAGGGTATTGGCTGCGCTGAGCGAGATGGAAGGCTTGCTGGGCCAAGTCGAGGGCGATCCGGTGCTCTGCCCGCGTCATATAGTAAATCCGAAGCATTTGAAGCACGGTAAACATCTGGGGAGGTTCGCCCATCTTTCGGCATAGCTCCAGGGCCCGGGTGCAGGCACGATCTACTTCGGGGGCCCCCCAACCCCTGGTGGCGATCAAAGGAGGGTTCAGGGCAAGCTGCAAGGCCAGCTCCTGCTCGTCCCGGGCCCTCGACTCGGGGAGGGTCTGCAGCAGCTCCACGCCCCGATTCAGGTGGGCGATTGCCTCCTCATGGGCCGAGAGCCGGGTAGCCCTCTCTCCGGCAAGTTGGAGGTACTTCACCGCTTTCTCCGGGACGCCTGCCCTCTCGAAATGGTAGGCCAGCATCTCGTAGAACTCCTCGAGGCGCTCAGCATAGATCTCCTCGATGGCCTGGCCGATCCTTTCGTGGATCTCTCTACGTCGCTTCAGGAGGAGGCTGTTGTAGGCCACCTCCTGGATCAGGGCGTGCTTGAAGATGTACTCCAGTTCGGGGAAGAGGCGTTTCTCGTAGATGAACTCCAGGCCCTGGAGATTGCGGAGGTGGGATTTCAGTTCCTCCTGCATGCCGCTGATGGCCTGGAGGATGCGGAAGGCGAAGTCTCTGCCGATCACCGAGGCGACCTGCAGGATCCGCTTCAGGTTCTCCTGCAAGCGATCCATGCGGGCGGCGATGATCCCCTGGATGGTATCGGGGACCTGGATCTCGGAGGGAGGTCTGGTAAGGGTGAAGGTGTGGTCCTTCTTTCGGATGGTCCCGTTCTCCAGGAGGGAATGGGTCAGCTCCTCCAGGAAGAGGGGATTGCCCGCGGCCCGGTCCAGGATGAGCTGACGCAGGTCGGAGGCCACCTCCCCTTCGGCGAGGAGGGCTTGCACCAACTCCGCGCTGCTCTTCAAGGTGAGCTGATCCAGGCCGATCTTGCTGTAGTAGGACTTGCTCCCCCAGGGGTGGGTATACTCGGGACGGTAGAGGAAAGAAGGAGGATGCGGGACTTGGGCAGCCAGTCGATGAGATAGCCCAGGAATTCCTCCGAGGTCTTGTCGATCCAGTGCAGGTCCTCCAGGACCAGAATCAGGGGCCGTTCCTGGCTCTCCCGGAGGAAGAGGTCTCGTAGGGCCTCGAAGGTCCGCTCCTTCTTTTGGCGGGGCTCCAGCTGGAGGAAGGCCTGGTCTTCCACCTTGAGGGAGAGGAGCTCCTGGAGGGGAGGAGGCATGCTCTGGAGGGACGGATCGAGGCCGGATGACCTTCTCCGAGAGCTTCCTTTGATGAGGGACTCCCGGTCCCCTTCCTTGATGTCCAAGTAGGATCTCAGGATATCCAAAAAGGGCAGATAGACCATGGAGCCCCCATAGTGGAGGCAGCGGCCCTCCAGGTAGAGGGGCTGCTCGGTGAGGGTCTGGCGGAATTCGAGGAGCAAGCGGGATTTGCCCACCCCGGCGTCACCCACGATCCCCACCACCTGCCCGGAGCCGGAGAGAACCTTGGCGTAGGCGTCGAGGAGGGTCTGCATCTCCTTCTCCCGGCCGACGAAGCGGGTGAGGCCTCGGGCGGTGGCGGCCGCGATGCGGGTGGCCACCTCGCTGGGACGAGAGGAGCTGGTAGGCCTGCTGGGGCTCCTCTTTGCCCTTGATCTCCACTTGGCCGAGAGGTTGAAACTGGAAAAAGGCCTCAACCAGATGGTGGCTGTCCTGGGAGAGGAGGATGGTGCCGGGCTGGGCCAGGCTCTGCATCCGGGAAGCGAGGTTGGTGGTGTCTCCGATGGCGGTGTAGTCCATACGGAGATCATCGCCGATTTTGCCCACCACCACGGGGCCAGAGTTGAGGCCGATGCGGAGCTGGAAGTCGATGCCATACTGCTTCTTCAACTTCTCCCCGTAGTCCGCCAGGGCTTTCTGGATGGCAAGGGCGGCATGGCAGGCTCGCTGGGCATGGTCCTCGTGGGCCAGCGGGGCGCCGAAGAGGGCCATCACCCCATCGCCGGTGAACTGGTTGATGGTGCCCTCGTAGCGATGGATCTCATACATGAGGATCTGAAAGCACCCGTCCAGGATCTGATGGACCTCTTCCGGGTCCAGCTTCTCCGAGAGGGAGGTGTAGGAGGCCACGTCGGCGAAGAGGACAGTGACGATCTTGCGCTCCCCTTCTACCGCGGAGCGGGAGGTGAGGATCTGGTCGGCCAGGTGCTTGGGGGTGTAGGATCCGGGGATGGAGTAGTCGGGGAGAGGGGTGGCAGACGTGAGCTGGGCAAGTTTATGACCACATTCGCCACAGAACTTCTTCCCTGAAGGAATAGGAGCGCCACACGATGGACATTGTAGCTCCATCCGGGCACCGCATCCCTCGCAGAAATTCACTCCTTCGCGGTTCTCAGATTGACACTTGGGGCATTTCATCTCTTTTCCCCCCAGAGGGAAGATCCGGTTGGTGGAAGGATTCGGGGATTGAAGCGTCTCGCAGCAACCTGCTAAGGATCTTCAATGTGAGGGATTTCTTTTCCTTTTATCTTTCCTCGCCCGCCAACTCCCCTCTCGAAGGGGGGGCGATTCTGGGGCGAAGTACCCTTGCGGAAGATCCAAGTTTTTGTGTCTCTTCGCTATTTCATCCAAGATGACGACTGATCTCCCCTGGGGGACGTGATGAGGACTGAGAAACACAGCGCCCTCTTAGCCCTGTTCTTCGTAATGGGTCCACATTCTGATAACCTTGACAATCCTCTCCTTTTCGACAACCTGATAGATCAAGCGATGATGGATATTGATCCTCCGGGAGAATGCTCCCGAGAGATCGCCCAATAGCTTTTCGTAAGAAGGCGGATTTTGGAATGGATTGGTCCTTAAGATCTCGATCAGCTTTTCGGCTTTGGGACGAAGACCAGCTGCGGACAACCTGCGAGCGTCTTTCTGCGCTTGTTTGGTGAAAACCACCTGCCAGCTCACCAGCCGACTTCCTTTGAGCATTTGCTGATGGGAGTTTTCAATCCTTCTCTGATAGACTCCCTCATCCCAGGGATGGAAAGAAGGTAAATCGTCTCTTGAATCGCTCTCCAATCCTCTTCCGAAATGAGTACGGCATTGACGCGCTTCCCGGTAATGAGAATCGGCTCGTGGGATTCAGAGGCCTCATCGATGAGCCGATACAGTTTCGATCGAGCTTCGCTGGCGTTTAATGTTGTCATTGGCTGGTGACCTCCTCCTTTCGATTGCAGGAGTACAGTACGGTATATCGTACGATATGTCAAGTCATATTCGGCTAACGTCCGATCGTTGAAACGGTTTACTACGACTTAAGGGCTGCGATTGCCACCTGAGCATCCGAGACCCTGGCTGGATTCCTCATGCCTCCTTTTCTCCCAGCTTTCGCAGGGCCGCCTGCGCCTGAGTCAGCCAGTAGTCCATGCCCATCTCCTGGTACATGCCGATCGCTTTTTTCAGGGTCTCCAGGGCCTTTTCTCTCTCGCCTCGGGCGGCGCAGAGCTCTCCCAAGAAGTGATACCCATAGCAAGCGTATATCTTTAACTTCAGCTCTTCCGCCATCTGGATTCCCTGCCGGATATGCCCCTCCGCTCCCTGGGTCTGGGAAGGGTACGCCTTGGCTAAGGTCCGGCCGAGCCACATTCTGGAGATGGCTTCCATACCCCCTTCATATTGCTGCTGAGAGAACCGCAGGGCTTGCTCGAGATGCTCACGAGCGGCCTCGAGGTCACCCAAATCAAAGTAAAGCAGCCCCAAACACAAAAAAGGGTAGGATAGAAGAACGGGGAATCCCCAATCCCGGTGGGCCTTCAGGCCCTTTTCCATGTACTGCTTGGCGGTCTCGATCTCCCCCATCAGGCGATAGGCCTCGCCCAAGGCCGTCCAGGCCAGCCCCAGCGCTATAAGAAACTTCACTTCCTCGATGGATCGGATGGCATTTTGAAGGTGCTCGGCGGCGCTTTTTCCATCTCCTTTAATCGCGAGTTGAAAGCCGTAGTGGAGCTCTATCAGCCCCAGGCTCGCCATGTCGTTCATCTCCCGGGCGAAAGAGAGGGCCTGGTCTAGCATGGCTCTCCCAGCCTGGAGATCCCCCAAACACCAAAGGCTGTATCCATAATAATGGAGTGTAACCGAGTATACGTTCACTCCTCCGCCAAACACCTCACGTTCCTTTCCCGCCTCTTCGAGCAACGCCAGGACCTGAGGGGCGAGGTCGACGATCTTTGCATGCTTCCCTAAGAAATCGTAGGAACTACAAAGATCCTGTCCTGCTCTGGCGGTCAATTCGAGGTCCTTTGTGTTCTGGGCCTCCTGCCAGCACCTCTCGCCATATTCGACCCCCAGGAGGGGGTCGCCTTCTCTGATGGTGAAATATGTGCCCATCCGACTATGGAATATCGCCAGGCTCTTTTGATCTTCCATCTCCTGCGAGAGCCGCTCCCCTTCCTGGAGAAGACCAAGGGATCCCTCCGGGTAACCCAGGAGCCGCATGGGATACATCATGAGCAGCAGGATCTCCAGCCTTTTCTTGCGGTTCTCCTCCGTATCCTTCTGCCTTCGGAGCAGCTCGATCGCTTGCTGGTAGAAGCCGAAGGCCTCATGGGTGGCGAAGTTTTTCATCGACTTTTCGCCCGAGAGCTTCAGGTAGTGACAGGCCCTGGGGAGATTGTCGGTGCGGGAGTAGTGATACGCCAACACCTCGTAGAACTCCTCCAACCGCTCCGCATAGAGCTGCTCGATGGCCTGGCCGATCCTTTCGTGGACCTCCTTGCGTCGTTGGAGGAGCAGGCTGCCATAAGCCACCTCCTGGGTGAGGGCATGCTTGAAGATGTACTCCAACTCCGGGAAGAGCCGTTTCTCGTAGATGAACTCCAAGCCTTGGAGGTTGAGGAGGTGGGATTTGAGCTCCTCCCGCATGCCGGTGATGACCTGGAGGATGCGGAAGGCGAAGTCGCGGCCGATCACGGAGGCCACCTGCATGGTCCGCTTGAGGTTCTCCTCCAGCCGGTCCATGCGGGCGGAGATGATGCCCTGGATGGTGTCGGGGACCTGGATCTCGGAGGCAGGTCGAGTGAGGGTATAGGTGTTATCTTCTTTCCGGATGGTCCCGTTCTCTAAGAGGGTGCTGGTGAACTCCTCCATGAAGAGGGGATTGCCGGCGGCCCGGGTGAGGATGAGCTCTTTCAGTTCCGGAGCCACCTCCCCTCCTTCGAGCAGGGCAGCAACCAACTCGGCGGAGGAGGGAAGGCTGAGCTGATCCAGGCCGATCTTGCTGTAGTAGGACTTGCTCCCCCAGGGATGGCGGTACTCCGGCCGGTACAGGAGAAGGAGCAAGATCTTGGCATTGGCTAGCCAGTCGATGAGATAGCCCAGGAACTCCTCGGAGGTCTTGTCGATCCAGTGGAGATCCTCGATGACCAAGATGACTGGCCGGTCCTGGCTTTCCCGGAGGAAGAGATCCCTCAGGGCCTCGAAGGTCCGCTCCCGCTTCTGGCGGGGCTCCAGCTGGAGGAAAACCTGATCTTCCGCCTTCAGGGAGAGGAATTCGTGGAAAGGGGGAAGAACAGTCTGCAGGGTCGAATCCACCGAAGTAATCTTCTGCGAAAGCTTGCGTTTGATCAGGGCCTCCCGGTCCCCCTCCTGGATCTCGAAATAAGATCGCAGGATGTCCAGCATCGGCAGATAGGTCATGGAGCCGCCGTAGGTGAGGCAGCGGCCCTCCAGGTAGAGGGGATCTTCCGAGAGTTGCTGTCGGAATTCGAGGAGGAGCCTCGATTTGCCCACCCCCGCCTCGCCCACGATGCCCACCACCTGGCCCGAGCCGGATTGGACCTTGGAGTAGGCGTCGAGAGGGTCTGGATCTCCTTCTCCCGGCCAATGAACCGGGTGAGGCCCCGGGAGACCGAAGCGGCGATCCGCGTCTCCACTTGGGTGGGCCCGAAAGCTGATACGCTTCCTGGGGCTCCTCCTTGCCCTTGACGGAGCTCGGACCTAAGGATTGAAACTGGAAGAAGTCCTGGACCAGGCGATAGGTGTGGGAGGAGGCCAAGATAGTGCCGGGCTGGGCTAGGCCTGCAGGCGGGCGGCGAGGTTGGTGGTGTCCCCGATGGCGGTGTAGTCCATGCGAAGGTCATCGCCGATCTTGCCCACCACCACCGGCCCGGAGTTGAGGCCGATGCGGAGCTGGAAGTCGATGCCGGACTCTCGTTCGACCGCTCCCGGTATTCCACCAAGGCTTTCTGGATGGCCAGGGCCGCATGGCAGGCCCGCTGAGCATGGTCCTCGTGGGCCAGCGGGGCGCCGAAGAGGGCCATCACCCCATCGCCGGTGAACTGGTTGATGGTGCCCTCGTATCGGTGGATCTCATCCATCAGGATCTGGAAGCAGCCGTCCAGGATCTGGTGGACCTCTTCCGGGTCCAATTTCTCGGAGAGGGCGGTATAGTTGGCCACGTCGGCGAAAAGGACGGTGACGAGCTTGCGCTCCCCTTCCAGGGCGGAGCGGGAGGTGAGGATCTTGTCGATCAGGTGCTTGGGGGTGTAGGAGTGGGGTGGGGAGAAGTCTATGGCACGAGCCTCTTTCCGATCCCCCAGTTGGTGTCCACACTCATTGCAAAACTTACTGCTGGGTGGATTCACATTTCCACACTTGGGGCAGGACAGCTGCAATTTGCTTCCGCACTCGCTGCAGAACTTCGCCCCTTCGGGATTCTCAAATTGGCAGGATGGGCACTTCATTTTTTACTCCAGTCGGTTGAGGTTTCCGTTTTTCCGTCAGAGTAAACGGCCGCGATCAGGTCTTATGAACAAAAAGGCCCTCTGGGCACAAACCTTCCCCGAGGGCTTCCGCAGTCCTGACGCACCTGCACAGGACTTTTTCTTAGTCTCATTATTCACTGCTTTACCCCTTTATCCTGGGGCTTAATGCAAGAGGATGGATATTCCTCCCATCTACCTTTGGTTCACTCCTACACTGATTGCTATGTACTCCTCGGAATCCTCATTGTCAATTCCTTTTTGATAGATTAACTTTACATTCCCATCCGACAGCCCCGATGGGGCTGCTTTCGACTACCAGAGACCGGGTATCAGGGCCTTGCGCTTGGGAGGATAGTCAGGGAAGTGCGTGCGATACCAGGCATGATGCACCCACGCCCGAGGCACGAGGTTAGCCGCAGTCCAGACGGCGAAGGCCAGGCCCGGCAGCGACCAGGTCGCCAGGGCCCAGCCACTCCACTCGATGATCTCGCCCAGATAGTTGGGACAGGAAATCCACCGATATAGCCCGCCCTGCGGGATCTGGTACCCGGATTTACTCGACCTGCGAAGATTGAGGAGCGTATGGTCGGCCTGACGATTCATCAGGTACCCGGCAACAAAGAGACCCAGGCCGGCGAGAAACCGCCAGCCCCATAGCCATTCGGCTGGGTAACCGCCGGAGAGAGTGAATAGGTAACGCCCATTGAGGTAACCATTCCCCACATTGAATAGGAACCCGGCGCCCACGACGAATACCGGCATCCGCTTTCCCCTCCTCTCCAATCCCAAGGGGTAGATGAAGTCTCGGTGGAGGTAATGGGCCTCCCACATGGCCAAGAAGGCGATGGCAGCGACCGTGCCCCTGTGCTCGCCTAAAACAAAACATGCGGCGATGACGAAGACGGCCGGTGACTCCATGATCAACCAGCCCAGACGGTCCTCGATGGTGGGGCCCCAGCCGCTACGGGCATGGCGTCCGTAGGGCGCGGGGATCAGGAATAATAGGGGAAAGATCGCCGCCGCCAAGCAGAACCAGGCAACCAGGAGGCTATCGAAAAAGGATTGTTCAGTCACAGAGGTCCCTTGGGAGGTGGGTTATGGTGGGTGGACAAGGAAGGTTGCCCGTGCGGAGTGGGTTTCACCCAGCCAGCCATAACCGAAGATAGACCCAGAGGGATTCCACCGAATGGAGGGGGCGGGTTACTACGGAAAGCTTCCCCCCTCTGATCGCTGTGATTACGGATTCTGCGTCCTTTTCGGCGTAGACCAGCGAATAGGTGGTCCCCAATTGCCACAGCAGATGGGTATCCGAGGTGCCCACCAGGGGAAGGCCGTATTCTTTTGCCTTCTGGATGGCTGGGGGATTGAAATCGATCTTGCGGTTGTAGAAATGGGAAAGCTCGATGGCATCGAAGAGCTCGATATGGCGATCGAGATCCGACTGTAAAGAGCGGGAGGAGGGAAAGAAGGGGTGGGGCGCGATGATCAGGCTCCCCTTCTCCTTGCAACGCTTGAGGTCGGAGAAGGTGCGGATGTTATCGGCAGGCTCTTTGGGGTCGATGACCAGGACATGCCGGCCTTCGATGGAGGCCTCCATTCCCGGGATCAGCAGGATTCCCCGCGCCCGTGCGAAATCCCGGAGCTCCTCCGAGTAGGTGATGCTCTCGTGATTGGTGAGGGAGAGGACCTCGAAGCCTTTCCGGCTAGCGCGGTCGATCAGCCTTTTGGCACTGTGGGGAATGGGATCGAAGGGGTCTTCGCGGCTGTGCAGGTGAAAATCCGCCTTCAGGCCCGCCGCCTGGGCCTCTCCCGGCTCAAGTGGGAGACCTGCCCGATCATCGGCGGGGGCGGGCGGGGCTCTTATTTCCCTCCTCCCTGCTTCACCCAGGCATGATCCGGGTCATCATAGGGAATGAGTTGGCGGGATTCTCCGGCCAAAAGCCAGAGATAATAGAGGCGGTAGCCTGGTGCGGCGGCAACGGGATGATAGCCGGCCGGGAGGCCCACCACCAGGTTATCCTTGACAACCACGGCTTCGTCCCGGCCGCTCTCCGGGCTGTAGATCCTCTGTAATCCGAAGCCTTGGGGAGGATCGAGCCTATAGAGATAGACCTCCTCCATCCGGGACTCGACCGGGGGACGCTGCTGGTCGTGCTTGTGGGGCGGGAGCTGGACCATTGGCCCGGGGCATTGAAGGTCTCTCCCACAATGAGGCGGGTCGCAGGCCGCTCTGGGGGAAGGATATCGTGGATCTCCCTCTCAAATCCGGGCTCTCCACGCTGGCTCACCTTCACCTCATCCGCAGAGATGACATAGGCCTCTCCATCCTCCCTGCTCCTGGCCTTGCAGAAGGCGATCTGGCTGTCCCCGATGGAGGTGAGCTTGAAGGAGGCACCCCGTGGCAGATAGGCGGAGGTGGCCTTTCCCTCAAAGACGTGCTTGCGCCGGCCCAGGAACTCCCATCTCTGTCCCTTGGCCTCCAGGTGGATCATGCCTCCCAGGATGACCAGCAGGATCTCATCCTCGCCCGTCCTCCCCCGAAAATCTTGAAAAGGGGCCATCTGTAAGATCCCAAACTCCAGGTGCTCCATTCCGGTCTTCCCTCGGCGGATGAGGGGCCTATAACCTTCCTGGGGGGCATATTGGACTCTTAGCTTCATAGCCATGAGTGCCTCCTTAGAGTTTTCTCAGATCACTTTATTGAGGGAATATTCGATGATCCCCTCCGCTCCGGCCTCCCGCAGCCTGGGGATGATCTCCCGCACCACTTTCTCCGATACCACCGTCTCCACCGCAAACCAATCCTTTTGATAGAGATTGGAGATAGTGGGGGCATTCAGGCTGGGGAGGATGGCTACTACCTTCTCCAAATTGCTGGCTCGAGACATTCATCTTCAAGCCCACCATCCCCTCGGCCTGAAGCGCCCCCTGGAGGAGGAGCGCAATCTGTTCCATCTTGGCCCGCTTCCAGCGATCCTTCCAAGCCTTCTTGCTGGCGATGAACTGGGGATTGGACTGCATGAGCTCCTCCACGATGCGCAGGCCGTGGGCCTTGATGGTGCTCCCGGTCTCCGTCACCTCCACGATGGCATCGACCAGTCCCTCCACCACCTTCGCCTCGGTGGCACCCCAGGAGAATTCCACATCCACCTTGGTATTACGGGAGGAGAAATACTTCTTGGTGAAGTTGACCAGCTCGGTGGCGATCTTCTTGCCCTTGAGGTCTTCCACCCGCTGTACGGGGGAATCATTCTGCACCACCAGCACCCAGCGGGCGGGCCTCAGGCTCACTTTGGAATAGATGAGATCGCTCACCACCACCACGTCGGATTCGTTCTCCATGATCCAGTCTTTGCCGGTGATCCCCGCATCCAGGGTCCCACTCTCCACGTAACGGGACATCTCCTGGGCCCGGATCATGGTGCAGGTGATCTCGTCGTCGTCGATGCTGGGGAAATAGCTGCGGGGGTTGACCGAGATCTTCCAGCCCGATTTGGCGAAGAGCTCCAGGGTGGCATTTTCCAGGCTGCCCTTGGGCAGTCCCAATTTGATGCGATTCATGATTTTGCCTCCAACACTTCCGGATTGACAATCAGGGTGGGACGTTCTCCTCTGAGGACCTTCACCACCTGCTCGGCTGCGAAAACTGCCATATTGCGCATGGAGGTGGTGGAATGGGCAGCCATATGGGGGGAGAAGATCACATTGTCCAGCTCGAGGAGCGGATTTTGCGGGGAAGGGGGCTCCGGGTCGATCACGTCCAGGCCGGCCCCGAAGAGCTTCCCCGATTTCAACGCGGCATAGAGGGCTTCCTCGTCCACCAGGCCCCCCCGTCCGGTATTGATGAGGACCGCCCCTTTCTTCATCATCTCAAATTCCTGGGCCCCCAGAAACCTCTTGCTCTCAGGGAGCAGGGGGAGATGGAGAGAAATGATATCGCAGGATCGAATGAGCTCGTCGCGATCTGCCGGGGTTACCCCTCGCCGCTTCATCTCCTCCGGGCGGATACAGGGATCGTAGCCATAGACCTTCATGCCAAAGGCCAGGGCCAGCTCGGCCACCCGCGAGCCGATTCGACCCAGTCCGATCAGTCCCAGAGATATGCCCCTCAGCTCGAGGAAGTGAAGGGTGCGCAGATCCCACCAGCGACCCTTCCGGACCTCCCGGTCGAGATAGCAGGTGCGCTTGCCCACGGCCAGCATCAACAAAATGGCATGCTCGGCCACGGATTCGGTGTTGGCCCCCGGGGCAAAGCAGACCGGAATTCCCCGGCGGGTAGCAGCCTTCACATCGATGTTGTCCACCCCCACCCCGTGGCGGGCCACGCATTGCAGCCTCCTGGCGCTCTCGAACACCTTTTCTGAGATGAAGCCCTTGTTGCGGGTGATGATGGCATCCACCTCGGCCGCCTGGGCCGCGATTTCCTCTTCGGAGTGGCCGGTGGCATAGACCACCTCCGCCACCTCCTGCAAGAGCTTTACCCCATCCTCGTGGATCGGCTCTAACAGCAAGACTCTCATGGATGACCTTTCTATGCTCTCCATGGCTTGCTCCTCGTGCCAGGAAGGGCGATGAACTCCTATGGGTTCAGCAGTGGGCAGAGGCCCCGGGCGATAATAACCCCCAGGCCTTTCCGGGTCAGACCCTCCTTGAGGACCGGCTTGCTCTTTTCCTTATCGAACATGTCGATCACCCGGAAGAAGTCGATGGGCATGGCCCGGATGATTTGCTCCTGCTCCACCGCCGGGACCTTGTCCCCGCGGGCATTCCTGGGGATCCCTGGATGGGGCTGGAGGCCGGTAAGGGCGGTCGTCCCATTATCCAGGATGATCACCAGGATGTCGGCCTGGTGGTGAACCGCATCGATCAGGGCGTTGATGCCGGTATGATAGAAGGAGGAATCTCCGCAGGCTGCGACCACCCGTCCCTTTGCCCCGGCCTTGCTCACGCCGGCAGCGAGTGCGATGCTGGCACCCATGCAATACTTGAGGTTGAGCATCTCAAAGGGAGGGAGGTTCAGCCGCACGGCACAGCCCGGATCGGCAGTGATGATGGGATCAGGGATACCAGACTCCCGGGACACCTCCAGGATGGCCTCGAAGAGAGGCGTATAGGGACATCCTTCGCAGAATCCCTTCCCCAGGGGTCTCTCCTTCTTTTCCTCGACGATCTTCCTGCGGTCCTCTTCCTCCAGGCCGCCCAGGAATGCCTCGAGGCCCTGGAAGATCTGATGGGAGAGGATCTCCCCCTCCCGGGGGAAGTCGCCGGTCAATTTTCCCCTGACTCGCACCAAAAGACCGTGCGCCTGAGATAGGGCTTTGACCTTCTCCTCCAGGAAGGGCTCGTTCTCCTCGAAGACCAATACCTCCTCCAAGGGAGAAAGGAAGTCTAAGAGTCCCTTCTCCGGCAGAGGATAGAGGGTCCCCAGCTTGAAGAGGCTCAGGGAGCGGGCGGATGCTATCTCCAGGGCTTTGAATTTGTGCCAGGCCAGCCCCGCCGCCAGCAGGCCTCGGCTTCCGTGTCTTTCGAGACGATTGAAGGGAGATCGATCAAATTCCTGGGCGATTTCCTGGTTTCTTTGGTGCAGGCGGGCGTGATGTTCCAGGACATTGAGAGGAAACGAAATCCACTTCCGGCCTGCCTGCGAATCCAGATGGATGGGCTGCCAGGGGGTCTCGGGGATCTGGCAGGGCCCCTTCAGGGCCGAATAGCTCTGCACCTCCCGGATGATGACGGGCAGGCGGTATCTCTCCGAGAGATCGAAGGCGTAGCGCATCATCTCATAGCCCTCCTGGGGCGAGGCGGGCTCCAGCATCGGCACCTCGGCAAAGGCCCCCAGGTAGCGGCTGTCTTGCTCATTCTGCGAGCCCCAGGCGCCCGGGTCATCCCCGATGAGCCAGACCATGCCGGCATGGGTGCCGATCAGATTGGCGACCATGATCGGGTCCATCGCCACATTCATGCCCACGCTCTTGATGCAGACCAGGGACCTTTTTCCGGCGACCGCCCCACCGATGGCATTCTCCATGGCCACCTTTTCGTTCGCCGACCATTCGATGATGATTCTGCGATCCTGATCCAGCCGAAGCAGCTCCTTTACCACCCCCGCGCTGGGGGAGCCCGGATAGCTCATTACCAGGGATATCCCGGATTGGAGCGCCCCTTGGGCCAGAGCCTGATCCCCACTGATGATCCTCTCTGCCATCTCGATTCTCTCCCTCTCCAGACGCCTAAGGTGTGTACATCTATGCGATGCCTGGGATAATAAGTGCCTGTATTTTTTCAGGAATTGGGCACTTTTTCCTATAATAGGGGCTGGATTTTGTCAAGGGGAAATGGGTGAAAACTCTTTACTTACCTTAGCTTTCGTGTTAGATAAGAAGAATTGGCAGCTTGCAGCGAGGGCTTTCGTTTCCGCGCAAAGGAGCATTCGCGCAAGGAGGGGGAGAAGATGTCAGGACATTCGAAATGGGCCGGAATCAAGCACAAGAAGGCGAAGGTGGATGCCCAGAGAGGGCGCGTTTTTACCAAGTTGATCAAGGAGATCACTGTGGCAGCACGCAACGGGGGCGGCGACCCGGAGGCGAATGCTCGTCTCCGCCAGGCGATCATAGGCGCCAAAGCGGCGAACATGCCCCAGGAAAACATCACCCGGGCCATCAAGAAGGGAACGGGAGAGCTGCCGGGGGTAACCTATGAGCAGATGTCCTACGAGGGGTATGGTCCCGGGGGGGTGGCGGTCCTGGTCGATATTTTGACCGATAACCGGAATCGCACTGCCTCGGAGATCCGGAAGATCTTCGCCAAGAGTGGCGGCAACTTGGGCGAGTCGGGATGCGTGGGCTGGATGTTCGAGAAAAAGGGCCTGATCACTGTGGACTTGGCCAAGGCCGATGAGGAGAAGCTCATGGCGATTGCCCTGGAGGCCGGTGCATCCGACTTTCAGACCGCGGAATCGGCCTATGAGGTGGTCACATCCCCCCGGGATTTCGAGCCGGTGAGGGGAGCAATTTCCAAGGCAGGAATCGAAATCGCCCATGCCGAGATCACGATGCTTCCCCAGACCTATGTCAAGCTGGACGGGAAACAGGCCCAACAGATGCTCAATCTCATGGAGGGTTTGGAGGAGCATGACGATGTTCAGAACGTCTACGCCAACTTCGATATCCCGGAAAAGATCATGATGGAGATGAGTGCCTGAGGACGCCTCATGTTAGTTTTGGGGATTGATCCAGGGAGCCTCCGCACCGGTTATGGACTGGTTGAGGGGAATCGAGACCTCGTTCGGCCCCTCCAGTTCGGGACCATCATCACCAGTCCGAAAGACCCATTCCCCCATCGCCTCCAGAAGATATACGATGGCCTGAAAGGGCTCATCGATGCCCATCACCCCGAGTGGGTTGCCGTAGAATCGCCCTTTATTGCCAAGAACGTGCAGAGTGCCTTCAAGCTGGGCCAATCCAAAGGAGTTGCCCTCCTGGCGGCCGTGCATGGAGGAATACCCATCGCCGAATATACCCCCACCCAGGTGAAATCGGTGGTGACGGGATACGGGGCTGCGGAAAAGAGACAGATACAACAAATGGTAAAAGAAACCCTGGGGCTCTCCGAGGTTCCCAAATCCCCGGATGTAGCGGACGCCCTGGCGATCGCCCTGTGCCATATCTATTCTCATTCGAGCCGGAAGCGGCTGGGCCTTTCCTCTTGATCTCATGTTAACCTCATGATTGCCCAGCTGCGAGGAAAAATCTTCTCCAAGGCCCCCAATCTGGCGATCATCGAGGTGGGAGGAGTGGGATTCCAGGTCTTCATTCCCCTCTCCACCTTCTATCGCCTCCCCGAACCCGAGCATGAGGTCTTGCTTCTCACCCGCACCCTCCTGCGAGACGAGGTCATTTCTCTATATGGATTTCTCACCGAGGAGGAGAGGGGGCTTTTTGATCTCCTCTGCGGGATCTCGGGAATCGGGCCCCGCCTGGCCTCCAATATCCTGTCCGGCATCTCTCCCACCGAGCTGATCCAGGCCTTATCGAACGGTGACAGCGACCGCCTCCAGGCCATCCCTGGGGTCGGAAAGAAGCTGGCAGGAAGGATGGCCCTGGAATTACAGGAGAAGGTAGGGGAAATCTCGACCCTCTCCACAGTCCCTTCCGCCCGGCCTCAAGCGGGAGGGGAGGAACAGGAGCGAGAGATATTGGAGGATCTGATTTCCGCCCTGGTCAACTTGGGGTATCATCGCCAAAAGGCCTCCCAGGCAGCAAGATCTGCCCTGGTCGCAGGGGGAGGCCGGCTTGGCTTTGAAGGGTTGATCAAGGAGGCGCTAAGGAGATTGGCTGCCTGATGCTTCCATTGGATGTTTCCCCACGAAAATGAACGAGCGAATCGTCGATCAGGAATTGTTGGAAGAGGATCGCAGGTACGATCAGACCTTGAGGCCCCACAGCTTCTCCGAGTATATCGGCCAGGAGAAGGTCAAAGATAATCTGAAGGTCTATATTGAGGCCGCCCGGGGGAGAAAAGAGCCGCTGGACCATTGCCTCTTCTACGGTCCACCGGGGCTGGGCAAGACGACCCTGGCCCACGTCATATCGGCGGAGATGCAGGTCAACCTGCGGGGCACCTCAGGTCCCGCCATCGAGAGGCCTGGGGATCTGGCTGCCATCCTCACCAATCTGGAGGAAAACGATATCCTCTTCATCGACGAGATCCATCGTCTGAGCCACGTAGTGGAGGAGATCCTCTATCCCGCCATGGAGGACTTCCAATTGGACATCGTCATCGGCCAGGGTCCCCATGCCCGTTCCGTGAAGCTGACCCTTCCCAAATTCACCCTGGTCGGGGCCACCACCCGGGCCGGCCTCCTGACATCGCCGTTGCGAGACCGCTTCGGGGTGGTACATCGCCTGGATTATTACGGCGAGTCCGATGTCGAATCGATCCTTCATCGGGCCGCCCGGATCATGAAGATCTCTTTGGATCCAGAAGGGGCGGCCGTTCTGGCAAGCCGCTCTCGGGGGACCCCGCGGGTAGCCAACCGGCTCCTGCGACGAGTCCGGGATTTCGCCGAGGTCTGGGGAAATGGTACGATCACCCAGAAGGTGGCAAAGGAGGCCCTTGCCCGCATGGAAATCGACGAGAAGGGATTCGAGGAGATGGATCGTCGCATCCTCCTGACCATCATCGAGAAGTTCTCCGGAGGGCCGGTGGGCCTGGAGACCTTAGCCGTTGCCGTAGGGGAGGAGAGAGATACGATCGAGGATGTGTATGAGCCCTTCCTGATCCAGTTGGGCCATCTGGCACGCACGCCCCGAGGCCGAGTGGTCACCCGTCTGGCTTTCGAGCATTTCGGCCTAACTCCCCCCCGCGGCCTGCAGCCCCAGGAGGAGTTGTTTTAGGCCATGAAGATACTGCTCCACCTCTGCTGTGCCCCTTGCTCCACCTATACCGTCAGGACCTTCCGGGAGGAGGGGCACCAGCTCCTGGGCTTCTTTTACAATCCGAACATCCATCCCTTCAGCGAATACCTTCGGCGCAGGGGAGCGATGGAGGACTATGGCCAAAGGATCGGCCTCCAGGCAATCTGGCCGGCCCGGGAGGAGATGGAAGTCTTCTTCCAGAAGGTTGCCTTTCAGGAAAGCAAAGAGGCAAGGTGCCGCATCTGCTACGAGATGCGCCTGGCACGGACGGCTGAGAGGGCAAGGGAAGAGGGCTGCGACGGATTTAGCACCACCCTCCTCATCAGTCCCCATCAGAAGCACGACCTCCTCCGGGAGGTGGGATTGGCGATCGCAGAGAAGACGGGGGTGCCTTTCTATCACAGGGACCTCCGCCTGGGCTGGAAGTGGAGCCGACAGGAGGCGAGACAGCTGGGACTGTACCAGCAGACCTATTGTGGCTGTCTCTTCAGTGAGAAGGAAAGACAGCTGGAGAAATTTGAGAAGCTGAGGAGAAAGAATTGACGCCTGGCTTCGATTCAATCGGCAAGTTCTTGATACTCTTTGGAGGCATCTTGCTCCTGGTCGGGGTTCTCTTTTTGTTCATCGGGAAGATCCCCTTTTTGGGGAAGTTGCCCGGGGACCTTTACTTTCAGAAGGGACGCTGGGGCTTCTATCTTCCCCTCACCACCTGCATCTTGATCAGCATCCTCCTGACCCTGCTCTTTTCTCTCTTTGGGCGAAGGTGATCCCGGATGCCCCTCTGCCGCCTCGCATCAGCCGTTTCGTTCATTTCGTGCGTGCTGGCCCTGATTTTGTTATGCTGCCATTGTGTGGAGGCCGTGGAGGTACGGGTCCTGGTTTTGGAGTCGGCCTCTCAGCTGACCATTTCCAGCAGCGGACCCTTTGAGCTCGTAGGGAGCAACGGCGCTGGAGTTCTCGGCCAATACCTGCCCTACGAAAGGGTCCTCATCTCGTCCAGGTCCGGAGGCTGGAAAATGGGCGATGAGGAGTATTATGGCAATAGCCTCAGGGTCGAGACGCTACCCAGCTTTTTTGTCCAGGTGAATGACCACACCTACCGGGGGAAGCTCGAAATCCATAAAGAGAGGGGCAAGGGCCTCCAGGCCGTCAACGTCCTGAATCTGGAGGATTATCTGAGGGGAGTCATCAAGCAAGAGATCTCCACCAAATGGTCCATGGAAGCCTTGAAGACCCAGGCGGTGGTGGCCCGTACCTTCGCCCTCCGGCAAGTCCTGGATAACCCCCAGCAGATATTTCATCTGAAATCCACCACCGACTCCCAGATGTACGGGGGGGCGGATGGAGAGGATCTGCGCTCGGATCTGGCCGTGCGGGCCACGGAGGATGAGGTGTTGACCCAAAACGGCAAGGCGATTCCCACCTTCTATCATGCCGCTTGCGGGGGACATACGGAGGATGCCGCTGATCTATGGTCTTTCAATCACAGCGCGCTCCGGGGGGTCCCTTGCAGCTATTGTCCCTATTATTCCGTATACCTCTGGCAGGCCAGTCTCAGGGGGGAGGAGATCCGCCGCGCCCTGGCCCGATGGGGATATCAGATCGGAGAGGTGGAGGCCATCGTTCCCCTGCAGCGGAGCAAGACTCATCGCATCCTCTCCCTGGAGATTCAACACACCCTGGGCAGGACGGCCATGGAGGGAAAGCGATTCCGCCAGTGCCTCGGATACGATCTGATTCGCAGCACCAACTTCACGCTGAAGAGAGAAAACGGCGGCTTTGCCTTTCAGGGGAAAGGATGGGGCCACGGGGTGGGCCTCTGCCAATGGGGTGCAAAAGGGATGGCGGATCGAGCCTTCACCTACGAGGAGATCCTGGAATACTACTATCCCGGCACTCACCTTTCCCGGATCGAGGAGATCGAGGAGATTCAGGATTGAGGCTGGAGGAGTTCGACTACGAATTGCCCAGGGAGCTCATTGCCCAGGTTCCTCTCCCCCGACGGGATGCCTCGCGTCTGATGGTGCTCCATCGAGACAGACGAAAGATAGAGCATGGTATCTTCTCGGATTTGATCCATCTTTTGCATCCGGGAGATCTCCTGATCCTGAACGACGCCAAGGTACTGCCCTGTCGGTTGAGGGGAATTCGGTCAGATTCGGGGGGAAAGGTGGAGGTGCTCCTCATCAGAGAAAAGGAGCACGGCACCTGGGATGTCCTCCTCAAGCCGGGAAGCAAGCTGAAGAGAGGCCAATCCCTGGTCCTTGCCGGGGGCAGACTACGGGCGAGCCTCCTGGACGAGGGGGAGAGGTCCAGGCGCCTGCTCCAATTCGATCTCAACGGCGACCTCACCGAAGTATTGAGAGAATGGGGAGAGATGCCTTTGCCTCCCTACATCAAGAGGAACTCTACCGGCGACACGGACCCAAGCCTGAGGCAGCTGGATGCGGAGCGCTATCAGACCGTATTCGCCGTGCACGAAGGGGCTGTGGCTGCGCCTACGGCTGGACTTCATTTCACTGCGGAGATGCTGGGGATGCTTCGATCCCAGGGGGTGCGCATTGCCCACCTGACCCTCTGGGTAGGCCCCGGCACATTCCAGCCGGTGAGGAGCGAGCAGATTGCTGCCCACTCCATGGAGGCAGAGGAATACCTGATCCCTCAATCCACAGCGGAAGAGATCGATGCCTGCCGAAGACGAGGAAATCGGATCATCTCAGTGGGCACTACCTGCGTCCGGGCCCTGGAATCCGCTGCGAGTGCAGAAGGAGGGAACGGAGCGGTCCAACCTGGTGCAGGAGTCACCTCCCTCTTCATCTATCCCGGTTATCGGTTCAAGGTGGTGGATGCCCTGCTGACCAACTTTCACCTGCCGCGCTCTACTCTCCTCATGTTGGTCTTTGCCTTTGCCGGTACAAAGCTCTGCAGGAAGGCCTATCAGGAGGCGATCGCCCAGTGCTATCGGTTCTATAGTTACGGCGATGCCATGCTGATCTCGTGAAGGCATGCGGCATAGAAGGCCCATCATGAAGACCACACCCCCATGAAGTTCCAGTCGCTCAGCTTCGATCCGACGAGCCATGCCCGCCGGGGACGGATCGAAACCTCCCATGGTGTCATCGAGACCCCGGTATTCATGCCGGTGGGGACCCAGGGCTCGGTGAAGACCCTCTCCCCCCAGGATCTGGAGGATTTGGGGGTGGAGATCTTTCTGGCAAACACCTATCATCTCTATCTGCGTCCCGGGCACGAAATCATCTCGGAGTTGGGCGGACTCCATGGCTTTTCCTCCTGGCCCCGCCCCATCCTGACCGACAGCGGAGGCTATCAGGTTTATAGCATGGCCCAGATCCGGAAGATCTCTGAAGAGGGGGTCCATTTCCAATCGCACCTCGATGGCTCCTCCCATTTCCTCTCCCCGGAGAGGGCAATCGAAATCCAGGAGGCTCTGGGGGCAGACATCATCATGGCCCTGGATGAGTGCACGCCCTATCCCGTCACCCACGATCTGGCTGAGGCCTCCATGGAGCTGACCAGGCGCTGGGCCCAGAGATGTCGGGAGGCCCACCGATCCAGTTCCCAATCCTTGTTCGGCATCGCCCAAGGGGGGACCTTCCTGGATCTCAGGAAACGGAGCATCGGGGGCCTTTTGGAGCTGGACTTCGATGGCTACGCCCTGGGGGGCCTGAGCGTGGGAGAGAGCAAGGGACAGATGTATGAGGTGGTCCAGGCCTGCGCGGATCTCTTGCCGGCCGATCGGCCTCGTTACCTGATGGGGGTGGGAACACCGGAGGATCTCCTGGAATGTGTGGGCTTGGGCATGGACCTCTTTGACTGCGTCATGCCGACCCGCCACGCCCGCAATGGAAGCCTGTTCACCCGCTTCGGTCGCTTGAGCATCAAGAACCAGAAATATGCCAGGGACAAAGGCCCCATCGACGGGGAGTGCGCCTGTTACACCTGCCAGAACTTCTCCCGGGCCTATCTGCGACACCTCTTCATCGCCGACGAGATCCTGGGCCTCCGCCTCAATACCCTGCATAATCTCCACTTTTACATGGAACTGATGCGCAGCGCCCGCGAGGCCATCGGAGCAGGGTCGTTCTCTGCCTTCCAAGAGCGGGCTTTGAGCACCTTGCGATATGGGGAGGAAGAAAAGGGAGAGGAGCCTCCCCTTTGAAATCGGTCCTTGGAAATTGGAAATAGGAGTTGGAAAGGGCGAGGCCTTGTGCTAAGTTGGGACAAATCCGGAAAAGATATCGAAAAAGATAGAAGAAAGGAGAGCCATTATGAACCTTGCCTATGCGATGGGCACAATGCCCTCTGGAGGTGGCAGTGGAGGGATGGGAGGATTAGGGGCCTTTCTTCCCCTGATCCTGATGTTCGCCGTTTTCTATTTTCTGCTCATTCACCCCCAAAGAAAGAAGCAGAAACACCATCAGCAGATGCTTTCTGAGCTGAAGAGGGGGGATCAGATCGTCACTGCCGGCGGCATGTACGGCACGATCGAGGGCCTCACCGAGTCCGTGGTCAAGCTGAAGATCGCGGAAAACGTCTTGATCGATGTCTCCCGCAGTGCGATCGCTGCCAAGATCGGGGCACCTGAGCCCAAGGGGTAAGGCAGTGTGCAATCAGGCTATTGGGAGGCCAGGAAACCTCTCCTGATAATGGCAGAGCGAATTATAGTGGGCCTTCCAGTCTGAGGGCAGATGGGGCAGGAGGATCCGCCAGGATTCGACGATACAGTCGGTGTAGGCAGAGCCGAGCCGGTCCTTGAGGGGACAATAGGAGGCAAGGTAGAATTCCAGAGGGTCGTGAGGAGAGTCGGGAAACCGGGGATAGATGGGGAAGCTTCGGCAGTCGAAGGGCCGATAAGGTCGGATGCCGCAGCCCTTGTATATGAGAAATGGGCAGTGTTGATGGTAATCCAACATCCCATAGCGGCCTGAAGGCAGCCCAATCGTCTGAAACGGATCCTCATTCAGTCCCGCTTGGTCGAGGATATATTCCAATTCATAGGGGAGAAAGAGGACGGTCTCCGGCTTATAGGTCTCACAGGCGCCATCGCAAGAGCCAGCGCAGTCCATAACTGCGTGCTCGGAGAGCCGATACACCCTTTCGATCTGTTCAAACCATTCTTGCTGGTGATCTTTTCTGGGCGACGATTCCATTTTCCGTTTTCTCCCACACCAGGTGACGTGTCACGCATGGTAGCCGAATTCGAGATTTTCCGCCAGTGAATTCTTCCTTTTGCCTTTTGCGTCCTGACTACCTGGAAAAGGCGAAGGAGCAAGGAACCTATGGGGTGGTCATCCCCCAGTAAAGAGGAGGAGTAAAAATGAAGAGAGGAACCCTGATCGTTCTGATGTTCTTGGCTCTGTTCGGTGCGATGCTTGTAGTTTCTGTTGCCCAAGCCAAAGAGCCCTATGCTACGGCGGAGGAACGGGGCGGTTATGTGGTCTGCAAGGATTCGATCCCCTGGACCGAACTCGTCCCCGGGGCGAATACCCACCTCATCTGGGGAGAACGAATCCAGGTCAGTTTCATCACCATGTCTCCCTGGTCGGTCTTTCCCAGGCACACCCACGAGGCCGAACAGATCATGATCGTGGTGGACGGCTATATGGATGAGATGATTGACGGGAAGCTTTATCGGGTCAAGAAAGGGGATGTGATCAAACTACCCTCCAATATCCCCCACGGAGGCTATTTGTATGATGTCCCCTGCTCGGCCGTCGATATCTTCTCCCCGGTGCGGGAAGACTACATCCAGAAGACCAAAGACCAGGGAACTTATGGGGTCATCATTCCCAGGTAAGGGTCAGATCTGTATCCCCACGCCTTGAATAGGATGGCTATATGAGTTCAAGATGACTACACAAGAACCCCATTTCTTTGCAAGCATGAGGAATGGGGTTTTTCTGTGAGTCTGACACAATTATCAGAATAGATCTCAAGAAAGGGGCGTGACCTGTGCAACCTGATTCGTCGGTACTGATGTTTCCCTGGTATGTCTGGTGGACCTTGATCATCGCGACCTTTCTGATGACGATCATCGGAACCTGGCTGATCACGAGGAGGTGGAGGGAATGAATCCTGAATTCTTAGGGGTTCCCAAACCCACAGCAGCCATGGCGATCGGTTCCGTGATCGGCATCGGGATCCTGCTGTTGATCTCCGTGGCCCTGGGCATGGCGGGCAAGAAGCGATGGAAGACTTATGACGAATATTTGGTGGGCCATCGGGACATCGGGCCGGTGATCACCGGCTTGGCCCTGGCAGCCTCCTACCTTTCGGGCTGGGCCTTCTGTGGAAGTACGGGCGTTGTCTATTCGGTGGGATTCTCAGGGATGTGGTTTGCCGGAATCTGGAGCATTTTGGGCATCATTCCCTGCGTGTGGCTGGCCTCGGTCAAGACCCGGGAATTCTCCTCCAAGCTCAAAGCCGCGACCCTTCCCGAGACCATCGGGAGGAGATTCGAGTCCAAGGGGCTTCAGGCTTTGATCGGTATCTGCATGCTTTTCTTCCTATTCATGTATTCAGTGGGCCAGCTCAAGGCGGCCGGGGGTGTCTGGTATGCGGTGACTGGGCTCCCACCTCTCTGGTGCCTGCTGCTCTCGGTTGTCGTTGCCTGGTTGTACATGGTGCTGGGGGGATATACGGGAACCCAGTGGTCCATGGCCTTCCAGGGGGCAATGCTGGGCTTTGTCGGCGCGCTGATCGGGGTGTGGGCACTAGTTTCCGCAGGTGGATTCCACGAGATCTCCTCCCGGTTGTGGGCAGAGAGCCCCAAATTGATCGCCCTGATGAGACCTGATCTCCCCAAAGTGGGATCGACCCAATTGTTCTCCAGCCTGGTCGGGATCCTGGCAACCCCGGTAATCTTCTTTACCATGGCGGTGGGCTTCCCCCACAATGTGAGTCGGTTCCTGGGCATGAAGGAGATGTCCAAGAAGGATTATTTCTGGTTGGTCTTCACCGTCTGGTTGATTGCGGGAATTCCCATCATGTTGGATTGCTCCAGCAACGGGCTGATCGCCAGGATGATCTATGGGCCACAACTCCTGAAAATCGAGCCCTGGAAGGGGGATCTGGCCGCACCCATGCTGGCCCACGCCATAGGGGGAACTCCCTTGATGGTCCTATATGTGACGGGTCTGTTTGCGGCGGCATTGTCCACCCTGGCGGGCATGGTCTTCATCATGTCTGCCAATGTCACCCGGGATGTGATCAGACTCTGGTGGCCAAAGGCATCCGACAAGGCCATGTTGAATCTGAGCCACCTCCTGATCGCCCTATTCCTCTTCCTGCCCTTCTACTGGACCTTGGTGAGGCCCCCGGAGCTGCTTGCGATCTTCATGGGCCTGGCGGCGATGGGCCTGGGGGCCATATTCTTCTTTGTCACCGCCATTTCCTACTACTGGAGACGTGCGACCAAATGGGGGGCCCTGGTTACGGTCCTATATGGAACCGCCATGACGCTATACGGCAGTTACGCCGTCCTTTACAAGAAGATCATCGGGATGGGGACCATGGAGTGGATCCTGGTGGGCGGCTGCTTCATCCTCTATTTCGGCGTGAGCCTGTTGACCCAGCCACCCTCGGAGGCGACTCTGAAACTGCTATTCCCGGAGAAGCGATAGGAAGAAGAGGACCGGAGCGAGGGGATGGAATCTGCGGCTGTGCATAGTGGGATCGAGGCACTGGATGGTGTGTTGCAGGGGCTTCGCCTCGGCGACAATGTGGTATGGCAGGTTGACAGTCTGGAGGACTACCGATACCTCGCGGAGCCCTTCGCTGAGAAGGCCATAGCCGAAGGGCATGACTGTGTTTACCTGCGATTTGCCCCCCATCCTCCGATCCTTTCCCCTCGATCCGGCCTCACCCTCCTCGAAGTGGATCCCAGCCCCGGGTTTGACTTTTTCAGCCGAGAGGTTCACCGGATCATCGAGGAGCGCGGAAAGAAGGTCTATTACATCTTCGACAACCTATCCGCCCTGGTGGTGGAATGGGCCACCGACGAGCTTCTCGCCAATTTCTTCCAGGTCACCTGCCCCTTCCTATTTGAGCTGGATACCGTAACCTACTTCGCCCTGACCCGCGGTCAGCATGCCAATAGCGCGGTGGCCCGGATCCGCGATACCACCCAGATCCTGATCGATGTGTACCATGCGAAGGGGCAGATGTATATCCATCCGGTGAAGGTCTGGGACCGCTATTCTCCCCAGATGTTCCTGCCTCATGTTGTTTCGGGAAAGAGCTGGGCCCCCGTCTTTCAGAGCGGAGATGCGGCAGCGGTCTCCGCCACGGCGCGGAAATATCCCCTGAAAGGAGCCGCCCGATCCATCGCCCCCTGGGAGAGCGTTTATCAGCAACTTGTGCAGTATCGCGATGCGGGGGGAGACCTGCTGGATGAGAATCCAGAGCTGACGGCCCTCAAGCAGGAGCTCTGCCGGATGATGATCGGGACCCATCCCGAATTCAATCGACTGGCCGATCGCCATCTCCGCCTGGAGGATCTCTTTCGGGTCCGGGACCGGCTGGTGGGCTCGGGAAGGATCGGGGGCAAGGCAGCAGGCATGTTGGTGGCGAGGCGCATCTTGCTGGGCGAGCCAGACGGAAAGGCAAAAGATGCGGGGAGAATCGATTTCCCCCAGATCCTGGAGGATCACGACTCCTTCTATATTGGATCGGACGTCTTCTTTACCTTCCTGGTGAACAACGATCTATTTCGACTCCGGCTGCAGCTTACGAAGAGTTCACGCCTCTCCCGCGAGGAATTCGGAGAAGTGGAGCGGCGCTTCCTGGCGGGAAAATTCCCGGCCCCCATCATGGAGCAGTTCCGGAACCTGCTGGATTACTTCGGCCAGGCGCCGATCATCGTCCGGTCCAGCAGCCTTCTGGAGGACAGCTTTGGAAATGCCTTCGCGGGCAAGTATCGGAGTGAATTCTGTGCGAATCAGGGGAGTCCCGAGGAACGGCTGCAAGCCTTCTTGTCGGCAGTGAAGCTGGTCTATTCCAGTGCCTTAAACCCAGATGCCCTGTCCTATCGGCGCAGAAGGGGCCTGGGGGAAAGTGACGAGCAGATGGCCATCCTCGTGCAGCGGGTGTCGGGGATGCCCTATCAGAACTATTTCTTCCCCAGCTTGGCCGGGGTCGCCTTTTCGCGGAATCTCTATGCCTGGAACGACCGAATCGACCCCCAGAAGGGCATCATCCGTCTGGTCTTTGGCTTGGGGACCCGCGCCGTGGAGAGGGTGGGGGGTGATTATCCACGGATGATTGCCGTCAGCCATCCTCGGCTTCGCCCCGAGATCGGAGCCAAGGTGGCGAAATACTCCCAGCACTTGATGGATCTCCTCGACCTGGATGCGAACCAGCTCACAACCCTTTCCTTGCCCGAGGTCCTCACCCAGGCCGATTATCCGGATCTTTACCTGTTCGTCTCGGTGATGAAGGATGGCTATCCCTACGATCCCATCTACAAAAACGTGGAGGGATCGGCCTGGAACTGGGTTCTTACCTTCAACAACCTGATCAACCGAACGGACCTGGTGAAGATCCTGGGGGCCATCCTCGCCAAATTGGAGAGGGTTTATGGCCACCCGGTGGATATCGAATTCACCGCCTCCCTGGATTCGGCCGGGGATGTGCGGGTGAACCTGTTGCAGTGTCGGCCCCTCTTTCTGCCCGGCTCCGCCGGCCCCGTATCCTTGCCCACCGACCTTCCTCCGGAGAACATCCTCTTCCGGTCCAAAAGAATGGTCAGCGGGGGAGTGGTCCGCAGTATCCGCTACATCCTATACATCGATCCCTTGCGGTATAACTCGATTCAGTCTCTGGAAAGGAAGAAACTTCTGGGCCGGGTGGTGGGTCGAATCAATAGCCATCCCCGGGTCGTGGAGGGCAAGGTCCTGATGATGGGCCCCGGCCGATGGGGAAGCAACAACATCGACCTGGGGGTCAATGTGGGTTACGCGGACATCGACAACGCCTCCGTCCTGGTGGAAATCGCAAGGGAAGAGGCGGGCCAGGTGCCGGAGGTATCCTATGGAACCCACTTCTTCCAGGATCTGGTGGAAAACCAGATCATCTATCTGCCGGTCTACCCGGATGACGCAGCCGCCGAGTTCAACAGCCGGTTCTTCAAGGACTCGGCCAATGTCCTGACGGATCTTCTGCCCGATGCCTCCGAATTCAAGGACTGTCTACACCTGATCGATGTCTCGGCTTCGGCCCCGGGCAAATTGGTGCAGATCGTGGCCGACCCCCAGGCCCGTAAGGCGATAGCCTATTTAGAGTAAAGAACCCCGTGCTTCCGCACGGGGTATCCGGGGTTAGTTTTCATGAGGAGCTGTCCATTGCTACCAACGCCCTGGATTGTTGGAAAAGCCGGTAGGGCCCCGGTTAACCGATAGAGCATTCCCGCATGGGGTTATATGACAAAGGCTGACAAAGTATCATCCCTGCAACCGCGAATCATGAGGCTTAACGGCCATATCCTGGCCGTCTCCCTCCTCTTGATCCTACTCTATTCTCTGGTTGCTGTGCCCAGGCTCCACTGGATTGGCACCTGGGCCGCCATTTTGGTCGCGGTCACCATACTCCCCCTCCTCTATCTGGCCCCGTGGGAAAAAGCGAGCCCGCGAGCCTTTTATCTGGTCTCCCTCCTCTTCATCTCTTTAGCGTTTTTTTTAGTTCACAATACTGGAGATTCCGAGAGCCCTTTTTCTCTCCTTTTCTTCATTCTCTGCATCTCCCACGGGACCCTCTATTCCCTGACAGAGGCTTTAACCTTCACCACCTTGGCGGCTGGAGGGTATTTTCTCATCCTTCTTCCGGGGATCGTCCCCTTAGGCCCCTTATCTCTCCTGCTGGCGGAGAAGGTAATTATCTTTCCCCCGCTCCTGTATCTCTGCTCGTATCTGAGCTACTATCTGTCGCGCGAGATGAGAATCGAGGCGGCCAAGAAGGAAGAGAAGGATGCGCTGGCACAGGATCTGGTCCAAAAGAATGTGGAGATCTTTGCTTTCAGCTCCATCACCGCCTTTCACCATTTGTCAGATCTGCGCTCGGCCTTGTTGGAGGCCCTGGGAAAGGCGCTTAATCTATTGCGCCAAAAGGAGGGCTTCATCGTTTGTTGGGCCGAGGGGACCTCCAACCAGGACGAGCCTCTTGTTTTGCATCGAGGCTCCATTCAGGGAATCTTGCCTCAGCTCATCTCCCTTTTGCGCGCAAAATTAGACCAGGAGCCAGGACCCTCAAAGAAAGATTTCGGCATACATTCTCTTGGGCTCGACCAGGAAGAGCAGCTTCTCTCCTTTAATTTCTCCTCCTGGGAGGAAAAGCTCCTGGTCTACCTCCCCCTGGCCAGCCAGGGACGGGCCTTGGGCTTGCTGGGAATCCTGGTCCGAGATGAGGAATCCCTGAGTCCTTACGATCGCCAGTTCCTCCAAGGGATTGCCGACCAAGTTTCCATAGTCATAGAGAACGCTCTCTACCTGCAAAAACATGCCCAGGTATTTAAGGGAAGCCCGCAACAATGGCAAAGGGCCTCTCTCCTCAGGGAGGCCCGTTATCTCCCTACTCTATCGGCGGATGCCATCCTGAAGACCTTGGTGGACAGCCTTTCCAGCTTCTTTGACGTCCCCCGGGTCGGGGTGTTTCTGTTGCTCCGAGATAGACCCTCTCCCTATCTATACGTTGCCCATGATGAGTTCAAAAGCCCGCCGACCTTTCCTTATCCCGTCGACCTCAGATTCTACCCGGAGCTGCAGGCTGCCATGAAGACGGGCCAGATCCTGCAGATCGATGATGTGGCTCATCATCCGCTCATGAGAGAGGTTAGGGACCTGCTCCTCTTGTCCGAGATCTCCTCCCTCACCCTCATCCCTATCCACCTGCAGGAAGAGACCGTTGGCCTTATCTCCATCGGCCAGCGAACCCCGACCCGGAATTTCTCACAGGCGGAGCTGCAACTGTGCCAGGTCCTGGCCCAGCAAGCCGGGGCCGCGATTGAGAATGCCAGCCTCTATTTCCAGACCCTCGATCTGGCCAACGAGGTGGAGGAGGAAAAGATTTTCCGCCAGAGCCTAATCGAAAGCCTAACTTCCGGGCTCATCAGTCTGGACTACGATGGACGCGTTGCCTTCTTCAACGAAGCGGCAGAAAAGATCCTTGGCTATAAGAGAGAAGAGGTAATGGGAACCGTCTTGAGCGCCCTGATCGGAGAAGAGCAAGTCAAGGCCTTCCGATTGGATCTTTTCAAGGACCAGGGTGTCGTCCTGCGCCAACGAGGGAGATGGCGGACCCGCGAAGGTCAGAAGATCGCCATTGAGTTCACCCTCTCCCCCCACCTCAGCCCTCGCGACGGAGTACTGGGCGCGGTGATCAGCTTCCAGGATGTCACCGAAGAGGATCGCCTGAAAGAAGAGTTAAGGCGAGTGGAGCGGCTTGCCTCCCTTGGGACCATGGCGGCGGGGATTGCCCACGAAATCCGCAATCCCTTGGCAAACATCCGGATAGCGGTGCAAGCCCTCGAAAAACAACTTCCCGCAGAACATCCCTACCGGAAGTCTCCGCAGAGAATTATCCAGGAGATAGACCGCCTGAACCAGATCATCCACGATTTTCTGGCCTTTGCCCGGCCCCCAAAGCCCAATCGCCAGCCGACGGAACTCCCTCTCATTATTGGCGAGGTAATCTCACTCCTCCGCGAACAGATTGCCAAGGGGGGAATACGGGTCATGCGGGAGTTCTTCCCTCACCTACCTGAGGTTCGAGTGGACAAAGCCCTCATGCAGCAGGTCTTTCTCAACCTGTTTCTCAACGCCATTCACGCCATGCCCGAGGGGGGAGAAATCATCATTTCCATTCATGAGGTCAGCAATCCGGAAAAGGGGGAAGCCGGTGGCCGTTTCCTCCAGGTGCGCCTGGAGGATAGCGGTCCGGGTATCCCGCCCCAGGACCTGGAGAGGATCTTTGACCCATTCTATACCACCAAACCTCATGGCACGGGCCTGGGCCTGTCTGTGGTGCATCAGATCCTGCGGGAACATGAAGGACACATTAGGGTGATGAGTGAGCCTGGAAGAGGGGCCACCTTTATCATAGATCTTCCCTCTCTTGCCTGACGGAGGTACCTGCAAGATGAACGCATCCTTGATGATCGTGGAAGATGAAAATCTCCTGAGAGAAATCCTGACAGATACATTGGAATCACAGGGGTTTAAGGTAACCACAGCGGGGACCAAAGGGGAGGCTTTATCTATCCTTCGCCTTCGATCACTCGATCTCATGCTACTGGACCTTCGACTCCCGGATGGTAGTGGCCTGGACGTGCTGAAGGAAGCCAAGATCTTGAGCGACGACATCGTAGTCATCATGATGACCGCCTTTGGGGAAGTCGAGACCGCGGTGGAGGCCATGAAGATGGGGGCCTATGATTTTCTCATCAAGCCCCTGGATCTGGATCATCTTTCCCTCCTCATCAGGAGGGCGATGGGAGTACAGGCCTTGCAGCAGGAGGTTCAATTTCTTCGCCAAAGGGAGAGGGATCACTCCCAGCTACGTGAAATCATCGGAGAAAGCCCTTGGATCATGCAGATCAAATCCTTGATCCAAAAGGCCAGCCAGACCCCCAGAACGTCGATCCTGATCCGAGGGGAGAGCGGGACCGGAAAGGAGCTGGTGGCCAATGCTATCCATTTTCAAAGCGCTCGAGCCGGTGCCCCACTTGTCAAAATTAACTCCAGTGCCATTCCGGAATCATTGATAGAGGCGGAGCTCTTCGGATATGAGAAGGGAGCCTTCACCGATGCCAAGGTCGCAAAAAAGGGCCTCCTAGAGCTGGCCCATCATGGGAGTATTTTCCTCGACGAGATCTCCGAGATGAAACCCTCCCTCCAGTCCAAGCTCCTGCGCGCCCTGGAGGATCAGTCGTTCAAACGGTTGGGCGGGGCCTCGGACATCTCCGTGGATGTCAGGATCATTGCCGCTACCAACCGGGACCTGGAGGCCGCGGTCTCTGAGGGAACCTTCCGGGAGGATCTCTTCTATCGCCTCCGGGTGCTGGAGATCACTCTGCCTCCCCTGCGGGAACGGCGAGAGGACATCCCGCTGCTTACCTCGGCTTTCATTCTTCACTTCAACCAGGAATTCAAAAAGGCCGTCCGTGGCTTCACTCCGCTTGCGGAGAAGATGCTTCAGGACTATTTCTGGCCGGGGAACGTGCGGGAATTGAAAAATGTGCTGGAAAGGGCGATGATCCTCACAGAAGGGGATTGGATACTCCCCGAGCACCTGTCCCTCGTCGCCCCCATCTCCAGGATGGCCCATTTTCCGGATCAAGACCCCCTCGCCCACTCCATGACCTTGGAAGAGGCGGAACGGCGCTATCTGAAAGGATTTCTGAAAGCCTTCCCCGGGAGCAAGTCCGAGGCAGCCCACCAACTGGGAATAACGAGGGCCACTCTCCGCAAAAAAATGCGGGCCCTGGGTTTGGATTCCTGACCTATGTGGCCTCATGGGGTGGAGGCATTGGGACTGATTCATTCCTGACCAGCTGGTCAACAAGTATCCACCCTCCTGCTTTCCTTCCTGTCTTCATTCTTTAACCTTTTCCCCTCCAGAACCTGGACACTTCTTGACCATGGGCAATGGAAGCTCCCCCCGGCAGAGCTGCGAGGAATCTTCAGGTGCAAGGAATTTTTTTTCTATCTGTATTTGCTCGCTAACTCCTCGGCAGAGCTGCGAGTATTGAGCTCGCTGCGGATTTCCACCCCCTCCTCCCCGACTGGTGACCTGGACATTTTCTATGCGGTTTTTGAGCCCCTTAATCCTATTGGCTCGTTCTTTGCGACAGATTAATGGCGCGAAGCACTTGACTCTTTGGCACCCCATATCCTGAGGCAAGATGGGGGGGGGAGGTTCCGATGATCCGAAATGATAGGAAGAGAGGGAATGAGGGGGGTTTCACCATGGCGGAGGCCCTCATCTCGGCCCTCCTTTTAGCCCTGGTAGCGGGATTAGCCATGCCATCCTTCATTCAATTCACCCAGAATCTCAAGTTTAGGGGTGCGGCCCGTGGGATCGGCTCGGATTTGAGATGGACCCAGTCTTTGGCGGTCTCTCGCGGCCAGAAGCATCGCCTGCTTTTTTCCGGAAACGCCCTCTCCGGCTCCCCCGTCATCACCTACCAGATGCAGGTTGATCAGGGTACGGCCGGCGCGCCCAATTGGCAACTGGCGAACGGGGCCTTTCCCACTAATCAGCGGAATCTCTCCGCTGATTACCCCGGGATACGCATCGATGCCAGGGCGGGGGCTCCCTCCGCCCAGGTTGCGGGGGCGACCATCAGTCAGGCTCAGACCTTTCCCGGATCTGCGGCAACCATGAATATTCGCGGACTGGCAGAAGCCATTGGGACGGTTTATTTGATGAATGGCCAGGGGGACATGCTGGCGGTCACCCTTAGCCCCACAGGAAATGTAGCCATTCTTCGCTATAGTTCTCATGACACGGCTGGAAATTGGAGTTCGCTATGAACAAAGAAAAAGGCGAGTCCGGATCGAAATATGGCACAGGTCAGGGGGGGTTCACCTTGACCGAGGTCGTGCTTGCTTCCTCCATTTTGGTGGTGGCGGTCCTGGGGGTAGCGGCCCTCCTTCCTTTGGCTTATAACAACATCTTCTATGCCTCTCAGGAGACCAAGGCAACCATCCTCGCTCAGGACTTGATGGAGCAGATCAAAAATGCACCTTCCTTCAATGATATGCTGAGCTTTGCCGATAACCCTCCGGCCGGGGCCACTCACCCTCGCCCCGCTTACATCGCCACCCAGCGGGCCAACTGGCATTCAAAGGCGGCCAATGCTGACCCTCACGGAGAAGGTTTGTCCGGAGGGAATGGTAGCGTCGACATTACCGCCACAGGCGGAAGCCCCTGCCGGGTGGCCACCATCACGATCACCATGGATTGGACAGACAGGAAAGGTCCTCCGGCATCTTTAACTACCGAGATTGCCGAGGACTTTTGAAGAGGTCGCCATGATTCTGGGATTAAATGATGATAAGGGCTTCACTTTGCTGGAGTTGCTGGTTTCCATTGCCGTCAGCGCCATAATCCTGCTGGGTCTCTACCTCCTTTTGGAGACCGGTCTGAATACCTCGAGTCGGGGAGAGCAGAGGCTCGATATTCAGCAGGGAGCTCGAGCTGCGCTGGATACTCTGGTGCGCGATCTCCGCATGGCCGGATCCGGGCTGCCCAATCCGCGTGACTATAATAACCCTCCGGCAGCCTTCACCGCAGCCACTGCCAACTCGATATCTTTTTTGACAGACCCGCTCAACGCCAGTACTGTCCTTACCGCCAATGCCGCTGCCGGGACAGCGACCATCTCAGTGAGTTCCACCCCCAATTTCAGTGCGGGTGGTACCCTCTACATTTTCGGCAGTGACGGGGGATCCCCTCCGGCAAATCACTGGGAGTCGGCAACTATTGCCGAAGGGGGAGTCGCGGCCAGTTCCCTGACCCTCACCTCCGGCCTCTCCCACACCTACATTGCCGGCAGCCAGGTTGCCCAGCCGCAGACTTATACCTATGATAGAAACGGGACAACCTTGAGGCGGGACGCAGGAGACGGGAACGGCCCTCAACCTCTGGCAGAGAATATTAGCGGGATTGAGATCAAGTATTTCAATAATTCGGACTCGGAGATCAATCCACCCTCCCTTCACGCTCATCTGGATGATATCCGTCGGCTGGAGATCAACATCACCGCCTTCAAAGCGGATCGACTGCGAGGCGATCAGACCTATCTCCTCAAGTCGAGTTTAAGGCCGAGAAATATTTACGATTAGATTTAAGCGAATAGGAGGACAAACCATGAGTACCATCGGAAAACGATTTAGAAGAGGCAAGATTTTTCTCCTGGACAACCAGAGGGGGGCGGTCCTGGTGGTAGGACTGCTTTTAACCTCCGTCCTTTCCTTAATGGGAGGCATCCTCCTGCTGTTGGCCAACACGGAAAGGGGAATCGCCCACAACTCCAAGGAGGAGATCTGCGCCTTTTATGTGGCCGAGGCAGGCATCCAGCGAGGCCTGCCCGAGCTGCGCAGGTATGCGAACGCCAATGTCTTGAATACCACAACGGCGGGACTTCCCAGTGACACCATCAACTCCTATCTGACCAATAACGATCCGGCCGGGTTTTTCGTTGCCTACGCTTGCCCAAGCGGCTATACCCCGTTCACCAAGGTCAGCAATTCCACCGCCACCCTGCCCCTTCCCGCGTCCGATCTGCCCGCCGGGTCGGGGACCTATTCCGGCACGATTCAGGTGGTGGGCAATGGCACTCCCACCAAGACCACAACGGGAAACACGGATATCTATGTCTTCCCCTATCTCTATACCATCACCTCGAATGGCTCGACACTGCCGGGGTCCCGCTCTGTCAGTGTCTCCGGAGATGTCACCATCACCACCGCAGTGGTCACTACCCCCGGGACCCCTCCCAGCTCGGTGTGGAATAGCTTTGCCCGCTATGCCCTCTTCACCAATACCCAGACCAATGCCGCCGGCCAGGAGGTCTGGTTCAACAACAACAACTGCCGCTTCAGCGGCCCCGTGCACACCAATGGGCATTTTCACTTCGCTTATAACCCGAGCGGCACCTTCATTGGGGGAGCGGTAACTAGCGTATCCACGACTGGTGAGTTCTATAATAATGGTAATAACATCCAGCTGAATGCCAACAACAATGGCACCCGGGATGTGCCGATTTTCTCCGGGGGGGCACAATTCACCCGCGGGGAAGCCAACATCCCCATGCCCTCCACAACCACCGCCGCCGTCCAGAAATCGATTGCGCTTTACGGGGGCGGAGGCCATGCTATCCCTTCCCTGGCCAATGGCATCTATGTGGGGACGGATGCGAGCAACAATGTCGTCGGTGGAATCTACGTGAAGGGCAATGCCACCGTGACCCCGGGCGTGAGCGCGGGGAACGCCACCTACACGATAACCCAGGGCAGCGTCACCCAGATCATCACCGTCAATCGCTCCACCTCATCCACCACCGTTCAAACGGTGGGAGGCGGAACCCAGACGTATGCTGGGGTGCCCAATGGGATGATTTACGTCGATGGTCGGATCAACTCGCTCTCGGGGATCGTCGGGGCCAGCGAGCAGGTAACTATTGCCGCCACAGACCGCATTGAGATCACCAATAACCTAACGTACCAGAACTACCAGGCAAACGGTAACCCACCCACCAGCCCTCCCACTCCGAGTGCGGCGGGACAGAATAGCGTCTTGGGGGTGCTGTCCTGGAATGATAACGTGGTCATCTCAGATAGCGCTCCCGCCGGCGATATCTCCATCCATGCCATCGTCATGGCTCCCAACGGGGAATTCTACGTCGAGAATTACGACAGCCTGTCCGCCAAAGGGACGGTTACGTTGCTGGGAGGTGTCATCACCAGCACCTATGGGGCCTTCCATATCTTCAGTGGAAACACCCTGCTTCATGGCTATCGGCGGAACTTCGTCTACGATTCCCGCATGGGCCAGGGCACGTCACCGCCCTTTTTCCCAACCCTCTCTTCCACCCTTACTCCCGGAACTTCCCCCGTCTTTACCGTTTCCAACGCCCTATCGGCCAGCTTCAATAATCGACCCACCTGGCGAGAAAGGAACTGATTATGCGAAGGATCACCATGCGCCAGAAAGTAGAAAACCGAATTCAGGTAGCAAAAAGGAAGGGAAATATCGCTGTGGCTCTAACAGGAGGCCTTTGCCTTCTGATCGTGGTGATTGGCCTGCTGGTTGGGACGGTACGCCGACCCTTGTCACGGCCTTTCCCCGGAAGTGGGGATTCGCCTACGATGCAGTCCTCCTCTCCAAAGACGGGAGGTGGGGCATTGGAGGATTCGGTCTCCCCTCCAACCGGTACGGCCAGTGAGGAATCACCCTCCGGTTTCTCCCCAGGGGGAAGCGATGGAGAAGGAGGATTGGCGGGATAAACAGGGATCAGGAGGAAAGGAAGGAAAGGATCGGAGCACGTTGGAGGGGGCCAAAAGCCTCCTCCAACTATTTGGAAGCGCTGATCATCCGGTTATCTTCCGTCGCCCCTGCCTACCGCCAGAGGATCAGGGAAAAGACCAAAGAGGCCATGGCGGCACCTTCCGGTCCAAAAGAATGGTCAGCGGGGGAGTGGTCCGCAGTATCCGCTACATCCTATACATCGATCCCTTGCGGTATAACTCGATTCAGTCTCTGGAAAGGAAGAAACTTCTGGGCCGGGTGGTGGGTCGAATCAATAGCCATCCCCGGGTCGTGGAGGGCAAGGTCCTGATGATGGGCCCCGGCCGATGGGGAAGTAACAACATCGACCTGGGAGTCAATGTGGGTTACGCGGACATCGACAACGCCTCCGTCCTGGTGGAAATCGCAAGGGAGGAGGCGGGCCAGGTGCCGGAGGTATCCTATGGAACCCACTTCTTCCAGGATCTGGTGGAAAACCAGATCATCTATCTGCCGGTCTACCCGGATGACGCAGCCGCCGAGTTCAACAGCCGGTTCTTCAAGGACTCGGCCAATGTCCTGACGGATCTTCTGCCCGATGCCTCCGAATTCAAGGACTGTCTACACCTGATCGATGTCTCGGCTTCAGCCCCGGGCAAATCGGTGCAGATCGTGGCCGACCCCCAGGCCCAGAGCGCAGTATGCTATCTGGAATAGGGCAGACCGGGCAAAGCCCTTTCTAACCGCTGAGTCACGCACATCCCTTTTGGGGCTCACACGAGTCCGGGCCTTCGTATACCTTTCCATCCCGCAGCTCGATGACCCGCTGGGACGTGGCAGCCAGCTCCGGGTTATGGGTTACCAGGACAATCGTCAGGCCCTCTTTGGCATTTAGCTCCTTGAGGATCTCTCCGATCTCCCCTCGCCGTTTGGTATCCAGGTTTCCGGTTGGCTCGTCCGCAAGCAATATTCGAGGTTTGTTCACCAGGGCCCGGGCGATGGCCACCCTCTGCATCTCCCCGCCCGATATCTGGCCCGGCAAATGATACTGACGATGCTCCATACCCAATAGCCTCAAGACAGATTCTACCTCGTTCTCTGCCCCCGGTTTCTTGTAGAAGGTGAAGGGAAGCATCACGTTCTCCAGAACCGTGAGGGTCGGGATCAGATAGAATTTCTGAAAGACGTATCCGAAGATCTCCCGGCGGATCTTGGTTAGCTCGCCTTCGGAGAGAAATTTCCCCTCGTCGAAGATACCGCGCCCATCCAACTCCAGCTTTCCGGAGGTGGGATTGTCCAGACAGCCCAGGATGTTGATCAGGGTGGTTTTGCCCGAGCCGGAGGGGCCAATGAGGGAGAGGAACTCCCCTTCCTCCACCTCGAGGGTCACATCGTTGACCGCGTAGATGTCCTCGCTGCCCCGGCGATAGATCTTCTTCAAATTCTTCGCGCGGATCACGTATTTCCCGTCTTCTTTCATTCTACCTCGCTTCGCATCGATTCCAGGGGCCTCACTCTTCCCGCCTTCCAGGCCGGATAGATGCCACTCAACAGCCCGATGAGGATGACCGCGCCCAGAGCCAGGAACATCAAGCCAAAATTGATGTCTACCAGTCCGCCGGTGGGCGTGTAGGGAAGGAGCCGCCTGATCAAAACATCGGTGAATTTCGCCGTGCCAAGTGCCAGAGCGGCCCCTACCACGCCACCAGCCAGGCACAACAGCAGGGTTTCCAGCCAGATGAGCTTCACGATATCCCAAGCCATGGCCCCCATGGATTTCAAGATTCCGATCTCCTGCAATCTCTCCATCACCGACATCAGGATGGTATTGATGACCCCTACCACCGAGATGAGGATGGCGATCAGGGCAATGGAAAGGACCAGGACCTTAGCCGTCGAGACCAGGCTCATGATGGTCTGTTTCACCTGAGCCAAGGATACGACCTGGACGTCAGGGAGATTATAGAGCCTTTCCTCCAGTTGGCTGATATTGGCTTCCTTTTTGACCTTGATACCCACCCCCGTCAGTTGACTTTCTTTCCCAAATATCTTCTGCACGACCTTGATGGGTAAAAAGATGGTGCCATCGTCTTGAGTCCCCGTGCGCTTCAGGATCCCCGCTACCTTCAGCTCCACATTCTTCTCCGGGATCAAGAGGGTATCTCCAACCTCCCGTTGCTCCAGTTCAGCGGCCTCATATCCCATTACTGCCTCGTAGGCATCAGGATCGGTGAACCAGGCGCCCTGTCTGAACTCCAACAGGCTTTTCATCTTGGGAAAAGTCTTGGGGTCAACCCCCAGGTAGGCGGTAATTCCCCCGCTCTCTCCCTTGTTGGGGTCAAAAACGGCCTGCATGAGCATTGGGGTGACCTTGTCCACTTCGGGTTCTTTCAGAATGGAGTCGATCACTGACTGCTGCATATATCGAAGGCCGGTGCCGCCCTTGAGCATCAGGGTGGCCGCCTCATAGGGGCAGCCCTTGGCGGTGAGGAGGACCTGAAAGCCCAGATTGTCGATGTCCCGGTTCAAAGAGGACTCATAGCCCCGGTTGAAACCCAAGAGGCTCACCAGGACCCAGGTGGAAAGGGATATGCCGATCACCGTGAGGATGCTGCGGGTCTTCTTGCGAAGCAGGTTCTTGTAGGCGACTTGATAGATGTTGATCATGTTTACAATCCTTCCGGAGGGATCGTCCAGGCAATCGTCATTTCTCGCCACCCGGCTTGAAGTATTTCAAATGCTTGTTTCCCAGCAGGAACTCATCCACCAATATCAGATTTTTCTTGGCTGCCCTCAAAGAGACCCGAAAATCCGACTCGGCTTCCGGAGTTGGGCTCTTGATGTTTTGCACCCGGCTGGGGCCAATGGCCTTGGCAGAGACGACGTCATAGTTGTAGAAGTCCTTCAGATTCAAACCGATGAACTGCTCGCCGAATTCGGGATCGCGGAACTTCTTGGCGTACTTGGAGGTGAGCTTTTGAAAATAGAAGGCATTGATATTGCCCTCCAGGTCCAATCCCAGGAAGACCTGAATCCCGCCATATTGTCCCTTTTGGTTGACTCCGTGGATGTATCCGATCAGCTCCTTGTTTCGGTAGATCTGATACATGGTGTAGGGCACATCGATGGTCTCGAATATGCCCTTGAAGCTGTCTCCCAGCCGCTCCTCCACCTGATGCCGCAGGCCCTCGCCGCCTTTCTTATCGATGGAGACGTACAGGGTCTTATAGCCCGTAGATCCGGGAAACAGCCGGGTCACATCCCGGTCGGGATCATTGAGGTCGCAGCCCACAGCGGCGTAAAGGGACGAAACAGTCATCAGGATGAGGATCGTTGTCAGACCAACAATCCGGTAAGCGTTGCGCATAGCCAACTCCTTTGCCCGGATAGGTCATCCCGGGCGAGATACCCTGTAGTCCTCATTTGGATCATAGCCCCTTATAGTAGTAGATCTGAAAGATGAGGCGTTGGTCATTGCTCGCATGATCATATTGGTACATGGCCCTCAGGGCCAGATCCGCCGTTGCCTGATAGGAAATCCCTCCGGATAGCTGATAGGTCCAATCCTTTCCCACCTTCCAGTAGGCGGGCTGAAACTCCACTTTCAGGCGTCCTTCCTCCAGAAGATTGATCCCAGCCCTCCAGAAAAGGGCATAGGTCTCCTCCCCCATCTTCTTGCCCGCGTAGACTTCCAGGCGATTTTCGAGATTCTGCCATAGATAGGTGAAGTCCGCCCCTCCCAAGATCAGCTCGGAGGGATCGGGATCCACCAGGTGATAGCCCATCGTGTCCAAAACCTTCCCATAGGCAGCGGAGACCCCGAGGTTGTAATTGTCCTGGTTCAAGATGCCTTTGGAAGCACGGGCTGACAAGAGATAATTGTCTTTGAAGTAAATCGGCATTCCGGAGCCAGTGGTGGCCGAGATGGCCACGTTTCCCCAGGAAAGGTCTCGGTATGCGCCCACGCCCCAGTCCCGATCGAAGCCAAAGCCCTCCATGGCCAGGGTGGGGAGAAGCAGACCATGACTGTCAAAGTAGGAGGATAACCCCAAGGCAGGTCGGCTGTGGCCCGCCCATACGTCTGCCAAGGTGGCCTTGTACTTGAAATAGGCATTGTAGAGCTGAGGTTCCACCGCTCCCTCGCCCGTGGCATTGAAAGCCAGGCGCCCCTGGATGGCCAAGGCCCCGAAATCGCGCTCCTCATTGGAAAAACGCTGCAAGAAGTCAAAGCCCAGGCTGGGCTTCTGCATGGCATCTTCCTGGGATAAGGAATAGAAGACCGCCTTGTCCTGTTCGCTGGAATAGCCGCCTACTGCCTGGACTTCAAAATAGAGGAGATAACTCTTGGCAGAGGAGATATCGACCCACAGGAGGATGGCCGCAACAGATACAAGAGAGGCGACGAGCCTTACACGGTAAATTTGAAGCTACCTCGATAAATGACCTGCTTCTCTTCGGAAAAGGTCAGCTTGACCTCCCATTCGCCGGGCATCACGATATTGACAGGAAGCAGATAGTCTCCTTTTTTGTTCAGCTTGAAGGGCTGATCACCGGAATCGTGTGCACCCTTCATGGCGGGCATTCCAGAATTGCCAGCGATATTCAATTTCGTGCTTCTCTTTCCTGATTTGTCAAATAATTCGACCTTCAGGATCCTGGTCCCGATCTGGGGCCTCTTATCGAACTGGTAGATAAAATAGTAATTCTCGCCGACCGGGCATTTCTTCCCAAACCCAGGAAGTGGATTGTAGTCGTCGGCCTGCGCCTGGTTGGCAAAGGCTTGGGTGATAATGCCGGATTGGTGAAATGCATCTCCTTCCGGCTGGATGATAGCCGCCCACATCGAACCCAGCGCCACACCTAAAAGCCAGATGTATCTTTTGCTCATAGCATTTCTCCTTCCTTCAGCTATCGTCATCGAGATGGGGAATGTGTCACGGGCGAAAAAGCTCAGACGCAGGCCAATGCCCCGAGTCGCTTTTGTCCGATGCTATGATTGATGCACAAGGTGGCGATGCGAAGCAGGCGAATGATCCCGCTCCTCATTTCTCGCCGGAGCAGGGCTTTCCTTGTCCAGTGCCAACGCCCCAAGATGATCCTCCCACCCATCACCTCAGTGGCTTGTCTTCTACCACCAGAGGACCAGGAAGAAGGCCAAGAAGCCAATCGCAACCACCTCAAAGAAGGTGGGGTGGAGATACCAGGGGGTTCCAGCTGGGATGCCTGGCTCGGGGACCTCGCCAAACTCCCCCATCCTCTTGACTTGGCGAGCCCGTTCCCTGAGTTTTTCCCTCTCCGCTTCTCCTAACTTCACAGCGCCCATGCCGGACCTATTGAGGGAACGGGCGAATTCGTCCTCCGGCCTGATTCCCCGCACCCGATTTTCGATCGCGCTGCAGACGAAGAGGCCGACCCAGGCTGCCAGAAAGGACCAGATGGGCCTCCACAGGGTGTGTCCCATCCAGACTGGGATCTGCTTTTCGAAGGTGAAAAGAACCAGCCCCAGTCCCGCGCCGGAAAGCGTGGATGCAAACCCGGACCACCGGCTGAGAAAGGAGAAGAAGGCCCCCCCAATGTAGGGGACGGTGAGAGGGAGAAAGAAAGTCCCGGTCATGGCTAGGTAGAAGGGGATCATTCCTCCCATGCGGGGGATGAAATAGGCAAACAGAGTGCCAATGATGATGGTGACAGAGGCAAAGATCCGAGTGAGCCGCAGGTAATGGGCATCCGAGGCGTCCTTCTTGATGAACCGGGCATAGACATCTACGGTGAGAAGACCCGCAATGGCTGTCCCAATCCCTGCTCCAGTGGACATGCTTGCCAGCATTAGAGAAGCCACCACCAGACCCAGAACCCCAGAGGGAAGATATTTTGCCATCATCATCGGATAGATCTTGTCCGCCTCGGTCGATTTGAGCCCTGGAATCAAGAGGACCGCCATGATTCCCACAATGGTGGATAAGCCGGTGACGATGAACCAGCCGGGAAGGCCGAACATGGCCCCATCCCGCGCATCCAGCTCCGAGCGAGCGGCTACCAGCCGCTGGGCCACGGTCTGATTCACAATGGGATAGGCCAGGAGGGAGAGGGTCATGCCGAGGAAATAGATGGGGCCCGGGACCCCCGGAGCGGACATGCCGGTAAAGTGTAGGTATTTCTGGGGGTTGGGTATGCGGGCCGCCATGCTGGACCATCCCCCCACGCCGTGCCAGGCGTAGCCAAATACGATCAGGGCTGCAATGCACATCAGGATGACCTGGGGAACGGAGGCCATGACCACCCCCAGTTGTCCACTGGTGAAGACGTAGATGAGGGTGAGGCCCATGGCCCCCGCGATGGCCGGCCACATGGGAACCCCTAGGATCACATTGAAGATCATCGCCAGGGAATAGACCACCAAAGCCATGGCCACCATGCGATAGAGGGTCTGAAGGATCGTGGAGAGGACCCGCATGGCCGCATTGTATCGCAGCTCCAGGAATTCCGCATTGGTGTAGACCCCGGTGCGATAGAGGAGGGGGGTGATATAACGGGAGAGGAGGAAGTAGCCCACTCCCATTCCATACCAGGAGAATCCCATGTGCACCAGACCCATCCGATAACCATTCCCCGAAGCGGCCACGAAATCGGTAGCGTCCACTGCATCAGCCGTTTGGGCGATCCCGATCTGCCACCATTTCAACCTCTTTCCTGCCAGGAGGTAATCCTCGGTGGTCTTGACATACTTCTGAAAAAAGACCCCAATCCCGCTCGTTCCCACCACCCACAGGATGATCATGAAGTAATCGAGCTTGCTCATATTCCCCTTCCTCTTGTCTTGGTCTTTCTCCCTGGGATTGGCCCGGCGGAGAAGCTAAAGGAAAATGGCATGCCTGATGATGCCTTTCTGGCTATTGCCGTTACTCGAAGGGACGCCCAAAGTAGATGAGAGCCCAAGTCGCTAACAGACAGACGCTGACCAGAGACGGGACGCCGGAGAGTGTTCCCATTCGAAATGGCGCTTTTGGCCGTTTCGGCGGGATTTCGTCCTGATGGTCGATCGGGACCCGGTCGTTGACCACCTTTTTGTACGCCGAAGTCACCTCATCGCTGTTGGTGTGAATGTGCCTGCCCATCAATGATTTGGGCCCCTGGTTGGTGATAACCAGGAGGGTGCGGGTGCAGCGGGGCGATTCGAAGACTTCATCCATGTTTGATTTTCCGCACCTCAAGACAAAAAAAGCACCGGGACCTCACCTGTCGAGGATCGATCCGGTGCCAATTTGTTTTCCACTTCCTGCCGAAGGCCAGCCACACACTACCCCCGAATTGAATGTGGAGCGCTGTGCAAAGCGATTACCCATCGATGGGCCTGTTTCTGTTTGCTTTCTTTACTCCCATGGCTCTCCTTTGTCAACCGATTTTCCATGTGACCAGCCCAATGCTCAAGGACCCCTTGGCGCCTCGAAAGATCCAGCAGGCTGCTTCGGGCCAGGAGGGATAAAGATATTGACAATCCTCAACAAAACTCATTAAAATGAGTTATCTTCAGCAAAGGAGGCGTCATCCGATCTCGCAGTAGATCAAGGCAATGGAAGATCAAAAAGACAAAGAAGACTTGTCGAGGAATTCAACTCTCCCGCCAAAGAACCGGACCAAGAATACCCTCCTGCTCAGCATCATCATTGTCGGCCTGATAGTTGGCGGAGACTTTGCGGCCAGATGGTTGGCCTTCCGTCTCCAATACGTCTCCACTGAGGATGCCCACATCGAGGGAAATCTGATCGCCCTGAGTCCAAAGGTTGGCGGAAAGATCGTGCAGCTTTCCATCGAGCAGGGAGACAGCGTGCGGGCCGGTGCCCTTATCGCCCAGATCGAGAAGATCGATTATGAGGTCGCCTTGTCCCAGGTTCAGGCCTCGTGGGAGAAGGCCAAAAACGAGCTCTCACGGGCATTGGCCGAGAAGGGCTTGACTGGAAAGAGGGTCGCCGGAGGTGTTGCCACCGCAGAAGTCGTCCTTCGCCAGGCGGAGGATAGCCTCCGGAAGGCGGAGGCCTCCCTGCAGGCAGCGAGGGCCAGGATCAAAGAGACGAGAGCAGAAATGACCAATGCCGAGCGACAGCACCAGCGCGGCAAAAAGCTCTTCCAGGAGGGCTTCATCTCCGCAGACAGGGAGGACGAGCTATCCACTGCCTTGAAGATGGCTGAAAGCCGCTATCAGGTCGCCTTAGAAAATGAGAAAGAGGCGGAGGGCGCGGTCCGAGTGGCCCAGGCCGAACTGAGGAAGGGGAGGCTCGATGTGACGTTGTCCCAAGAAGAGTGGGCGCAGATTACCCTGCAAGATCGAACCCTCAAGGTCTTGGAAGCCAAGATCAAAGAGATCGAAGAAGAGGTCAAGGCCGCCCGAATTCGGCTGGAAGAGACCACGATCCTTTCCCCCATTGACGGGGTCATATCCAAGAGGATCGTGAATTTGGGCGAGATGATCCAGCCGGGCCAAGCGATCGCCTTCGTCAATGACCCTCATCAATGCTGGGTCGTAGCCAATATTGAGGAGACCCAGATCCGCAAAATCCGGGTGGACTCCCCGGTACTGGTCGAGGTTGACGCTTATCCGGGCAAGACGCTTCACGGAAAGGTAATCGCCATCGGCTCCGCCACTTCCTCGGAATTTTCTCTCCTTCCCGCCGACAATCCCTCCGGAAACTTCATCAAGGTCACTCGACGCATCCCCGTCCGCATCAGCGTCACCTCCAACCCGGATACCCTGAGACCCGGCATGATGGTCCGGGTCTCCGTCCAAGCCAACTGATGACCGCCGACATCTACCGCAGTCCTTCTTACAAATGGTTGGTCAATGCCATTGTGACCATTGGCGGGATGATCTTTTTTCTCGATGCTAACACGGTCCCTATCGCCGTCCCCTGGATGATGGCCTTCTTCGGGGTTGACATCGACAAGATCCAATGGGTGGTCAATGCCTACATGATCGCGGTGGCGGTGGCGATGCCTACTTTAGGATGGCTGGGAGGCAGATTCGGCTACAGGAAGGTCTTTATCGCCGCCCTGATCTCTTATACCGGAGGCGGCATCCTCTCGGCCGTGGCCACGGATGTCGATTTTCTCATTGGCTTCCGGGTCCTTCAGGGATTGGGGGCAGCGGCCCTGACCACAGTTCCTCTCGCCTTTATTTTTGAGCTCTTTCCGGTGAATGAAAGGGGGGCGGCCATCGGCTTTTATAGCCTGGGCTCCTGCCTTCCAGCCGCCTTCTCCCCTGCCCTGACGGGATTTGTAACGGAAAAAATGGGATGGCCATGGGTGTTCTATCTGGTCACCCCCATCGGGCTTGTTTGCCTCTTGACCTCGATCCTGTTATTGAAGGACATTAAGCCCGCGCATGAATCCGGCTTTGATTTCAAGGGCTTCTTTTCTTTGAGCGGATTTTTGGTGCTCCTCCTCATCGCCCTAAGCCGGGGCCAGCGTTGGGGATGGCGTTCCGATCGCATCCTCTGGCTATTGACTATCTCCGTTGTTTTTCTACTCCTCTTCTTGTGGTGGGAGTACAGGTCTGCCAACCCCCTGATCCAGCTCAGCCTCTACAAGAACCCTACCTTCCTGATTTCCTCCCTCATCAGTTTAGTATTCGGTGTGGGCTTCTTCGGAACGAATTTCCTTCTTCCCATATTCATTCAGGACCTCGCTGGTTATTCTCCCGTTCAGTATGGGTGGTTATTGGCCCCGGGGATCGCGGTCTTGGGCGTCATCAGCACCCTCTCCGGAAGGATGGCCGACCGTATGGATTCCCGAATCCCCATAGTCCTGGGGCTGGTATCCTTCATCGGCGCCTTCTATTGGCTGACGAAGCTCGATATCTACTCGAGCACCCTGGTCATCATCTGGATGGTCGTCCTGCGAAACCTGGGTATGGCCTTTATCTATCCCCCTCTCATGTACGTTTCGCTCAATGCAGTCCCTCCCGCTTCCGTGGGGCTGGCCGCCGGCCTCATTAATGTCATCCGCCAGCTCGGTGGCAGCTTCGGCATTGCTGCTTTGAGCACCCTGCTGGAAAGGCGTGAGATCTTCCACCGGGCCGCCTATGGAGAGGCTTTGAATCTCTCTTCTCCCACGATTCAAAAGTTTCTCAGCAGCCTGAAATCCTCCATCCTCTTCCAAGCTGGGGGATCTCCGGAAGAAGTCCAGCAACAGGCGCTCGCCCTTTTGATCAGAGAATCCAAGCGTCAAGCCCAAATTGCCGCTTTCAATGATTGTTTCTACCTCACTTTATTCATTTTTTTGGTGGCCTTCCTCCCTACTCTTGCCATCAAAGGAAGGCCCCCGCGATAACGGTGGGCCTGGCTTTCGTGCCTCCGCCAGATTTTTCGAAAACTAACCCTGGAGACGGACGTGCGCAGGCACGGAAAGAGAAGGGGGGAGTTCGCCTTGCTCCAAGGGTATTTGAGGTGGGTTTTGTCTCTAATACCCTGGGGGAGGGGAAAAGCACAGGATTCTTTGCTTACGATCAAGTTCCGCAATCAATTCTTCTCTGGCAACCAGTCATGACTTCGATGGATCTTCTGCCCGGACGTCAGGTAGGGCCTGGACAGGGGTGGACCTCCCTTCTTTCTGATGCCCGGCGCTTCTCCCAGGGGATTCCTGCTTTTTGAGGCAAATTTGCTGGAACTTGCAAATCTGCCTCACCCGATGGCATGCCTGCTCCCCTGTGAATGCCTCCGTAAATCCTTTATCTTCCGGTAGTTACGCGGATGGAGGCGGGCGCGATCGTTTGGCATACCGGTTGCATTCTGTCTACAAATGAGAAATGAGCCAGCAGCAGCCATTTGTGTTTCCAACACAAAAAATTCGCGAGGGCCCTTGTTTTTTATTGACAATGCGAGTATACTCTTGTAAAAAGCTGGATCAAATCAGATGCGAACTGAGAGGAGGTGGATGAAGAAAAGGAGAATACGTTTCTGTCTTTATCCTCTGGGCAAGGGTTAGATGTGGGTAGAGGTGAGGATCCGATAAAGGAGGTATAGATTAATGAAAAGATGGTTGATTGCTTTGTTGGTTTTGACGGTTGCAGTGACGGGCTTGGCCTTCGTGGCTTATTCCGCGGAGCAGGCAAAGACCAAGATGATCCTGATTGGAAGCGCGGGCGGAATTAGCCCCAGGACAGTTACTGTCGCCAAAGGTACCACGGTGGTCTGGCTCAATAATTCCAACGACAATGCGAGCATCTACTTCTCCAAGGGAAAAGAGGTAGAGGCTGTATGCGCAGCGCCCTCCCGTTTCTCACTGGATTCGGAGGGGAAATATAACTCGGGACCGCTTCCCCAGGGTGGAACCGCTTCTGTCTGCTTCATCGAGGCCGGAAAGTACTCGTATGAGGTCGTAGGCCAGAAGGTCGGGGGGTTGAAGGGAACCGGCACAATCACGGTAAAATAGAGAAGATTCCGAGAGGAGTATGTTTTCCGGTGGGCTGAAATGGAGCCCATTGAATTCCCGAAGGGGGGAGGAAGCGAGGCGATTTCGAGTCCTCCCCTTCTTTTTCTCAGACAGGAGGTGGGATTCAATGAACCTTCGGAGAGGATGCAATCTATCATCCCTTTCCGCCTTGCTTTTGGTAATCACTTCCACGCTCTACCTGGCCTTGGGGGTCCCCTCTGCCCAGGCTGCCGAGGAAGTCAAGATCAATAAACCCGCCCCGGACTTTACCCTTCCCAATCTTGAAGGCAAAGAGGTCTCCCTTTCAAGCCTCCGGGGGCGCGTGGTCATTCTGACTTTTTGGTCCGTATGGTGTCATGTCTGTCGTGAGGAAATGGGGGTGTTGGATTCGGTATACCAGAAATACAAGGATAAAGGGCTGGAAGTGATTGGCGTGAATATCGATCCGGGTGGATCCACTTCAGTTGAAGATTATGTCAAAAAGCATTCCCTTTCCTTTCCCATGCTGAGAGACACGGAGAAGAAAGTCATGAGGGCCTATCGGGCCAATTTTCTCCCCTCAACTTTCCTGTTGGATAAAAAGGGGATCGTTGTGGATAAGGTGGTTGGGCTCCGCCACTGGAACTCTCCCGAATACCAGGGTCTGATCGAGAAGTTGATGAAGAAATAGTCCCCAGGTGCATCGGGGGCCCTTCCCTGACGATCTCAGGCGTCGATTTCCTTCTCCTGCCCCTCTCTCAGGGCTCTGGGAACAGGGATGGCGGAGATTGCCGGCCCCTCACCCGGTGGAGGGGAGGCTCACTTTTGCTTTGCCCCGCGTAGATAAACCACATAGTAAACCAGCGCCACCATCACCCCACCCCCAATAATATTTCCAATAGACACCGGAATCAAGTTATTCAGGAATCCCCACCAGGTGAGCTGTTCCAAGTTCATAGTCCCCACGAGGGTGGATACATGATCCTTCGCCAGTATGCCCATGGGGATGAAGTACATATTGGCTACGCTGTGTTCAAAGCCGGCGGCCACAAAGGCGGAGATCGGGAAAACGATGGCCAGCACCTTATCGGTCACGCTCCGTCCCGCTATGGCCATCCAGACCGCAAGACAGACCAAGACATTACATAAGATCCCCTTGAACAGGGCCTCCCCAAAAGGCAGGGATACCTTCACGGCGGCGATCTTCACCGCCTGGGCACCGACTGCACCGCCGTTCATGGCCCAATGATGAGAGAAGAGGACAATGAGGACCAGACCTGCTGCGCCGATCAGATTGGTCAAATAGATAATGAGCCAGTTTTTCAAAAGCTCCAGGGTGGAGATCTTATGGCTCATCCAGGCCATTACCAGCAGATTGTTTCCGGTAAATAGTTCGGCTCCGGATACGACCACCAAGATGAGCCCCAGGGAGAAGGTTAGGCCACCCAGCAGGCGGCTGGCAGCAAAGCTGAGGTTTGGATCGCTGGTGGCCAGGGTGGAATACAGGGCTCCCAGCCCTATGAAGCCGCCGGCCAGGACTCCCAGCCCCATCATGGATATCAAGGGCAGGCGGGCCTTGGCTACCCCGATGGTCTCCACGCGTTCTGCGATCTCTTTGGGCGAATAAGCATCAAATCCGAAGATCTCTGCCATAGGATACTCCTTGTCGGGATGGTGTTTTGCCTCCTGGATTCGCGCAGGGAAGGGACGTTCGGTATCGAATATCATAAATGGATAAGGAGATCAACTCCTGAGGCAGGGATTGGGGGAGGAAATGGGGGGATGCGGCGCCGATTTCGGGTGAAAGCTCTGAGCGGGATTTGACGCGAATCAGGCTTCGAGCGCTTTCATCAATTCCCCAACCTCGGTTATCGGCGAGTGGCAGGATTGGGCAAGACACACATAAGCGGTGGCCCTGCCACCGACGGCGGTCTGCTCTTTGAGGAACGGGGCCAGGCGAACGACGTCAGGCGACTCCTGTTCCAGGGGCCGAAAGAGCACCACCTTGTTGGGCAGGAAGTGGCTCCTCAGCGACCGGAGCATGTCCTTCGTATCTTCTGCTTGGGAATGGCCGGCAATCACTACCTCGTAAGAAGGCCCCAGTGCGAAGTCCACAGCGATTAGAAACTGGGAATGGGCCGAGGGCGACCTCTTTACCTGATGGGAAAAGGCACGCCCTATGCTTGCCGCTTTCTCCTCCCAATCCGAATTGCCGGTGATACGCGCCAGGCGAAGCAAGTTCAGCATGGCAACTGAATTCCCGGACGGAATTGCCCCATCGTAGACCTCTTTCTGGCGGACGAGCAGCTTCTCGCCATCATCGGCGGTGAAGAAAAAGCCACCCCCCTGATCATCCCAGAAATGGTCCAAAAGCTGCCCATTCAATTCCAGTGCGCTCCGCAGATATCGTATCTCAAAGGAGGCTTCGTACAACTCGAGCATTCCCCAGATCAGGAAGGCATAATCATCCACGTGGGATGGCAGGGCGGATTCTCCATCCCGATATCGATGAAGGAGTCGGCCTTCAGGGGTCCGCATCTCCTTCCAAATGAAATCACAAGCCCTTCTCGCGGCCTCTGCATACTGGGCTTCATCGAAGACCTGGGCCCCCTTCGCGAGAGCGGCGATCATCAGGCCGTTCCAGTCCGCCAATATTTTGTCGTCTTGGTGAGGGGGAATGCGCCTACATCGAAAGGAAAAGAGCCTTTCTCGGGCAGACTCCACCAGACGCCGGAGCGCCTCTTCAGACATATTGGCCTCGGAAGCGATCTCAGTAAGCGGCTTTCTGAGATGCAGGATGTTTTTGTCTGACCTCTCCCCGGTTGCCTGATCCACGAAGTTGCCCCCGGGCCTGGCCTGAAACATAGTGGCGATGATCTCTGCCTCTTCCCTCCCCAATATCTCTCGCAATTCCCCTTCCGTCCAAAGATAATACTTCCCCTCTTCTCCCTCGCTATCCGCGTCCTCCGCCGAGTAGAAGCCACCCTCCGGGGCCTTCATGTCTCGCAGGACATAGGAGAAAATCTCCCGGGCGGTCCTTTCGTAATCCGCCCTGCCAGTGGCCTGGTAGGCCTCGGTGTATGCCATAGCCAACAGGGCCTGATCGTAAATCATCTTTTCGAAATGGGGTAAGAGCCATTCCCGATCCGTGGAGTACCGGTGAAAGCCAAATCCGATATGGTCATAGATGCCCCCATGGCGCATCGCCCGAAGCGTCTCTTCTACCATTCCTAAGGCTCTCTCCTCCTTCGTCCGCTTCCAGTATCGAAGCAGAAAGAGGAGATGGTGAGGGATGGGAAACTTGGGGGCCGAGCCGAAGCCGCCATAGCGCTCATCAAAGGACCGGACAAGTTGCTCAAAGGCTGCTACTAAGGTCTCTCTATCCAATCCTTGGTTTGCTGCTGGGGACGATTCGTTCAAAGTCCCCTTGAGGGCGGCCGTGATCTGACCGGCTGAACGCAATGCCTCGTCTTGCCGGGTCCTCCAGATCTCCTCAACGGAGGATACCAATTCCAACACACCCATCCGACCGAAGCGGCTTTCCCTGGGGAAGTAGGTGCCGGCGAAGAAAGGTTTTCTGTCGGGTGTCATGAGGATGGTGAGGGGCCATCCGCCGCCGCCGGTCATCATCTGGCAGACCGCCATGTAAATGCCGTCAATATCCGGTCGCTCCTCCCGATCCACCTTGATGCAGACGAAGACCTCATTCATGCGTCGGGCCACCTCCAGATCCTCAAATGACTCGTGCTCCATCACATGGCACCAATGGCAGGTGGAATATCCAATGGAAAGAAATATGGGCTTATTTTCGGATCGGGCCTTCGCAAAGGCCCCCGGTCCCCAGGGATGCCAGTCCACCGGATTGGATGCGTGCTGCAGCAGATAGGGGCTTTTCTCGAACTGGAGGAGATTCTGAGGTCTGCTGTTCACCTTCGACGCCGATTTCGGTTCCGTGTTCAAGGACGCTGGCCTTCCTCAACATGTCCTGATCGAAGGATCCGCTATCATTCAGCCCAAACTCACGCTTTAACCACCGCACCCCGCTTGGACAGGGCCACGGCAATCGCCAGGAGAATCAGGCAGACGAGAACGATCAGGCCCTTGGTCCCCCAGCTCAGGTTGCGGATGGCAAAGGGGGCGATCAGGATTCCGACCAGGTTCATCACCTTGATCATGGGATTGAGGGCGGGGCCGGCCGTATCCTTGAAGGGATCGCCTACGGTATCTCCAATGACGGCCGCCTTATGGCATTCAGTCCCCTTTCCTCCCAGGAATCCATCCTCGATCTTCTTCTTGGCATTGTCCCAGACCGCGCCGGTGTTGGCCATGAAGACCGCCAGTAGCTGTCCGGTCAGGATGGCCCCCGCCAGGTAGCCACCCAGGGCCCCTGCTCCCAGGCCGAAGGCGACCGCGGTCGGCGTGGCAATGGCCAGGATGCCTGGACCCAGCAATTCCTTCTGGGCGGAGGCGGTTACGATCTGGACGCAGCGGCCATAATCCGGTTTCTCCTTCCACTCCATGATGCCCGGCCTCTCCCGGAACTGCCGCCTCACCTCCTCCACCACTTGAAAAGCGGAGCGACCCACGGCCTTCAAGGCAAAAGAGGAAAAGAGAAAAGGAACGGCCCCACCCACCAGCAGCCCCACGAAGACAAGGGGCAGATTGACCTGGATTCCCACCTCGGCCAGTTTCGCCTCGTCGATGAAAGAGCGAAAGAGAGCTGTCGCCGCGATCACCGCCGTAGCAATAGCCAGGCCTTTGGTCAGGGCCTTGGTGGTATTGCCGATGGCATCCAACCAGGCCACATGCTTGCCGATCTCCCCCGAGGTGACCTCCTTGGTACCTGACATCTCGAAAATCCCCATGGCATTATCGGTGATGGGGCCATAGGTGTCCATGGCTAGGATGAAACCGGTGGTGGTCAAGAGGCCCAGCCCTGCCAAGGCAATCCCATAAGCGGAAAGGGCTACGTCCCCGTGGAAGATGAGCAGGGAGGCGATGATCGTCCCGCCGATGGAAACGATGGCCCATACAGTGCTCTCCAGTCCTACTCCCATCCCGGTCAGGAGCATGGTGGCCGGACCTGTCTTGGTGGCCATGGCTGTCTCCGTGGCTGGGATCTTATCGGGGTGGGTGAAATAGTTGGTTAGCCACAGGGTGATGATCGCCAAAAAGATGCCGATCGAGGTGGCCCAAAAGAACCTCCAGTCCGGAGACCCGGTGCGGGGGTCTATGAGGTAAAAGTAATTGATCACGGCGAACCCAACGATAGAGGCTGCGCCTGCGATCATAAATCCATTGCTGATGGGCTGCATGGGGTCTTTCATCACGCCACCGCGCACCCGAACTGCCCATATACCAATGATGGAGGAGAAGACCCCCGCTGCCCGGACCAGCAGCGGAAAGATGATAAGCTTCAGGGCAAATTGAGAGGCCTCCTCGCCATAGTAGTGTCTGAATCCCAGGTCCGAAAGACATGCCACCGCGAGGATGATGGCAGCCACCAGAGTGACCTCATAGCTCTCGAATACGTCTGCTGCCATTCCCGCGCAGTCGCCCACATTATCGCCCACAAGATCAGCGATGACCGCCGCATTCCGAGGGTCATCCTCGGGAATCCCTCGCTCCAGCTTGCCGATGAGATCCGCTCCCACATCTGCGGCCTTGGTATAGATTCCGCCCCCCACTCTCATGAAGAGAGCGGCCAGGCATCCCCCAAATCCGAATCCCACGAGCACCTTCATGGCGTTTTCTTGAAAGATGAGGAAGATAAGGGTAGCCCCCAGCAGGCCGAATCCCACAGTGAACATCCCGGATACGGCCCCTGCCCGAAAGGCTAACTCCAGTGCTTCCTTGAAACTCTGTAAGGCCGCATTCGCGGTGCGATTGTTGGCCTTCACCGCGAGCCACATTCCCACGTATCCTGCTCCGTAGGAGGCAAACACCCCCATGAGAAAGGCGATGGAAATCCCAAGGGGGATATATCTCAGGGCTTCCTCCGCGCCCAGAATATTGCGATACATGAAAAAAAGGCCAATCGTGATGGCAATGACGAACCATATCATGGTCTTGACTTGCCGCCCCAGGTAGGCCATCGCCCCTTCCTGGATCGCCCGGGCGACCTCCACCATTTTGGGGGAGCCTGGATCGCGTTGCAGGACGCGAAATACCAGATATAATCCATAACCCAGCCCGATAAAAGCAGAGATCAGTACAAACCATAAGAGTTGCCACTCGGTCTTGCCCAGGGAAGGCAAGGTGATTGCCGCCTCACTCATTGTCTCAGCCTCCTTAGTTGGAAAAACTCAGAAGAGATCACCGATTCATTCACCAGAAGAACCTCTTTCTCCCGCCGGGAGCCCCCACCCTGCGAATGAGCAGCTTCATATGGGCCTTTGCTACGACCCTGTGCTCCAGGGGGGGGCGGTACATTTAGAAGAGTTAAATCAAACAGATAGAACGGCTTTCTTCCGAGGTCTTTGGAATTTGCAGGGGAGTATAGCCGAAAGCTACCGCCATTGCAATAATGAAAGGGCGACCAGGACTGCCAGTGCAACTTTTGCACCCCCATCCTCTCACAGATGAGATCGGCGGACTGCCCGTGGATCGCAATCCGAGCCTTCCCCAGGAATCGCGCCAGAGCCGAGCTTGAATTGGAGCACCTCTCTTGAGAAGAAATTGGACCAGGCTCCATTGATTTCAAAGGCGATGGTGCTATAATGCGCTCTCCGATCTGCTATCGATGGAGAAAGCCAAGTGAATCGGATCATCCAGCTTTTATGGCGAAAGGGGAGACATCCATTGAACAGCGAGCAGATATTCCGATTGATCAAACCTTGCAAGGGCCTCTCCGTGGCCCTACTTTGGGGCAAGAAGGAAAGATGAAAAGCAGAGGAAGTGGAATCCTACTTCATATCACATCCCTCTTGTCGCCCTACGGGATAGGCGACCTGGGGCCAGGAGCTTATGCATTCGCCGATTTTCTCGCACAGGCTAAGCAGAGGTTCTGGCAAGTCCTTCCTTTGAACCCAACTGATCCCTCCTATGGCGATTCTCCTTATTCCAGTATCTCCGCATTTGCCGTGAACCCCCTCTTGATCAGCCCTGAGCTCTTGGTTCGAGAGGGTTTTTTGAGGCAGGATGAGGCGGAGACTTCAACCGAATTCCCCCCGGGCAGGGTCTCTTATCTTGCTGCCCGGGGGGCCAAAGTGAGGATGTTGGATCTCGCTTATGAGCGATTCAAGCCCAAGAGGGGAGAGGAGGAATATGAAAGGTTTTGTTCTGAGAACTCCTACTGGCTTGAGGATTTCGTCCTTTTTGTGGCTCTCAAATCCCACTTCGAAGGAAGAGACTGGAGCGAGTGGCCCCCAGAAATACGGGATCGGGCTCCCGATCCTTTGCGAGATGCGGGAAAGCTACTGCAAGAGAAAATGAAGAAAGAAAAGTTCCTGCAATATCTCTTCTTCCGGCAATGGTTTTCCTTGAAGCGGTACTGCCATGAACGAAGGATCCAAATTATCGGTGATCTGCCCATCTACGTGAATTTTGACAGCGTGGACGTATGGACGAATCCTGAGGCATACAAGTTGAATGAACAGAAGAGGCCCACCTTTGTGGCCGGGGTTCCGCCCGATTACTTCAGCAACACGGGACAGCTATGGGGGAATCCTGTTTATGATTGGGATGTGCTTAAGAAAGATGGATTTGAATGGTGGGTCCGCAGAATGGGATATGTGCTGAAGCTCTTTGATGCGGTGCGTATCGATCATTTCCGGGGATTGGTAGCATATTGGGAGATTCCGGCCCATGAGAAGAACGCCATCCATGGATGGTGGGTTCCAGCACCCGCAGAAGACCTTTTCAATACTCTGGCAGACCATTTTGGCCATCTCCCCGTTATGGCCGAAGACCTTGGATTTATCACTCCCGATGTGAGGGAGATCAAGGAACGTTTTCGATTTCCCGGGATGAAGGTTCTTCTCTTTGCCTTCGGGGAAAACCAACCCATGCATCCCTATCTACCCCACACTTATGAGCAGCAATGTGCGGTTTACACGGGGACCCACGACAACAACACGATCAGGGGGTGGTTTGAAAAGGAGGCTACGCCAGAGGAGAAGAAGAGGCTTTTTCGCTATCTTGGACGGGAGGTATCAGTGGAGGAGATTCACTGGGAGATCATAAGGTTAGCTATGATGTCGGTTGCAGACACGGCGATCTTTCCCATGCAAGATATCCTTGGTCTGGGCGAGGAAACCCGGATGAACAGACCCGCGCACTCGGATGGAAACTGGCATTGGCGGTTTTTGCCTGAGCAATTGACTCCTGCCATATCCGAGAAACTCCTGGAGATGACGGAAACCTACGGGAGGGACTGACCCGTCTATCAAGACGGATGGATCGAGGAACGTCCACCGTGTGGGCACGATTTCCTGCTTTGAGTCCGAGAGAAAATTCTCAGTGGTGGAGGGAAGGGGATTCGAACCCCCGACCTCTGCCTTGCGAAAGCAGCGCTCTCCCGACTGAGCTATCCCCCCTTTGAGCCGTGATGCGTTCCCCCCGGACTTCGCCGAGAAATGGACATCCCATTTCCCAATCTACGGAGGGGGAAGGCACCACGGGAACTCACCATAACATACGCACCTGGGTCCCATTTGTCGAGCGATTTTTGCTCTTGCAGCCGTGAAAGTAGCATCTGGGCATCCGTGGGCTCACACCGACTTCGCTTGATCGGCGTGTGCCCGCAGGATTTTCCTGCAAGGGCGGAGAACGCCACGGATCGCCCCCAGGGACATAACCGAATCACTTGGCCGTAGCAGGGGTGGGCTGATTTCCGGTTTTTGAGCCCAGATATCTTGGCTACGGCTTCTTGTAGGAATACCAGAGTTTTCCTTGGGGGTGGTCGCAGTGATCCACCTTGACAGTGAAGTTGGGTTTTTCCGGGGTTGCATAGGCGAAGGGCTCTATGCTCATCTTCATATTGTTGGTCAAGTCCCAATCGAAATTCTTTTTCCCGGAGTTGACCAGGACGCACACAATGCCCTTCTTGGTGTTGGCCTTTACCGACAAGACCTTTCCCTTTTCCGCCTTGCCCTGGAAGGTCTGGCCGGGTGTCAGCCAGCCCTCGTCGGCCCCCCGGGCCCATGATGCACTCAGACAGACAGATACACCGATCATCAAAAGTACGAACAGCATCATGTTGAAACGTTTCATCCTCGATCTCCTCGGAACTGAACCACGTTTGAGTCACTCCCCCTTTTTCTTCTTCTCCCGGTAATCTTCCCGTGGCGGGCTGAATATGTCGATGGCCCGGCAAGAGGATTCATAGGTATAGCCTCCATGCTCCACATTGGAGGGCAGATAGCACACGTCTCCCTGGCGGAGGCGAATAATCTGATCCTCGATGATCTCATCGATTTCCCCCTCCAGCACGACCATGAATTGTTCCTCCGGATGCCGATGCCGCGGGAAATGGGTGTGGGGGGCGATCTCGATGAAGGAGAGCATCAGCTTCTCCCCCAATAGCAGTTTCGATTCTGCTCCCTGCACCAGTCGGTGAAGTGACAGGTCCTGGAGATGGTAGACTCCCGCCTTCAGCTGGTGCTCTCCGCTCATTTTGACTCCCCACTCTTCTCCCGAGCCATGTCTATGAAGGGCTTGATCAGATCGATGGGCACAGGGAAGATGATGGTGGAGTTCTTTTCCGTGGCTATCTCACTGAGGGTTTGCAGAAATCGAAGCTGCAAGGTCTGGGGCTCGGAGGCAATGATCTTGGCCGCCTGGGCGAGTTTCACTGAGGCCATCAGTTCACCCTCGGCATGGATGATCTTGGCCCGTTTCTCCCGCTCCGCCTCCGCTTGCTTGGCCATGGCCCGCTGCATCTCGGGGGGAAGGTCCACATACTTGACCTCCACCGCGCTCACCTTCACGCCCCAGGGATCAGTATGCTGGTCGATGATCTGCTGGAGCAGTTGATTGAGCTTGTCCCGGGAAGCCAGCAATTCATCCATCTCGGATTGACCCAGCACCGACCGAAGTGTGGTCTGCGCAATCTGGGAGGTCGCATAGAGATAATCCTCGATCTCCACAATGGCCTTCTGGGGGTCAATGACCCGGAAATAGAGGACCGCATTGACTTTTAAGGAGACATTGTCGCGCGAAATGATGTCCTGGGAAGGGACATCCATGGCCACCGTCCGCAGGCTCACCTTCACCATCTTGTCGATGATGGGAATCAGGATGATGAGGCCTGGCCCCTTGGCTCCCACCAACCTCCCCAACCGGAAGATAACTCCCCTCTCGTACTCCCTCAGTACCCGGATGGCCTGCCCCAGGATGAGAATTCCCATAAAGATCAAAAACAAGTAGACGATCGCCGACCCCATCAATAACATGGCCTACCTCCTTGTGGAATGCCTCTTTTAGCTGGAATAGAGAAGATCACCTCTTGCACGCCCGGCCCATGAACACGATATCCGCACACCGTCACTCCTTCCCCACTCTCAATTTCAGGCCCGCTACCCCGATGACCCGAACCTTCTCCCCCACCTCCACGGCCTGGTCGCAGGTGGCCGTCCAGATCTCTCCTCGCACCGCAATTTGGCCCTCTGGATCGATCCGAGAACGGACCACCCCGATCTCCCCCACCATTCCCTCCCTGCCGGTGGTGGGCTTCTTCATCTGGATTCGAAGCCCTTTGGCCACCACGAAGACGAAAAACCCTGTCGTCACCGACACAGCCACAAAGATGACCACTTTAGAGATTCGTAGAGAAGGGACAGGGGATTCGACGAGCATGAGGGAGCCCAAAATCATGGAGATGACCCCTCCCGCTGTTAGCAGACCGTGAGAGGCGACCTTCACCTCTGCCAGGAAGAGGATCATGGCGAAGAGGATCAGGAGGAGTCCGGCGTAATTCACGGGGAGGCTTTGAAATGCAAAAAAAGCCAGGATGAGGAAGATGCCCCCCACGATCCCCGGAAGGATGGAGCCTGGGTTGGAAAGCTCGAAGAATAACCCATAGAATCCTAAAATCAAAAAGATATAGGCGATGGTGGGATCGGAAATGATCTTCAGCACCTTGTCGCGGAAGCTCATCTCCAGCCTCTTCACCGGAGCGCCTTTGGTGCGAAGGGTTATTTTCCCCCCAGAGGTGTTGACCAGCCGTCCATCGACCTGCTTCAAGAGGTCCTGAAGGGAAGGGGAAACGAGGTCGATGATATGAAGCTGCAGGGCCTCCTTTTCCGTGGCCGAGACCGATCGGCGCACTGCATCCTCCGCCCACTTGGCATTCCGTCCTCTCTGCTCCGAGATGGATCGGAGATAGGCGGCGGCATCGTTTACCACTTTCTTGGCCATCTCCTTGTCCATCTTCTCGCCCCCCATGTTCACCGGGTGGGCGGCGCCGATGTTGGTTCCAGGGGCCATAGCGGCAATGTGGGCCGCCATGGTGATGAAGACCCCAGCTGAGGCGGCGCGCCCCCCGCTGGGGGAGACATATACGATCACGGGGGTATGAGAACCCAGCATCTCCTTGAGGATCTCGCGCATTGAGACATCGAGCCCCCCAGGAGTATCCAACTCGATGACTAAAGCCTCCACCTTCTCCCGCTGAGCTCTCTGGATGGCCGAAACCATGAACTCCGCGGTGCTGGCCGAAATGATGCCCTCGACCCGGACGGCCAAAACGGGGCGACCCTCCTCCGCTGTGCCCCAGCCCGGGGACATGATCAAAAGACATAAGAAAAAAAGAAGGCTCAATCCCCTCTGCATGCTATTTCTGCCCTCCCTGCATGTACTTTTCCAAGGCGTTTAGGCTTGCTCGAACTTGTCTTTCATCAAATGCCTCGATCGTGAATAGGGGCCGGGTTCCCTTTTCTTTGAGCTGGCGGAAGAAGGCGACAAAGTCGATCTTGCCCTCCCCAATGGCGAGATGGTCGTCATCTTCTCCCAGATTGTCGTGAAGGTGAAGCTCTGCCAGGAAGCCTGAAAGCTCCTCCATCCATTCCTCCAGGGGAGTGGTGGAAAATAGGTTGAAATGGCCAATATCGAAGCAGAACCTCAGGCGATCTGCCCCCATCTGCCGCAGCAGTTTACCAAAGACCTGCGGATGATGCTCAAAGACGTTCTCCAGGGCCAGGATGAGGCCCAAATCCTCAGTCTCCTCCAGCGCCCACTCCCAGCTCCTCATACTCTGTTGTAGCCAATTCTCCTCCTCATCGGGGTCCCCATAGTGCCAACGGTCATAACCGCAATGGAGCACCATTTGCAAGGGGTTCAGGATCCGGGCTGCGGCGAAAACTTGCGCGTAACGCCTCAGCGTGACTTCCCGAATTCCTTCGTCCTTCGACCCCGCATTCAGATCCACGAAAGGCCCATGAATGGTACACTCAAGCTGGTTCTTCCGCAAGAGGGCGGCAGTCGCCTCCAGAGAGGAAGGGGAGATCTCCTCCAGGACATGGGCGGGCAAGTATACCTCCGGATGGAGGGATTCGCTAGCCAGGACATCTATGCGCTCCAGCAACTGCGCATAGGGAAGATGGATGAAGATTCTCTGATTCATGGGCCTAACGGTCCCCTTCGGCTTCCCGGTCGAGAAGCTCAATGAGTCGGGGCGCCACATCGGCAATGGAGTCGATGCGGGACGCGATCGTCTCCTTTCCCTTCCCCCAAAGGACCGTCGCCACCGGATTGGAGGTATGATCCGAGATGGAAAGATCCTCTATGTTCCCGTGATCGCTGGTAAGGAGCATCAGGGTGGACTCCAGATCCAGATGGGCCAGAATGGAGTCGATGAAGGCGTCCAATTTCTCGATCTCCCTTTTACATCTTTCCATACCCTGGCTGTGGCCTGCGATATCCGTCTGAAAATACTCATACAAGGTGAAATCATAATCGCAGGCGACATCCGCCAATCTCTCACCGGCTTCCCACGGAGTCATCAAGGGAACCTCGTATCCCCTTTCCCTCAGGGTCCGATTCGTGAAGTCCTGATACAGGGCCTTCCCTTTCCCAAGATCTTCCAGCGACCGAAAGGAGAGCCCCGCTTGGAAAAGCGCCGCGGTGGTTACCGATTGAAACTTCAACTTACGCTCGAAAAAGGGGGGGGTGTAGGCATTGGCAAAAGTGGGGCTCTTCCTCCTCTTGAGGAGCTGACTGAACAATGAGTTGCCATTGAGGATGGCCCTCAGCTGCTTGGTGCAGAAGCCACTGATGTGGCGTCCTACCAGGCGGGATGCGTTGATCCCGGTCAGCAGCGTGGTCTGGCCGGTGGCGCTCTGCGGGATCCCCTCGATCCCTAAAGTAGCATCAGTTGGTCGGATGAGACGGGATGGATTCGTGGAATTGGATTTCTCCCGGAGGAAGAAATCAAGCCACCGGCTGGAAACGCAGGCCATGGGATTCCTGCTCGGATCCCTCTCTCCGATGCCCAGGCCATCAATAAAGAGCATGAGGACCCGCATAACCGCCGACAAACACCCTGATCAACCATCTCTTAGGGGGTCCTGTGGAACACGATGTTATCATAGAGGCATTCTGCTTCGGTCTTGGTGCGCTGGGTATTGATCCACAAAGAGATCCTTTTGACCCGGGGGGGGATCTCCTCCCCAAAGAGATCCCTATAGTCCTGATACACGTTGCGCCTTTCTGTGACCCATTGGCCCACTTTTTCCTCCCCGCTCTGTAGTACGACGATCTTGGTAGGGGGTGGATTGTCGGAGGGACTTTTGAGTATGGCGCCTTGGGGGGCTGTGGAGTCCCAGATATAGCCGATGATCTGGCTCCTTACCTGTTCGGGAAAACGCGGGAACTGCACATAGAGCTGACCTGCCTGATCATCCGTTTCCTTCCTGCGGACATCGCCGCCCTTGGGGAGCCGGGTCACCTTCCAGCGCCAGGTGAGGATGGGATATTCGCGAACGTCAATGTCCACAGACTTGTAAAGAGTCCAAGAGGTATTTTCGCTGCGAAGCCGAATGAAATGGTTCCCCTTCTCCGAATCTACCTTGAAGTCCGCCTTCCCGGAATTCTCCCTCAGTTCCCACCCTTGAGGGAGCCCCTTGGAGTCTACCTTTCCTGAGAAAGTATCAACGACCGATGACCTTTTGGCCGCGACCGCAGATGAAATCAAAGCCAATAGGATGACCACCGTCATCAACCCGATCCTGCGCACGACATCCTCCTCCGTCGATTCCAAGGTGCACTCACGCCCATCCAACTGTTGTTCCTCACTCTGGTCCCCCTGCCTTCATCTGTTTCTGTCCAATCAGATGAAAGGGGGGAGGAAAAACGAAAATGAAAACCCAGAAACCGAAGCTAACATATCACAAAAATGAGACCTCCGTAAAGGCCTAATACGCGGAAGATCGAATGAAGCGACCCGTGGCCGCGGCCCTTCCCCCCTGAACGAAAAGGATTTCAACTTTCGATCTCGTTACTCCTTCATCCCCCTTCCTGTTCACCGACTCAGAGGGATCCAGGCCCCTTTTCCGCTTTTGCCTCCTGCCAAAGCCTTTCCATTTCTTCCAGATCCGTCTCACCCATCTCCTGTCCCTGCTCTTGGAGGCGCCTCTCGATATGCTGAAAGCGCTGAGTGAAACGCCCTATCGCCTTGCGCAGCGACTCTTCCGGGTTCATCTCGATGAACCGAGCAATGTTGACCAAGGAAAAAAGGAGATCGCCCAATTCCTCTTCGATGCGCCTCCGGTCCCCTTCCTCCAGGGCGGACTTGAATTCATCGATCTCCTCCTCAAACTTCAAATAGGCCCCCCCTAAGTCTCTCCAGTCAAATCCCAGGCGGGAGGCCCGGTCCTGAAGGCGATGGGCTCGCAAGAGGGCCGGCAGGTCCCGTGGAATCCCGTCCAGGGCCGAGTCGATCTTCCGTCCTCCTTTTTCCTGCCTCTTGATCACCTCCCAGTTGAAAAGGACCTCCTGGGCATTGGTCATCTGGGCATCAGAAAAGACGTGGGGGTGACGGCGGATCATCTTTTCGGTGATTTTCTCCAACAGCTGTTCCATCGTGAACTCTCCCTGTTCTGTGCTGATCTGAACATGGAAGATGATCTGAAACAAGAGGTCGCCCATCTCCTCTTTGAGTTTCTCGCTCTCGTGGGACTCCATGGCCTCGAGTACTTCGTAGGCCTCTTCGACGAGAAAGGGTTTCAGGGACTCATGGGTCTGTTCTCGATCCCAGGGACACCCATCCTCGCCCCGCAGTCGTTCCATGATCTTTACCAATCTTGCGAAGAGACCGCCGACTTTTTCTTCTTCCATCTCCTCCTTTTCTTCCATTCAGGACCTCCCTCTCCCTAAATCTATCTGATTATAGCCAGCAGGCAGATTCGTGCAAGCGAATTCGTTGTTGCCCGATACCTCAGGGCCGTTGGCCTTTGCCTTCGGAGTCTATCACTGAGGATCGAAGGCCAACGATGAGCTGGACGCATCGAGATGATGGGAGTGTATCTCGCCAGAGGTGCTCCGTGAAGGCGGGGCCGACGGCATGATAGGGATGGATCGTTACCTCTGACCCCCCCCGGGGGGGCTTGTTCTATCGGTGACAAGTCTCACCTCGCGGCACATTATTTGCAATCCGGGATCAGGGAGAATCCCGATTGACCCTGGCTTAGCGCGATGGAGGTTTGTGACTGGCAACCCGGGGCTTCGGTCCTGTCCGCAAAGTCTCCGCCTGACCCTCGGGGTCTTGCCCCAAGACAGTCCAAATTCTAAAGAGAAAGGTAGTCAACATGGGTAACCGCAAATTCATATGGCGCTTGACAAACCCGGTCAAAAAGAATAAAGATGGCCGCCAAAGTTGGAGTCTATCCATGATATGGGAAAAGGTCTCAATATCCCGAGGCATATTTGTCATCATTGTTCTGGTCGGTGCGATCTCCTTGTCTCCCCGGGACGTAATCGCGAGCCTTTATGCTTATGTCGACGAAAGTGGAGTCCTCCATTTCACCAATGCCCCCGCGGATCCCCGATACCGCTTGGTGGAACGGAGGACCTTCTCTCCCTTGCTCTCCCGGTCTATCAGCAGATATGACAAAGAGATCCAGGCCATCTCGCAGCAGTGTCAGGTCGACCCGAACCTGGTCCGTTCCATCATCAAGGTGGAGTCAGACTTCAATCCATTGGCGATATCGGTCAAGGGGGCGCAAGGCCTCATGCAGCTGATGCCGGGCACGGCCCAAGAACTGAAGGTGAGCAATCCCTTCGATCCCTGCGACAATATCCGGGGAGGGGTGAAGTACCTGCGGTACCTGATGGGCCTCTTTCAGGGAGATCTGGTCCTCACCTTGGCCGCCTATAATGCAGGGGAGAACGCCGTTCTCCGTTATCGGTCGGTTCCGCCTTATCCGGAGACGAGATCCTATGTGCAGAAGGTGCTTTCCCTCTATGATCCCTCCCTTGAATCTCACATTATGAGGGTTTCCCAAAAAAGCGGCAGTGGCCCAAAAGAGAGAAGCTCCCTTCAGTCTTCAAGCTCGGCCCGGCGGAATCAGATCTACAAGCAATACCGTACCTTCGAAGGAGAGACGTTTGTGGTTTACACGAATATTCCCGTCTCTCGCCGTTCAGGCATCGATTGGTGAGCCGTTGTTCCCTCCTGGCATCGCTTCAGCCATGAAGGTTCTCTTCGTCTGCACGGGAAATATCTGTCGCAGCCCCATGGCAGAGGCACTCCTGAGGGATCTCCTCCAGAGGGAGGGCCTGAAAGGGATTGAGGTCTCATCGGCGGGGATTTACGCCCTGGCGGGAGAAGAGGTGCCGTTGGCTTGCAGGAGGATCCTGGCTCGCAGAGGGATCGATATCATGGGACATCGGGGTCGGCAATTGGACCGTTCCATGATCGATGAGGCAGACCTCATCTTGGTCATGGAGGTTCTCCAGTTGGACTGGATCAGGTCCCTGATTTCTGATCCGGAAAGCAAGGTCTTTCTTCTGGGCGAATTCGCCCCCGGGAGAGGAGACGAAATCGCGGATCCCTTTGGGGGAGATGACCGAGACTACCAGGATTGTCTGGGCCACATAGATGAGACCATGGCGGGCCTCTTAGGGAGAATCCGCAGCCATCCCCCTTCGGGGAAAGGAGTGCAGATTTGAGAATCGCGTTGGGAGCGGATCACGGGGGCTGGAAGTTGAAAGAGGCCATTAAGGGTCTTCTCCAGGATTTGGGCCACCAGGTTCGAGATTTCGGGACCTGGGATGATACGTCGGTAGACTATCCCGACTTTGGGGCGGCAGTCGCCTCAGCAGTCGCAGAGCAAGAGGCAGATCGAGGCATTCTGATCTGCGGCACCGGGATCGGCATGTGCATGGTGGCGAACAAGCGTCCCGGAATCCGGGCTGCCCTCTGCCATGAACTCTACACGGCACGGCTGAGCCGGGAACATAACGATGCGAACATCTTGGTGCTGGGAGGTCGGGTGACGGGCACGGACTTGGCCCTGGAGATGGTGAAGGTTTGGTTGGATACGCATTTCCAGGGGGGCCGTCATTCGGAGCGACTGGAAAGGATGAGAGAGTGGGAAGAGGAATTTCGAAAGAGGCCGATGGTTGAATCCCAGCAAAGCCTTGATGGTGGGCCGTGAGACTCAAAGAGGCCAAGGCGAGACGGTCAAGTTCCCTCCGCCCGAGCTGGCAGGACTACTTCCTCCAGATCACGCGACTGGTAGCGGAGCGATCAACCTGTTTGAGAAGAAGCGTGGGTGCCCTGATCGTAAAGGACAAGCGCATCCTGGCTACCGGCTATAACGGAGCTCCTTCCGGCCTGGCCCACTGCCTCGACGTGGGCTGCCTGAGGGAGGAGCTTTCGATCCCCCCGGGGGAGAGGCACGAGATCTGCCGTGGAATACACGCGGAACAGAATGCCATATTGCAGGCAGCGCTCTACGGAGTCAGCATCAAGGGGGCAGCCCTCTATTGTACGCACCAGCCCTGCGCGCTCTGTGCCAAAATGGCGATTAATACAGGCATTCGACAGATCATTTATTCCGGCGATTACCCCGATGAGCTGGCCGCCCAGATGATCAAAGAATCAGGGATTGACCTGATCAGGGTACAACCTTCGGACCAGCCCCAAAAGAAGCGACAGAGGTAGGCGAGGAAGCGATGTCCGTCTATTACCCTATGATGATGAATATCCGCTCCCGGCGGTGTGTGGTCGTCGGGGGAGGCACAGTAGCGGAGAGGAAAGTCGCCTCCCTCCTGGAGGCGGGGGCAGAGGTTACCTTGGTAAGCCCCACCCTGACTCCTGGGCTCAGGGAGATGGCCGAGAAAGAGATGATTCGTTACCTCCCTCGGAAGTATCGAAAGGGAGACCTGGACGGGTCCTTTTTGTGCGTGGTCGCGACCAATGATCCCCGATTGCAGAAAAGAATCTGGAAAGAGGCTCAGGGGAAAGGAATCCTGGCCAATATCACGGATTGGGAGGAGGCCTGTGATTTTCTGGTCCCATCCTACTTTCGCCGAGGTGACCTTTTGATCTGCGTCTCCACCGGAGGCAGGAGCCCGGCTCTGGCGAAGAGGATCCGAAGGGATTTGGAAGATCTTTACGGTTGGGAATATGAGGTCCTATTGGAGGTCTTGACCCAGCTCCGGCCACGAATGCTGGAGGAGATAAAGAACCCCAAGAAGAGGCGTTCTGCGCTGGAAAGGGCTGGAAATCCAGAGCTGGTGGCTCTGGTGAGCGAAACGGATCCGGCGGACCTCCCCGATCGAGTGTGGGCCTATCTGATGGCTTGACAGATACCTCCGTCCTTCCTTCCCCAGCCCAAATGAGATTGCTTTGGGACTGCCCTTTTGGTTGTGGGCCACCCTTTTCCCTCCTTTCCCAGGCGGATCCCTTCCTCATGGAACTTCGAATCTTTCCCTCGCTCCCCGGAATCGGCCAGACGATTCATCCCATGCTCTATTCGGGAAGGCTTCTTCCGGCCAACCCCCTCTTCCATATCCCGGAGGATCGAAGGGCAGGGAGGGCAAGGAAGGGCCCATGACCCCTAAGATCCGAATCCGGATTGGCACTCGAGGCAGTCCCCTTGCCCTGCGACAGGCAGAACAGGTAGCAGCAGAGCTGGGGAGATCTTATCCTGATTGGAATATCTCCCTGGTCCGCGTCAGGACCAAGGGGGATCTCTTTCTGGACGCTTCCTTTTCCCAGATCGGGGGGAAAGGCGTCTTCGTCAAGGAGATCGAAGAGGCCCTCCTGGCAGGAGCGATTGATCTGGCAGTTCACAGCATGAAGGATTTGCCCACCGATTTGCCTCCGGGCCTTTGTCTCGCCGCCATTACCCGGCGCGAGGATCCCCGAGACTGCCTCATTTCTAAAGACGGATGGAACTTAGAGGAGCTTCCGCACGGGGCCTGCATTGGAACGAGCAGCGTGAGGAGACAGGCTCAGATTCGTAACTTTCGGCCCGATCTTCAAATCCATCCTCTGCGGGGCAACCTCGGCACCCGAATTCGCAAATTGACCTCAGAGGGGTTGGATGGTATCATCCTGGCATCCGCAGGGCTCCATCGGCTGGGGATGCAGGATTTGATCACCCAGTACCTCCCTCTGGAAATCTGCCTTCCTGCCGCCGGACAGGGTTCCCTCGGCATCGAGATGAGAGAGGCAGATGAAGAGCTGAAGGGGGCGGTTTCAGTCCTCTGCCATGAAGAGAGCGCGTGTTCAGTGGGGGCTGAAAGGGCTCTGCTGAGTGGATTGGGAGGAGGGTGTCAGATCCCCATTGGGGCCTTCGGCCGGGTCGAGGTGGACAAGCTGCACTTATACGGGGTAATTTGTAATCCCGAGGGAACCAGGGTGATCCGGGGAGAGCTGACCGGGACCCTCAGGGAGGGTGAGAGGCTGGGCGAGGACTTGGCGGAGCAACTTTGGCCTCAGGCAAAAGAGATCCTGGAAGGGAAGTAATTTGAAGGAAAAAGAGGGAAAAGGGAGGGCTGAACACCAGGAAGACATGGGGTTCGTCTCGCTGGTGGGGGCCGGCCCTGGAGATCCAGGGCTCTTGACCTTGAAGGGAGTGCGTTGCCTCGAACGAGCCGAGGTGGTGGTATATGATCATCTGGTCAATGAGCGGCTACTCCAATACGCCCCCCCAGGGGCGGAGCTGATCTATGCGGGGAAGAAGGGGGCGGAGCACTTCCTGGAGCAGGATGAGATCTGCGCCCTGCTGCGAGATCGGGCCGGGAAGGGAAAGAGGGTAGTCAGGCTGAAAGGGGGAGATCCCTTCATCTTTGGCCGAGGGGGGGAGGAGGCCGAGGATTTGGCAGCCTCCGGCATTCCCTTCGAGGTGGTCCCCGGCGTGAGCTCGGCCATCGCGGTGCCCTCCTATGCAGGGATTCCCCTCACTCATCGCAGCTATACTTCCACCGTGGGTTTCATCACCGGCCATGAGGATGCCGCCCGAGCAGACTCACGGATTGCCTGGAATCAGATCGCGACCGGTTTGGGAACTCTGGTGTTTCTCATGGGCTGCGGCCAACTGGTCTCCATCGCGGAAAAGCTAATCCAGGAGGGGAGGGATCCTGAGACCCCGGTCGCTGTCATCCGATGGGGAACCTTGCCGACGCAGGAGACGATCGTAGGGAATCTGAGAGATATCGTCCAGCGAGCAGCGGATGCCCATTTCGGGCCGCCGGTGATCATCGTGGTGGGAGAGGTAGTCCGTCTTCGATCCACCCTGAACTGGTTTGAGAGCAAACCCCTCTTCGGAAAACGCATCCTGGTGACACGAACGGCAGAACAGGCCAGCTGCCTAGTGCAACTCCTGGAGGCAGAAGGGGCGGAGGCCATTCCCCTGCCACTGATCCAAATCCAGCCCCCGCTCGACTTCCAGGATCTGGACCGGGCCATCGGCCAGATTGAGGGCTACGATTGGATCATATTTACCAGCGTTCACGGGGTGGATTTCTTTTGGCAACGCCTTCGGACGCTGGGAAAGGATGCCCGAGATCTCAAGGGGATCCGTGTGGGTGCGATCGGACCTGCCACCGCTTCAGAATTGAAATCCCACGGGCTGGAACCCGACCTCGTCCCGGCGGCTTTCCAGGCGGAGGCCCTACTGGAATCCCTGGAGGCAGAAGGCCTTTCCGGGAGGAGGGTCCTGCTTCCGCGGGCAGAGAAGGCCAGGGATTTGTTGCCGGAGGGACTTCGGCAAAGAGGGGCACAAGTAACGGTTGTGGAGGCCTACCGGACGGTCAAGCCGAGGATAGACGCCGATGAATTCAGGCAGAGATGGGAAGAGGACAAGATCGATGTAATCACCTTCACCAGCTCCTCAACAGTACACCACTTCATGAATCTCATGGAAGAAATGGGGAAAGCAGGCCCCGAATCCCTGGGAAAGAAGAAGGTGGCAGTGGCTTGCATCGGTCCGATCACCGGGGCCACTGCCCGTCAATACGGACTGAAGGTGAGCATCCAGCCAGGGGAATACACGATCCTCGGCTTGGCCAGGGCCATCTCCGACCATTTCGCAAGGGGTGAGAAGAGACCATGATACGCTTAGGTACCGTTGGCCTGGGACATTGGGGGCCGAACATCCTCCGCGCCTTCATAGCGTGCAAGGGAAGCGAGGTGCGAAGAGCCTGCGATAGAGACGAGGAACGGCTGAAGAAGGCCGCCTCGACCTTTCCTCACCTCTCCCTCACTTGTTGCTACGAAGACCTGCTGCAAGATGATAACTTGGATGCGGTGGCCATCGCCACCCCAGCTTCCCAACATCATCTCATGGCAAAGGCCGCCCTGGAGGCGGGAAAACATGTCTTCGTCGAGAAACCCTTGGCCCTGGAAAAGGAAGAGGCCCGGGAACTGATAGCGCTGGCCCGGGCCAAGGCCAAGATCCTCATGGTGGGCCACCTCCTCCTTTATCACCCGGCTATCAGGATGCTCAAGGACTTGATCCGGGCAGGAGAGCTTGGCGAGCTTCATTACATCTACTCTACCCGCGTGAATTTAGGCCAGGTGAGGCAGGAGGAGAATGCCCTATTGAGTTTTGCCCCCCATGACATATCCGTGATCTTGTACTTGCTGGACGCTCATCCGATCGAGGTGAGCACGGTGGGCGGGGACTACCTCCAGGAGGGAATTGAGGATGTGGTCTTCCTGACCCTCCGCTTTTCAAATGGTGCCCTGGCCCACTGCCACGTGAGTTGGTTGGATCCTCACAAGATCAGAAAATTCACGGTGGTCGGTTCGAAGAAGATGGCAGTTTTCGATGATATGGAGCCCTCAGACAAGGTTTGGATTTACGATAAGGGCGTCGAGCATCGCCGTGAATTCAGCAGCTTTGGTGAGTTCCTGAGCCTGCGCTTCGGGGATATCCACATCCCCCGGGTGGAGATGCGAGAACCCTTGCACATCGAATGTCAGCACTTTTTGGACTGCATCGACCAAGGAAAAAGGCCCCTGAGCGATGGCGAGAACGGGTTAGCCGTTCTGGAGGTCATCGACGCCGCAAATCGATCTTTGAAGCAGAGAGGTCGGCCCGTCTCCATATGATCGGCCAACCGGGAAGGTAGAGGTCTCATGATCCAATTCATACATCCTTCTGCTCAGATTGGAGAAGGAACTCAGATCGGACATTTTGCAACAATCCTGGAAGGCGTTGTTGTTGGAAAAGGTGGACAGATTGGCAACGGAGTGGTGATCCATCCCCACACTCGGATCGGTGACCGAGTGCGCATCGATGATCATTCGGTCCTGGGGAAATCCCCCAAATCCGCTCCTGCCAGCATTCTCAAGCTCTCCTCCGAGTATCCTCGCCTGGAAATCGGGGACGAGGTCTTCGTGGGTGCTCACTCCATCATCTATGTGGGAGCCCAACTGGCAGACAGGGTGTTTGTGGCAGATTTGGCCTCTATCCGCGAAGATGTGGTCTTGGAAGAGGGTGTCATCGTGGGACGGGGGGTGACCATCGAGAATCGGTGCCGGGTGGGGGAGTATACCAAGATTGAGACCGAGGCTTATGTGACGGCCTATACGATCATCGAAGAGCGATGTTTCATCGCACCCATGGTCTGCATGTCCAATGACAACTATCTGGGGCGGACCGAAGAGCGGTTTCAACACATGAAGGGGCCCCTTATCAAGCGGGGGGCGCGGATTGGGGCGAATGTGGTCCTCTTGCCCGGGGTGGTTATCGGAGAGGAAGCGGTGGTAGGGGCCGGCTCGGTGGTCACCAAAGAAGTCCCTGCCTATGAAACCTGGGTTGGAGCCCCCGCCCGATTGTTCCGCAAAACGAAGCCGGAACAGCTTCTGCGAAATTGCCTCCCAGAGGTCTGGCAGAGGCTACAGCAGAAGGATCAGCTGGGCGCCTCCGAAAAGGGCTCCCAAGGAAGTGATAGGTAAGAAGGGATCACCCGATTCACCTGTGATGAGCAGGAGAGGTTAAAGGCCTCCCCCGTTTCTGCTATTTCATCCACTCAGCTGCAGGAGGCTAAAATGAAGTTGCCGATGCTCGACCTCGTTGCCCAGTATCGGACGATCAAGGAGGAAGTTGACCGGGCAGTGGCTGAGGTAATAGAATCAGGCCAATTTATCCTGGGTCCCCAAGTTCAGGCCCTGGAAACGGAATTGGCCTCTTACTGTCAATGCTCGTATGCGGTGGGAGTGGCCTCAGGCACCGATGCGCTGCACCTGTCGCTCCGAGCATGCGGAATTGGCGAGGGGGATGGCGTGATAACCTCCCCTTTCACCTTTATTGCCACTGCGGAGGCCATCTCCTATGTGGGGGCCACTCCGATCTTCCTGGATATCGACAAAGAGACCTTCAACCTGAGCCCCAACCAGGTGGAGGGCTTCCTGAAGGGAAGGGTCAAGAGCCCATACTCCGGCAGCAAAAGTCGACCCAAGGCCATCATCCCGGTTCATCTATACGGGCGATCTGCGGAAATGACCGATCTTAAGGAGGTCGCCTCAGCTTTCGATCTGAAGATGATCGAGGATTGTGCTCAGGCCATCGGAACGGAACAAGGGGGAAGACGGGCTGGTTCTTTCGGGGAGGCGGGCTGCTTCAGCTTCTTTCCCACCAAGAACCTGGGCGGCTATGGGGACGGTGGAATGATCACCACTAACGATGGAGGCATGGCGGAGCAGATACGGATCCTGAGGCAGCACGGGAGTCGGACTCGGTACTATCATGAAGACCTGGGCTTTAATAGTCGCCTCGACGAGATCCAGGCAGCGATACTGCGGGTCAAGCTCAGGCATCTGGATGCCTGGATTGAAGGGAGGCAGAAGGTGGCCGAGCTGTATCGCCAGAACCTGCAGCAGGTCCCCATCCTCACTCCCCAAGACGATCCCCGGGGGCGGCATATCTATCATCAGTTTACCATCCGTGTTCCTCAGCGCGATGCCCTGCAAGCCTATCTTAAGGAGAGGGGTGTTGCTACCATGATTTATTACCCCCTGCCTCTTCATCAGCAGAAGGTCTATAGTCGTTTGGGTTATCGCGAAGGGGATCTGCCGGAGAGCGAAAAGGCAGCCCAGGAAGTCCTTTCCCTTCCCGTCTACCCGGAGCTGACAACCGAACAGATTGTCTTCGTTGCCGAGACGATCAGCGGCTTTTTCCGGTAGGATCATGCGAATCCTGTCGGTTGTAGGGGCCCGCCCTCAATTCATCAAGGCGGCTCCCCTTTCCAGGAAGCTCAGGCAGTCCCATCAGGAGATCCTTCTTCACACCGGCCAACACTACGATTATCTTCTTTCCCAGGTTTTCTTTGAAGAATTGGGCATTCCCGAGCCGGACTACAATCTCGGAGTAGGGTCGGGAAGCCACGGACGGCAAACGGCGCGAATGTTGATGGGGATCGAAAAGGTGCTCCTGGCTGAGAGACCTGATTGGGTGCTCGTCTATGGAGATACCAACTCCACCCTCGCGGGGGCGCTCGCGGCAGCGAAGCTGCATATTCCCGTAGCCCATGTGGAGGCAGGCCTGAGGAGCTTCAATTCCAGAATGCCGGAAGAAGTCAACCGAGTTCTCACCGATCACCTCTCCACCCTCCTCTTCTGCCCGACCCCGACTGCCCTCCGGAATCTGAAGGCTGATGGGATCACGAGGGGGGTCTATTGGGTCGGGGATGTGATGGTGGATGCCTTGCAGGAGGGGCTGCGCATAGCTGAAAAGCAATCTGATGTACTGCAAAGACTGCGCCTACAACCGAAGAGCTATCTTTTGGCCACGCTTCATCGGCCTTCCAATACCGAGAATCCCTGCAACCTTGCCTCTATACTGACCGCCTTCAATTCCCTGGAGGAGTCCGTGGTCTTTCCCGTTCATCCGCGAACCCGGAAGGCGATAAGAGCCCTCGAATGGAAGGCCACACCCCAGGTCCGACTGATAAAATCCCTTCCTTACCTGGATCATCTGATCCTGGAGAAGAATGCCCGGCTCATCCTGACCGATTCGGGGGGGATGCAAAAGGAGGCGTATGTATTGGGTATCCCTTGTCTCACCCTTCGTCAAGAAACAGAATGGGTCGAGACGGTCGAGGCGGGCTGGAATGTCCTGGTAGGCAGCGATCCCAGATCTATTATGCAGGCGGTGCTCGAATTCCGGCCTCAGGGCGAGAGAAGACCCATCTTCGGAGAAGGGGACGCGTGCCATAGGATCCTGGATATTCTGGATGCAGCGGCCAGAAGATGATCCGGTGAGCGCTCCACCTCGATTGGCACCACTGCCTGAATCCCAGCTAGCCCCGTTTTGAGATTTGGAGATATCTCTTGACAGCCGTGCTTTTCTGGGATAGCGTTCAATAATCGAACAACGGTCTCAAACTCCTATCTGCGCCAACTGTTCTAAGCCGACTCGATGCGCGATCCTTCCAACGAATTCTACAAGGCAGCTGAGCCCCTTCGAAATCTGCAATTTCTGGAGGAATTGGAGCATAATCCCAATATCTCCCAGCGGGAACTCTCCCACAAGTTCGGCATCGCCTTGGGGGTAACCAATGCCTGCCTCAAGAAAAATGGCCCGGAGAGGATGGATCAAGATCAAAAAAATCCCTCCCCGTCGAATCGGCTACTACCTCACGCCCCATGGTTTCGCGGAAAAGACCAAGCTCGCCTGTCGCTTTCTCTCCAATACCATCCGTCAATACTCCAGGACCAAAGAAGATATAGCCAGGAAGCTCTTGGGCTTGGAAAAAGGTGGGGCCAAGCGGATCGTCTTCTATGGGATGAGCGACGAGATGGAAATTGCTTACATAACACTCCGGGGAGCAAGCATGGAATTGGTGGGCATTGTCGACGACGACCCCGCAAAGCGGAATTTGAGGTTTTTCGATTTGCCTGTTGATAGTCCCCATGCGATGCTGCGGTGGAATCCTGATGCGGTGCTTATCACTTCGGTAGAGGCCAGGGATCGGATCAGGAGGCAATTGGAAAACCAATGGGGTCCGCTGAGTTTCAAGATCGAATCCTTGTGAATGTGTCCAGTCTCAGGCAAGCGACCACCTGCTCCTAACCACATCCTTCGCCCCGATCGGCCTGATACCAGATCATGAGGGGGGGAATTGATTGGATGGCAGGCTTAAAGATCGCTGTGCAGCGGAACAGATCGTGAAGATCTTGCCGAAACCCCAAAATGAAGATGCAGGGGAAGAGATGCATCACCTGATTTCTATCTCGGCACAAGAGGATTGAGGAGTTGGCTGGGGTCAAAACATTAGCCAGACATTCGATGATTTATGGGTTGGGAAGCCTGCTGGCAAAACTCCTCGGGTTTTTGTTACTTCCTATATATACCCGCTGCCTTACTCCCGCTGACTATGGAATCCTATCTCTCCTGGTGGTCACCGGCAGCGTAGCCGACATTCTGATACGAGTAGGATTCGGCTCGGCAATTTTCCGCGAGGTGATCTATCGCGGAACGGACGAGAGCTTGGTGGAGAGCACTGCCCTCTACTTTCTGGCCGGGGAATCGGCCTTGTTCTTGGGGGTATTCATTTTCTTATCCCCTCGGCTTTCCTGGCTCATATTCGGTGCCCCCGCCTACGCCCACTTGTTGTCCCTCGTCTTTATCGGCAGCCTGTTAGACGTTCTCGATGTGATCGCTATGGCAAAGTTGCGGATCCACCAGCGATCCCTGCTCTATGCCATCATCTCCGTTTCCAAGTTCCTGACGGGTGCCCTCCTGAACATCTATTTTATCGTCATTCTCCGGCGGGGAGTGGAGGGCCTGGTAATTTCGGGCCTCATACAGTCTGCACTATCCGCTGGGGTCTCTCTGGCCCTCATCATCTCTGATCTTAAGCCGACTTTCTCGATCCCCATCCTTCAGCGAATGCTCAGCTTTGGCATTCCCCTGATTCCCTTTGGGCTTTCGCGCTTGGTGATGACTTACGCGGACCGTTACTTCTTACAACACTATTGCACTACCGCCGAAGTTGGGCTTTACTCGCTTGGGTATAGTATCGCTATGGTGCTCAACATCATCGTTGGCGCTGTCCAAACGGCTTGGCCGGCACAGATGTTTGCCATGGCCAAAAAGGCGGAAGCGGAGCGGCATTTCTCCAGAATCCTCACCTATTACCTGACCATCTTAGGATTCATTGCTTTGGTTTTCTCGGTCCTGGCCCACGAGGTGCTAATGATCATGACGACGCCCCAGTTCCATCGCGCCTCGACCGTGGTTCCGTTGATTGTTCTCTCCTACCTACTCTATGGCGCGATGTTTATGACCAATACTGGCCTGGAGACCCAAAACAAGCTGAAATACATGTCTCCTATTATCGTTGGCTCCGCGGCTGTTAACCTGGGCCTCAATTACTTGCTCATTCCTCCCTACGGGATGATGGGGGCTGCTGTCGCTACTTTCATCGCCTATCTCTTCTTGGCGGTAGTCAATACGGCAGTTAACCTGCGTCTCTGGCGCATCCCTTACCAGTACGACCGGATCGGAAAGATCGCTCTCGCCTGGGGATTGATCTACGGATCAAGCCTGCTGATCGGGGTACCCAACGTCTGGCTTAGCGGCATCTTAAAGCTTCTGTTGCTGGCAACCTTCCCTTTGCTTTTATATGGATTTCGATTCTACGAAGACGACGAACTTGCCAGATTCCAGCAACTCCTCCAATCCGGATGGAGTCGTTGGTTCGCCTGGAGGACAGGGGCTTGAGAATCGGGTTAGGGGGGAATGGAAGAGGGCCTTTCGATCCACGAAGATGCACGAAGAGGGATGGATTCTTGCGGAGGCATGTAAATCGCCAGGACTGGCGGGTCTCGGACCCTGCCCACATCAGGGGAAACAGCAGGGACCCTTTCATAGCCCCGTGGGACTTTGAGGAATTCTCCGGAAACGGACAGCCATGAATATCTCTATGATCGTGATGAACACCTTCACCCATGACACCCGCGTGATGAAGGAGGCCATAACCCTTCAGGCCTGGGGACATCGGGTGACGGTCAACGCACTCTGGAGAGTCGGCCTGTCGACTGAGGAAACGGTGGATGGGATCAGCGTCCGAAGGGTACGCCTCGGTTCGCGAGAGCGAAAGCGGATTCCTTTCCTCCCCTGGGTTGAGTTTATGGCCAAAGTCGTAGCGGCCGTCCGCTCTCAGGGGCCTGACGTCTGCCATGCCCACGACTTGAAAACAGTGCCTGCAGGTTATGTGGCATCCAAATTCACGGGTTCCCGGCTGATATACGATTCCCATGAGCTGGAGACAGATCGCAATCCAAACTATTACCCCAACACCCGTTGGAAACGGTGGGTCTGGCGGCAGGCAGAACGGCTGTTGATCGGGCGGGCCGATGGGGTGATCACGGTCTCTCCATCTATTGCGGCCGAGCTGGCCCGCTTGTATGGGATTTCCCCGCCAGTGGTGATCCGCAACTGTCCGGATCTGATAGATCTGCCTTCGCCCGGCTTGCTCCGGTCATGGCTGGGACTTCCGAAAGAGAGCCAGATTATTCTTTATCAAGGCGGGCTTCAAGAGGGAAGGGGATTGGAGAACCTATTGCGAGCTGTTGCCCAAGTGCCTGAGGCGACACTCGTGCTGCTGGGTGACGGCCCCTCTCGCCTTCGCCTGGAGACCCTGGGCAGGGAATTGGGCATCGAGGGGCGGGTCTTTTTGCCCGGCATCGTACCCCTGCGAGACCTGCTGAGATACACCCGGGACGCCCAATTGGGTGTCTACTTGTACGAGAATACCTGCTTGAGTCATTACTATACATTGCCCAATAAGCTTTTTGAGTACCTGATGGTTGGCGTGCCGGTCCTGGTGAGTGACTTCCCGGACATCCGCCGGATCGTGCGTGAGACCGGGACAGGCATGGCAGTCGATCCTGATCATGTAGGGGCGATAGCAGACGGACTCCGCCGTATGCTTTCTGACCCTGAGGCTTTGATGGCAATGTCCCGCCGAGCGCGCCTGGCGGCGGAAACGCGGTATAACTGGCAAATGGAATCCCAGGCGCTGCTCTCACTCTACAATGCGTAGGTATAGGCGGGTTCCGCCCATGGGTCGCCTTGCCCGTTGGCGTCAAGATCATCGCGGTTCTGCTTTTACACCCCACGGGAGGAAGGAGAAGACAGACGATGGATCTGAATAAGAGCAAGGTAGCAGTCATCGGGGGAGCAGGCCTGATCGGATCTCACCTGGTCGATTGCCTGCGACAGCAAGAAGTGGAGGAGATCCGGGTCTTCGACAACCTCTATCGTGGATTGCGCGAGAATCTGGAGGAGTCCCTGGAGGACCCCCGAGTCCGCCTCATAGGTGGGGATATTTTGAACCTGGAGGAGCTCGAAGCATGCCTGAAAGGGACGGACTGTGTCTTTCATCTGGCAGCAGCCTGGCTGCTCGAATGCCTGGAGAAACCCCGTTTTGCAGTGAATGTAAATATCATGGGGACCTTCAATGTTCTCGAGATGTGCCGCAATTTGGGCATCAAGCGTCTGGTCTTCTCCTCCTCCGCCTCGGTCTACGGAAATGCGGTGACGGTGCCGATGATGGAGGATCATCCCTTCAATAACCGTACCCTCTACGGGGCGACCAAGGTCGCGGGAGAACAGCTGTGCCGGGCCTTTCATGAGATGTACGGCCTCAATTACGTGGGGCTTCGCTACATGAATGTCTATGGTCCACGCCAGGACTATAAGAGCGCCTATACGGTGGTAATCATGAAGATCCTGGATCGTTTGGATCAGGGGCTGCCTCCGCTGATCTATGGCGATGGGGATCAATCGTACGATTTCATCTATGTCGAGGACGCCGCGGCTGCGAATATCTGCGCCATGAGGGCCGAGGTCCAGGATGACTTCTACAACGTGGGGATGGGGGTGAAGACCTCGATCAATGAGTTGACCCATTTGATCCTGGAAATCACGGGGTCCCCTCTAAAGCCTCAATATGAGCCTGCGGGAAAGACCTTCGTGACCCATCGCGTCGGTTCTACCGAGAAGGCCGCCCGCGACCTCGGGTTTGAGGCCGAGACGGGACTGCGGGAGGGCCTGGAGAGGCTGATCTCCTGGAGGAGATCGCACAAGGAAATCCTGAGAAGATAGAGATGGAAAAGAAAGATCGCCAGCTGACGCCTAACATACCGATCACCAAGCCGGTCTTCGGTGCGGAGGAACGGGCAGCCATTCAGAGGCCCCTGGAGACGGGCTGGGTCGTCCAGGGTCCCTTCGTCCAGGAATTTGAGAGGAGGTTTTCGGTCTTCACCGGGGCGCCTCACTCGATAGCGACCAGTTCCTGCACGTCCGCGCTGCATATTGCCGTGGCATCCCTCGGCTTGGATGCCGGCGACGAGGTGGTGGTTCCTGCATTTACCTGGATCTCCACTGCCAATGTCGTGGTATTCATGGGGGAAGCCCCGTCTTCTGCGATATCGATTTGGAGACCTTCAACCTGGATACGACTCAGATCGAGGCCCACATCACGGAGCGGACGGTCGGGATCATCCCCGTTCATCTCTTCGGCCTTTGTGCGGATATGGTACCTCTCGGGAAACTGGCAAGCCGACATCAGCTGTGGGTGGTCGAGGATGCCGCCTGTGCATTCGGAGCCCGCTATTTCGGGAGGCATGCCGGCCTCTTCGGAGAGGCGGGATGTTTCAGTTTTCACCCCCGCAAGTCGATCACCACCGGTGAGGGAGGCATGATCGTGACAGCCAGTCCCGAATTAGACAGGCTGAGTCGCACCCTGCGGGATCATGGGGCATCACGTTCTGACCTGGCACGCCACACGGCAGAGGCATCGTTCTTGTTGGCCGAATACAGGCACCTGGGGTACAATTACCGCATGACGGACATCCAGGCGGCCTTGGGATGCGCCCAGATGGACCGTGCAGAATGGATCCTGGCGGAAAAGGCGAAGTGGGCGCGGCGCTATGATGAGATGCTGGCTGAAATCGAATGGTTGATAACGCCGGCCGTGCCGGATGGATACATGCATGGCTATCAGGCCTACGTCTGCCTTTTCCGACCCGAGGAGCCGACCTTGAGGAATGTGGAGCGGCTTCACCAGGAGCGCAATCAGTTGATGAGGCGCCTGGAGGAAAAAGGAATCGCCACCCGGCAGGGGACCCACGCACCGGTTCTTCTGGAATACTACGCCCAAAGATACGGCCTGCATGCGGAGCAATTCCCCAATGCCTATCTGGCCGATCGGTTAAGCCTGACTCTGCCCCTCTATCCTCAGATGACCGACGCGGAGCAGGCTTACATCTGCCAAAGCCTTCGGGAGTGCTATGCGTAGGGGCCTGCTCAGTATTCTGGTGGATCCCATCTTTAAGGCGGCCTTGCAGGTGGAAGCGGTAGACCGTGAAGAGGGCGATGAGATCCTGGAGGGCCGACTCAAAGGATCGGGTGAAAAATCCTATCTCATCACCAACGGCATCCCCCGGCTGGTGGTCACGGAGGATGCTGACCAGGAGCAGACTGGGCGCAGCTTTGCCTTCAAGTGGAGACAAAGGGATACCTATGATTCCTCCCAGGTACATTCGAGGGCCCAAGAATGGTTGGTGCGCCGATATGGTTTTGGCGACGTCCACGGGATGCGCGATTTCTTTGGCGGCCGCAGAGGTATTCTCGATGCGGGGTGCGGCAGCGGCTTCAGCTCTTCTCTATGGCTGGATTACTCTTGGCGCGGGGAGGGAGGAGCGGAATGGTTGGGGGTTGACATTTCTACGGCCATTGACGTGGCAAAGGATAGATTGGGCTGCATTGCGGGCACCTCTTTCATTCAAGGGGATATCCTGCAGCTTCCATTTCGCCAGGCCAGCTTCGACACCATCTTTTCCGAAGGCGCCCTCCATCATACCCCATCCACGGAGGCGGCCCTGAAATCTTTGGTGCCACTGCTGGAACCGAGAGGCCAGCTGCTCTTTTATGTTTACCGGAAGAAGGCGCCCCTTCGTGAGTTTGCCGATGATTATGTCCGTAGCATCATCTCCTCGCTGAGCCCTGAAGACGCCTGGGAGGCATTACGCCCATTGACTCGGATGGGGCAAGCCCTGTCGGAGCTTCAGGCAGAGGTCGAAATCCCCGAGGACATTCCTTATCTCGAAATCAAGGCCGGCCGCTACGATCTTCAGCGGCTGATCTACTGGCACTTCGTCAAATTGTTTTGGAATGAAGGGCACACCTTTGACGAGAACAATCATGTGAACTTCGATTGGTATCATCCGCGATATGCCCATCGTCACACGGAAGAGGAGATTCGGCGCTGGTGCGATGAGGTGGGCCTGAAGATCGATCACTTCCATGTTGAGGAAAGCGGCTTCACGATCCGCGCAACCAAGGGCTAAGCGATGTGTGGTATTGCTGGTATCTTTAATCTGAATGGTGAGCCGGTTTCGCCGGTCATCCTGCGTAAAATGACGGATGCCATTGCCCACCGGGGGCCGGACGGGGAAGGCTTCTACATCGACAGCTTCCTTGGTTTGGGGCATCGGCGCCTGGCGATCATCGACCTTTCCCCGGCGGGTCACCAACCCATGATGACCTCCGACGGGCAGTATATCGTGAGCTACAACGGCGAGATCTACAATTTCCAGGAACTGCGAGTGGAACTCCAGACCAGGGGCTATCAGTTTCGCTCCCGGACCGATACCGAGGTCCTGCTCTATTCCTACGCTGAGTGGGGTGAAAAGTGCGTGGAACGGTTGAATGGTATGTTTGCCTTTGCCATCTGGGATCGGTCCCGACAGGAGCTCTTTTTGGCACGGGATCGCTACGGCATCAAGCCGCTCTACTGGACCCTTCAAGGCCACACCTTCCTTTTTGCCTCTGAGGTCAAGGCCATCCTGGCCCACCCGGCCTGCCAGATAAGGCTGGATAAAGAGGCGCTGCTGGAATATTTCACGTTTCAGAATTTCTTCTCCGACCGGACCCTCTTCGCCGGGATCCGGCTGCTGCCCGCTGCTGCCTGCATGCGCATCCCGCTGGGCGCTGCACAATTGGGGGAACCGACAAGGTATTGGGATTATCGTTTTAAAGAGCCAGAGAATCCCAGGGACGAGCAAGAGTACCTGGAGGGATTGCACTTCCTTTTCCGCCAGGCCGTCCAGCGCCAACTGGTGAGTGATGTGGAGGTGGGTGCTTATCTTTCCGGGGGCATGGACTCGGGGTCGATCACGGCTGTTGCGGCCATGCAGCTTCCCTATCTGAAAACCTTCACCTGTGGCTTTGATCTCCATTCCGCTTCCGGCTTGGAGGCAGGTTCGGATGAACGGGAGAGGGCGGAGTTGATGTCTTATCTCTTCAAGACCGAGCACTACGAAATGGTCTTGAAGGCGGGGGATATGGAAAGAATCTTGCCCGAACTGACCTGGCACCTGGAAGAGCCTCGCGTGGGCCAGAGCTATCCGAATTTCTACGCTGCTCAGCTGGCGGGCAAGTTCGTCAAGGTCGTCCTCTCCGGCAGCGGCGGGGATGAGCTATTTGGTGGATATCCCTGGCGATATTACCGGGCGGTGGTGAACGATAGCTTCGAGGATTACATCGATAAGTATTATCTATATTGGCAGCGGCTCATCCCCAACAAGTCGATTCAGCGAGTCTTCCGGCCAATCTGGCCTGAAGTCAGTCACGTCTGGACCCGGGACATCTTCCGGGACGTGTTCAGCTACTATGCGCCACAGCTGAGTCGGCCCGAAGATTACATCAACCATTCTCTCTACTTTGAGGCGAAGACATTCCTGCATGGCCTGCTGGTGGTAGAGGATAAGTTGAGTATGGCCCATGGCCTGGAGACGCGAGTGCCTTTTCTGGATAACGACCTGGTCGATTTCGCGATGCAAGTGCCGGTTTGCTTGAAGCTGGGCAATCTGATGGAGGTCGTTCGACTGAACGAGAATGAGCCCGGAAACAAAAACACCAAATATTTCGCCAGGACAAACGATGGCAAGCTGCTGTTGCGGAAGGCGATGTCGCGCTTTATTCCCGCCGCCGTGACGAATCAGGAAAAACAGGGCTTCTCCGCGCCGGATGCCAGTTGGTTCAAGGGGGAAAGCATCGATTACGTCCGCCGTCGGCTCTTGGCCGACCGTGCCAGGATTTATGAATTCTTGGATCGTGACGCCGTGCAGGCCCTGGTGAGTGAACACCTGGAGGGTCAACAGAATCGACGCCTGCTCATTTGGTCCCTGTTGAATGTCGAACAATGGTGTGAGAGGTTTCTGTAGATGCGTTTGATCTTCATTGGTTCCACTCGCTTCGGGTTGAAGTGCCTCGAAAAAGTGCTCCCTATGCCTGAGATCGAGGTGGTGGGGATCATTACCAACCGGCCCACCTTCTCCATCTCCTACCGACCGGGGGGGTGCAAAATGTACTGTATGCCGACTTCCGACCCCTGGCGGGCCGGCACGGTATACCTGTCCGGATCCTGGAGGGAAGCATGAATGACCCTGGCCTGGTGGCTCAGACCCGGGAGTGGAGGCCCGATTTCATGCTGGCCGTGGGTTGGTACCACCTGTTGCCTCGTGTGATTCGGGATATTGCGCCGGCAGTAGGGCTGCATGCTTCTCTCTTGCCTGACTATAGTGGTGGCGCACCACTGGTCTGGGCCATCATCAACGATGAGAAGAAGACGGGGATTACCCTCTTCCTCCTAAGCGACGGGGTGGACAACGGACCGATCATCGGACAGGTGGAGCTTCCGATTCACTTCGAGGATACCATCGCAACGCTTTATGAGCGGGTAGAAGAGGCTGGCCTCCGTCTCCTAGAGGAACATTTGCCGAGAGTCGCTCGAGGTGAGGCGGCCTATACCTCCCAGGACGAGACCAGAAGGCGAATTATGCCGCAACGCTCACCTGGAGATGGCGGGATCGATTGGGGTTGGCCAGCCCGCCGAATCTATAACTTCGTTCGCGCACAGACCAGGCCCTATCCAGGGGCATTCACCTACTGGGGAAAGGCGAAGATCATCATCTGGAAGGCAGGCTTGCGAGACTCGGCGATGGAGGGGGAAGGGGTGGCTGGGGAGATCGTCGGGGACGTGGGAGGTGTTTGGGGCGGAGCCTTTGCCGTAAGGTGCGGCGATGGAAGGGTCTTGTGGGTACAGGAGGTGCAATGTGCTGAAGGGGCAGCCATGAGCGGGGTGGAATTCCTGGCGACCTGCAAAATTGGACCCAAGACCAGGCTGGGCGATGCGGTGTGAGCGGAATAGTACGCCGCGCTATCTCATCACGGGCGGAGCCGGATTTATTGGCTCTCACCTGACGGAAGCCTTGGTCCAGCAGGGCGCACCCGTTCGGATATTGGATAATTTCTCTACCGGCCGAAGGGGAAATATCGCCCACCTCCTGGATCGAATCGAACTGACCGAGGGGGACATCCGGGATTTGGATACGGTCCGCCGTGCCATGCAGGACGTGGACTTTGTATTGCATCAGGCCGCGCTACCCTCAATTTCCCGCTCTGTCCTTGATCCGGCGACTACTCACGAGGTGAACGCCACCGGAACATTGAACGTCCTGATCGCCGCTTTGGAGGCGAAGATGAAGCGGGTTGTCTATGCTTCCTCCTCATCGGTATACGGTAACAGTCCCACCCTGCCCAAAAGAGAAGATATGCCGACAGAGCCAATTTCGCCTTACGCGGTCTCCAAGCTCGCAGGGGAGAGCTATTGCCGGACTTTCACCCATGTCTATGGGCTTGAGACCGTGTGCCTTCGTTACTTCAATGTCTTTGGACCTCGCCAGGATCCCAACTCCGAATATGCTGCCGCCATACCGCGATTTGTCACCCTGATGTTGAAGGGGGAGAGCCCGACGATCTACGGCGATGGACTTCAATCGCGCGATTTTACCTATGTCGCCAACGCGGTCCGGGCGAACTTGTTGGCCTGTCAGGCTGATCAAGCAGCCGGTGGGGTCTTTAATGTGGCCTGTGGAGAGCAGCACACGCTTCTGAAGGTAATCGATGCCCTGAACGAAATCTTGGGGAGGGATTTACGACCGGCCTTCGCCGCCCCTCGTCCCGGTGATATTCGTGACTCGCTCGCTTCCATTGCCCGAGCAAGCCAGATATTAGGCTATCGCCCGGAGACGAACCTCAAGACAGGGTTGGAATTCACCGCCCAGTGGTTTCGTTGAGTTACATTCCCTCCAGCAAAGCGCACCTGGGAGGGGAAGGAGGGGAGACGGGTTGCTGACCCGTACGATTTATCCGATCATTCGAAATCGAGAGCTGATCTGGGAAATGTCCCTGCGCGACTTGAAGAGTATGAACAAAGGGGCTTTCCTCGGCTATCTATGGCTGGTCATCAGCCCTCTGGTCCAGGTGGTGGCTTATGTCCTGATCGTTTCCTTCGTCTTCAAGAGCCGCCTGGGCGAAGGGAGCGGTCCCCTCGATTATGCCCTTTATGTGCTTTCCGGGATGATTCCCTGGCAGATCATCTCCAAATCTTTACAGGAGGCTCCCTCGCTGATCCGCGATCGAATGGAGCTCGTTAAGCAGGTCATTTACCCTATCGAGACCCTTCCTTTAACCAGCCTGATCGTCAGCTCCTTCGGCTCCCTCCTCAGCTTCGCCCTCTTCTTGATCTTGACCCTCATATTCGGCTCTTTCCACTGGACTTTTTTTCTCCTGCCCATCCTCCTTTTGCTCTTGGCTGCCTTTGTGTTGGGGATCTCCTGGATCTTCTCCATCGTGGGGGTCTTGATCAAGGACCTGCGGGAGATCGTTGCCGTCTTTTTGGGCCTTCTGATCTATCTGTCGCCGGTGGTGGTGAGCCAGGAGATGGTGGGTGAGAAGATCTGGGGCTATATCCTGTGGAATCCTTTGTCTCATGTGATCATCTGTTTTCGGGACCTGTTTGAAGCCCGCTTCCATCTTGGGAGCTGGGCCGTTACCGCTGCCATGTCCCTGCTCGCCTTTTTCGTTGGGGACTGGGTGATCACCAAAACCAAATTGCTTATCAATGAATATATTTAGCATCCATGAATGAAACTCCCATCAGACTGGCCCATGTCTCCAAGCGCTTCAAACTCTACCGCGACCCGGTGACCGGCCCGGTCAAGGAGTATCTTTTTTTCTGGAAGCGCCACCACTATTATCAGGAGATCATGGCGGTCAAGGACGTTTCTTTGGAGATCAGGAGGGGAGAGGTGGTGGGCATCATCGGCCCCAATGGCGCAGGGAAGACCACCCTTCTGAAGATGATCGCGGGCCTGCTACCGGTAGATCGGGGACAGATCGAAGTGAACGGGAAGATCACCGCCTTGCTCGCCCTGGGCGTCGGTGTTCATCCCGAATTTACCGGAAGGGAGAACATCCTCTACGGCGGGATGTTGCTGGGCATGTCCAAGGCAGAGATCATGCGCAAGATCCCCGCAATTGTGGAATTCGCTGAATTGGGCGCCTACATTGACCTGCCCTTTCGGACCTACTCATCCGGCATGCGGGCGAGGCTGCTATTTGCCACCTCGATGAGCATCGATCCCGACATTCTGATCGTGGACGAAGCACTGGCCACGGGGGATGCCTACTTCGTCCAGAAGTCATCCCGGAGGATCAGAGAGCTGTGCAGCAGCGGGGCGACCATCCTATTCGTTTCCCATAATGTGAGCCAGATCCAGGAGATTTGCCAAAGGGCCCTTTTCATGGCCGAGGGCCGCATTATGGGGGAAGGGGAGCCTGCGGAGATGGTTGCTGCCTACAACCGCTGGATTTTTGAAAGGGGAAAATCAGCCCCCCTTATCGCCGAGAACCGGGATCTGAAGATGACGGGAGGCTCGGGGGAGGTCGTCATCAGCGAGGTGAAATTGAAGAGTGGGCAGGGTGAGGAGACGACCGGCTTTCACAGCGGGGAGAATATGCAGGTTGAGATCCACTACCGCAGCCAATTCGAGGCCCCTCGCTCTTTGGATCTGTTCGTCGGTTTTCTCCTGAGCCCAAGCGGTTCCTATATCGGAGAATTCAACACGGTCAATTACATAGAGCCCATGGGAGGCGAGATCAAGAGGGCGAGGGTGGATATTCATCGAGCAGGGGTCATCCAATTGCACTTTGAGCCCCTGCTGCTGCTGAACAGCCACTACAGTCTGTGGATCATCTTTTATGATCAGGCCCAATACTATTGCGAATACAAAAATATTTCCCCCTTCTTCGTCGCTCGAAGAAACAATCCCTCCCTGAGGGGCGACGCGATCTATTGGCAGCCCTGCCGGTTAGTTGCGGCAAGCCATGAAGCCAGCGATCCATTGTAGCAAAAGGGTCCACTATTGGAACTTCGGCTTTATTCCCAGCGGCTCTCTGCGGCACGATCTGAGGGGAAAGCTATTTGGCCATCCGAACTTGCTGAAGCGGCTGCAGGCCAGGGAGATCATGAGCGCCCTCCACCTTCAACCCTCTGACACAGCCTTGGATCTGGGGTGCGGTGCGGGCTTTTTCACGGTGGAGATGGCAAAAATGGCCCAAAAGGCCTATGGCATAGATATCAATCCCTACGTGAAGGCGATTCAGGTACCCCCGGCTTTGCGCGGCCGATTGGAGTACATCCAGGTCTCAGCAGAGAGACTTCCTTTCGCCGAGGAACATTTCGATAAAGTCCTGGCCAGCGAGGTCTTGCCCATGATCCCCGATCCGAATCGTTTCCTCGAGGAGATAAGGCGCGTGCTCAAATCGGGTGGGCGCCTGTTGATCGCCAACGGGGCAGGGCATCCCAATATCGAGGAGGCATATAGGAGAAGACCCCTCTTTTTCCAGTGGCTAAAAAAAGCTATCCCGACCGGATGCCCGCCTCCTATCAGGATTACTGCGCCGATTTGCAAGCCTCCTTTGGCACAGCCCAAAAACGCTTCCTCCAAGAGGATGATATTCGCGCCTTGCTGGAGGGGAAGGGATTTCGTTCTATCCATTTCGATTATTCCCCAGGTTACCGATTTGGCCTCTACTTCTCCTGGTCGCAGTTTCTGCTTTACCTGAGGACCGGAAGAACGATTTCCCAGAAGAACTTCCCCCTCAGATTCTGCCTTTTCAGTTTGATCCGTCTCTTTGAACGGAGAAAATTCCGGGGCGGCCTCCTGTGTATGGCACAGAAATGAAGAGATTGCGGGAGAGATTGAGAAGGAGACTTATGGCCCGCCGGCAACAGCGATTCCTCCATGGCCTCAAGGTCGCCTGCTATGCACCCTATCCCTTGCATGTGTATCGCAGCCTCCTTCTCCATGCCTTGAGCAACCCGAAAATCCAGCTCCTTCCTTTCGCGAAGTCAAATCATCCCTTTGCCAGTTCGGCGAACCTTTTTGTGAGACACGACATAGACACGAAGAAATGCATTCAGAACATGGCCCTCTTGCTCGATATCGATCGGGAACTGGGTGTGCCGGCTGGGGTCTATTTCCGGGCCGAGGGGGAGGAATATGCCTTGGCCAGCTACCAAGGTGAGATCCAGGCCTACCGGGCCGCCGGATTGGAGATCGGCCTCCACACCCTCTGTTATTTGGAGGAGGATTACCTGGACGCATTCCGGCGAGAGACGGAGGTCTTCAGGCATGCCGTGGGATTCAGCCCCACCACCTTTACGGTGCACGGACTGGGGCCTTTCCGGATGGATGTACGACTCCGTTTCTGCGAAGAGATCTGTGCGCGCCTGGGCGAATTCGGCTACACCTTTTCTGATTGCTGCAGTCATCTGCGGACTTATGATTACACCATCCACGATAGCCACTGGAACAAAGAGGCGGGGGTCCGCTTCATCCACAACGACTTCTTTGACTTTCCTCCTCTTCTGGACGGGAGAAACTACATCCTTTTGACTCACCCGGGGTACTGGGTCGAATCGGGCTGATGGGTGTCCTATGGACCACGGGCCAGCTTTGCCATGATAGGTCGCCATAAGCAGGACTTTGAGAAGACGTATAGCCATCTCTCGGCACTGGATCTCAATATCGACTTTCCTTTGGACGAGATCGAGAGATTTCACTGGAGACGAGGGGAATGGAACGATGGATACTACAGCTACCACTATCGGAGGTTCACCTCTCACATCTTGAGCAGGCTGCGATTGGCGGAAGGCCAGAGCGTGCTGGTGGTAGGTTGCGGATTTGGGTTCGATGAGAAGAATATCAAGTCGCTCTTCCCAGATATTGACCTATGGAGCATCGATATCTCTGAGGAGATGCTGAAGCTCGCCATCGCCAGCCGATCACCGGGCCGGTTCGCCCTTGCCGTGGCGGAAAACCTGCCATTTCCGAATTATGCTTTTGACCGGGTGCTGGCGCGGGAGGTAATCGAGCACGTCATAAGCTCCAGGACAATGCTGAAGGAGATCCATCGCGTCTTGAGGCCGGGGGGCATAGCAGTCGTAACCACGGAAAACGAGGAATCCCTCGGACCAACCAACTATTACGACTTCCGTTTGCGCGAAAGGCTTGCAGACCTTCTGAACTTTCCCTTACCCTCCCCAGAGTATCGGGACCAAGCTCCCTCTTTGGGAGAGATTAAGGGCATGATCGGGGAGGTCAACCTGGTTCTTTCGGAATATTTCTGGGATGGTGCCCTTTACAAGTATCTGATCGAGATAAGCCCCTGGGTGCGGTCCCGCATGTCCCAGCTCGCCCATTTCTTCTCCTGTCTGGAGAATCATCGAATTCTGGCAAACCTCTTCTGCGACCAGATCAAATATGTTCTGCAGAAGGGAGATGAGAATCTGATCGTCAATCCGTCCTCCAAGGTGCATTACGCCTGCGTTTACTGCGGAAGTCGTTTAATCCAAGAGAACGGACATCATTCCTGCTCTGAATGCAAGTACGAATATCCGGTGAAAGACGGCATTCTCAACTTCATCCCTGACCGGATACCCGAAGGCATCGAAGAGGCCGTCACCAGTCCAGTAGGTCAGGTACACCAAGGAGGAAGCCCGAAGATCGGGCGCCGGCTATTCCCGAAGGTGAATCAGATCGTGCGGGGTTTATATTGCGGAGCTTACCTGCTCATGGCTTTGCTGGCCACCCTTTTCGTTAAGAAAAATCGGGATCCCTTATCCGGTCTTTTGTCCCCAGATGATCCCTATCAGAAATACCTGACGATACAAAAAAAATGATCTACTGGATCATCCTCTTCTCCTTTCTCATTCGGGCCTTTCCCCGCCTCCTTCACCCAAACGCCTTGGTGGCGGATACCTATTTTCACCTGTACTGTGCAGGAGTCCTATCGGACAACTCATGGAAGATCCCGGATCGTATCCCCCGGATTATCCTGAACCACCAGTATTCTTACCCCTTTCTCTATCATCTTCTTTTGGCGCTGTTTTCGTCCAGGTCCAGGGCGTGGGCCGAGCGTATGACCGGGGCAGTCTTTGACACAATCAACGTAGTACTCATTTATCTCTTTTCGTCTTGGGCGGTGAAGGCAAATGGACTTCCGGTGCCTCAATGGCTACCCCTCCTGGTAGCATCCCTTTTCGCGTTTTCTCCCGCGCTTCTTCGCGTGGGCTCGGGCCCCAGGGCCTATAATGGCAGCCCCCGGGTGATGGGCCAAACCCTCTATCTGATCCACATCCTCTGCTGCTTTTATGCCCTCTCCGCCAACAGCTGGCTTGCGCTGATTCTGGGGGTGCTCGCCGGAGCGGGGGTTATCGTCGCCGCAAAATTCGGCAATCAGGTCCTTCTCTTCTTCGGGATCCCTTTCACCCTCTTCGTCTCTCCTTACTATCTCCTCTTACTGGGGAGCTGCCTGCTGGTTGCCCTGCTGCTCTGGAAGGGGCGAGCCTGGCGGGTGGTCATGGGCCACCTTCGACATTCGATATTCTATTTCCAGCATCTGCAGCGGATCTATCTTTACCGGCACCTCCGTTCCCTCAAGGACTATTGGAAGAGTGCAGTAACCCAGGCCTGGAGGGTATTTCGCAACGGTGACCTGCAAGGGGCAGTAAAATGGCACTACAGCGAACCTCATCCGCTGCACCTTTTGATAACCGTCTATCCACAATTCTTATTGGTGCCGCTTCTATTGTCCCGATATAGGTCGATGGGAGGGTGGGAGCAGTTTCTGCTTATATGGGCGGGGGCTGCTCTCTTGTGCTTCCTCGCCACCAAAGCCAAATGCCTGCTTTTTTTGGGCGAAGGCGAACGCTATTTGGAGTATGCCCTGTTCCCCTCCCTCTGGTTGGGAGCGAAGTTTTGTCTCCTGAGGTGGGAGCCTGTGGTCTGGGGATTCCTGGCCTATTCTATTTTGTCGGCAATCTACTATCTCTGGGATTACCACCGCTTGTTTCGGCCCAATGATGAGGAGTTCTTTAGGACGGAGAAGGCATTTGCCGAGTTGAACCGGATGCCGTCCGGAGCCATCATGCCGATAGGCTCTTTCCAGTGGCAGTCACTTTACTGGTCAAATTTTCCGGTCCTCACCTCCGGGGGGAATGTCGATGAAAGGATCCTTTCCCTTGAGGAGTTCCTGCTTGTCTACGGGAGATACCCCTATCCCTCAGAGCAGTTTCAGCGGATCTTGACCGAGTATGACGTCTCCTACATCGTCACCGACCGGGACCATCTGGATTATTACGTGAACAGCATCCTGAGAACCCCGGAGGATTTTCATAGCAGGGTCAAGTTGCTGTATCAGTCCCCCAGGCTGCTGATCTTTCGGGCGCTCAAGGCATGATCAGGATCTGCTTCGTCAGCCTCTACGCCTACCCTTTATTCAACCCGGCGATGGTATCTCCCTTTGGGGGATCGGAGGTGCGGAGTTGGCTCCTGGGGGTGGGACTGTCAAGACTTCCAGAAAACGAAGTAAGCTTTGTGGTCTTCGATCATGGGCAGCCTGAAGTGGAGCAATTCGACCGGGTGAAGCTATACCGGCATTCTTACTATAAGAGCGAGGCCAGGAATTCCCCATCCTCCCTTCTCCTCTCTCGCTATTTGGAGCGAAGGCCTCGCTTCCCCTTTGTCAAGATCAAGCGAATGGAATGGGAAATGCTGGCTGACCTTTCCAAGGCATTGCTTTATCGAATTGGGAGCGGATGTGCCAAACTCCTTGACCCCAGGCGGGGTACATCCCTCTTGATCCACGACTATCGGATCGAACCTTCGAAGACGCGCATCTATGAACAGGTGGATGCCGACGTTTACTGTGGTTTTGGCGTGAGTCCACTTACTGGTGAAATTGCAGCATTCTGCACCAGATCCCACAAGAAATTTGTCTTATTCGCCGGCAGTGATATAGACTTCTCCCCGGAGCACAGCCCTCAGTCTCTTGAGGTGAATCCGTGTGGCTCCCAAGGCGATATTTGTAATTATGCCCTCATGCACGCCGATTTGATCGTCACTCAAACCGATACCCAGAGGAGGCTGTTGCGAGAGCGGTTTGGCAAAGAAGGGGTGATGCTGCGTAGTCCGATTGACCTATCAGACATCCCCAGTGATGATAAGCAAGGAACAGACGTCAGAAATATCGCTTTATGGATCGGGAAATCCAATCAGATCAAGCGGCCGGACATCCTCCTGCAGCTTGCTGCTGCCTTTCCCGGAATCGAGTTCGTGATGGTCTTGAACCTCTCAGACCCCGACATTTTTCAGGCGGTCCTACGGGACAGGCCTCCCAACGTTCAGGTGTTGGAGTGGATACCATTTGAGGAGGTGGAGCGGTTGTTTGCCCAGGCCCTGGTCTTGATCAACACCTCTCTATTCGAAGGCTTTCCCAACACCTTCTTGCAGGCGGGCAAGTATGCAGTGCCCCTCCTTTCCCTCCAGGTGGACCCCGATGGATTCATTGAAGGATACGAGTGTGGGATCGTGGCCCGGGGAAGATTCGATATGTTGGTGGAGGGATTGGATGTGATCCGTTCGGACCAGGCTCGGCATTCCCTCTTTGCCCGAAATATTCGGGGATACGTTCAAAAGCATCATTCCCTGGCCCAAAAGGTCCGGCAATTGGATCAGATCCTCGCAGCATTGAAAAGCAATGGATGACCGAATCATCGCCGAATACGCCAAGGTGCTTGAATTCTGCCAGCGCCATCGGGATACCCTGCCGGAGTACCTCTTGCAGCAATCGACGGACTTCCAGCAGGGGCTGTGGAGGGACTATCGTGCCCTCCTCCAATCGATTCCGGCCCCTTTTGCCGGTCAGACGGTGGTCGATTTCGGCTGCAAATACGGCCACCTGCTGCCTTTGCTCATCGGCTTGGGGGTCCAGATGGCCATCGGAGTCGACGCGGAGGAGGAATATACCAAGGCCGGAAAGCTCCTTTTTGAGACCCTCTACCGGAACGCCCGCATCCTGAAATCAGAGGCCGGGCACATCCCGCTGCAATCCAACTCCGTCGACATTGTGATCTTGAACGAGGTGGTGTCCCACATCAACCCGGGCTTTCTGGACACGGTTTGGCTGGAGGCATCGAGGGTCCTGAAAATGGACGGCATCCTATTTATCTCGGATGGAAATAACATCGCCCACCATGATCCGCAACAGATTTTGCCCGATTTGTATGAGAAGTGGGAGAATGGCCCGGAGGGGGCCAGGACCGATCGCGACACAGTGATCAAACCTTTTGTGATTCGGCGTGCAGAAATCATCCGCAAGAGGCATCCTCAGCTTACCGCCCCCCAGATGGAATACCTCGCCCAGAACACCTCGGGCCTTTTCGGCGACTTCTTGGAGAAGGTGATAGACGAGTATGTGCAAACCGGAGAACTGGTCCGCCGGCCTTACCGCAGAGGCATCTGCCCAACCAATCCCTCCCCGGCAGGCGCCGTGATGGAGAGAGGTCTTCATCCTGCCTTGCTGGAAATGGCCCTGGCGGAATACGGGCTGGAAGCCCAACAGATTTCGCCGACTCCCTCCTCCGAGAGAGCGGGAATGGTCGGCCGGCTGAAGGATTTCCTTCGTTGGATCAGGTTTCACCTACGCAATCTGGTTACGCCCGGCTGGCAAAGAGCGTATGCGCCAGGCTTTCAAATCGTCGCGATCAAGAGGCGTTAGCATGTGGATCTTGCTGGGGATAAACTGTATTCGGAGGCCGACGCGACCGAAGTGAATGTTATGTTGAGCTACATGCCGGTTGACCCCAAAGATCGCTTGAGGCGAACCATCATTGGGTTCAGGGAGCAGCGGTGGATTTACCGAGCATCACCTCTGTAGCTATATTTGATTAATGGAGGCACACCGGATGCGGCAGTTCCGAAATCTTATAAGGAGCAACCCTGTAATTAGAAGAATATTCGAGCGAGTGCAGAGGTTAGGAAATTCTCTGGGTGCGAGTGAGCGAGAACTTCTTTTGGAACAGAACCGTTTCATCCTGTACGAATTACGCCGCATCAATGAAGCAATCCGCTATCAATTACTCGGCGACAATAGCCTCACCCAGGTCGATGCGCTCCAAACGAAAGCCAGTTTCGATTATCAATGGCATCACATTCCCGGCGGAATTGCTATGCCAGACGATCAAGGATTTATGAGCAAAGTGGAGGCCATGGTTTGCGAGATGACGGGCTTGTCACCCGAGTGGTTTGCTGGGAAGCAAGTGGTAGATGTAGGATGCGGACCTGGGCGCTTTACCTATGGATTGTTGTCTTTGGGAGCTTTTGTGACTGCATGCGATCAGAGCGCATGGGCCTTAGAGCGAACCAGTCACCTCTGCGCAAGATTTGCTGATAGGCTCTCGACCAAGCCCATTAACCTGCTCGAGTGGGACGATATCGCAGCGTACGATCTTGCCTTTTGTTTTGGGGTGGTTCATCACACAGGGAATACGTATCTTGCGATCAGAAATGCCGCACGCAAAGTTAAACGAGATGGCAGACTGTTTCTGATGGTCTATGGTTTGCCGGAAACCTTGTCTGATTATAAGGAAGTGAATTCTTACCAGGCATTGAGGGAAGAACTTGGCAGTTTGCCTCTTGAAGAAAAGAAAAAGATCTTGGTTGGCCGATTTGGTCCCACATTGGCCCATGGCTGGTTTGACGCAATCTCTCCTCGGATCAATGATTTGCTAACCTTCGAAGAAATCGCTGAGCTATTGACGCGTTTAGGATTCAGAAACATCATGCGCACCGTAGAAAGCCGGAACCATCATCTCATTGCTGATAGATCGTGAAGTGGATCTCTTGGGAGGCCATAGGGGAATGGGGACATCACTTGCTGGGATATGGATGAGCGCGCAAGCGATCAAGGCCTTCTCAATCATCAAGACCAGGAAACGTTCATATGTGCGGCATTGCTGGAATCGTTAACTTTGACGGTCAGCCGGTTGACTTATATGAACTGGGGACTATCAGCGATGCCCTGATCCACCGGGGGCCGGACGGGGAGGGGATCTATGCCCAGGGCGGTATGGGCCTGGCTCATCGGCGGCTGGCAATCATCGATCCAAAGGCAGGAGTGCAACCGTTCTTGAGCGACGATCGGCGTCTGGCCCTCTGTTACAATGGCGAGGTCTACAACTACCGGGAGCTTCGCCGAGAGCTTCTGGCCGATTTTCCTTTTCGAACCCAGTCCGATACGGAGGTAGTGCTCAGGGCATATGAAAAGTGGGGCCTGGAATGCCTGCAGAGGTTTCGCGGCATGTTCGCCTTTGCCCTCTATGATGAAAGAAAGGGAACGCTCTATCTGGTTCGGGATCGGGTTGGCATCAAACCCCTGTATTATGCCAGCCTTGGCGATCGATTGGCCTTCGCCTCCGAGCTGACGGCCCTGCTTCGGCTTCGTTGGCTTCCGCGGGATATCGAACCTCAATCGATTGCCAACTTTCTTCGTTACATGTATGTGCCGACGCCGGCCACAATTTACCAGAAGATCCACAAGCTCGAACCCGGACACTACCTGGAGGTAGATACCCGACAAGGTCGCATCCGGAAAAACCAGTACTGGGATTTACGAATCGCTGTGGAAGAGTCGAGCCAGCGGGATGGCCTGGAGGCGCTGAACGCCAAGTTGGATGAGACGATTCAGATCTATCTCCGGAGCGATGTGCCCTTTGGATGCTTCTTGAGCGGCGGGGTGGACTCGAGTCTGGTGGCGGCCCTGATGGCAAGGCACCTGCAAGGGCGAGTACAGACCTTTTCCATTGGCTTCGATGAGCCCGGGCATTCCGAATTGCCCTATGCGTCCCAGGCCAGCGGGATCTTGGGAACAGACCACCATGAGAAGATCGTCTCCTCCCAGCTGGCCTTCGATCTTTTGCAAAAGATGGTCGTGCACTTTGGAGAACCTTTTGCCGATTCGTCGGCGGTACCGACCTTTTACGTCTCCCGCGAGACTTCTCGGCACATCAAGATGGTTTTGTCCGGGGATGGAGGAGACGAACTCTTTGCCGGCTACGATAGTTATCCAACCACATTTCGGGATTATTCTGACCCGCGATACCCAGCCCGGATTCGGCTGTTTCAGACGCTGGCCAGATTCATACCGTTGGGCCGGGTCAAGCAAGCAGCCCTAAATTTTCGGGAAAAGCAGCGGTCGCAACGAGAGCTATTCGGCGATGGAGATCTGCGCCGGCTGCTGCGGCCGGAGGTTGCCATCCCGCCTCGTCCGGAGGTTAAGATCGATGGGGATGGTACTCTCCTCGATCCGATCACCCTCTTCCAGGCGGAGGACTTCAAGACCTATCTGGTAGACGATGTCCTGACGAAGGTGGATCGTATGAGCATGGCCAACTCCCTGGAGGTGCGCGTTCCTTTGCTCGACCATCAAATCGTCGAGATGGCCTTCTCCCTTCCTCTCTCGATGCGGATTCGTCTGGATCCGCTCACAGGAAAGGTCCAGACAAAGGTTCTTCTCAAAATGAGCGCGGCCCGTTTCTTCCCCGAGTCCTTCCTGAGCCGGCCTAAGCACGGGTTTGGCATCCCACTCATCGAATGGTGCCGAGGCCCCTTGATGCCGCTCTTGCAAGAAACGTTGCTCGAGGTGAATGGCCCCATCTTTGACTGGGTACGGCCAGAGACGGTGAAGGGGATATTAAGAGCGCTGCTCCGGGGAGACGGCAGTGCTGCCACCAAGCTGTGGAGCCTGTTGATGCTGCACTTATGGACGAAGGAAGTTCACCTGAGGTAGAAAAGGAGGGGTGGACACCTGCGCGGGCGCTGGAAAGGATTGCTGCGAGCAGCAGGGAAGATCAGCTATTGGGGCCTTTTATGGGCGCTACATCCGCTCAATCTTTACTTGGCCCGGAGAAGGCGAGGGGTAAAATACCCCAACTCCGTCATTCACATCTCGTACATGGTGCATATTCCCTATCACACAACGCGGCTACTGCGTCAGTTTGGGGTCAAGGCGGACTATCTGGCAGTAGGGGAAAGTTTGGTCTGGGATCGATGCGACTTCCGGAAAAAGCCTGCTCCCCTGAGCTTCCTTCAAACCTGGGAGGAATTTCGGTTATTGTGGAGGGTAGTAGCGAAATATGAAATCATCCACCTGCATTTTATGATCTGCCTGTCAGAGTCCGGCTGGGAATTGCCTCTCTTGAAGAAAATGGGGAGAAAGATAGTCGTGCATTATCGGGGGTGTGAAGCGCGGGACCGCAGAAGACTAATGGCCCTCCATCCGCGGATGAACATCTGCCAGCAATGTGACTACGATGCCTTCTGCGAGACCAAGTCCTGCCGACGACGGCGGGCCTTGGCGAAGAAGTACGGGGATTGCTTCGTGGTCACCACACCCGATCTGAAGGATTTCGTCCCCGAGGCAGAACATTTGCCCTTTTTCGCACCCGAAATCGAGGACCAACCAGTCCCACCTGCCCGCCTCAGTGGCAACCGGATATTCAAGATCGTACATGTCACCAACCATCCTGGCTTGGAGGGAACCGATCAGATTCGGGCCGCAGTCGAGCGCCTGAAGGATAAGGGCCACGCGATCCACTTCGTCTTTCTTCGGGGTGTCCCGCCCGATCAGGTGATGCGGGAGTACAGGGACGCTGACCTAGCCATCGGGAAGATGAAGATGGGCTGCTACGCCAACGCCCAGATCGAGAGCATGACCTTGGGAGTTCCCACCGTCACTTATGTCCGCCCCGAATACATGACCGATGAGCTGCGAGAGTCCGGGTTCATCTTTACGACCCTGGAAGGCCTGGAGCAGACCCTTGAGTTTTATTTGACCCACCCCGGGGAGTTGGAGAAGAAACGGAAGATCGCGCGCTCCTCCATTCTGAGGCTGCATGATAATGCGAAGCTCTGCCGGCGGTTAATTGACCTGTACGCCAGCCTGAAGATGCATAACGAACAGGATCCCCGCAGTCCTGCCACGGGGAGCATCAAACGAGACCTCGGGCATGGTTAGACTATACCAGATTCCGCTCATGATAATCGAAATCATCCTGACGCCGATACTCTTCCTGATTGCATTCTGCTGCAGGTTTCGGAGAAAGGGGATCGACGTCGGTTTGGGTCCTGAGCCTCTCATCAACAACCTATATCATAAGAAAGCCCTGGAGCATTACGGCTATTCCGCCCAGACCTTTGTCGCCGACGTCTATTTCATCACCGACGAATTCGATGTGCGGAGCGATAAGATCTTTGATGGCAAACCCCGGTACCTAAGAAAGCCTCTCAAGTACCTGGCCTGTCTCTATCTGTTCATCCTTTCGCTTCTACGGTATAAGTGCCTGTTTATCTATTTCACCGGTGGCCCTCTGGGGCTGGCTACCGTGCTTTTGTGGCGAATAGAACCCCTTTTATACCGATTGGCCAAGTTAAAAATTGTGGTCATGCCTTACGGAGGTGATGTACAGGAGCTTTCGAGGTCGGCCAACCTCCTGTACAAGTGTGCGATATCAGTGGACTACCCCGAGCATCGGTTTCGCCGGAAGCGAATTGCGTCCAGGATAGACCTGTGGACCCGGCGTGCCGATCATGTGATTTCCGGCTGCGAGTGGGTCGACTACATGTACTATTGGGATACCTTGATGCTCGCCCACTTCTCGATCGACACCGATGTCTGGAAGCCTGTGGTAGCCCATGAAACACCTTCTCCTGCCAAGGCGGGAAAACTGAAGATCCTGCATGCGCCCAATCACCGGACGATCAAAGGGACGCAGTACTTCCTGGATGCAGTGAAAGAGTTGAGAGAAGAAGGACTGGAAATAGAGCTCATCCTGCTGGAAAGGGTCCCCAATGAAGAGGTGAAACACGCGATGGCCTCCGCCGATATCGTGGCCGACCAGCTCGTCATCGGCTGGTATGCCATGTTTGCCCTGGAGGGGATGGCGATGGAAAAGCCGGTCCTCTGCTACCTTCGGGAGGACCTGCAACAACTGTATATCGCCTCCGATCTCGTATGCGCGAATGAAATCCCGATCATCAACTGCTCGCCAGCCACCGTGAAAGAGGCTATCCGAGCGTTGGTGTCCGATCGGGACCGGCTTGCGGAGATCGGGAAGCGCTCTCGCGAGTACGTGATCGAGCACCACTCCACCCAGGCGGTGGGGAAGGTCTTCGACCGGATCAACCGCTCCATCGGTCTTTCGCCCAGCGGGAGGCAGTGAGTGACGCACACGGGCCTTGGCCCGATCCGGGCTCAATTTGTAACTCTCGCTTTCGAAATAATGGAGAGATGAGAACCTCATGAAAAGATGCCTGGTAACCGGTGTGACCGGCTTGATTGGTTCCAGCTTGCTTCCGGCGCTGGAGCCGGATTGGGACGTCATTGGGCTTTCGCGGACCCGGCCAGAGGAAAGCTCGAAACCCGCGATCTCCCCCCGACTGGTCATTGACCTCTCCACGGCCTGGGACACGGCGGCCCTTCCCCCAAGGATCGATGCCGTGATTCACCTGGCCCAATCCGAGCATTTCCGCGATTTTCCCGAGAGGGCTCTGGGCATCTTTCAGGTCAACACCCTGAGCACACTTCGCCTGCTGGATTATGCACGGCGTGCCAGTGCGACCACTTTTATCCTGGCCTCATCCGGGGGGATATACGGACCTCGAGACCGGGAATTGACCGAGGATATGGAGATCCTGGCCAAGGGGGACCTGGGTTTTTATCTCGGCACAAAACTGTGCGCGGAGGTAGTGGCCGAAAGCTATACCCCTTACCTCGACATAATTGTGCTGCGCCTCTTCTTCGTTTACGGCCCCGGTCAGCGCAAGAGCATGCTGATGCCGCGCCTGGTGCAATCCGTAGCCGAGGAGAAGCCCATAACACTTCAAGGGCAGAATGGGATCCGGATGAATCCCACTTATGTTTCCGATGCGGTAGCTGCCATTTGCCGGTCCTTGAACCTCCGTGGCTGCCATAAAATCAACGTTGCGGGACCGGAAGTGCTGAGCCTACGCCGGATCGGGGAGATCATCGGCGAGGCGGTAGGTATCAAACCGAACTTTCAATCCCAAGCCGGATCAGACCCTGGGCACTTGATTGGTGATATCAGCAAGATGACTGAAATGCTGGGTCCACCAACCGTCCGCTTTGAAGAGGGGCTGAAGGCCTATCTTCACGGTATGAAGACATGAAGGTGCTCCATCTGCCTACTTCGGTAGGGGGGAACGCCTGGGGATTGGCACAGGGAGAGAGGGGATTGGGCTTGGAGAGCTCGGTCCTGGTAGCACAAGACAACTGGCCGGACTATCCCGCGGATATCCGCTTGCACCTGGAAGAGATACCGACCCTGTTCGGGAAATTGGCCAGATTGGCGGCCACCTTTTTTCAGATACGGGGCCGCTATGATATCTTTCACTTCAATTTCGGTCATTCCCTTATAAGCTTTCCCTCTCCGGCCAAGGAACGGCTCCCCGCCCTATTCAAGCACGCCGACCATTGGGATCTGCCCTTTTACCCTCGCACGGCCGGACTCTTTGTAACCTACCAGGGGTGCGACGCCCGACAAAAATACCCCACCATAAAGCGGACCCAGATCGGCCCCTGCCATGACCGGAATTGCTATGGGGGGCTCTGCAACTCGGGCAGATTGGATCAGTACCGGCGCCATGGTATCTCCCAGATGGCTCGCTACGTAGAACACATGTGGGCCTTGAACCCCGACCTCCTCTATTTTCTCCCCCGGGAGAAATCCTCCTTTCTGCCCTACACGATCAGTGGCTGGTCCGATCTTCCGATACGTCCACCGCAACTGAGGCAGAAACTAAGGATCGTGCACGCTCCTACCAATCGGGAAGCCAAGGGCTCTGATATGATTTTGGCCTCCCTGAAGTCAATAGATAGCGCACATCCCGGAGTCATTGAAATCCAATTGGTGGAAAATGCTTCCCGCGAGCAGGCGCTGAAGACCTTGCGCGAAGCGGACCTGGTTGTCGATCAAACCCTGGTCGGCTGGTACGGCGGAGTGGCGGTGGAAGCGATGAAGATGGCCAAGCCGGTCATTGCGCGTGTCGCGACGGAAGACCTGCAATTCATTCCTCGGCAGATGGCGGAAGATATCCAACAAACGATCATCCAGGCCGATCCCGGCACGATCCATGAAGTGCTTTTGCGGTGCATTGGGGATAGGGATTTCTTACGGCTCCGTGCCGCTGCCTCCTTGGAATACGTACATCGATGGCACGATCCGGTGAAGGTTGCGACTCAAGTAAAGCAGGCATACGAGGTAGCCATGGCGCGGAAACAAGGGCGGGGGCGTGCCTGATGTGCGGGGTTTTCGGCATCTGGCAATCAGGAGGCAAACCCGTGGATTTGGCAGCGCTTCACCGCGCAACGACGCTCCTGCGCCACCGGGGGCCGGATGATGAAGGGTATCTTCTGGTCAATACGGAGAAGGATCAGGTGGTTCCCTGTGGGGGAGTCGATTCGGACCCGAGATTGGGCCTGCCACCTATAGAGGATTTCTATGGGGAGTTCTTTGATCTGGCCTTCGGCTTCCGACGCCTGGCCATCCTGGATCTTTCCCCGTCCGGTCATCAACCCATGAGCAACGAGGACGAAAGGCTTTGGCTCATGCTCAACGGGGAGGTCTACAATTACCTGGACCTGCGCCAAGATCTCGAGAGGCAGGGGCACCGGTTCCGATCACGCAGCGATAGCGAGACAATCCTGCATGGATACGAGGCGCATGGGGAAAAGATCCTGGATCATCTGAACGGGATGTTCGGCTTCGCCTTGTGGGATCGTAGGGAGAAGAAGCTCTTCTGTGCGCGCGATCGTCTCGGCATCAAGCCCCTTTACTATTTCCGGGACCGGGAGACCTTTCTTTTTTCCTCCGAGATCAAGGCCATCCTGGAAGCTCGCCCCGAGCTGAGGGCCCCCAACTATCCCTGTCTCAAGGATTTCATACAGACAGGACTGCTTGACCATAGCTCGATGACCTTATTTGACCGGATCTTTCATATTCCGCCCGCCCATTTCCTCTCCATTTCTCCAGACTCCTACCGTTCGCAGCCCTATTGGGATTTGAATGAGAAGAAGGCGACCGGAGATTATGATTATCAGCATCCTGGGCAGACCCTAAGATCTCTCCTCGAGGAGGCAGTTCGCTTGCAGCTTCAAAGCGATGTGCCCGTCGGTACCTGTCTCTCCGGCGGACTCGACTCCTCCTGCGTGGTGGCTCTGGCCAGCTCCATGCTATCCCACCCAATGCAGAGTTTCTCTTCCGTATATGAAGAACGAGGCTACGACGAGGGGTCATTCGTACGGACGGCTGTATCGGCCTTTCGTACCGATAGCCATGTCGTACACCCGATGCCAGACGATTTTCTTCCTACCTTGCGCCAGATGATTTGGCACATGGATGAGCCGACTGGAGCGCCCGGGATCTATTCCCAATGGTTCGTGATGCAGGAGGCCCACGGGAAGGTGAAGGTCTTGCTGGACGGGCAGGGAGGGGATGAGCTGTTAGGGGGATACCATGACTACTTTTTCCCCTACCTTCTTTGCCTCTGGGAGCGCTTCCGCGCAGACAAAGACCCTCGCTGCCTGGCACGGATAGCACGGGAAGGCCTTCAAATCTGGCGACTGGTGAAGGAAAACTTCTTGTTCATGGGCTTTCGCCCCTTTACTAATAAATTGCTCAACAAGGTCAGGACCCGTCTGGGGGCTTCTCCGAGTGCTTCCGTTCTTTGTCCGGACTTCGAGCGAAAGACTCCCTCCCCTGCGGCGGAGCCCCGGACCTCCATTTCTTCTTTGACCGATCCTCTGAGCCGCCGGCTCTATTGGGATCTGGTCAGGGACAGCATTCCCGCGCTCCTCCATTATGAGGACCGCAACAGCATGGCCTTCGGTATCGAGGCAAGGGTACCTTTGCTGGACCACCGCATCGTGGAGTTCTGCCTGGGGCTCCCGCCTGAGTTCAAGATCCGGGGTGATAGGACCAAGTTCTTGCTGCGAGAAGTGATGTCCGACCTCCTGCCCCGGGAGATCGTCGACCGCCGGGATAAAAAGGGGTATCCGACTCCACTGGCAATCTGGCTCCGGGATGGCCTCTACCCGGAGATTCGGGAGCTTCTCCTCTCTTCAAACCCTCAGGAACCTCCCATCTTCGATAGGAACAAGATGGATGTGCTGCTGAAAGACCACCGTTCCGGCAGAAGAGATCTGAGCTCGGAAGTCTTCCGTTGGGTTACCTGCAAGTTATGGTTTCAAATCTTCCTGGAAGGAGGATCGGCGTTTGGTGGGCGATCCTAAGTCGAGCAAGGTTTCCATGCTGGTCACCAACGAGGTGACCCACGACAGCCGCGTGCTCAAGGAGGCAGCCGCCCTGGCTCGTCTGGGATTCCAAGTGACCATCCTCGGGCTGGATAGAAAGGGCACCTCACCGTTGGTAGATGAAAGGGAGGGTTTTGTCGCCTATCACTGCCGGGAATGGAGGTTCGGCCGCTGGCTGCGAAATCGGCGCAGCCTCCCTCTCAACTTTTTGGGAAAGGCCTTGAAGGCGCTCAGATTCTTCCTCTTCTCCTGCAAGGCGAAAGGGGATATCATCCATGCTCACGATCTGGACGCCTTGCCCTTTGGCTTTCTGGCCGCCCGTAGATGCCGGGCAAAGCTTGTCTACGACTCCCATGAGCTGGCCGTGGAACAGTGGGTGCAGGGTGCCAGGCCTGGCTCCTTCACGGTCCCCGTCACTATCTTGAGTCGCCTGGAGGGCTATATTGCTTCCAGGGCGGATGTGGTGATTACGGTCAATGAATCGATTGCCCAGGAGTTGACCCGCCGGTATCCCATTGCACCGCCCCTGATCTTACGCAATTGCGCCCCCCGCCGCCAGGAAGGCAGCAGCGTCTCTTTTCTGAAAAGACTTCCTGGGCCTCGCTCCCCAAGACCGAATCGTCATCCACACCGGGGACCTGAACCCTCGAGGCAGGGCCCTGAGGGAACTGATCCTTGCCTTTCGGGATCTGTCGGGGATTCATCTGGTATTTCTGGGGGAGGGACCGATGGAGAAGGAGCTTGAGGAGTTGGCAAGAAAGGAGGGGCTGGAGTCCATGGTCCACTTCTTGAAGCCGGTTTTGCCCGAAGATCTCATATCCACCATTGCCGGGGCAGATCTGGCGGCGGTCACGATCAAACCGCATGGGTCCCTCAACAACCTCTACAGCCTGCCCAACAAGCTTTTTGAGGCCATCGCCGCCGGTCTTCCGGTCGTAGCCAGCGACCTTCCGGAGATCGGGAAGCTGGTGCGGGCCTATGAAATCGGGGTCTTCTGCCAGCCCCATGATCCGAAGGATGTTGCGAGGGCTATCAAAGAAGCCCTGGACCCCGAGCGCTACAGGGCTTTCAAGGCGAATCTGAAGCAGGCCCAGGAGGAGCTCGACTGGGAGAGGGAGTCCCAGAAATTGGTTGACGTTTACCTGCACCTCATTCCGGCTCAGAGATGAAGATCCTCTATCTCAGCCAATATTTTCCTCCCGAGGTGGGGGCTACGCAGGCACGAGCTTATGATATGGCCACTGGCTTGATTCGCGCCGGGCATCACGTCACCATGCTGACGGAGGTTCCGAATCACCCCGAGGGCGTAATTCGTCCAGAGTACCGCGGGCGCTTTTTTTTTCGGGAAGCCCTGGATGATATCGATGTGATCCGCGTCTGGGTCAAGACCTCTTCGGTCAAGAGGCTCTCTACCCGGCTGCATTTCTATCTAAGCTATATGGTCAGCGCCACTTTGGCGGGTGTGTTGATAGCCCGGCGAGGCTACGATCTCCTCTATGCAACCTCCCCCCCACTCTTTGTCGGTGGAGCGGCCCTGGCCCTTAGTACACTAAAGCGGATTCCCTTGGTCTTCGAGGTTCGGGATCTCTGGCCCGAATCGGCAGTTGCCCTCGGTGAGCTGCGCAACCCCCGTTTCATCCGCTGGTCCACTTGGCTGGAGGAGCGTTGTTACCGGCGAGCGCAGCGCATCGTCGTGGTAACGAAGGGAATCCAGGCCAGCCTGGTCGAGCGGGGCCTTCCCGCCGGGAAGCTGGTTTTCGTCCCCAACGGATCCAACACGGAACTCTTTTACCCTCAACCGGAGGCAGTATCAGGTCTGCGCCGGAAACTGGGGCTGGAAAGCTGTTTCCTCGTCATCTACGCGGGCATCCATGGCGTTGCCCAGGGGCTGGAGACGGTTCTGGAGGCGGCGCACCGGTTGAGTGATGACCCGCAGATCCACTTCCTCCTGGTGGGCGATGGTCCCTCGAAATCCCATCTCCTCCAGCTGAAGGAGGCGCTCCGTCTCAGCAATGTCACCATGTTGGAAGGGCAGGCACGGGAATCCATCCCGGCTTATCTCTCGGCGGCCGATGTAGCACTGGTCCCTCTGCGGAAGGTGGAGTTATTCAAGGGCGCCCTCCCGTCCAAGATGCTAGATGCCTGGGCCTGCAGCGTGCCAGTCATTCTGGGAGTCAATGGGGAGGCGAAAGAGGTCCTGATGGAGTCCGGGGCCGGTCTCCACGTTGAGCCGGAGGATCCAATCCAGCTCGCTCAGGCCATCAAGCGATTGAAGGAGAATCCTCTGCTTGGAAAGGAATTCGGCAGCAAGGGAAGGGATTTCGTGATGAGACACTATGATCGGAAAAGGCTTGCTGAAAGGCTGGAAAAGGTCCTGAGGGAAGTAACAGAAGCTGGGGCCGTCCATCACGGATAGCTACGATGGGTGATGGGAGGAGATGAGGTGCTTCGGAGTAAACCGCGAAAGAACAAAACATGAGATCCAAGAGGGACCTGTACCTATTATTAGCCATCCTATGTCTGGGGCTGTTCCTCAGGATCTATGACCTGGCTGGGGAGAGCATGTGGCTGGACGAGTCGATTTCCCTCAGGCTGGCCCACAAGGGTTTCTCTGCCATCATCAAAAACCGTGCCTCCAATGTCCATCCCCCCTTTTACTTCGTCCTCCTCCGCTACTGGGTGGCTCTATTTGGAGACTCCGAATTTGCGAGCAGGTTTCTCTCCGTCCTGTTCGGGGTCGCCTCCATATTCATGATCTACAAGGTTGGGAGCCTATTCTTTGACCAACAGACAGGCCTCCTGAGTTCCCTCCTGCTGGCGACCTCAAGTTTTCACATCCAGTATTCGCAGGAAGCGAGGGCCTATGGCCTGATGGCCCTGCTGACCCTTCTCTCCCTCTATTTCTTCAAGAGGCTCTTGGGGGGAGGGGGACATCGGGACAAAATAGGCTATGTCATCTCCACCGCCTTTTTGGCATATACGCATGTCTTCGGCCTCTTCATCGTTATCGTGGAAAATCTTTATGTCTTCACGGCCTTCCCCCTCTCCCGGCGAGACCTCAAGCTCCCCATAAAAAAGTGGGTCCTCCTGCAATCCTTTGTGGCCTTCCTCCTCGCACCCTGGATCCCAGTATTGTTCAAACAGGTCTATAGGTTTCAGGGGGTATTCCGGAGAGAAGCCCCTTCGATAGGGATGGTTTTCGGCACCTTCGAAAGATTCGCTGGATCTGAAGGATTGATGGTCCTGTTCGTCCTATTTGCCCTTCTTTCCACAGTCACCTGGAGGAGAGGAAGGGAGGGCGGGAATGGGAAGGAGCCTTCAACGCTTCCCGAGGGCTTTGGCCCCAAAGTCATCTTCACGGATTTCAGGGATATCTATTTGTTGTTGCTATGGCTATTCATCCCGATCATCCTGCCATTTCTGATCTCTCAATTCTCAGCGCCCATCTATAAGTACAGGTGTGTCATCGGTGCGTCCCTGGCCTGGTATTTGCTTGTGGCAAAGGGAATCAGAAACCTCACCTGGAACCCTGCAAAGCTGACCGCAACAGCCCTCATCAGTGTTCTCTCCCTGGTGGCCGTGTGGGGATACTACGGGAAAGTCCAGAAGGAGCAGTGGAAAGAGGCAGCAAATTACATAGATGCCAGGGCCAAATCCGAGGATTTGGTACTGTTCAACGCCGGCTATTCCCAGAGGCCCTTCAACTACTATTCCCAGAGATCCGACCTGACCAAGAAGCCATTCCCCAAGGGAATCGCAGAGGAGAATGAAGAAGCGATGGACAATCTATCATCGCTCACCAGGGATTATGGGCGGGTATGGCTCATCCTGTCCCACTCTCATGACTATAAGGGATTGAGCGTGAAGGCCCTGGAAGGGATCTATAGATTGGCCGAGCGACAGGACTTCAAGGGAATCAAGATATACCTCTTCCAGAAATCGGGATCCAGTAAGAGCCGTCCATCCCGTCCATCCTCCCGACCCATCACCGAGCCGGAAGGCGAGCAGGAAGCGCCGGATCTGTAAGGAGATCTCTGATCCATGAGGGCTTGTGTGCTGACCACGGTTCATAGGTACAATGATAATCGGATCTTTTACAAGCATCTTCCGACCCTCCTTCGCGCCGGCTATCAGGTGACCTACATAGCACCCTGCCCGGAAGAATTGAGATCCGTAGAGGGGATGGACCTCATTCCCTTGCCCCTCCTGCCCCGCTCCCGCCGCCCACTGAATTGGTGGCGAGCCCTGAAAGCGTCACTCCACAGCAGGGCAGATATTTTTCACTTTCATGATCCGGAATTGATTGGGGTGGGCCTGCTCCTCAAGATGCTTACCGGCAGACCTGTTGTTTACGATGTTCACGAGAATTACCCGCAGGTGATGCAGAGACGCCTCTGGATACCGGCGAAGCTTCGGCCCGCTGTAGCCAAGGCAATGGGGGCCTGGGAATGGCTGGCAACCCTCGCCCTGGACGCAATCGTGGCGGCAAACCCGCCGACCTACCAGCGCTTTCAAAGGGCGACCCGAAGGGCCGTCCTGGTCAATAACTATGTGGACCTCAGCCGCTTCGACCATTCCCCGGATTCTGTCTCTTCGAAGCTTGACTCCCCCTATTTTGTCTATTGCGGGTCGCTCTCCAGCCAGCGAGGCGCCCTGGACTGCCTGAGGGCGTTTGAGCTTTTGTCGCGCGAGGATGCGCGCCTGCTCCTGGTGGGGCCGTTGGACGATGCGGATCCCTCCGTCTCGGATCTGCCCGATCGCCTCCCTCCCGGGGCGCGCCTCTTGAAGGCCCAGCCCTTCGAGCAACTCCCTTCCCTCCTTCGCTCGTCTGTTTCCGGGCTGGTCACCCTGCATCCCACCCCCAACTATTTGGAAATCCTCCCCACCAAGCTATTCGAGTATATGGCAGCTTCCATTCCAGTGATCGCCTACGACCTCCCCCTGATCCGACCCATCATAGAGGAGGCCCGGTGTGGAATCCTGGTAAAGCCAGGAGATATCGAGGGCCTCAGGAGCGCCATGTCCTACATCTTGGATCATCCGGCGGAGGCCGGAGAGATGGGGCACAGAGGTCGTCAGGCAGTAATGGAGCGGTACTCCTGGGGTATGGAGGGAAGGAAGCTTTTGGGGCTGTATGAGGAATTATTGTTGGAAAAGCCGCCCCCCGGCCAGCGGAGGAGGAAAGAATGAACGAACCCCTCTTGCCCTTCGTCTCGGTGGTGATGCCGGTCCGGAACGAGGCCGCTCTCATGGCGGATTCCCTGGGCGCGGTCCTGGCCCAGGATTACCCGGCCGACCGCATGGAGGTGATCGTTGTAGACGGAAACTCCACCGATGGTACCCGACAGGCCCTGGAAGCGCTCCGGAGGTCGGAAAGGCGCTTGATCCTCCTCTTTAATCCGGCCCAGATCGTCCCTGCGGCACTCAATATCGGCATCGCCGCCGCCCGGGGCGAAATCGTAATCCGGGTCGATGCCCACACGGTAATTGCCCCCGATTATGTGGCGAAGTGTGTAGAATGCCTGAAAGGGGGCGAGGCGGAGAACGTGGGCGGGCTCATGCGCCCGGTGGGAAGAACCTATTTTGGACGCTCGGTCGCATTGGCCACCAGTTCGCCCTTTGGGATTGGGGGCTCGAAGTTTCACTATTCCGAAAAGGAGCAATTCAGCGATACGGTTTATCTGGGTGCCTATCGCCGGGAAGTCTTCGACCGGATCGGGCTCTTCGACGAGGAATTTGTCTGCAATCAGGATTATGAGCTTAACTATCGGCTGCGGGCTGCGGGCGGCCGCATCTTGTGCACTCCCCGGATTCGGTCCACCTATTTCTGCCGCGAGTCCCCCCGTGCCCTCTTTTTGCAATACTTCCACTATGGTTTCTGGAAGGTCCGGACTCTCGCAAAGCATCCCCGTTCGCTCAGGATCCGACAACTGGTGGCGCCGGCCTTCGTCTTCGGGATCATCTTTCTCGCAGGCCTCAGTCTTATCTTTCATCCGGCTCCTTGCTGGTTGGGCTCTGCCCTCATTCTTTATCTCGGCCTGGCGGGAGCCTTTGCCCTCTGGAAGGCCATCCAGTGTCACTCGCTACACCTCTGGCCAGGGATCGTCCTCTCCTTCCTGGTATTGCACGCCTCCTGGGGCCTCGGATTCTGGACGGGGGTTCTGAACCTCCTGGGCAAGAGGCTGAGAAGAAAGACCTGAGAGGCACCTGGCCGGATCCAATCACGGGATTTGCGAGGGATGAGGAATAGGGTAGAAAAAGGGAGGGATTCGTGGTAAGTAATGATAGATGCAGCCGACTTGCGGAGACTGGAATTATCCCTGTAAGAGGCGAAAGGAGATTCGACGGATGGGCCGCATAGGGGTCATAGGAGGCACCGGCTATGTGGGACTGGTGACCGCCACGGGATTGGCGGAGATGGGCCACCGGGTGATGGCGATAGATATTGACCAGGGGCGCATCGAGGGGATTAGAAAAGGCATCCTTCCCATTTATGAGGAGGGCCTGGAGGAGTTAGTCTGGAGGAATCTTTCCGCAGGCCGGCTGGATTTCACCGTGGATATTGCGGAGGGCGTGAAGGGAGCGGAGATCATCTTCATCGCGGTAGGGACTCCGGCCAAGGAGGATGGGGAGGCGGATCTTTCACAGATCATCATGGTGGCGGAGGACCTGGTGACGGTGATGGATAGCTATCACCTGATCGCCATCAAGAGCACCGTCCCAGTCGGAACCTTCGAGATGGTCACCAACATCCTGACCGCCCAGGGGAAGAAGAAAGGCCAAGACTACGACCTGGTTTCCAACCCCGAATTCCTCCGGGAAGGCAAGGCAGTTTACGACTTTTTCCATCCGGACCGGGTGGTGGTGGGCGGCGATTCCCCTCAGGCGACGGGAAAGGTGGCGAGCCTCTTCGCGCCCCTGGGCTCCCCGGTGATCGAGACCTCCATCCGCAATGCCCAGATGATCAAATATGCTTCCAATGTCTATCTGGCAACCCGAGTTTCGTTCATCAACGAAATTGCCCATGTTTGCGAGCATGTGGGAGCTGACGTGGTGGAAGTGGCTCGGGGGATGGGGTATGACCAGAGAATCGGAAATAGCTATATGAGCGCGGGAATTGGATTCGGCGGCCCCTGTCTCATCAAGGACCTGAAGGCCCTGATCAAGATGGCAGAGAACCATGGCTATGAAGCCAGCTTTCTGCGGGAAGTCCATGAGAAGAACGAGCATCAAATCCGATCCATCATAGCCAAGGTCAAGAAGGCCCTGGGGGCCGTTCTCTATGGAAAGACGATCGGCATCCTGGGCCTCGCCTTCAAGGCCGGAACGGATGATGTCCGAACTTCTCTTTCCGTACGGATCATCGAGTTGCTTCAACAGGATGGAGCCAATATCCGGGCGCACGATCCCAAAGGGATGGAGCAGGCAGCCAAATTGATACCAGATATGGTCTTGTGCGAAGATCCCTATCAGACGGCCGACGGCAGCGATGCCCTCCTCATTCTGACCGGGTGGGACGATTTCAAGAACCTGGACATGGGACGCATGCGAAGTCTTCTCAAGGGGCCGGTGATCGTAGATGGGGTGAATCTCCTGAACCCGATAGCCATGAGGGACCTGGGATTCTCCTATTTCGGCGTGGGAAGATGAGGAGGGTAGATTGAAAACCCTGGTGACCGGAGGAGCGGGATATATCGGATCCCATCTGGTGGATCGGTTGATCGCTCGGGGCGATGAAGTCTATGTGGTGGACAACCTTTCCACCGGAAAGATCCAGAATATTCAGCACCTTTTCGGCAAGGAGGGCTTTCATTTCATCAATGATACGGTCCTGAATGAATCCCTGATCGACCGGACCGTGGAACGGGCGGACCGGATCTATCATCTGGCGGCAGTGGTGGGTGTGAAATATGTGGTAGAGGACCCCTTGCACGGCATTTATACCAACGTCAAGGGAACGGAGATCGTATTGAGCGCGGCATACAAGTATTGGAAGAAAACCATAATCGCCTCCTCCTCAGAGATCTACGGGAAATCCCGCGATCTTCCTTTTCGGGAAGACGGGGATCGAATCCTGGGGCCCACGGATGTCAGCCGCTGGTCCTACTCCATGTCCAAGGCGATCGATGAGCACTTTGCCTTCGCCTATGCCAACAAGGGGCTTCCCATAGCGATCGTCCGCTATTTCAACTCCTATGGGCCGCGCCTGGACGAGAAGGGCTATGGAAGCGTGGTGGCGCGCTTCATCCAACAGGCCCTCTGCGGGCGACCGATCACCGTGCATGGCGATGGAAGCCAAGGTCGCTGTTTCACGTATATCGATGATACCGTTGAGGGAACCTTGCTGGCGGGTGAAGTTGGGGAGGCGGAGGGCAAGGCCTTCAATATCGCCCATAGCCATGAGACCACGATCCTGGAGTTGGCTGAGCTCATCAAAGCCCAACTGAAGTCCCCCTCCCAGATCCAGTTGGTTCCCTATCGCAGCACCTACGGTGAATTATTCGAGGATACGCCACGCCGGGTGGCATCGGTTGAGGCAGCACGGCAGATCTTGGGGTTCGAAGCCAAGATCTCATTGGAGGAGGGCCTGGACAGGACCATCGCCTGGTGCCGGAAGTATTATGCGCAGCAGAAGTAGAAAGGAGTCCTTATGAGGCTCAAGGAGAAGATAGAGAGCAGGACGGTCCGGGTGGCCGTCATCGGACTGGGTTATGTGGGGCTTCCGCTGGCCCTGGAGTTCGCCAAAGCGAAGATCAAGACCCTGGGAGTCGACATCGACAAAGCAAAGGTGGAGCAGATCTCCAGGGGAGTCAGCTATATCCCCGATGTGCCTGGAGGTGAGCTACAGCAGGTGGTTTCCGCTGGTTACCTGTCTGCTACCTCCGATTTCAGCAGGCTCTCGGAGATCGATGGGGTCTTCATCTGCGTCCCCACCCCATTCACGAAGGCCAAGGCCCCCGACATCCACTACATTACGGACGCCTCCGCGGAGATTGCCAAGTACCTGCACCCTGAGCAATTGATCATCCTGCAAAGCACGACTTATCCGGGGACCACGGAAGAGGAGGTGCTTCCGATCCTGGAAAGGACGGGTCTGGCAGCGGGAAAGGATTTCTATCTGGCTTTCTCTCCCGAGCGAATCGATCCGGGCAACCGGAAATATGGGGTCAAGAATACCCCCAAGGTGGTGGGAGGTCTCACGCCGAGGGATACGGAGCTTGCCGGTGCCATCTTCTCCCTGATCATTGACCCCCAACAGATCTATCCCGTCTCCTGTCCCAGAAGTGCCGAGATGTGCAAGCTCTTGGAGAATATCTTCCGTTCCGTGAACATTGCCCTGGTCAATGAGCTGATGCAGCTGGCAGATCGGATGGGGATTGACATCTGGGAAGTCATCGATGCGGCCTCCACCAAGCCCTTCGGGTTCATGCCCTTCTATCCGGGGCCGGGCGTGGGGGGCCATTGCATCCCGGTGGACCCGTATTATCTTTCCTGGAAGGCCCGGGAATACGATTTTTACACCAAGTTCATCGAGCTGGCGGCCGAGGTGAATCAGAGCATGCCCCATTACACGGCCTCCAAAGTCGTGGATGTCCTCAACCAACGGGATAAGTCCATCAAGGACGCCAAGGTCCTCATCCTGGGGGCGGCCTTCAAACGAGATATCGATGATCCCCGCAATTCCCCGGCCCTGGAATTGCTCAAGATCTTGGATACCAAAGGGGCTCAGGTCAGCTACCATGATCCTTACGTCCCCGAGGTGCACCTGAAGGACACCATCCATCATTCCAAGCCGGTCCATCCTTACCATCGCTCGCTGGACCTCGATGAGAAAACCCTGGCCGGAATGGACTGCGTGGTCATTGCCGTGAATCACTCTGTGTTCGATATCCCATGGATCGTAAAGCACAGCGCCATTATCGTGGATGCACAAAATGCCACCCGAGGCATAGACGTTTCGGGAGACAGGGTGTTCAAGATATAGGAGGGCGATTTTGCCTTATCTCCTCCCCATCCTGAAACCCTGGGGCATCTCCCTGATCAGCGCCTTGATCCTGGTTCCGCTGCTCCGGTTCATTGCGATCAAGACTCATTTCGTGGACATGCCGAGCAACCGGAAGGTCCATGCCCGCCCCTTGGCCCTCCTGGGGGGTGTAGGGATCTACCTTTCCTTCGCCCTGGCCGTAGCCCTTTCATCTACCCTGGGCCTCTCCATCCTCGGTATCGTGACCGGAGCGGGCCTGCTCATGATCCTGGGGCTGATCGACGATCGATATGGGATGAATCCCTGGATCAAGATCCTCGGTCAGGCGACCGCGGCGGCCATCGTCATCGCCTGCGGGGTATCCGTTCAATTCCTCGATCTCCCTTACCTCAATGTCGCCTTTACCCTCCTCTGGATGATTGGCATCACCAATTCCTTCAACCTGCTCGATAACATGGACGGGCTCTCTGCAGGAGTGGCCTTCATCTCCGCAGTGGCCTTTGCGGCCATCACCGCCCGTTTCCTCTTCCTGGGCCGCGAACAGGTCGAGGCCCTCGTGATCGCAGCCGCGCTGTCCGGGGCCTGCCTGGGGTTCCTCCGCTACAATCTGTATCGGGCCAGCATCTTCATGGGGGATGCAGGGTCCATGGTCCTGGGCTTCATCCTGGCATCGATTTCGGCCCTGGGCTCCTGGCACAGCGCCACCATCACCACCTCGGTCCTGATCCCCGTACTGATACTGGCTTACCCCATCTTCGACACCACGCTGGTCACCCTCCTGCGCCTGCTGAGAGGGGTCCCCTTTTATCGAGGGGGAAAGGATCATTCCTCCCATCGCCTGGTCAATCTGGGCCTGAGCAAGCTGGAGGCGGTGCTGCTGATCTACCTCTTCTGCCTGACCCATGCCCTGGCTGCCTTCCTGGTATCCTCCGTGACCTTCAGACTGGCGCTCGTTGCGCTCTTCATGAGCGGTTGTACCCTTTTCATTTTCGGCATGGTGCTGCGGAAGGCCCCCATAGATGAGGCATAAGAAGGGATGAAAGAGGCTGCATTTTACGAAAAACTGGAAGGCGGAAGCGCCCGCTGCCACCTTTGCCCCCAGGAGTGTCGGATCCAGGAGAAGGGATTCGGGATCTGTCGCACCCGCACCGTCCAGGATGGGGCGCTCTATGCGGTCAACTATGCCGAGGTCGCCTCCATGGCGAATGATCCGATCGAGAAGAAGCCGCTCTATCATTTCTACCCGGGCAGCACCATCTTCTCCCTGGGGGGAAACGGATGCAACCTGGGTTGCCTCTTCTGTCAGAACTGGGAGATCTCCCAGACCCAGGTGCCCACCCGCCGGGTGGAGCCGGAGAAGGCCGTGGAATTAGCCCAGCAGGGCCGCTCTCTCGGCCTTGCCTATACCTATTCCGAACCGATGGTCTGGTTTGAGTACGTCCTGGACTGCGCGAAACTGGCGAGAAGCAAGGGCCTGAAGAATGTGCTGGTGACCAATGGCCTGATCAATCCGGAGCCCCTCCAGGACCTAATCCCCTGGATCGACGCCCTCAATATCGATGTCAAGTCCATGAGCGAGGATTTCTACAGGAAGATCTGCAAGGGGCCTTTGCCCCCGGTCTTGCACACCGCGGAGGTTGCCTCCAGGACCTGCCTGGTGGAGATCACCAATTTGCTCATCCCCACCCTCAACGATTCGGAGTCAGATATCCGTCTTCTGGCGGACTGGATCGCAGAGAAGCTCGGTCCTGATACCCCGCTCCATTTCTCCCGCTATTTTCCCCATTATCAGATGCAGATCGAGTCCACCCCGGTGAAGACCCTGATGCGGGCCTGGGAGATTGCCAAAGAAAAGCTCTCTTATGTCTATCTGGGCAATATCCTGGATCGAGGGAGCAACTCGACCCATTGTCCTCATTGCCATCACCTCTTGGTCGGCCGAGATGGCTACCACATCTTCAAATTGGGAGTAAAGGACGGAAAATGCGAAAGCTGCGGCCAAGCCGCGAAGATCCTGGGTCCCTGAATAGGAGGAAAAGCCGTGGCCAGGGCAAAAGATAATGCTGCTCTTCTCTTCGTGGTCATGCTCTTTGGAGCCCTGATCGGGTCAGTATTAGGAGAGGTGTTGGGGCTGTTGGCCCCCGGAGGCTTGATCGAGAAGGTCTTCACCCGCTCGATCACCTTCGGATTGGATCCCCCTGGGACCCTCAACCTCAGAGTATTCACCTTCACCCTGGGCTTCTCCTTCAGGCTGAATCTACTGAGCCTCCTGGGAATCTTCCTGGCCACCTTTATCTACAAGAGGATATGACCTCGACCCCCCTGATTTTGGCCTCCGCCTCTCCTCGCAGATCGGAGATCCTTCGGGCCCTGGGATGGCAGATCGAGATCGTGCCCAGTTCTCTGGATGAGGAGGAGATGCCCCACCCGAATCCGGTGGAAGCAGCCAAGCTGTTGGCGCTCCACAAGGCCCGGGAGGTCGCTTCGCCCCTGAAGGAAGGGATGGTTCTGGGCGCGGACACCCTCGTTCACCTGGACGGCCGGCCCTTTGGAAAGCCCAAGGACAAGGAGATGGCGCGGGAGTTTCTCCGCACCCTCAGCGGCAAGGTCCACCGGGTTACCACCGGGTTGGCCTTGATTGAGGTCCGAAGCGGTCGTGAGGAGGTGGCAGCGGAGACCACCGAAGTGAAGATGCACCCCCTCTCCGATTCGGACATCGAGACCTATCTGGAGAGCGGGGAGCCCTTTGACAAAGCAGGGGCTTATGCCATCCAGGGAAAAGGATTCATCTTCATCGACAAGATCTGGGGCTGCTATACCAATGTGGTCGGTCTGCCGGTGGGCAAACTGATAGAGTTGATTCGGCGGTTTGATGCATAGCAGCTGATCCATCTTATCGGGTGCGGGATACTGCAATGTCACAGGAAAGTCAGGTCATTCGCCAATGGCAGCTGATTCGTTTCCTGGAGTCCGGATCGGACAGAACGGTGGCCGAGCTGGCCCAGGAGCTCAAATGCTCGGAACGCACCATCTGGCGAGACCTCCAGGACCTCGAATCGGCGGGCTTTCCTCTGGTCGGCCAAAAGGAGGGAGGCAAATCCTGCGTGGGCCTGGCCGAGGAGGGCCGATCCGGGTTCTCCCTGCCCGTTTCCTATTCCGAGCTGATCTCCCTCTATCTGGCGCATGGGTGCCGCCAGTCCCTCAAGGGGACTCCCTTTCAGGAATCCCTCAACTCCCTCTTCGCCAAAATCCAGCCTTCCCTCCCGGCTCCCATGCGGCTCTTCCTGGAAGAACTGGAGAGGGCACTATCTTCTCGTCCCCTCGACTCCGAAGACCATGCTGCCCCCAAGCCTCGGATCGAACAGATCACTCAGGCCATCATGGACCGGCAGACCCTGGAGATCCAATACCACTCCCTTAGCAAGGACAAGGTTCAGACCCGGAAGATCGATCCCTACCGGCTCTGGCACCAAGAGGGCGGCCTGTATCTCATCGCCTATTGCCATCTGCGGCAGAAGGTGCTCACATTTTCTCTGGAGCGCATTCGGGCGGCGCGGCCCACCTCCGAGACCTTCGTCCTGCCCGAGGGATTCAGCTTGGAGGAGAATGGCAAAGATAGCTTTGGCGGACTGCGAGGAGAGCCCATGCAGGTGAAGATCCTCTTCTCCTCCCGGCAGGCACCTTGGATCGCGGAACGCCTCTGGCATCCCAGTCAGAAGATGCAATATCAACTCGATGGCAGCCTGCTCATGAGCCTGGAGGTCGCCGATACCCTGGACCTGAAGCGGTGGATCCTGGGATTCGGCCAGGAGGCGGAGGTGCTGGAGCCGAAAGAGCTGCGGCAGGCCATTCGCCAGGAGGCAGAGGCCCTTCTGACCCAATATTCAGCGGCCGGGGCGGCTCGTCGAAAACGCCCCCCAGGCAAGCCCGAGGGGGAGCCGCCCAAGGAGAAGCTGCGCATCGAAATCCTGTGAAATGGAATGCACCCAGGGGAAGATTGATAGGTTGAACTGGTTCCGCTTTGACTTCGACGGACGGAGGAAACCATGCCCGCAATCGCATCTCTTGACGACTTGAAGGCTGCCCAACAAGACCTTCGTGAAGCCCAAACTGTGGACGAGTTGAAAGCGGCCTTCAAGAAGTGGCGCCCCATCGGATGGAAGAACGTCTGCAAGCTTTGGCTGGAAGAGCGCACCCCGGAGGAATTGAAAGGCGAAGGCGCCAGAGATTGAAAAAGAGGATTCTGATCACTTGTGCCAAGGGGATCACCCCCTTCTTGAAGGAAGAGATCCTACTGCTGGGATTTCCGGTGTTGTCTGAAACTATTGCGGGCATAGCAACCGAGGGGACGATCGACGATACCCTGCGGCTCAATCTTCGGCTCCGCACGGGACATCGCGTCCTATTTCTCCTCAAGGAATTCGCTGCCCGTGACGTCGATGCCCTCTATCACGCAGTGTGGGAGATCGCGTGGGAGGAGTATATACCCGAGGATGGATACGTCTGTGTAACATCCAGCGTGGACAATCCCAGCATCAGGGACTCACGGTTTGCAAATGTAAAGTGTAAGGATGCCATCGTGGACCGGATCAAGGAAAAGTGCGGGCAGCGTCCCGATTCAGGTCCGGATCAAGACAGGGCCGTAGTGAACCTCTACTGGAAGGAGGATCACTGCTCCCTGTATTTGGATACCTCGGGGGAACCCCTCTCCCGGCGCGGGTACAGAAAGATCCCCCTGATAGCACCCATGCAGGAGACCCTGGCCGCTGCCCTGATCATGGCTTCAGGATGGAACGGGAGCGGCCATTTCATCAATCCCATGTGCGGCAGCGGCACCCTGGCCATAGAAGCTTCCCTGGCAGGCCTGAACAGGGCTTCCGGGCTATTGAGGAATAATTACGCGTTCATGCATCTCAAGGGATTCAAGGAATCCCTCTGGAACGACGTGCGCACCCAAGCGACAAAAGAGGAAAAGAAGACGGTGGGTTGCAGGATCATCGCTACCGATATTCGGAGAGGGGCGGTGGAGGCAGCCAGGAAAAATGCAGCGGCTGCCGGTGTGGGGCATCTGATCGAATTCGCCGTATGTGATTATTCCGAGACGACCGTTCCTGACGGGGGAGGGATCGTAATCCTCAACCCGGGATATGGAGAAAGAATGGGAAAGGTCAAAGAGCTGGAGGGCGTGTACCAGGGGATCGGCGATTACTTCAAGCAGAAGTGCGGGGGATATACCGGATATCTTTTCACGGGAAACCTTGACCTGGCAAAGAAGGTGGGGTTGAGAGCCAAACGAAGGATTCCTTTCTTTAACAGCGGTATAGAATGCAGGCTCCTGGAGTATGAGTTGTACGAGGGCAGCAGGAAGAAGAAAACGGACATGCCGTAATATGTCAGAATGAGACGCCTGGCTCTGACAAGATGGGGGACGTTGATTCTAAAACAACTTATTGGGTTCATTTCGGCGACCCTCCGCTCTCGGTCCTGGTACCTACGTTACCGATGGTTCTATCCCCTCAGCATGTCCTCAAGAGATCAATTGCCAAAGACTGGGATGGGGCCTGCCGAAAAGAAAACCTCCCTGTTGATGTTGAACATTGGGCCAAGACGGTTGACCAGAGGCCTTCTGGGGCCAATGGCTGCAAGAGGATCCTCCGCAAGTCCAGCTTGAAGTTGTTTTTTACGCCTTTTTGGAGTAAGATTTCCCAAAAGGATGAGGGTATTAGACCCCTGGCGCTTGATAGCCAGGTCTATTCGTTCCGTCCCTCATTCTGTGCTCCATCGCCTCTCGCCTGATCTGATGCGCCAAAATGGCTCTCTTCGGGCTAAGGCCTCACCATTTTACTATTTTGTTGCTCCCGTCCGGTCATAACCGGCAACAAAAGGCGGCAAGCGGCACGATGGGGGCACCTGAAAGGGATTATGCAATTGAACATAAAGCGCTTGATTAAGCTCCTGGTTATTGGGCTGATCGTTGTGGCTATCCTGGTGTTGGGAGCCTTTTGGTATCTCAAGCGAAACCATGCGCCCCAGGTCCTCTTTCGCACCGTTTTGGTCGAGCGCGGCGATCTGGTGGCGACCATCAGTGCCACCGGTACGGTGGAACCGGAAGAGGTGATCGATGTCGGAGCCCAGGTTGCGGGAAGGATCGTGGCCTTTGGAAAAGATCGCTCCGGCAAAACGGTTGACTATGGCTCCATGGTGGAGCAAGGGACGGTATTGGCCCAGATCGATGACTCTCTGTACGCCGCTGAGGCAGCTCAGGTCAAGGCTCAACTGGAGCAGGCCAAGGCAGGAATACTGCGGGCTCAGGCCGATTTGGGACAGTTGGAAGCCAAGCTCTTCCAGGCGGAGCGCGATTGGAAAAGAGCCCAGAAGCTGGGTCCATCCGAGGCTCTCTCGGAGAGCGACTACGATGCGTCCGTTTCGGGGTATCAGGTAGCAAAAGCCAACTTAGCGGTCGGCAAAGCTGCACTGGTGCAGGCCAAGGACGCAGTCACACAGATCCAGGCTACCCTGAGGAGGGCGCAGCAAAATTTGGATTATTGCACCATTAAATCGCCGGTGAGGGGCGTCATCATCGACCGCAGGGTGAACATCGGCCAGACCGTAGTTGCCAGCCTGAACGCGCCCAGCCTCTTTCTGATCGCCAAGGACCTCAAACGCATGCAGGTTTGGGTTGCGGTGAACGAGGCGGATACCGGCAGCGTCCGCCCAGGTCAGGCGGTCACCTTCACCGTCGATGCCCACCCCGGCCAGGTCTTTCAGGGCGAAGTGGGAAAAATTCGGCTGAACGCCTCGATGACCCAGAATGTGGTCACTTATACGGTGGAGGTCATCACGGATAATTCCAGCGGCAAACTGTTGCCCTACCTGACTGCCAACGTGAAATTCATTCTGAGCCGTCGCAACAACGTGTTGCGGGTGCCCAACGCTGTCCTGCGCTGGGCGCCTCAGCCGGAGCAGATAGCTCCGGATAGCCGAGGTCGGCAGGGTATGACGCCGGCCGGGGGGGCCGGCGCCCCAAGCCCTGGCCATCTCAGCCAACAGGAGTATACGCCCGGAGTCGTCTGGATTCCCAGTGGGGTCTTCGTGCGGCCGGTCTCCGTCCGAATCGGCTTGACCGATGGCACCATGACAGAGATTCAGAGCGAAGAACTCAAAGAGGGGTCCCAAGTCGTGATAGGCGAACAACGGAAAGAGAATCCAGGGAAGGAGTCTCAGGGCTCCTCATCTCCTCCCAGCCCGTTCACCCCTCAATTGCCCGGGCGAGGACGTCCGCCAGCCCGCTGATGGCCATAGATCTTTACCCAAAAAAGGCATTTCGAAAATTGGAAAAACACGCGGTGGAACTGATTGAGCTGCAAGACATCCACAAGACCTATCACATGGGCGAGGTCGACGTGCCTGTGCTTCGAGGCATCTCCTTGCACATCTCTCAGGGGGAGTTCGTGGCCCTCATGGGGGCCTCGGGATCGGGGAAGACCACGCTCATGAATATATTGGGGTGCATGGATCACCCGACCTCAGGGCACTACTGGCTGGATGGGCAAGAAGTGGGGGAATTGTCCGCTGACGAGCGGGCCTTGCTGCGCAACCAAAAGATCGGCTTTGTGTTCCAGAACTTCAACTTGCTCCCCCGCACCAGCGCCCGGGAGAATGTCATGATGCCGCTCTCCTATGCCGCGGATCACCGCTCGAACCCGGACACTCGCGAGCGGGCGGAGGGATTGCTGCGAAAGGTGGGTTTAGGGGACCATCTCGGCCAGGAGCCCTCTCAGCTTTCCGGCGGGCAGCAGCAGCGGGTGGCCATTGCCCGAGCCCTGATCAACCACCCCTCCTTGTTGTTCGCCGATGAACCCACCGGAAACCTCGACTCCTCCACCAGCGAGGAGGTGTTGCGCATCTTTCAAGAGCTCAACGAGAAAGAAGGGGTGACCATCATCCTGGTGACCCATGACCCGAACATCGCACGGTGGGCGAAACGGACCATCCAGATACGGGACGGGGTGATCGAGGCAGAGCCGAATCCCCAGGGTGCTTCAGAGATTGGCCAGCCACCCCATCCAGGGCGTGCCCCGGCAAGAAGAACCCGGTCCCGGGTTCGAATCAATCGCATGTTCCGCACCGCCCTGACCGGTCTTCGGCGCAATATCGGGCGGGCCGCCCTGACGACCCTGGGGATCATCATCGGGGTGGCAGCGGTCATCGCCATGATGGAGATCGGTCGTGGCTCCGCGACCTCCATCCAGCGGACGATCGCCAGCATGGGGGCCAGCAATCTCCTGATTCTGCCGGGTACTGCCTCCAGTGGCGGTGTGAGCTTCGGGGCGGGGAGTGTGATGACACTGACCCCTGAAGACAGCGAGGCCATCGCGCGGGAGTGTCCCGCGGTGCGGGCTGCAGCTCCTGTCGTGCGGGCTCGGACGCAGGTCGTCTATGGGAACCGCAACTGGGTCCCCACCTTTATCTATGGCTCCACTCCCGCCTTCCTGGAAGTTCGGGAATGGAGCCTATCCGAGGGCGAGGCCTTCACGGACCGTGATGTTCGCAATGGAAGTAGTGTGTGCCTGTTGGGCCAGAGGTTGGTCCGGGAACTTTTCCAGGGTGAACCGCCCCTCGGGAAAGAGGTGCGGATTCGAAATGTCCCCTTCAGGGTCATCGGGATCCTGAGCAGCAAAGGCGCCAGCATGATGGGGATGGATCAGGATGATATACTGTTGGCGCCCTGGACGGCCATCAAGTATCGGGTAGCCGGCACATCGGTGGCGAATGTCAACCAGAGTGCCTCCTCAGGGTCTTCCACCTCGTCGCAGACCAACACAATCGACCAGATCTACCCCACCACCCAGACCAGCCTTTATCCCCCCGCCTCCTCGACCCAGGCAGCCGACACGCCTCTGCCGGTGAGGTTCATCAACGTGGACCAGATCCTCGCAGCGGCCCGGTCCACGGCAGACATCCCTGCTGCCATGGGGCAGATCAATGGTTTGCTTCGGGAACGGCACCGAATCGGCTCGGGCGAATTGGACGATTTCAACATCCGGGATATGACCGAGATCACCAAGGCCCTGTCTTCCACGGCAACTATGATGACCAAGCTCCTCCTGGCAGTGGCGCTGATATCCCTCCTGGTGGGCGGGGTGGGTATCATGAACATCATGCTCGTCTCGGTGACGGAGCGGACGCGGGAGATCGGATTGAGGATGGCCGTTGGCGCCCGGGGCGGCAACATCTTGCAGCAATTCCTGCTGGAATCCGTGGTTTTGTGCTTCTGCGGCGGAGCCGCCGGGATCCTGGTGGGCCGGGGCGCATCTTACTTGGTCAAGGCCTTGCTCAACTGGCCGACGGAGCTCTCCCTGGACGCCATACTGGCCGCCTTCGCCATTTCCGCTGCGGTGGGCATCACTTTTGGTTATTATCCCGCCTGGAAGGCCTCGCGGTTCGATCCCATCATCGCGTTGCGCTATGAATGACCGGGACCGAAATCTACCCCTCCGCTCGACCGGAGTAGGGCCGGAGGTGCTGACGGTTGTAGATCGAGGTCGCCGCTGGCAAAGAATGAAGCGCATCGGTGCGATATGCATGCAGGGGATCTGGCTGCTGACATGGGCAGGCTGCACCGTGGGTCCTGACTACCGCCCGCCGGAATCCCATGTTCCTGACGCCTGGAGCGGAACGGGGGCTGCCGCTGTTTCCGCTGCCCGCATCACACCATCCCCTCCGGTCGAGCTCGTCCAGTGGTGGAACACCTTTAACGATCCGGTTCTCTCATCTCTGATAGGAAGGGCGGTCGAGTCTAACCTGGATTTGCGACTGGCGGAGGGTCGTGTTCGCCAGGCCAGGGCCTCACGGGGGGTCGTGGCCGCAGGTTTCTGGCCTCAAGTAGATGCTTCTGCCAATTACGCCCGCAGTTATGATGGTTCATCACCCTCGGCTTCTTCAAGCATGGCAGGATCTCCCTCCAGCACAACCGTCGCTGCGCGAGACCTGTTTCAAGCCGGCCTGGACGCCGCCTGGGAGCTCGACATCTTCGGAGGTGTGAGGCGCAACATCGAAGCCTCGAATGCCGATATCCAGGCCAGCGTGGAGGATCGCCGCGATGTTCTGGTGACCCTCGCGGCCGAGGTCGGTACCAATTATTTCAACCTTCGAGGGTTCCAGCAACAGATCGCCATTGCCCAAAAGAACCTTAAAGCTCAGCGGCATACCGCCGAGATCACCCGCAAGCGTTTTGAGGCTGGTTTTGTGAGTGCCCTGGATGTGGCCAGCGCTCAGGCCCAAGTGGCTACCACAGAGTCCCAGATACCCTCGTTGGAGTCGGCGGCCCAGGGCGCCATTTACAGCCTCAGCGTCTTGTTGGGCCGCGAGCCCGGCGCTCTCCTCCGGGAGCTCGCCACCGAGACGCCGATTCCTCCCGCCCCGCCCGAGATCCCGGTGGGTCTCCCCTCGGATCTCATCCGCCGGCGCCCCGACATCCGCAGGGCCGAGGCTCAGATCCATGCCGCCACCGCCCGCATCGGCGTTGCGACGGCAGACCTGTTTCCGAAGTTTTCCCTCACCGGCGCCTTCGGCTTTTCGAGCAGTGACTTGAGCTCCCTGGCGAACTGGAGCAGCCGCGTCTGGTCGTTCGGCCCCTCGGTCAGTTGGCCGATCTTTGCCGGGGGCCGGATCTGGTGGAACATCCAGGTCCAGAATGCGCTTGAGGAGCAGGCCCTCATCGCCTATGAAAAGACGGTCCTCACGGCCCTGAAGGAGGTCGAGACCGCCCTGGTTGCCTACGCCAAGGAGCTGGAGCGCCGCAAATCGCTAACGGATGCGGCAGAGAACAATGCCAGGGCGGTGGACCTGGCCATGAAGCGCTACATCGCCGGGCGGACCGATTTTTTGGCCGTTCTGCTATTCCAGGGCACGCTCTTTCAATCAGAGGATTCCCTGGTCCAGAGTACCCGCAACCTGACCACCAACCTGATTGCCTTATACAAGGCCCTTGGCGGGGGGTGGGAGGAGGAGCCACAGCCGGGAAAAGGCACCCCCTATCCATCCATCATGGACAGTCTCCCTACCCCATAATCCCAATAAACCCTGTCTCCCTTCAGCAATGATGTCCTTCTATCGGGCATTTTGCGACTCCGGCGCCAGGGCAGTTGGATTTGGATGGATCCTTGTTGGTTTAGGCAGAGGAACCCGCCCTGTTTTTTCTTGGTAGAGGGCAAATCAAATACTGCCGTAAAGGTTCTATTTTTTGAGTTTCTTGGGAAGCCGGATTTCAATCCGCCATCTTCGGCGGTTTTAGCGCAGTGCGAGACCCCGTGGAGTAATTCCCTCGGGGCCTCGCGTTTTTTCCACGTTCACAAAAGGGACGCAAGAACACATAGCTTCCGCCCTAAACCATACTTTGGAGATGGCATGAGTCAAACGTCGATGGCATCGAAATCGCAGGAATCTTCGGCCGGCCGCGGCGCCCCGGCGAGCATTGACCTTGGTGGCTTTTCTGGTCTGAGCGAGGAGGAGGCCCGCACGAGGCTTGAACGGGAGGGCGTCAACGAGCTTCCCACCCAGAAAAAGCGCAGACTGTGGTCCATTGCGTTAGAGGTTGCCCGCGAGCCGATGTTCCTGATGCTGGTCGTGGCCGGTGGCCTCTACCTGTTCATGGGGGAGCCCACCGACACCCTCATGCTGCTCGGCTTCGTGTTCGTGGTCATGGCTATCACCATTATCCAGGAACGACGCACGGAGCATGCCCTCGATGCGCTGCGCGACCTTTCGAGCCCACGAGCGCTCGTCATCCGTGGAGGCGCTCATCGACGCATCCCTGGGCGCGAGGTCGTGCAGGGCGACGTCATCGTCCTGGCAGAGGGTGATCGCGTACCGGCGGACGCGATCCTGCGGTGCGGAGCTAACCTTTCCATAGATGAGTCGCTGCTCACGGGAGAATCCGTGCCTGTACGCAAGGTTCCTTCGACGTCGGCTCAATCCCTCGACCGCCCCGGGGGAGATGACCTGCCGTCGGTCTTCTCGGGCACTCTCGTCACAGCGGGCCAGGGGATCGCAGAGGTCGTGGGTACGGGACTCCGTTCCGAGTTAGGCAAGATCGGCAAGGCTCTGCAACAGGTTGAGCCGGAGCCGACGGCACTCCAACGAGAGACCGCTCGTCTGGTGCGTTCCTTCGCCCTGGTAGGACTTTCCGCCTGCGCCCTGGTGGTGGTCATCTACGGCCTCACTCGCGGAGGCGGCCTGGCGGTCTGGAAGGACGGCTTGCTCGCCGGGATCGCGATGGCCATGGCCACTCTGCCCGAGGAGTTTCCCGTTGTGCTCACGGTGTTCCTCGCCCTTGGGGCCTGGCGGATCTCGCGCAGCAATGTGCTGACCCGCCGCATGCCCGCCGTGGAGACCCTGGGAGCGGCGACCGTGCTTTGTGTCGACAAGACAGGGACGCTCACCCTCAACCAGATGACCTTGAGATATCTGGTCGCGGAGGGCTGCTCTGCCGACCTGGCCTCAAACGACACGGCTCTGTCTGAGGATCTGCACGCGGTGCTCGAAACCGCCGTTCTTGCCAGCAAACGCAATCCCTTCGACCCGATGGAGCGGGCCATCAATGTGGCCGGAGACCGCCTCCTCAAACAGGGCGAGAAGTTACACCGGGGGTGGTCCCTTCTTCGGGAGTACCCACTTACACCGAGGTTGCTCGCTGTGAGCCATACATGGAGCTGTGGCGACGGCGAAGAGGTTGTGGTCGCTTCCAAAGGCGCCCCTGAGGCCATTGCCGAGCTGTGCCATATCTCTGGGGAGCGTCGTGAATCGATCACGCACCAGGTTGGAGTGATGGCTTCTGAGGGGCTTCGGGTCCTCGGCGTCGCCCGCGGAAAGGCGCAGGCCGGCAACATCCCAGACGACCAACATGATTTCGATCTCCAGTTCGTCGGACTCCTCGGCCTGGAAGATCCTCTCCGGCCCACGGTGTCCGCGGCCGTCGCCGAGTGTCAGGCCGCCGGAGTCCGGGTGGTCATGATCACCGGCGACTACCCGGCAACCGCCCAGAATATCGCCCGCCAGGCCGGCTTTACGAACTGTGGGACAGTCATCACTGGCCCTGAGCTCGAGCGTATGTCGAATGATGAACTCACAAGCCGCATTGAGGATGTACAAATTTTCGCCCGGGTGGTTCCAGAGCAGAAGCTGCGCATCGTCCAGGCGCTCAAGGCAAACCAGGAAATTGTCGCCATGACCGGCGATGGGGTAAACGACGCCCCGGCTCTGAAGGCCGCCCACATTGGCATCGCCATGGGCGGTCGCGGCACGGACGTCGCCCGCGAGGCGGCCTCGCTGGTGCTCCTCGATGATGATTTTTCGTCGATCGTGGCTGCGGTGCGACTCGGGCGGCGCATCTTCGACAATATCAAGAAGGCGGTCGCGTTCATCTTTGCAGTGCACGTACCCATTGCGGGGCTCTCCATGCTGCCGGTGTTCTTCTCCGGGTGGCCGCTGCTGTTGCTCCCGGTACACATCGTCTTCCTCGAGTTGATCATCGATCCGTCTTGCTCCCTCATCTTCGAGGCGGAGGAGGCGGAAGCGGATGTGATGAGGCGTCCGCCACGGAGTCCCCAGGAACGGCTGTTTTCACTGGGGACGATCGGGCTCGCGGTGCTCCAGGGATTCAGCGTGCTCGCCGTATGCCTCGGCGTGTTTCTGCTGTCACGGACCCACCATCAACCCGATGTGGCACGGGCGCTCACCTTCGCGACCCTGGTGGTATCATTCCTGAGCATCATTCTCGCCAATCGTTCATGGACCCGGACTACCGTTGACATGCTGCGCGTCCCCAACGCCGCGCTTGGATGGGTTGTCGGAGGGACCGCGGCTTTCCTGGCGCTCGCTCTATTTGTCCCATTCGTGCAGAGGTTGTTTCACTTCGCCCCTCTTCACCGTGGGGATCTGGCCATGAGCTTGGCGGCGGGAGCGGTCTGCGTGCTGTGGTTCGAGATGTTGAAGCTCGCCAAGGGGTGGCAGCGTTTCGGCAAATAATCAATACCATCTTACAACTTGAAGCAGGGAGGCGTTAATCCGAAATGGCATATCAATGGCGTTCGAAGTCTGCTTTGGTCATCCGCGCGATGGCTGCTGTTTTAACAGTCACCCTCCTCAAGCTCGGTGCCCACTGGATGGGCTGGGAGATCCTTTCTTTGAACCCCCTATTTTCCGGCATTGTGGCCGCCAATGTATTCCTGATGGGCTTCCTCCTCAGTGGTGTAATCAATGACTTCAAAGAAAGCGAGCGCCTGCCAGGTGAAATGGCGGCGATCCTGGAGACGTTCTCCGATGAAGCGACTACCATCTACGAGCGCTCGAAGAATGCGGTTGCATTGGAATTCTCGGGCTACATGGGGGAACTTGCCAGGTCGATCCACGCCTGGTTCTATAAGAAGGAGAAGACCTCGAACCTGTTGGACCGAGTTTCGGAGCTCAACCGGTTTCTCCTCGCCTGCGAGCCATTGACACAGGCCAATTTCATTGTACGCCTGAAACAGGAACAGCATTCCCTGCGTCGGATGATCATCCGGATTCACGCCATTCGCGAGACCTCTTTCATCTCTTCCGGGTACCTGATCGCAGAGTTAACCACGACCTTGTTGGCCATCGGCCTGATACTCGCCAAGATTGACCCCTTCTACGAGTCCCTTTTCTTCACAGGCGTGATCGTGTTCCTTTTGACGTTCCTGATCCTGTTGATCAGGGATCTCGACAACCCCTTTGGCCATTACCAGGGAAATTCAGCCGAGGATGTCTCTCTCAAGCCCCTTGAAGACTTCGTGGCTAAGATGGCTGCTCGGGCGAAGAGGCCCATGCTGGAAGAACCCGATGGTCGGGCGCCCTGATTCATTCAGAAGAGGCCCTCTAATTTGAAAAGGGCAGAACTTGTTGCGATATTCTCATGAGGAGCATATACTTCTTATCCATCAGGATGTTAACCTCATCACCATCTCAGGAGGCAGCGGATGCAATATGTCAATTTAGGCCGGTCGGGCCTCAAGGTCTCGCGAATCTGTTTGGGCACCATGTCGTATGGCACCAAGAAATGGCGCGATTGGGTGCTGCCGGAGGAGGAAAGCCGCCCCTTCATCCAGCGCGCATGGGAATTGGGCATCAACTTCTTCGATACCGCGGACGTCTATTCCCTGGGGGTCAGCGAGGAGATCGTGGGCCGCGCCCTGCGGGATTTCTGCCCGCGCGACCAGGTGGTCATCGCCACCAAAGTCAATCAGCCCATGGGGGAAGGGCCTAACGAGAAGGGTCTTTCCCGGGGCCATATCATGAATTCCATCGAGGCCTCCCTCCGCCGCCTGGGCACCGATTATGTGGATCTCTACCAGATTCATCGCTGGGACGCTGAGACGCCCATCGAAGAGACCCTGGCGGCCCTGGACGACCTGGTGAGATCGGGCAAGGTGCGGTACCTCGGGGCCTCCAGCATGTACGCCTGGCAATTCGCCAAGTCCTTGTACCTGGCCGATTTGCATGGGTGGACGCGCTTCGTCTCCATGCAGAACCACTACAACCTCATCTATCGGGAAGAGGAACGGGAGATGATGCCCCTCTGCCGGGCGGAGGGAGTGGGTGCGATCCCCTGGAGCCCGCTGGCGCGGGGCTTTCTGGCGGGGACCCGGCACCGCGGAGGGGGCGGGGAGACCACCCGCTCCCAGAGCGACGATTTCGCTGCCAACATGTACTTCAAGGAAACGGATTTCCAGATCGTGGACCGGGTCCTGGATCTGGCCCAGCGCCGGGGCGTCCCGCCGGCCCAGATTGCCCTGGCGTGGCTGCTCCGTCAGCCGGGAGTCACGGCCCCCATCATCGGCGCCACCAAGATGCCGCAGTTGGAAGATGCGGTGGCCGCCGTGGAGATCGCATTGACCGACGAGGAGTGTCGCTCCCTGGAAGAGCTCTATCAGCCGCACCCTGTGCTGGGGCATAGCTGAGAGTGGACGGAGAAGATCGAAGCCCCTCGCGGCAGGGCTGCGGGACGGCGCCTCCCATGCACATGCACAGACCGGCCCCATTCGGTCTGAAGGAGGTTTGGCTATGGCGAAGCTGATCGGCATCATCGTGGTCATCGTGGCCACCGTTCTGTTGGTGCTCGGCTACCTGGAGCTGGGTAAGAAGACCGCCCAGGAGGGAAAAGCGGTCGTCGAGACGACACGCGGGTCCGTGGACAGGGCAAAGGAAAATGCGGAGGAGATGAACCGAAGGATCAAGGAGACGAACAAAGAGGCGGAGAAGATCATGAGGGGCGAGAAGGAATAAGGGTTGGTGGCGGCCTGGGGGCCCACCCGAGAACTCCGGAGGGGAAAACCATTACCGGGTCCCCCCGACCAAAGGCGTTCCCAGCAACGAGAAAGGGAGAATCCATGAAGGTAGGTTTTGCCGTTCAGCACAACGAAGGGATCGAGAGCCAGGTCTATGGCCACTTCGGCTCCGCCCCCGCATTTCTCATCGTCGATACCGAAGGCAAGGAGGTCCTGACGGTAAACAATCGGGACTTGCCCCATGTCCACGGGGCATGTAATCCCATCCAGGCCTTGGGTGGCAAGACCGTGGAGGCCATGGTGGTCGGGGGGATCGGCGCCGGCGCCCTGATGAAGCTGAATGCGTTAGGAATCAAGGTATACGGGGCCGGGGCCCCCACCGTGAAAGAGAACCTCGCCCTGCTGAGTGAAGACAAGCTGGAGGAGCTTTCCGTGGATAACTCCTGCCGATCCCATGGGGGCGGCTGCGCCCATTGACTGGAGCCTGAGTTGAAATAGGGTAGTCCTCGCTAAGAAGGTCTATCCAACGGGAGTCTTTTCCACATCATCCATCCCGCCAGGCGAAGCCGCCCCCCGTTGTCGCCAAATTCTTATCCCTCGGCAGGCGCTGCCCCTAAAACCCCGCCCGGTCTATCTGGACGATCCTGGCAAAACCCTTTGGCAATCGGTATTTTTGCAGTAAAGGCGCGTCTAAGATATCCTGTCCGAACCTTAAGGCCAGATATTGCATGACGATCCACATTGTGCTACAAGGTGATATTGAAGTGACACATGTTCGTGTGAGTCGATAACGATTTCTCCCATGAAAGGACAAAGATGAGGAAACTGACGATTCGGGAGACGCGACAGGCTTTGTCTCACCTGGATCGATTGCTGGCCGCGGAGGGAGAGGTGACCATCACCCGAAGGGGGGAGGCCATTGCCCGCATCGTGGCGTTGGGCAAGAAGAGAGCCATACCCTCTCACCGGGATCTTCGGGAGAAGATGACCCGGATGCGAAGGGGAAGCGAGAAGCTCATCCGGGAGGACCGGGACGCACCATGAGCGAAATCGTCTACTTCGACACGAGCGCCCTGGCAAAATGGTACCTCAACGAAGCACGGTCGGAGGAGGTGGAGAAATACCTGCAGGAACACGGCCCGGTCGCCATCAGCGACCTCACCGTGGTGGAGATGCGGTGCCTTCTCGCAAGACGACGGAGGGAGAAAAGCATTTCCGCGACGATGGAGATGGAGGTCTTTGCCGTATTTCAGGAGGATATCCGTCAGAGGCATCTCGTTTGCCACCCCCTGCCTTCCGGGCTGACAGCAGGCGCTCTAAATCTGCTTCCCGTATTGTCCGAGGTTCCCGTGAGAACAGTGGATCTCCTTCACCTCATGATCGCGAAGGAGATCTCTGCGAGCATTCTCGCCACAGCCGAACGCACCATGGCTGCAGGGGCCAAGGCCCTGGGTCTTTTGGTGAAACAGTTCTGAGGAGATCGCGGAAAAACGTCTCCCAGGTTCGGATTGAAGATCGCGCTCCGGCCCGTCTCAACGAATACCTGGGCCTGAAGCTGTACCTGGAAGATCTGATTCAAACTCGCCCTTTCCCCCATGACCTGAGTTATTTCGAAAGGAGTCCCATGAAAAAGCAAGGTTCCCCATATTGGTCTTTCCTGTTGGTCGCCATAGGACTCGCCTTCCTTGTGGTTCTCGGGGAAGGCTCGACTATTATTGCCAATGCTGTCAGTCTCGGCGGACCAGCCGAACTCGACTTGAGAAATAGAGGTCTCACTCGGCTTCCGGCCGAGGTTCTCGCTATGAAGAACCTCCGGACCCTGGATCTCTCAGGGAATAAGCTGCGGACCTTGCCGGCGGAACTGGGAAATCTATCCAATCTGGAAGAGCTCTCCATCGCTGACAATCAGCTTCAGGGAGCGATTCCCGCGGAGATCCGAAAGCTCAGGAAGCTGAGAATATTGAAATTGCAGCACAACGAGATGACCGGCATTCCTGCGGAGATCGGGCAGATGGAGAGACTGGAAGAGCTGGATTACAGCTTCAACCAACTGGATACCATGCCCAACGAGATCAAGAACATGAAGAGGCTGCGCAAGCTCTCTCTCGCCCATAACCGATACCGGGAATTCCCGGTGGAAATGTGGCAGATCCCGAATCTCGAGGTGTTGGATCTTTCGCAGAATGATCTCGCTTCCCTGCCGGATCAGATCTCTCAATTCAAGAAGCTGAAAGTGCTGAAGTTAGGTGGGAACAAGCTGAGCCAACAGGATTTCGAGAGGATCAGGCGATTGCTGCCCTCCGCTCAAGTGACGAACCGTTGATGGGGCAGCAAGCGCGCGACAGGGGCACAGCTTCAGACTTCGAGTTGCGCATCCCCCTATGTGCAGGAAGTTTGCCAGCATGCAGAACAATTGCGATGTCGTGGGAAGGTGTTAAATGACAATTGAAGAATGTGACCCCGGACCCCGGACCCGGACTCCCGGACTCCCCCCGCCCCCCAACTCGGCTTCCATCAGGAGGGTAACATGCACTTGACCGATGAGGAACAGCGGATCCTGGATGGCGCCTTCGGGGAGCCCCAGCGGATCGCCCTCAGCGTCCTGGTCAAACTGGGTGAGGCCTACGGAGCCGACCGCCTGGTAGAGATCGCGAGCGCCCACCTGGTCGCATCCTCCTATCAGATCGCCGGAGAGGCCGGCATCGAGATCTACACAAAGCTGGTGGAGCAGGGGGCCCGGGTGAAGGTGCGCACCACCTCCGACCCCGGCTCCATCGATTTCGCCCGCTGGCAGGAATTCCAGACCCCCCGGGAGTATGCTGAGCGGCAGATCGTGATCGCCGAACTGCTGGACCGGATGGGGGTCATTCCCACCTGGACCTGCACTCCCTACACCACCTTCAATGTGCCGCGGTTCGGCGAGGATCTGGGTTGGTCTGAGTCCAGCGCGGTGGTGTTCGTCAACTCGGTCATCGGCGCCCGGACCAACCGCTTGGCGGCCTACGTGGACCTCTGCGCCGCCCTGGTGGGCAGGGTGCCGCGCTTTGGCCTCCATGTGCCGGAGCGCCGCCTGGGCGAGGTGGTCTTCGAGCTTGCGCCGGAACTCTCCGCAAACTTCGAAGACCACTACTTTCCGGTCCTGGGCTATCGGGTGGGCCAGGTCACGGGCGATCGGATTCCCGTCATCCTGGGAGTTGGGCAGGCGAGCTTCGACCAGCTGAAGGCCTTCGGAGCCGCTGCCGCGGCCAGTGGATCGGTTGCGCTCTACCACATGGTGGGCATCACCCCTGAGGCACGCACCCTGGAAGAAGCGCTCGGGGGACGTCAGCCCTCCGAGCGGCGCCTGGTCGGGATCCGGGAGATTCGGGACACCCTGGGGCAGATGAGCACCGGGCAGGACGGCCCGGTAGACGTGGTGGGGGTAGGATGCCCCCACGCGTCCCTCGACCAGATCAGACGGTATGCCACGCTGCTCCAGGGAAAACGGGTCCATGACGGAGTCGCGCTTTGGATCTGCGCGAACACGGTGGTGGAGGAGATGGCCCGCAGGATGGGATATCTGGAGGTGATCGAAGGGGCCGGAGCCAAACTCATGGTCGGGACCTGTCATAACGACTGTCCGCTCGGGGCCTGGGGCTTCCGCCGGCTGGTCACCGACTCCGGAAAGTTCGCCTATTACACGCCGACCACGGTAGGAACCGAGTGCATCTTCGCCAGCACCGAGGCTTGCTTCGAGGCGGCCATCACGGGAAAGGTGGATCGGCGATGAGCTTGCCGAAGATCATTCAGGGTCGGGGATGCGCCCCCGGCGCGTTCGAAGGGGAGTTGGCGGTATCGCTCCAGCCCTTCGGGTTCTGGCAGGGTCTGGACCCGCAGACCGGGATCGTGATCGATCGCCGGCACGACCTCTGCGGCACCTCATTGCGGGGCAAGGGCTTCGTTTTCCCCTACGGCCGAGGCTCCACGGGAACACCGGGCATCTTCCTGGAGGCGGTGAGGAATGGGTGCGCCCCGGCGGCCATCGTGAACGTCAAGAGCGAACCTATGATCGTGGCGTGCGCGCTGCTGGCCGAGGCCTTCTTTCACGTATCGATCCCCATCGTCGATGGTCTGCCGGCCGATTACCAGGAACTCCTTCGGACGGGCGATCGGGTCCGGATCGACGGAGCATCGGGCATCATCCAAGTTCTATCCGGCAGATAGCAGACCCTCTTCCTTCCCCGCTCCGTTCTTGACGGATCGCCTCGATTGCCTTACTATCAGGTAAGGAATAGGGGTTTTGAAAGGAGATAATCATGCCGACGGCCACCATTACCAGCAAGGGACAAACTACCATCCCCAAGGAGGTCAGAGATGCGCTCGGTCTCCATGCGGGTGACAAGATCGATTTCATCCTCGATGCCGATGGCAAGAAAGCCACTGTCCTGCCGGTGACCCTCGACGCCCGGAACTTGCGGGGTATCCTAAAACCGAAGCAAAAGCGGCGGGTGACGCTGGAAGAGATGGAGGCGGCCATCGCCTCCGGCGCCGCCGAAGGAATACGAAAAAAATGATCGGGCTCGACGCCAACGTCCTGGTCCGCTACCTGGTCGAGGACGATGATCCGCAGAGCAGGGCTGCAGATCGTTTTGTGGAGGAAGCGCTCAACCGGGGCGAATCCCTGTTCGTGAACGAAATCGTGCTGTGCGAAGTGGTCTGGGTGTTGTCACGGGCCTACGGTTTCACACGAAAAGAGGTGGCTCAGGCACTGGAGATGATCCTGTACGCCCGGCAGTTCGAGATCGAGGCCAAAGATAGGGTGGTACGAGGCCTTCGGGAATATAGGAAGGGGAAAGCCGATTTTGCCGACTACCTCATCGGATTGAAAAATCAGGCCGCCGGATGCGCAGCCACCATCACCTTCGACCGGAAGGCCGCCAGTCTCGGATCCTTCCAGGTCTTACCGTAAAGGGGGCGAAGCTACCCCCGATACCGAGAGGGTACCCGCCACACCGATGAGATGGATCGATTGTGTCTTTCGAGGCTTGGTCGTTCGCTCCCCCCGGAACTCGCTTCAAAATGCGTGCAGGTCCGCCAGGTAGAAACGCAGATGTCGCCGGGATGTCATCTATCGCAGGGGGCTTGAAGATGAAGAGGGAAAATTGTGATAAAACAAGACCTGACCCCGGGCTCCGAGACAAAGGGGCATGATGACCTTTCGCCAATTTGCATCCAAGCCTGAAACCATCCCGGCGACCACTTCCTGGTATCTGGCCGATCTCGGTGAGGCCCGAGGCAAGCAAGATCTGTTCACCAAACAGTCACCCCAGAAACTCAAGGTCCTCCGGGAGAATGCGATCGTCGAGAGCGCAGTCTCCTCCAATCGCATTGAAGGGGTCACCGTCGATCAGTCGCGCATCAAGACGGTTGTCTTTGGCAAATCCTTCCTCCGCGACCGCGACGAGGAAGAAGTCCGGGGTTACCGGGACGCGCTCAAGCTCATTCACGAACACGGCACGGGGCTCACCATTGGGGAAGAGACCACAAGGAATCTGCATCGTTTGTGTCGCGGTGGAATAGGGGACGCGGGCAAGTACAAGGAGCAGGATGGGGATATCATTGAGAAGTATCCTGACGGACGGCAGCGAGTGCGATTCAGGACGGTGGAGGCGGCCAAGACTCCGCTTTTGATGCAGCAATTGGTCGAAATGTGGGATCGCTGCCTCCTCGAACGATGGGTGCACCCCCTCATCGCGATGGGAGCCTTCAATCTGGATTTCCTCTGCATCCATCCGTTTCGAGATGGAAATGGCCGAGTTTCCCGGTTGCTGCTTCTGCTCCAGTGCTACCTCTTGGGATACGAAGTGGGGCGTTACATCAGCCTCGAACGGCTCATCGAGCAGAACAAGGAACGGTATTACGAGACCTTGGAGCAGAGCTCCCAAGGCTGGCACGAAGGCAGGCACGAACCCTGGCCTTATGTGAACTATACCCTTTATATCCTGAAATCCGCCTATCGGGAGTTCGAAGAGCGGGTTGGCCAAACGGCAACCCCAAGAGGAGCAAAGACCGAATTGATCCGGGCTTTTGTCGGTCGATCCTCCTCCGCCTTTCGGATTTCCGCCATTCAAAGAGCATGTCCCGGAGTAAGCTTAGACCTGATCCGTCGGACACTGAAGAACCTGCGATCCTCGGGAAAGGTCGAATGCCTCGGCAGGGGGCAAAGCGCCGAGTGGCAAAAGACGGGCAAATGGGAATAGGTAATATCTATTGAAATGGGTAATGAATTGGGTAATATCATGGCAATCGAAGAAGGTCATTAGCAGGGATTGCAAAGGAATTCCTTGATCCTTAAGGAGGTGGGATGATGGGTGCTTCCATTTCAGACCTTGGACCGAAAGGCATTTCGCGCCGGGATTTTTTGGTGCTCTCTTCCATGGCTGCAGCAGGTTGGATAGCTGGCTGTGCGGCGAACCCGGTCACGGGAAGACAACAGCTGATGCTGGTATCTCAGGATGAGGAGATTCAGCTGGATCATCAGAATTCCCCCTTCCAGATTTCTTCCGATTATGGCCCGGTGCAGGATGAGGCCCTCAATGGGTATGTCCGGGAGGTCGGGAGGCAGCTGGCGAGTCGAACCCACAGACCGCAGATGCCTTATGCTTTTTCCGTTGTCAATGCCGTTTATGTGAACGCCTATGCTTTTCCTGGGGGCACGATTGCCTGTACCCGGGGGATTCTCCTTTCCCTCGATAACGAAGCGGAACTGGCTGCTCTCCTGAGCCACGAGTTAGGGCACGTGAATGCCCGGCACACCGCTTCGGCCATGTCCAAAGGGACGCTAACTCAAGTTTTGGTAGGGGGATTATCGGTGGTCGCAGCCGGGGTGGGAGGATCCCTTGCGGGCCAGGCCACCTCTCAACTGGGAATGGTCGGAGCCGGGGCCCTGTTGGCATCTTACAGCCGAGACAACGAGCGGGAGGCGGATGCGCTGGGAATGGAATATATGGTTAAAGCCGGGTATAACCCACAGGGTGTGATCGGGCTCATGGACATGTTACGGAGTCTTTCCAAGGATAAGCCCAGCACCATCGAGCTGATGTTTGCCACCCACCCCATGAGTGACGAGCGGTACCAGACTGCGGTAAAGAACTCCAAGACCCAATACGCCTCCGCCCAGAACCTCCCTCTCTACCGGGAGCGGTATATGGACCACACCGCCAAACTGCGCTCGATGAAAGGGGCCATCGAGGAGTTGCAAAAAGGCGAACAGAAGATGGGTCAGGAAAAAACCGCCGATGCGGAAGGCCATTTTCGCGATGCCCTGCAACAGGCTCCAGATGATTATGCCGGCCTGGTTATGATGGGAACCTGCCAGATCGTCCAGAAGAAATTTGGGGAGGCTGTCCGCTACTTGGGCCAGGCGAAAGCGGTCTATCCGCAAGAGGCCCAGGCCTATCTGCTGAATGGCTATGCCAGGCTCCAAACGAAGGATTTTTCCGGTGCCTATGAGGACTTCAGTACCAATGAAAAGCTGCTCCCCGGAAACCCTACGGTAATTTTTTTCAAAGGCTTCGCGAAGGAAAACATGGGCGACAAGCCGGAAGCCGCTCAGGAATACAATCGCTACTTGCAGGTCGTCCAGGAGGGCAAGTTCGCCCAGCACGCTTACCAGCGCCTGGTGGAATGGGGATATATCAAGAAACAGCGATGAGGGGAGAGTCAGAGTTCAAAATCTCCTACGTATGGGCCAGGGAAGCTTGGAAAGGAAGAATTATGATAAAGCCTGACCCCGGGCCTTGTTCGGCTGGCGCTCGGGCGTTCTGTGGACCTGAGATCGGAGAGCAGATCCATGCGGGGGTTTTTCGATAGCTGCATAGTGGTCACCTTGATCATGAGTAAGGGATAACGCGCGCGGAGGCTGATGATGCTGAAACTAAAGTTACGAGATGAATTCCTCGGTTCCCAGATGCCGGGCACAGCCATTGCCCTGCGCAGGAAGGACAACACCGGAGCAGCTCAGAGGACCCCGGATTTCATCCTTTCAATTACCTACCCAACGGCGGACGTTCAGACCGCCTTGCGCGCGGTCAGCACGGATCGTCCCAAGCGCCCTATTGTCCTGATGGGAGAGCGAGGGCGTGGTAAGTCCCACATCATGGCCGTGATGCACCACGCAGTCGACTCCTCCACCCAGGTTCAGAAGTGGGCCAATGAATGGGGAAACAGACTTGGCGCGCAGCCCTTGAGTGGGCTTGTTCTCGAGGGTGGGTTCTTTGCCATTTCGGAACCGGTCCACAACCATGAGTATCCTCTCTTGTGGGACCTGATTTTCGAGCGTCACCCCAAGGGAGATTTCTTCAAGGGCAAGTTCAAGCAGATGGCGTCAGCCATATCCTCCGCGATCTCTCTTGGAGGAGATGTTTGAGGCTCACCCCGTAGCGCTGATTCTCGATGAATTCCAGAAGTGGTTCGATGGTCTGAGTGATCAGCCAGGGCCGGAAGGAATCAAGTACCGGACCTTGGCAGAGAACTTCATCCAGAATCTGTCTGAGCTTTCGAAGGACCGGCCGGACATCCTGATTCTTGTTGTTTCCGTGCTGAATAACAACACGGAGGCCTTTAGACAGATCCACCGAGATGGTCCTGTCATCATTGATTTCCGAGGGCCCACCGCCAAGGAAGACCGTAAGAAGCTACTCCTGTATCGTCTCTTTGAGAACCGCCAGAACATCCCGACCGACGAGATACGGAGCCTTCTCGATTCCTATGCGTCCGAGCGCTTTCGGCTTCGTTTTTCTCACCTACCGGAATCAGAAAGGTCTCGGATCATATCAGAGGTCATGGCCTGTTGGCCTTTCTCGCCGGAGCTTATGGAGCTTCTGGAAGACCACATCCTGATGGCTGAGGCCGCTCAGGAAACACGCGACCTTATTCGTATCCTCGCCTCCTCATACCGAGAGCGAGGAGAGGCAGTACCGATCATTACACCCGCTGATTTCTTCGTGGATGACGATACATGCGGCGTTCAATCGCTACTGGATTCGATTGCCACGGTAGGAGACCAGCAGAAGCTGCGTGAAGTAGCCCAACGGAATCTCGAAACAGTCAAGACAATCGGAGCACCAGTACCCCATGCCCGTGAGCTGGTCAGCGCACTCTGGATACGTTCCATGTCGCCCGGAAGAAACGCGGGAGGGACGCGGCAGGAGCTTCAACTCGACATTACCCGGGAACAGCCGGTCGACGACAATTCGTTCCAGGGCGAACTCGTTCAGTTGATTGAGGCCAGCATAAACATCCATGGCGAAGAAAGCCCGGATGGTCGCCTGCGGTTTGGTTTGGAAGAAAACCCGCGTTCGAAAGTTCGGGCTTCGGCCAAGAACGACAAGCTCTGGCAACCCGGAGTCACAGCAGCAGAAGCTGGCCAGACAGTCTATCCGGGGAAAGACATCGAACACGTTCGCAATACCCTCCGTCACATCCTCGTCCCCGAAACAAGGCAATCCTCCTCTCGCGTAATAGCCCTCGGCCCAAACTGGCAGAACGACCCATGGGCTGATGTCGATGATTTGGACAAGCCCTCGAAATGGGACAGACCGGTTCTCATTGTCATGCCTGAGCCACTGCAAACCAGCGAGGGAAAGCGGATTGATGCTCTCGGGAAATGGCTCGCCAGTCATGTCCCTGCAAAGCGGAACACGGTCAGATTCCTGTTGCCTGCGGACGGGGAGAAAGGCATCTACCAAGATGGAGAACTCCTTTTCTGCTCAAGGTGCTCCTACCTTACCTCGATAGCGTGGCGCGATGATTCAAAATACCGCGGTTTGAAAGAAGAATTCGACAAGCCGCTTCGGGATGCACTAAAGAAGCGCTTCGACAAGTTTGCGGTGCTGCGGCGCTGGAATTACCAGCAACCAGATCAATGCATATTCGATGTGGAGCGTGTGACCGCGCAAGGCGGTGAAATCCCGACCGCAGTCGAGAAATCCCTTGTCGAGGACCTCTTCGATCCCGCTGAGTTTCAGTCCCTGGTTTTGGAGCGCGCCAAGGAATCGTGTCTGGTAGGGGACCTGCTCGACGAGCTAACTGAACCGCCGCCGCCGGACACCAAGGACGCCATACCGTTCCTTGGTGAAACCCCCATCTATGAAGAGATTCTGAAGATCGTCGCGCGGGGCAAGATCGTGGTAAATGTCGGCGGGACCTGGGTTGGTCGCCTGCCAGAGCATTCAAGCGATGAGGAAGCACTCCGCTTTATTCGTTCCAGGGCTTTCCGCTCCGGGCAGGAGATGCGACAGATCCAACTTGGCCTTCCGGCTGCGGTTGGCGGGACGACCGTTACGGGCCCAGGGACTCAACCGCCAGTCCTTCCTCCTCAGCCGCCCACAGGCGGTAGCACACAGCCCCCAGTGGTTCCACCGATTACGCCCCCCACAACTCCTGTAGGTCCCGTGCCACCTGTAACGGGAACTACCGAGATCCACCGGACGGACGAAGCGACCACTGGCATCAACCTGTCCGCGTGTTTCGAAAAGTGGGGCGTTGATCCCAGCGCCGTGCTGGACACGGCCAAGATCGAGTTCAATAACCTCACCGTACAGCAGGTGAAGCAGATTCTCACGCGCCTTCCTTCGAGTTTCAAGGCCTCCATGGAAGTGACCTTCACCAAGGAGGGAGGCGAAGAATGAGCACGCCTACTTGGGTGGACATCATCCTGGATTCTCCCTCGCCGACAGACGCGTGGAACGGCGTTTTCGCGCGATTAGGGGAGATCGCCGTATCCTGCGGCTCCCCGGTCGATCTCCATAACCAGACGGTCGGTCCCGACCGCCTCCTTGCCGAGACGGCCTGGGAATTATGGGCATCCTACCCGAATGCTGCCCGCAGAACCTCAAGTCAACTAAGGGAATGGTGTGCTGCGCCATCCAGCATCGGCCGCGCCGTCCTTGTGCTTGATGCCCTGTCTCTGCGCGAGATGCCTTGGCTCTTGGGAGGCGCTCAAGCACGAAATATCCAGCCCTCCGATGTGCGTGTGACCGGCGCTGAAGCGCCGTCCGACACGGACCAGTTTGCACGCGCGCTGGGCGTACCCTCGCGCAGTCATCTGGCGGGAAATGGCGCTCCGGGCAGTTTCAATCTCTTTCCATCAAAGGCTTACACGGATGTGATCAGCGTGCCATTCGAGGACGGTGTGGGGGGCATTCCCCACGAGTCCAACGTGTTCGTGTGGCATAGCTGGCTCGACGATCTCATCCACGTTCACAAGAAACTCCCGGATCAAATCTACAAGGCCGCGTCCACAACGCTCCAGGATGATGGATTCTGGAAATTCGTAAACAGGCTTCGGCAAGGAAGAAAACTGGTCATCACGTCCGACCACGGATATGCAGTGAGCAAGCTGTTTTCGAGCGAGGAAATCGATCCGGATGTCATCGAGAAGCTGCGCGAGACTTTCGGCGCAGCCCGGTACAAGAAGGCAAATGGCCCTTGGCAGGAACGGTTCATGCCCCCGATTGTGGTAAGCCACAACGAACACCACGTCGTCATGGGCCAGAGGAAATGGAAGGTCCAGGGCGGCTTCCCCCATGTGTGTCATGGGGGCCTGAGCCTTTTGGAGGTCGCTGTACCCTTCATCGAACTGCCGCCGCTGTGATCACGGAGCCCAAGATGAGTAACGGTAAGAACGATCTGTTTGGAATGGAGCCAACGCCGGCTGACGAGAATTCGGCCAGGAAGAAATCTCGCAAGAAGACGAACGGTTACGAGCCGCCCAACCTCGGCAAGGCCATCCGTCTTCCGGTACCCGATTTCAGCGATCCGGACAGACCTCCCGTCTGCCTGGAAGTGGACTTTCCAATCGCTCCGATCAATGCGCTCTCTGGCCTTGAAGGCAAGCGGGACGAAGAGCCCATCTATCAGATGTCCAAATGGTGGGCTCGTCGCCACTCCAGTGTCTTTCGGAGCTTGCTGATCGCGGCCGCCACGGAAGCGCCCGGTGACACCTCCCAGGCGGCGAAGCGGGTCTGGGACCATTATTACTGCAACCACCAGAAGGCCGGGCATTTTCGCAAGCTCAGGGTGCTCGACATCTTCATGGGAGGCGGGACCACGCTGGTCGAAGGCGCTCGGCTTGGCTTCCAGATGGCGGGCGTTGATCTTAATCCCGTGGCCTGGTTCGTGACGAAGAACGAGCTGGCCTGCAGCGATCCCGGCCAGGTCAAGGCTCTCTTCGAGGATATCGAGGCCAAGGTCAAGCCCCTCGTTCAGCCCTTCTACACCACGACCTGCCCGCGTGGCCACACGGGCCGCTGGGTAGACCGGGAAACCGGAAAGGCCGTGGACATCGATCCCGCCGAGATTCCCCCTGACCAGCGCGCCCGGTACCTCTGGGAAGGGCCGGAGATCATCTACACCTTCTGGGCCAAGCACGGACCCTGCAATGCCCGGGGCTGCAATCACCGCACACCGATCTTCCGCTCGCCCGTTATCGCCGAAAAGAAGCTGACCGCCTACTTCATCCCGACGACCTGCCCCTCCTGCGGTCATGAGTTTAATATGGAGCTGGGCGAAACGCGTATGGCTCCGGGAGTCGAGCGCGCCGTGCTCGACAACGAGCCAGAGTTTCACGGAAACCAGCCAGGAGTTCGCACAGCTCATCAAGGACTACAGCAAGGGAAACAAAGAGGAAAAGCAGGATCGAATCGATCAGGCTTTGGAGAAAGATGGACGCTGAGGCCGGTTTGCGTTGCCCGAAATGCGGTTCATTTGCCGGGGGAAAGGTCAAGAAGGTACTTGAAGATCACCGGGGCAGAAGGCTGCAAATGGGGAACCTGGTCGCCTATGAGTTCAAGGTGGGGAATGTAAAGAAGAAGGACCTCGGCATCGAGAGCCGCCATGTCTACATGTATCTCCTGATTCATCCCAAGTGGCTGGAGGGCGCGTCCGGTCTCGACGACGGCGGGAGTTGGGCGGATTCGCGGATGCCGACCCGGAAATGACCGCCCGGTGGTTCGAGCGGCGGCTTGAAGGGTATGCGCTTTGTCGAGGTCCGCGGCCGCATCCGGCTGGCGGATGAAGAGATCACCGAAGAGGACGAAGAAGAGGCCGGCGAAAACGAGGACGCCGGAGGGGAAGAAGACGCCGAGTCCGCGGAGGACCGCGAAGAAGTTCGGCCTGCCTCGGGAAATCGTGCTCGCTGACGGAACGCGCATTCAGACACGGACGGGCACAGTGCCGCAGCAATCCCACTTCACCTGCCAGAAATGCGGCAAGAAGCAGGACATCCTCGAATCGGTCAAGCCGACGCAACACACCGCGCCCGTAGCGGCCTATGCCCTCCAATGCCATTGCCCGCAGTGCGACGCCGAGGGATACAATTATAACGGCCGCTACTTCAAACCGATTGAGCCGGGCGATGTGAGGCGACTGATCCTGGCGGAACGGGAATGGGCCGACCGGAATGAGGCTGACCTGAACGACTACTGGCCGCGGAAGTCGTAAATCTTCTGCCAGCTTACATGACCATAAGTCAAGTCAGAATATCCGATCGGGGCTTATACCCATTGGTGGAAGATGTTTAATCCGCGCCAGCTTCTCGTTCATACACAGCTCATGCGGGCCATCACCGATGCGCCGGAAGACCAATGGCCGCTGGATGTGCGCGAGCAGGCCCTGGGGGCACTCCAGCAGTATCTGCGAATCAGAACATGTTCGCATTTTGGAATCAGGCTGAAGACAAGCTGGCACCAGCATTATCAAATCCAAACTTTCATCCGAAAAGTCTCGTAATTGAAACTCCTATTTCACAAGCTTGGTAGCGGGATATTGCTGGAATCTCAGATCAAGATACAGTTTTCGTCTGCTATGGATCTGGGTTAGAAATCCCTGGGAGCTCTTCTAACGAGAGGGTATGAAAGCAAAGTCAGTTAAAGTTTTTCCTGATGATCGCAGTAATGCCGGGAACGAATATCTTATGCAGGCTCCTCCACCGACCTTTCGATGCTTGATGGCACCCGGTTTGACCTCGTTATCACCGATCCGCCTTTCGGGAACAACCTGTTCTACGCCGACCTGGCGGATTTCTTCTATGTCTGGATGCGCCTGCCCCTGCTCAAGTGGTACCGCGGCATGCCGGAGCGCAAATACTTCGAGCCGGAACGGACGCCCCACGCGGTGGAAGCCGTGGAAAACACCGCCGAACATCCCGAAGACCGGGAGGACTATGAACGGGAGCGGTTCGTCACGAACGGCATCCTCGCCACGGTGCGCGAACTGACTGGCAACAAGGAACTCGGCGAAAAAGACCCCAACCCGCTCTACAGGCCGGAACCAGCCTCCGATTTCTACCAGAAGACGCTCACCGCCTGCTGGGCCGAGGCGGGCCGCCTGCTGAAGCCCGGTGGGTTATGGCCTTCACCTTCCACCACAGCGCCGATGCGCCGTGGGCGAATGTGCTCGAGGCCCTGTTCAACGCCGAGACCTTTCGTCGCCACCTATCGATCCGGAAGCTGGCGGCGGCAAGGGCGCGACCGGCGACGCATTCGGTTCCCGGAAAATGAATACGACATCGTTCATGTCTGCCGGAAGCGACTGGAAGAACCGAAAGCCGTCATCGGCGGCGGTTGCGCCGGTGGGTCAAAAACGAAACGGCGCAAATTAAGGACTCCTGGAGCATCTCCCACGGAAAAGATCTTCCCGAACCGGATCTGCTTTCGTGATTTTGCGGGGCAAGGCCCTCGAGTTCTACAGCCACCATTACGGACAGGTCTTTACGGGCGATGGGCAGGTCCTGGGCGTGCGTGACGCGCTACTTGGGATCAACCAGCTCCTGGACGACCTGCTTGCCGGCAAGGATGAAAATGGCAAACGCCGCCACCGGACGCGGCGGAACCGGCCTCACGGCTG
>CAVQYV010000005.1:0-105780 GCA_963718295.1 uncultured Methylomirabilota bacterium | reverse complement strand
AGCTAGCCCATCTTCCGCAGTTATAAATTGCAAAACGAGCAAATTTAGAATGTTACGATGGAAATGGGGCATTTTTCTGCATTACATCCCCTTTCTGCCAATCAAAGGTTGATTCCATGGGCCTTGGGGCAGGGAATCCGAGTGGATTTAGGGGAAATCAAAGGCAAACTGCGGAAGATGGGTTAGCAAGGGGACACGGCGGCTGATCTGTTGGACTCGGCTCAACGAAGCGAGGTGTACAAAAAGGGTACAGAAAAGGGGTTATGAGAGAACCATAGATCTCATAACCCCTTGATTTCATTGGAGCCGGCGGGGGGACTTGAACCCCCGACCTGATGATTACGAATCAACTGCTCTGCCACTGAGCTACGCCGGCCAAGTCCCACAAAGTATATAAGTCCAATTGCCTGGCTTGTCAACCTCATTTAGAATTGGGGCAGGGCATCGGTCTCGAAGGGGCCCAGCACCCAGAACCAATAGATCTCGTGGGAGGTCTTCTTCTGCTCCCCTCGTAGGACCTGGTGCAATCTGCCCTCTTCATCGCGGCAGAAGATCAGGGTCCGGGTGAGGCCCTTGAAGGTCTCCCCGTAGAAGAGTGGGAGCCGCACATTCCCAATCCCTCCTACACTTGCCGTAAGGCTGAGCCTCCTCTCCGTAATCAGGGTTCCCGATGCGGGGACCACAACCCGCATATACACCTCATGGGGGGATTCCAGGGTGCCTCCATGGCAATAGATCTTTTCCGTCAGGTGCTGGCGGATGTATGCGGATAGCCCCCTTCCATCTCCCCGAGGGGCAGCGATCTCCAGAGAGATTCGATGAGACCAGATCTCCTCGGGAATCGAGGCAAAGGCCTCTTCTATGCTCTTGGCCAGCAGCTCTTGCAGGTCGGCCGATTCCCCGGTCTTGGCGTTGTCGTACATCTTGGTGGCGCAGCCGAGAAGCAGGAAGAGGAGGAGACCGATCATGATGAAGGACAGAGTCATGCTCTTCATGGGGAGTCGATTGCTGGGCGAATTACTCTATGGTGGTGATGGGACCAATCAGATAGAATAGATAGTAGTCGCGGAAGATTACCTTTTCCCGTTTATCCTCACTGAAGAGGATCTGGCCCTGGGAATCGTAGGCTACCAGGTGCAAATCCACTCGTCCTCGCGTCGACTCGATGTAGACGATAAAGGGAAAGTCCCGCCTCACCACATCCACCCCCATGGCCCTGGCTGCGATGGAAAGGATGATTTCGGCCTGTCCTTTTTCCTCCACCACCTGGGCTCCATCCTTTCTCAGCTTTTCGGAATACCAGGCACGGAGCAAGGCCTCCTCGGGGCTGTCTCCTTCTCCCATCCGCACCGTGAGCGAAAAAGCCTGGATATAGACCCGCTTCCCGGCCAAGGCCGTCAGTGAGGTGGAGGAGATTACCTTGTCCAGGGCATAGGAGGTCGCCAATTGGGAGTCAGCAGACCGCCCACTCCCAGGTCCCTCGTACCTCTTGGTGGCACAGGCAGAGATGAGCGATGCCGATAAGAGGACCAAGAACCAGCATAGCCCGATGCGCGCGGGAAAAAGCCCTATCTTCGTCTTCTCTGAATTTTTCATCGGATCTCCATAATGGGTCAAAGGTACAGGGTTTGTATCATGCGCAAGAGTGGCTGTCAAGTTGCAAGCAAAGCCGGTGCAAGCAAAGCCAGATCCGCCTTGAAGGGCCGCTCATTTCGTTTGACAAAGTCCCCCTATCGTGCTACAAGGGGGCAAATTTTTTAATTTCCCAAAGGAGGAGACTTACGATGGCTTACCAGATCACCGATGATTGTACTATGTGCGACTCTTGCCGGTCCGAGTGCCCGGAAGAGGCGATCAGCGAGGGAGACCCCAAATTTGTGATCGACCCTGCCAAGTGCAACGACTGTGGCACCTGTGCTGAGGTCTGCCCCGTGGGTGCCTGCGTTCCCGCCTAAGCTTGGGTGTTGGCCCATGGAGATAAACAGCCCAGACAACCCCGGCAGCCGGCTGCGGGGAGTTTTCATTTTAGAGGTCAAAGGTCGGGCTTGGTCAAAAACCCCGCTGAGAGCGGGGTTTTTGCTTGGCGATCGGGATCATGACTTCCAGGATCATTGAGCGATTTGATCGTCTTCCCCTCTCTGCGTTTCACTGGCGTCTCCTTTGGGTGAGTGGACTGGGTTGGATGTTCGACGCCATGGACGTAGGGATCGTGACCTTTGTCCTGGCCAGTCTCAAGACCAGCTGGTCCCTGACTCATCAGCAAATCGGGAACATCGCCAGCGTGGGACTGTTGGGGATGTTCATTGGGGCGGCCTTCGCGGGGACCCTTTCCGACCGGATCGGAAGGAAAATGGCCTTTCAGGGGACGCTATTTGTCTTCAGCATTGCCTCCGGGCTCTGCGGCCTCGCCTGGGGGTATGGCTCCCTCCTCTTCTTCCGTTTTCTGGTAGGCCTGGGTTTGGGTGGAGAGCTGCCGGTAGCCAGCACTCTGGTCAGCGAGTTTTCTCCCGCGCGGTACCGAGGGCGGATGCTCACCCTTCTGGAGAGCTTCTGGGCTTATGGTTGGGTGTTGGCGGCCATCATTGGCTACTTTGTCATCCCCCGCTGGGGTTGGAGAGCCGCCTTTTTCCTGGGAGCCCTGCCAGCGTTTTATGTCTTTGTCCTGCGGCGGGCCATGCCGGAGTCCCCTCGATTCCTCCTGAGCCGGGGCAAGGAGGCAGAGGCGGAGAAGATCCTCCAGAGGTGGGGAGGAGAGGAAGCAGGAGGCGAAGAATCGGGAAGTGGATTGGGGAGTGGGCAGCAGATCTCTGGCGACTCTGGCCAGCCCAGTCCCGCAAAGGTGGGTTTTCGCGAGCTCTGGTCATTTTCCTATCTTCGTCGTACCCTCTGCCTCTGGATCCTGTGGTTTTGTATGGTCTATTCCTATTACGGGATCTTCATCTGGCTCCCCTCCCTGCTGGTGGAAAGCGGCTACACGTTGATTCGATCCTTCCGCTTCGTCCTGATCATCACTTTGGCCCAGATCCCGGGCTATTTCAGCGCTGCCTTGCTGGTGGACCGGATCGGCAGGAAATGGGTCCTCACCTCCTACCTCTTTCTCTGCGCCCTGGCCGCGAATTTCTTTGGCAGGGCGAATTCGGTAGGGGAGATCCTGTTGTGGGGAAGTCTCATCTCCTTCTTCAACCTGGGGGCCTGGGGGGTGGTGTATACCTATACTCCCGAGTTGTATCCCACACGACTTCGAGGGACGGGATCTGGCTGGGCGGCGGCCTTTGGCCGACTGGGGGGGATCGTTGCGCCTGCCGTGGTCGGTGCCATGCTGGGAGCCGGGAGTAGGAGCCATATGGAGATCTTTGGGATGTTCACCGTGGTCCTTCTCGTGGGGGCCCTGAATGTGGCCGTACTGGGGGAGGAGACCAAAGGCAAGAGCTTGGAGGAGATCGCGGCATGAGCCATATCGACTTTCATTTCCGAAGAGGGGGAATCATGAAGAAGATGGTCTTGGGTTTCACCGGCATCGAGGGAAACCAGGTCAACTTTGCCATTGACCCCCAGAATGAGATCGTGGAGTCCGATGAGGGCAACAATACGGTCGTATTGACTGTTCCCTGAGTCCCCTGAGATCTGGTCGCGACCATTCAATCCCGGGGGGGCAGGGCGGTGAGGGCCTCTTGCCCCCCCCCTTCTTGATCGTCCAGTCCCATCTCTGGGTCCAATCCCTCCGTCCATTGCATCCTCCATTCTCCAACTCCCTCCAGTTCTGCCTCCACCCATTCAGCCTTGGACCGCAAAGAATTTGACAGGGGTGGGAGTCAGTGGTACAAAAAGAAGGGAGGAAATTGAGTTTGGCGAACATCAATCAGGCGATTCAATTCATCAGCGGCTTGCTGGCACCAGCCATCATGATCTCCAGTTGTGGACTCATCCTCCTGGGGGTGCAAAGCAAATATTCCAATATCATCGATCGCATTCGGGAGCTGAATGACGAGAAAAGGCGCCTGGAATCGACAGAATCGATGGATGCGGCTCAGGATAGGAGAATGAGGAGCCTCAAGGTCCAGATTGAGAAGCTGCTGATTCGAGCGAAACTGGATCGAAACGGCATTCTCAGCCTTTATCTGGCCATCATCTCTTTCATCCTGACCTCACTCCTGATCGCCCCTGCATACTTCGGCTACTTTGGCCTGATTCTCCTTGCCATTGCCTTTTTTGTGGCCGGCATCGCATTGGTGCTGACGGGGGTCGTCTACGTGGCGCTGGAGGTCTCACGTTCTTACAAGGTGGTGAAGTATGAGGTGGAGAGCTAAGGAAATGAGAAACACAGAACCCCCCGGGCCGCACGATAGGCCTCCCTTTGTGCTCCTCGGACTCTCCCTTGCAGTCTTGATTTGCTTTCTTCTCTTTCTGGGGGGATGCGCCTCCGTCGTCCCCCGGGAGCTGCGCCAAGAGATCGATCCCTCCCTATCCTTCCAGGAGCTGAAGGAGAATCCCGATCTTTATCAGGGAAGAAAAGTCCTGTTGGGCGGCCAGATCGTCAATATGGAGAATCTCAAGGAGGAGACCCGACTCCAGATCCTACAGAAGCCCTTGGGGCGTGGAGATGTGCCGCAGGCGACGGATGAATCGGAGGGCCGATTCCTGGTCGACTACGGCGGCTATCTGGACCCGGCCATCTACCGAAGTGGCCGATCTGTTACGGTGGTGGGGGAGGTCATCGGAGGTGAATCGATCGAGGTCGGGGAGGCAGAGTTCACCGCTCCCCTCGTCGCTTCCAAGTTTCTCTATTTGTGGTCCGATCCCAGCGAATATGATGGATACTACTATCCATACAGGTCTCCCTACTACTATCCGTATTACCCCTGGTATCCGTACTTTGGTTTGTCTTTCGGCTGGTCCTTTTACAACAGCTATCCTTTTGGAACTCCCTGGTATGGGTACCACCACGGGCATCAGGGGCGCGGGCATCACGGTCACGGGCGTCAGGGGCATCATCACCGTTGATGAGATGGCAAGTCATGCGAGGGTAGGTGCGTGAGGAACGGGGCTTTGCTGCCCTGGAGCCTGGTGTTCTGTCTGGGTCTGTTGGCCTTGGGCATCGGCTCCGCTGCGGCAGAAATCCTCCGAGCGCGGGGAAGAAAGAATGGGCACGCCGGTCCATTCATCTCTTCCCCGGCGGATGGTCCGGAGACTATTCACCGGAGCTGTCCTCTTCCTCTTAGGGGTGATGATCTTTGGGGGGATTCATCTTTTTGACTTTTCCCAGTCACAGGGTCGGCTCTTTGCCTACTGGGGGATCATCCTCCTCTTGGTGGCCTGGCTCTTTCTCTGCCCCGTCTTCGATATCTCGGAGACCCGGAGGGCTTTCTATTCGCGGATGAGGAGGTTAGAAAACCAGGCGATGGGAGATCCGCTGGACCCCAAGGGGCCCAGTTGAATGGATCGGGAGGGGGGGAAGGGCTTCGAGGGAAAAGCCCAGAAAGAAAGAACGAAATAGTCGAGGCGCGATAGGTATCATGGCGAGAGGGAGGTGAAAAGCCAATGCTGGGACTTGGAATGCCGGAACTGATCATCGTACTGGTGATCGCCCTTTTGATCTTCGGAGCAGGGAAACTTCCCCAGGTGGGCAGCTCTGTGGGGAAGGCCATTCGGGAATTCAAGGGTGCCTTGGAGGAAAAACGCGAGAAGGATGCCTCTGCCCCCGAGGAGGAAGAGAAAGAGCCGCCTTCTCAGGCCTGATGTCTGCTCGAAGGGGGAGTGTCCTCTCGCAATTGCAGGGCTCAAGCCATGGCGGCCTTTTTGATCGCAGGGTGATATCGCCTCATGAGGAGGGAATTGGAGACGACTGAGACCGAGCTGAACGCCATGGCCGCGCCGGCAATCACAGGATTGAGGAGGAATCCGGTGAGGGGAAAGAGGATCCCGGCCGCAACCGGGATGCCCACCAGATTGTAGATGAATGCCCAGAAGAGATTCTGCTTGATCTTCCGCATCACATATCTCGAAAGATCCAAGGCCACCACCACGTCCCGCAGATCATCCTGAATCAGCACGATGTCCCCGGACTCGATGGCAACATCGGTACCGCTGCCCAGGGCAATTCCGAGATGGGCCTGGGCGAGAGCGGGGGCGTCATTGATTCCATCTCCCACCATGGCGACCCGAAGCCCTTCCTGCTGAAGTCTTTTGATCTGCTCAGCCTTTTCCTGGGGTAGGACCTCTGCCAGGACCCTGCTGACTCCCAATTGGTTCGCAATGGCCCGGGCGGTCCTCTCGTTATCCCCGGTGATCATCATAATCTCTTTGCCCATCCTTTGCAGCTCCTGCAGGGCCTCACGGGAGTGATCCTTGAGCGGGTCAGCCACGGTCAGGATTGCGGCTATCTTTCCCTCCTTGGCCAGCAGCACAGAGGTCTTGCCCTCCTCTTCAAGACGCCTCAGATCACCCTCTACCGAGGAGAGGTCAATCTTTTCCTCCTCCATGAGCCTGCGATTCCCCAAGAGGATCTCCGCTCCCTCCAGGTGAGCTCGTACGCCCTTCCCCGGAACGGCCTCGAAATCTTTGATTTCCGTTAATGGAATCTCCTCTCTCTCCGCCGCCTTCAGGATTGCCTCAGCCAGCGGGTGCTCTGACCGCCTCTCCAGGGTGGCCGCCCAGCTCAGGATTTCCTTCCTTTGCATTCCGCCCACGGCGATCACATCGGTCAGCCTCGGCTGGCCTTGGGTGAGCGTGCCGGTCTTATCGAAGACGACGGCCTGGATGCGATGAGCCCTCTGCAGGGCCTCGGCACTGCGGATGAGGATTCCGTTTTGGGCTCCGATCCCAGTTCCCACCATGATCGCAGTGGGGGTTGCCAACCCCAGGGCACAAGGGCAGGCGATGATCAACACGGAAATGAAGATGGTGAGGGAGAAAAGGAATCCCTGTCCAGCCAATAGCCAAAAGAGGAAGGCTAACCCGGCGATCCCCGCCACTGTGGGTACGAAATAGGCGGAGATCCGATCCGCCAACTCCTGGATGGGGGCCTTGCTGCCCTGGGCCTCTTCTACCCATCGAACGATCTGGGCCAAGGCGGTATCCTTTCCTACTTGGGTGGCCTGGAATGTGAAGCTTCCCATCTTGTTGAGGGTGGCCCCGATGACGAAATCGCCAGGCCCTCTTTCCCGGGGGATGCTCTCGCCGGTGATCATCGATTCGTCCACTGCCGAGTGCCCCTCCACAATCCGCCCATCTACCGGGACCTTTTCCCCGGGCTTGACGAGGAGGAGATCGCCCACCTTCACCTCTTCGATGGGGATCTCCCGCTCCTTGTCCCCGCCTACCACGGTAGCGGTCTTGGGCCGGAGTCCCATGAGGGCCCGGATCGCCTCCGAGGTCTTGCCTTTGGCCCTCGCCTCCATCCATTTTCCCAGGAGGATGAAGGCGATCAGCAGGCCCGCCACTTCATAATAGAGGTCCTCGCTGCTTCGGTTACCTGCACCCACCCAGATCGAGATGGAGACGTAGAGACTCCAGAGGTAGGCCGAGCCCGTGCCCAGGGCCACCAGGGTATCCATGTTGGAGGTGTGGGTTTGAAGCAGGGAGAATATCCCCCGGCGATAGAACAGGGATCCGGCCAGGATGATGGGGGTGGCGAGGAAAAACTGCAGCAGGGCGATTGCGGGAGGACTCCAGGCGGGGAAGGGAAGCCCGAGATGTGGTCCCATCGCCACATAGAGGAGCGGAAGGGCGAAGAGGATGGCTACCCTGAAGCGCGTTTGGAGGCCTCGGATCTCCTTCTCCCGGGCCATCTTCTCCCAATCGGGGGTCGCCTCTTCTTCCTCCAGGGGCGTATAGCCTGCCCGGAGGATGGCGGCCTTGATCCCATCCGGGGTGATGACCTGCGGATCGAAGTGGATCATGGCCCGCTCGTTGAGCGAGAGCTCCTGGGAGATAACCCCGGGCAGGTTTTCCAGCGCACCCTCCACGGTCCCCAGACAATGGGGATTGTCCATGCCGATGATCTTCAGGCGAAGGAGGTGGGCTGCCGGCCCCGGCGCCCGAATCACCTGATAACCGGCTGCCTCCACGGCCTCCTCCAAGGCCCTGGGCGTTACCCGCTTCGGATCAAAGGTGACTTTGGCCTTCTCCGAGGCGAAATTGACGCTGGCGTCCTCTACTCCTTCCAGTCTTTGCAGTGCGTTTTCGATCGCCTTCACGCAGGAGGCGCAGTGCATGCCGGAGATAGCCAGGGTCAAGGTTTCGGCTTTTGCGGCGCGTGGGGCTTCTGGGTGCTTCATGAAAGATCTCTCTTGTCGTTCCGCCTGGGGGAGACGGAGACATCTTCCACCCGTCTCAGATGCCCAGAGAGCGCTGGCAGCGATGCCGGCAATGCGCAATGCAACAGCTGGTGAGGCCGGGAGGGTTGGGTTGGGTCACCTGATGGCGTGAGTCTCGATATAGGCCTTTACCGCATCCACCCCGGCGGGGAGGATGGCGCATCGAGCCGGTCGACTTTGAAGGCCAGCCAATGGGGGCGGTAGCTCCGGATCGGCTCCGATGGCCCGCTTGACCGCCTCTCCAAATTTTGCGGGATGGGCGGTCGCCAGACAGATGAGGGGAAGGTGATCTTCGGGGCAACGCAGGCCGGCCTTCACGCCCACAGCGGTATGGGGATCCAGGAGATAGCCTTCCTCTCGGTGGAACTTGCGTATGGTGTCCAGGGTCTCCTCCTGGCTGACCGAGGCGGAAACGAAGTCCGCCTGCGCCCTCTTGCGCTCCTCCTCCGAGAAATGGAGTCTGCCCTCCCTCTGAAAGACCCTCATGGCCTCTCGCACCGACAGCGCGTCCTCGCCATACAGGTAATAGAGATAGCGCTCGAAATTGCTGGCTACCTGGATGTCCATGGAGGGACTGTAGGTGGCAACCACATCTCCCATGGAATAATCGCCGCTTTGTACGAAGCGGGTGAGGATATTATTTTCATTGGTGGCCAGAATCAGGCGCTTGATGGGCAGACCCATCCTCTGGGCGAGGTATCCCGCAAAGATGTCCCCAAAATTCCCGGTGGGCACCGAGACGAGCACTTCACCCCTCCCCGTCTCCTCTGCCACCCGAAAATAGGCATAGAAGTAATAGACCACCTGAGCCAGCACCCGCGCCCAGTTGATGGAATTGACGGCTCCCAGGGCGTACCGCTCCTTGAAAGGGTGGTCATTGAAAATGGACTTCACAATCCCCTGGCCATCGTCGAAGGTGCCCCGGATCGCGATATTGAACACATTGGCATCGGGAACCGTGGTCATCTGCAATTCCTGGATGGGGCTGACCTTCTTGTGGGGGTGGAGGATGAAGATGTGAATGTTGTCCCTTCCCTTCACTCCGTAAATGGCCGCACTGCCCGTATCCCCGGAGGTGGCGCCCAATATATTCATCTTCTGTCCGCTCTCTTTGAGCAGGTACTCAAATAGGTTTCCCAGGAATTGGAGCGCCAGATCCTTGAAGGCCAGGGTGGGGCCATGGAAAAGCTCCAGGATGTACACCTCCCCTTTCTTGACCACGGGGGTAATCTGGGGATGGGAGAAGGAGGAGTAGGAAAGATCGATGAGATCGCGAAGTGCCGGGGATGGCAAATCGTCGGCATAGCGGGAGAGGATCTGAAAGGCGAGATCCTGATAAGAAAGCCCCTGCCAGGAGTAAAGGACATTAGGAGAGAGGACGGGGATTTCCTCCGGGAGCAAGAGACCCCCATCGGGGGCGAGCCCTGTCATGACGGCCTCTCGGAAGGGAATCGGCGCGACTCCTCCCCGAGTACTGATGTATCTCATGGATGTTTCCTTTCTGGGTTTCCTCACGGGAACGATAACACGTTGGATTTCCTCCGGTCAAGGAGAAGAGGCGCGGCGGACAGAATTTCCTTTGACATTTCCCGGCAAATCGGATATTGATTCACCGACCCTTGAACTCCTTGGGGGGTTGGCGCATCCCCATGGTTTTCTTCGGACCGAGCATTTCCTTGCTTCATTGGCCTTTCGCGCTGTAAACAGACAGGAGGACCGGACCATGGGGAAGAAGTTATATGTGGGTAACCTTTCTTATACGACCACCAGGGAGGCTCTTGAGGAGCTATTCTCGAAGGCTGGCACGGTGGAATCCGTCAATCTCGTCACAGACCGATCCACAGGGCAGTCGAGGGGATTCGGTTTTGTCGAGATGGCAAGCCAGAAGGAGGCCGACGAAGCCATCCGCAAGATGAATGGGCAATCCCTCGATGGCCGCAGTATTCTGGTCAATGAAGCCCGCTCCGAAGAACGTAGGGATTCCGGTCGAAGAGGCGGAGGCGGCGGAGGCGGCGGAGGCGGCGGCAGAAGGCATTAATTGCCCTTGGCCTTTTCGGCTATTTGGACCAGCCCGGATGGGTAGTGACGTAGGCCGGCTTCAGGCCTGAGGCGGGGGAGGGTCGCCTGGCTTAGATCAGCGCGCTTTCCCAGACGATATCCCGATCTAATATCTCTGTGGCCTGCCAGAGTTCCCTTTCCAGGTCAGGGGGGAGGTTGGGGGCATCGATGAGTTGGCGGCAGAGATCGATGAGCCTCCGGAAGGAGCGGATCAGGTCGCCCTCGTGTCCCCCAAAGCTCCCCTGCACCAGTCCTATCCAATCGTCCTGCCCTGAGGCCCATTCGTAGGCTGCGGCCATGAAGTTGGTATGCAGGTTCAGGGGCAGAGAGACCCTCCTTTCCCGCTGCACTCCGAAGATCTCCTCGGCCAGGGCCTCCATCTCTCGATATCGCCTCTTGAGGTGGGGATGGCTCCTCAAAAATGCCTTGGCGATGAGGGCGTCCCGACTCCGCGGCTCATCCACCACGCAGGACAGCATGGCCGCCATTTCCGCGGTCTTCAGCCCCTTCAGAATACCCGAGAAGGTGATGCGGGCCACGAGCAGCTCATTGTCGTGTCGCAATGAGGCGATCAGCTGCCCTTCCGGGGTCAGGTTATGGCCTTTCACGTAGCCGAAGTGCCGCAGGACTCCGGTCACCCGTACGAACTGTTCCCAGTAGGAGTTGGCGAGGACATCGAGATCCTGCCTCTTGGCATTCAGGCTCCGCTCTGCCCGGCGGCACCGTCTTATCTGCCGCTCGCAGTCCCCCCTCTTGGGGCAACCATGACAGGCCCTCTCTTCCCGGTCAGGAGTCACTCCCTTCGCCTTTCTGCCTCCCCCTTCCTCCCTCAGCTGGCGATATCTTTGAATCTGTTGCAGATCCCCGCAGAAGGGTCGATAGGATTGGCATTCTTTGACCCTCTCTTCTAACTGGTCGATCTCGAATTCCATGGCCTCGATCCGCTTCCGATTCTGATATTGGCCCAGGCTGGATTCGATGACCTTGCGGATGGCCTCATCGTCGGCGTAGCTGCGCAGCAGCAAAGCGGCGGAGCTATATCCGATGCGAAACTGGCTTTCCACGGGCTCTGGCCTTCCTCGGATCACTCGGAGGGTCTCACCGATGGCCTCTTTCGATTCCAAGGCCACAATGCACTTGCCCTCCGGATCGATCCCTCTTCTTCCCGCCCTTCCTCCCATCTGGGTGATCTCGTTATGAGTCAGATTCCGGAATCCATAGTCCGTCCTCTTGGATAGCCCCTGAAGGACCACCGACTTCGCAGGCATATGAATCCCCAGGCTCATGGTTTCGGTGGCGAACACCACTTTGACCAGGCCTTTCTCGAAGAGGGTCTCGGTCAGGCGCTTGAGGGCAGGGAGGATGCCGGCGTGATGTACCCCCACTCCCCGCTTCAAGCCCTGGGTGAGGGTGGCGTTGAGCTCGCTCTCCAGGCTGATGCTGGGATACTCCAACAGCGTCTCCTCAATGAGCGTCTCCACCTGCCCCTTTTGATCCCCCCGGAGGAGATCGCCTCCCTCTTCCAGGAATTGCTGCAGGGATCGCTCGCATCCGGCCCGGCTGAAGACGAAATAGATGACCGGAAGCCAACCTCGGCCCTCGAGGGTGGGTATGACCAGGGAGGGACTGGCAGGCCTCCGGGGTGCGGAGAACTTCCCCCCATCCTTGGCGCGTCCCCGGCGACCTCTCCTTTCGGTTCGCATCTGCCCCCGGTAGAGGCTTTGCTCCAGCTGGCGCTGGCCCATTCCGGTCAGAGAGACCATTTTGGCCTCTCGATCGCAGAAGAGAAATTCCAGCGGGACCGGACGAACGGGGTGGTAGATGACCTCCATGGGCCCGTGCACCTCCTCGATCCAGTCTGCGATTTCCCGGATATTGGAGACCGTAGCGGATAGGGCCACCAGCCGGATTTCGGGAGGGCAGTTGATGATGATCTCCTCCCAGACCGTCCCCCGGCTCTCATCCCCGATGAAATGGCATTCATCCAGCACCACATAGGCCATCTCGGGGAAGGCCCGCTCATAGAACATATTGCGAAGGATCTCGGTGGTCATGACCAGGACGGGTGCCTGGGGATTCACCTTCACATCGCCGGTGAGGATGCCGACCTGTTGCTCCCCAAACTGGCGTTGAAAGTCGGCATATTTCTGATTGCTGAGGGCCTTGAGAGGGGTGGTATAGCCGATTCGTTGCTGGCGCGATAAGGCAAGCCAGATGGCAAATTCGGCGATCAGCGTCTTTCCGGCGCCCGTGGGGGCAGAGACGATGACGGATGATCCTTCGGCGATCTTGCGGAGGGCCTGGAGCTGGAAGTCGTCCAGAGGAAAAGGATAGCGGGCCACAAAATCGTCCACCATGGAGGAGGTCGGATCGGCTGGGGTGCTAAGTGTGGGATCTGGAGGGGATGGGGTCATCTATCAAGGCTCCGGTTGAGAATCCTTATCTCCTCAGCCTGCGGTAAGGACGGCATCCTCTCACTTCGGTAATTTGAAGAATGGGTGTTCTTCCCATTTCCCCGCCCCTGGCCCTCTAACAGCACCCATTTCCCCGACTGACAGATTAACCTGCCTCCATCCCTCTCCCCGCTCCAGTGGTCAGTAGTGGTCACCAGGAAGAAACCCTTCTCCCTTAAAGCCTCGGCGAGGGGTCTCCTCCTGACCGAACGAGTGAGGCGGTCCGCATAAAAGGTCAGATTGGGGGCAGGCACCCGAGATTTCGCCCCATACACATGAAGGATCTCTCCCGGCCTGACCCATTTCTGGAGACAGGGGATCAAGGTCTTGATCTCTCGGGCAGGATCGGCGGGCGGGGGAAAACGGAGGCCGGTGGCGAACAGCAAGGCAACCACGGCAGCAAAAGCCCAAGGCCTTTTCAGTATTCCCCGCAGGAATTGACAGAGCAGCAGGGCCATGGCTGGATAGACCTGGGAAATATACCAACCATTCTTATCGCGGGACAGGGAGAAGAGCAATAGAGGAAGTAGTGCCCAGATGAGCAGCAGGACGCTGGAGTCCTGTCGCTTCCGCGTCCCCTGGTAGAGCCCATAGAGGACTGCCACCGGAAGAAGATAGGCCGATAGCCCGAATCCCTTTCGAAGGACGGACAGATAGTAGGTCTCGTGCTTGACGCGGGTCAGGTAGTGGCCCACCCGGGCGACTACGGTCCTGGAGACATAGTCATTCCAGAATTGCTGCTTATGCAAGAGCAGTTGGCCGATGTGCCAGGGGGCCGCAATCAGAATCCCGAGGCCAAGTCCGGCGGCCAAGTGGCGGTAACTCCAGGAAACCCGCTTACGGGTGAAGAAAACGAAGAGAAGGGTCATGAGAAAGGGAAGGCCCCCCACCGCGCTCTTGGTCATGATCCCTAAACCCAATGGGATGCACATCCAGGCCAGGCATCGAGGGTTCTCGCGCCCCCTCCAGAGGAGATACAGGGTCCAGGCGATGAAGAAGGTGAGAGGGATGTCGATATTGGAGGCGCGGGAGAGGGCCAGGAAATTGTAGCGATGTGCGTAGTTCCAGTCCTTGACGCCATGCAATAGGATGAGAATGGCCCCCAACCCCACTTGCCAGGAGCCCATCTGGCGCGCCAGGAGATAAACGAAAACGAAGATTCCTAAAGCGAAGAGAGGGGAAAAGACACGGGAAGAAAACTCATGGATGCCCAACAATTTGTAGGCGATGGCGGTAAGCCACATGAAGAGGGGAGGCTTCTTCAGGTAAGGAGTCCCATTGTGATGGAGGGTGTTCCAATCCCCGGTCTGGAGGATCTCCTTGGAGGTCTGGGCATAGATCGCCTCGGTCCAGGAATGGAGGCTGCCCGCGCCCAGGCGGAAGAAAAGGAGAAACGCCGCCACGGCAAAGACTAGGGCGACGAGTGGAATCTCCCACTTCCCCGTCAACTGGCCATTCCCGGTGATCTGACTCGTTTCACATCCCATAACGCTGCCTCATTTCCCTGTTTCTGGATGTCCCTCCCTGTCCGATTATCAACCAAGCGGCAGAATTGTCAACCCCAAAAACCATAACAGGAAAAGGCTTTACTTTGAAATCGACCCTGATATATTTCTGACTGCCAATGTATCGCGTTGAGTTTTCCGGCTTGAGCTGGGGGGGATGGGCTTGTTTGCACCCAAGGCGCATCGGTTTGGCCATCCCCTTCGCTCCCGCGTGCATTCGCTCGTGCGATCTCGGCGGCCGAGAACTCGCCCTCCTTCATAGCCCATCGGAGGGCTCAGACAGCTCGGCCTCACTTCTCCGAGCCCTCCTCGCTCCTAAGCGCACAAGGTCGCTCAGGAGCCGGCCGCACCGGCAAGAGAAAGTTTCCCCAGGCTTGCCTGGGGTGTCCACACAACATTCGAGAACCGAGGTTCACGATGGTCGTTGGGAATAAGAGCGGGAAGGAATCCTTGCCGAAGAAGCATCGAAAGACCGGCGAACCTTCTGATTCAAGCAAGGCGGCTGGAATCGAGATAGGGAAGCCCGACTACATTGACCATCGCAAGCGGCTGCGGGAGAGGTTTCGGAAGGCGGGGGTCGAAGGATTTCACGATTATGAGCTGCTCGAGCTCCTCCTGACCTATGCCATTCCTCGAAGGGATGTGAAGCCCATCGCCAAGATGCTCATCGGGCGCTTCGGTAGCCTCTCCGGAGTCTTGGATGCCAGTCCCCAAGAACTGGAGAAGGTTACACAGATGGGACCTGCTTCCTCCTCGCTCATTCACTTGGTAAAAGAAACCTGTGGGACCTACCTCTCCGAGAAGATGAAGCAGATGGATGTGCTATCTTCTCCTCAAGCGGTCCTGGATTTCGCTCGAGCCAAGCTGGCCGGGCGCCCCCACGAGAGCTTCATGGTGATCTTTCTGAACACGAAGAACCAAGTTCTGCATCACCGGATCGTCCACGAAGGAACGGTGAATCGGGCGGTCATCTATCCCCGGCGCGTCATCGAAGAGGCATTGGCCCATCATGCATCCGGTTTGATCCTGGTCCACAATCACCCGAGCGGACAATCGGACCCCTCTTCCGAGGATAGACAGCTCACCCGGGCCCTGATTGAGGCGACGCGGGCGCTGGATATCCGAATCCTCGACCACATCATCGTGGGGAAGGATGACCATTTCAGCTTTGCCGAGGCGCAGCAGCTGGCGGACTGACCTCTGAGAGGGAGGAGGGGATATGAAGGATTATGAGCCGAAGCCACCATTTGTCAAGAGTGTAGGTCTGACCCCCAGGAGGGTCTTCAAGGGCAAGTTCTATCCTCTGGGGGCCACGCTCCATCCGGAGGGGGTGAATTTTGCGATCTACTCCCAGCATGCGGCAGAGGTCTATCTGCTCCTCTTCGATTCGCCGGGGGCGGATGCCTTCCGATATCATCCAGCTGGAAAATCGGACCCGATATATCTGGCATGCTTTCGTGGAAGGGGTGAAGGCCGGGCAGCTTTATGGATACAAGGTCCGCGGGGAATACCATCCCCAATATGGGATGCGATTCAATGAGAACAAGCTCCTGATGGATCCCTATGCGAAGGCCCTGACGGGCAAGTTTAGAAACGCCGACAACCTGCTCCTGCCCTATGACCCTAACGCACCCGATAAGGACCTGTACATGGATCAGCGGGATAACACCCATGTGGTTCCGCTTTCCATTGTAATCGACGATCGCTTCGACTGGCAGGGCGATGTGTCCCCCCATATCCCCCCCGAGAAGCTGATCCTCTATGAGGTGCATCTGAAGGGATTTACCGCGCACCCCTCCTCGGGGGTTTCCCATCCTGGGACCTATAGGGGATTCATCGAGAAGATCCCTTACCTGCAGGGCTTGGGGATCAATGCCGTCGAATTTCTCCCCCTCCAGGAACTCTACGTGGAGGATTTCCTCCTGGAGAAAGGCCTGACGAACTACTGGGGATACAACACGATCGGCTTTTTCGCCCCCGAGTCCTCCTACAGCACCCAGAACTTCCCCGGATGCCAGGTGGAGGAGTTCAAGACCGTAGTGCGGGAGCTCCACCAGGCCGGCATCGAGGTCATCCTGGATGTGGTCTACAACCATACCGCGGAGGGGAATGAACTGGGGCCCTGCCTCTCCTTCAAGGGGATCGATAACCCGGTCTACTACTGTCTGACGGGAGCCTCTCACGAGCCCTACCGCCGCTATATGAATTATACGGGCTGCGGCAATACCTTCAATCTGGCCCATCCCGCGGTGATCCGACTCGTCATGGACTCCCTGCGCTACTGGGTGGAAGTGATGCATGTGGATGGTTTTCGCTTCGACCTGGCCTCGGTATTGGGACGACAGGAAGGGTTTTTCCAGAAGTCAGCCTCCTTCTTCGATGTGATCTCCCAGGATCCGGTGCTGAGTCGGATCAAGCTCATTGCTGAGCCCTGGGACCTCGGGACCTACGAGGTGGGGAACTTTCCGGTGGACTGGTTAGAATGGAATGGCAAGTTTCGAGATACCATGCGGAGGTTCGGGAAGGGAGATAAAGGGCAGGTCAAGGACCTGGGATGGAGGCTTACTGGCTCTGCGGACCTCTATGGAGATGACGGTAGGTCGGCATACAACAGCATCAACTTCATTACCTGCCACGACGGCTTTACCCTGTGGGACCTGGTCTCATACGATTTCAAACACAACCAAGCCAACCTGGAGGATAACCGAGACGGCAGCAATGACAATCACTCCTGGAATTGTGGGGTGGAGGGGGAAACCGACGATCTTCGGATCATCCAGCTGAGAAAGCAACTTGCGAAGAACTATTTCTGTTATCTCTTCTTTTCTGCGGGCACCCCCATGGCCCTCGGTGGGGACGAATTCCTGAGGACGCAGCGGGGCAATAACAATGCCTATTGCCAGGACAACGAGATCAGCTGGTTCGATTGGAATGAGATCCAGAAGAACTCAGACGTCTTCGAATTCTACCGGAAGGCCGTCGCCTTTACCAGGAGGCATACCATCCTGCAGAGGAGGAAATTCTTTTTGGGGAGGGACCTGGAAGCGGACCATCTGCCTGATATCACCTGGTATGGCAAGGACCTGGAAACGCCATCCTGGGAAGACCCTGAGCTTCGTACCCTGTGCTATTTGCTGGATGGAAGCGAAGAGCCATCCGAAATCGGCGATTATCTTCTCTTCGTGATCCTGAACGCCGATCCATCCCCTCAGTACATCCGCGTTCCGCCGCCGCAAGAAGGGCAGAGGTGGTATCGGGTGATCGATACCAGCCTGGAAGCCGGTGCGGATTTCCTGGATCCAGGCGAGGAGATCCCCCTTCATCCTTCGGATTTCTACCTTGCCAACCCGCGAAGCACGGTGGTGCTCCTGGGCAAATAAACTGGATCCAGATCCTCGCTCGGCCCCTCCGACTACTTGGAAGCTTCTCCCATCCTCCCCAGATTGATGAAGGGCAAAGCCCCTCCCGCCACCTGGGGCAGGCTCCCGTTCCATTTCTCGATGCTCTTGTATTGGACAAGGAGAGGGCTGATGGAGCGAGCCAGGACCTCATTTCCCTTCGCCATACCTTCGGCCACGATGACCGTTGACTCCGCCTCACCCTTGGCCGACGCCACCTTTTGCTTGGCCTCGATCTCCCGCTGGGCGAGCACCTGCTTCTGGGTCTCCACCTGTTGTTGCGCCACCTGCTTCGCCTCAATGGCCTGTTCGTATTCGGGGCTGAAGCGGATATTGGAGAGATAGATATCGTCCACGATGATGTGGTAGCGAGAGAGGTTTCCTCCCAGCTTGGCCATGGCTGTTTTCCGAATCTCCTCCCGCTTGGGAAGGATCTCCTGGACGGTGTAGGTGGGGACTACCTCTTTGATGAAGTCGTTGAAGGCGGGATCGATCACCTTGTCGGCAAAATCGGATCCCACCTTTTGGTAGAGCTCATTTACATAGGCCGGATCGATGTGGAAGTTCATCATTCCCGTGAGCTTCACCGCCTGATACTCCTTGGAAGCGGCGTCGATCTCCCGGAAGGGATGGGGCTGGACCCGCACGTCCACCTTGATCACCCGTTCGGCGAGGGGAACCTTGAAATTGAGGCCTTCCCCCATAACCCGCTTTTCCACGGAGCCCCAGAGCAACACCACGCCCCGGTGGCCGGCGGGTACGAGCACGAAGGTGCCCCACAACAGGACGAAGATGATCACAGCCAGGACCAGGGACTTGCCTCCGATCCTCCTGCCGATGTTCGCTGCTCCCCTGAGTCCTTCGATTCCCTTACCGATCATGGCCCCTTCCTCCCTTCCTATCCGATTTTCCCAATTACCCATGGCACTTGCCTCCCTTCTTTCTGACTTACCACTCTCCTCTACCACATCCGGGCGAAGGAAAGATATCAAAATCGAATGGTGGATGGCCCGCGCATCACCTATGCCAAGAGTTCGATCCCATGTCGAACCTTATGTTACGCATGATGGCATCAAGGGGGAGGGAGGCCTGGGTTGCCCCGGAGTGCCCTTCGCGAGCTTCTGTGCTCCGGACTCCCAACCGTAAAAGAAGGAGGATTGGGAGGCATCGAGAGATGGGATCTACGGAAGTAAAGGTCGGATCTGACGGATGGGTGGAAAAACGAGTTTGCAATCAGCAAGGGGTGGTCATTTCAGGCCGATGGCCGGACGAGATTTCGAGAAAGGAACTCTGGCGGCCAGGGTGCGGGCCCTCAAAGGAGAAGCCCGCACCCTGAAGTGCTTCATCAGGGTCTTTTTGCCCTGCCTGTTACTTCCCCTTACTTCTTTCGCTGGTGGCGGGTGGCGCGAAGTCGCTTTTTGAATTTATGCCTGCTCATCTTCTTGCGCCTCTTCTTGACCACGCTCCCCATAGTTCGGTTACCTTTCTATTCCTGAGATGATGTAAGACGTAGCCTTGCTCTTAGTACTACAATGGGTGCCTCAGATCGGATGGATAGGTCTGCCGGCAAATGCCCAAAGGGTTGAGGGGCAAGAAGCAGTCTTCTGCGATCGGATCGCTGCCCTTTCCTTTGAATCTTTCTTGGCTCGGAAATCCTTCCCCGCCTCGACCGGTTTTCCCTCCCAAGGGCAGAGATCATAAAGGATGCAGACGGTGCAGAGGGGCTTCTTAGCCTGGCAGATCTTGCGGCCATGCCAACCCAGCCAGTGAGTGGCTTGGGTCCAATTCTGCTTGGGGATGAGGCGGGTGAGCTCCTCCTCCACCTGATCTGGATCCGAACTCTGGGTGAGGCCCAGGCGATGGGAGACCCGGAAGACATGGGTGTCCACCGCAATCGCCTGCTGGTCAAAGGCATTCCCCAGCAGGATATTGGCCGTCTTTCGCCCCACCCCCGGGAGATTCATCAGATCCTCCAGGCGTGCCGGCACCCGCCCTCCGAAGGAGTCCACGATCTTCCTGCAGGAGCCGATGACCGCCTTCGCCTTGTTGCGAAAGAAGCCGGTGGGGCGAATGTCCACTTCCAGCTCCGCCGGATCTGCGTTGGCGAAGGACTCCGCCGTAGGATATTTCTGGAAGAGCCTCTGGGTGACCTCGTTAACCCTCTCATCGGTACACTGGGCGGCCAGAATCGTGGCAATCAAGAGCTGGAGAGGATTCTGGAAATGAAGGGCGACGGTCGTTCCACGATATTCGGCCTCCAGCTTCTTCCATATCTCACGGATGCGGGGGCCTTCTTTCACGACGGTATCATGCCCCCCTTGGGCTCCTTGCGAAAGAGTGCCTCGAACCGGGCCTTGGCCTCTTCTGCCTTGGCATCCGAGTGAAGCGAGGCAAAGGAAGCCCCGCCCCGACCCAGGACGAAGAAGCCGCAGAAATTGGCCGCCGACCGATCCCGCACCTCTTCCGCCTGGGGCTCGCTGCATCTGCGGGAAATGCCGTCGGCGAAGAACCTGCAATTCAGGCAACAGTGCAGGTAGCCGCCGCAGGACGGACAGGCCTCCTCGCGTCGGATCTGCCCTTCAATCTTCAACTCCTGGCCGCAATGGCCACATTGGAACATCGGTGAGCCCCTTGCTAAATCCCTTAGGCCAATATCTCCGTAAGCTGCCACATGTCATCCAGCAGGTAATCAGGCGCCGCCTGAAGGAGATCCTCCCGCTTTCCCAGGCCATAGCTAAGGGCGCAGGTAATCAACCCAGCTCGTTTGCCGGCCAAGACATCTGGCACACTGTCTCCCACCATCACTGCGCGGTTGGGCTCCACTTGCAGGCCCTGGATGATCTTCTCCAGGGGTTCGGGATTGGGCTTTTTGTGTTCGGTGCTGTCTCCACCCAACACCATCTCGAAGTGGGACCGTATTTTTAGACCTTCGAGCATCTTCAAGGTATATTTGAGGGTCTTGTTGGTGGCTACCGCCTTTTTCTTTCCCTGGAAATGCTCCAGGGTCTCGCGAACACGGGGGTACAGGCGGGTGTGATCCAGAAGGTGCCGATCGTAGTGCTCGCCGAAAAAGTTCAGCGCTTCTTTCCGCAGAGATGCATGTTCTTGGGTCAGCGCCCGCTCGATGATCTTCTCCACCCCATTGCCGATATACCCATAGATCGTTTCCACGGGGAGCATCGGCAGGCCCAGATGCCTCAGGGCGTAGTTTGTGGCCTGGGCGATATCAAATTTGGTGTCGGCCAAGGTGCAGTCCAGGTCGAAGATCAGGAGGTCAACCGGCCGTTTCCTCCCAGGGTCGAAAGTCATGAGGGATTCCTTCCTCTCCTTACTACAGGGCACGAAAGTGCATGGCGCACACAATCCTCGCAGATCGCTGCGGGGAGCCCCAATCCATTTTGGTTTCTCCTCCCTCGGCCATCCGAGTTCCCTCGAGGTGCAGAGAAAATATCTCTTTGGGTCACGGAGGGAGGCAGAAAAGGGCAGGAACTTAATACCGCTTCCAAGATCATTTGTCAAGCGCTTCGAGGGGCAGGGATGGCGGTTTCTGCAAGAGATCTCAGCAACTTCTGGGACGGGCGGTCGGGAATCCCGCCGAACTGGGCATAGACTCAAAGCGTCGTTCCTCCCTCCAGGCCCCCTCCTGCCATCAATTTGAAAAGTTTACTATTTTTTTGTAAAATGACTTGACAAGATGGGGCTCATATTTTATATTATCCACTCAATGAAGTCATCGATTTCCATTTGCAACTGCTGTTCTTATCGACTCCAAAACAAGAGAGCAGGATCTCTTAAGAGAAAAAAAGGAGGTTTACGGTGAGCAAGGTAATTGGAATTGACCTGGGAACTACCAACTCGGTGGTGTCGGTTATGGAAGGTGGCGATCCCGTCGTCATCCCCAGTGCGGAGGGAGGCCGGACAACCCCTTCCGTCGTAGCCTTCACCAAAGATGGGGACAGAGTGGTAGGCCAGGTGGCTAAGCGCCAGGCAGTAACCAACTCGGAGAATACCGTCTTTTCCATCAAACGATTTATGGGCCGCAAGTACGATGAGGTGCAACAGGAGATCAAGCTGGTTCCCTTCAAGGTCGTCAGGGCCCAGAACGGAGATGCCACGGTGGAGATCAAGGGGAAGGGGTATTCCCCCCCCGAGATCTCGGCCATGGTCCTGCAGAAGATGAAGGAGTCTGCTGAGGCCTACCTGGGCCAGAAAGTTACCCAGGCGGTCATCACCGTTCCGGCTTACTTCAACGATAGCCAGCGGCAGGCCACCAAGGACGCCGGCAGGATTGCCGGACTGGAGGTACTGCGGATCATCAATGAGCCCACGGCTTCAGCCCTGGCCTACGGCCTGGATAAAAAGAAGGATCAGAAGATAGCCGTCTATGATCTGGGCGGCGGGACCTTTGATATCTCCATCCTGGAGATCGGGGAGGGCGTGTTCGAGGTGAAATCCACCAATGGAGATACCCATCTGGGTGGAGATGACTTCGATGAGCGCGTCATGCGTTGGATCGTCGAGGAGTACAAAAAAGACCAGGGTATCGATCTCTCCCAGGACCGGATGGCGTTGCAGCGTCTGAAGGAGGCGGCGGAAAAAGCCAAGTGCGAGCTCTCCACCACCATGGAGACGGAGATCAATCTCCCCTTCATTACTGCCGATGCCTCGGGCCCCAAGCACCTCTCCATGAAGCTAAGCCGGGCGAAGCTGGAGCAGCTGGTGGATGATCTGATCCAGCGGAGCGTCGGGCCCTGCAAGAGGGCCCTGGAGGACGCAGGCTTCAAGTCCTCGGATATCGATGAGGTGATCCTGGTGGGTGGACAGACCCGCATGCCCAAGGTGCAGCAGGTGGTCAAGGAGCTCTTCGGGAAGGAGCCCCACAAGGGGGTCAACCCCGATGAGGTGGTCGCGGTGGGAGCCGCCATACAGGCCGGAGTCCTGGCGGGTGATGTGAAGGATGTGGTCCTTCTCGATGTCACCCCGCTCTCCCTGGGAATCGAAACCCTGGGAGGGGTGATGACCCGCCTGATCGAGCGCAATACCACCATCCCCACCCGCAAGAGCGAGATCTTCACCACCGCCGCGGATAGCCAGACCAGTGTGGAGATCCATGTGCTCCAGGGGGAGCGGGAGATGGCGGCCGATAACCGGACCCTGGGCAAGTTCCATCTGGTGGGAATTCCCCCGGCGCCGCGAGGCATCCCCCAGGTGGAGGTGACATTCGATATCGACGCCAACGGCATCGTCAATGTCTCAGCGAAGGATCTGGGAACCGGAAAGGAACAGCAAATCACCATCACCGCCTCCAGTGGCCTCACCGACGAGGAAATCAAGAAGATGGTGAGGGACGCCGACGCCCATTCCGAGGAGGACAAGCGGAGGCGCCAGGACATCGAGACCCGGAACCACCTCGATAATTTGATCTACGCCACGGAGAAGACCCTTAACGAGAACCGGGAAAAGATCCCCATCAGCGAGATCTCCCCGATTGAAGAGGGCATCTCCGAGGGGAAAAAGGCGCTGGAAAGCCAGGATATGGATCGGATCAAGAAGGCGATGGATCAGCTCACCAAGGCCTCCCATAATTTGGCCGAAGTGATGTACAAAGAGGCCCAGGCCCGCGCCGCCTCCGGATCCGCCCCCAAAGATGCTGGAGGGGAGGATCGGAGTGCTGGCCCCTCTTCGGGCGGAGATGGCGGCAAGCCCGCCGGCGACGTAGTGGATGCGGAATTCGAGGATCTGGGTAAGAAGTAAGTTTGAAGAAGATCGAGGGGCGTACCGGCCCTGTGATCCTATAACGATCATCTCAGTAGAAGGGAGGTGAAAGGAGATGGCAATCACCAGGTGGGAACCTTTTCGCGGGCTGAGGCGCTGGGGGCCCTTGGGGGAGATTTCTTCCCTGCAGAGGGAAATGGACCGGCTCTTCAGCGAGTACTTCGGCAAGATGAAGGGAACCGAGGAAGAGGGCCTGGCTGCCGGCGCCTGGGCTCCAGCCATGGATATCTATGAGACGGAAGAGAAGCTGGTGCTCAAGGCGGAGCTTCCGGGCCTGAAGAAGGAGGATATCGACATCCGGGTTCAGGACAACACCTTCACCCTGAAGGGCAAGAAGAAGTTCGAAAAGGAGGTCCAGCAGGAGAATTACCATCGGGTGGAACGGACCTACGGAACCTTCCAGAGGTCGTTTACGCTGCCCAATACCGTCAAGCAGGAAGGGATCGAGGCCACCTTCAAAGATGGTATCCTGGAGATCTCCCTGCCCAAGGCGGAAGAGGCGAAGCCGAAGCAGATCCAAGTGCAAGTCAAATAGGAGCAGGAGTTACTGAAGATTCGGGGCGGCGGCCACGAAGGAGGGATCGAGAAGGCTCGACTTCATTCCCTTCGTGGCCTCCCCCCGTTATCATAGCGATCATACCTAAGCATCAGATGTCAGGCGGAATACCGAACGAACATACCGTCGGGAGCGACAGGGGCAAGTGGGGTGGCCAAAAGAGACTACTATGAGGTCTTGGGGGTTCCCAAGGGGGCTGCCGAAAAGGAAATCAAAAAGGCCTACCGCAGGTTGGCCCGCAAACACCATCCGGATGTCAATCCCAATGACAAAGGGGCCGAGGCGAAATTCAAGGAGATCAATGAGGCCTATGAAGTCCTCAGCAATCCGGAGAAACGGAAGCAGTATGATCTCTTCGGACACCAGGGACCCTCGTATCGCCCGGGACCGGCGGACGCCGGCGCAGGTGGCGGATTCGGGGGCTTCGATTTCAGCAATATCGATTTTTCCAACCTGAGATTTGAGGCCGGCGCAGGCGGAGGTGGCGGCGGCGCTGGCGGTTTCTCCGATCTCTTCTCCGATCTCTTTCGCCGCAGTTCGCGCGGATCGTATCCATCGTATCAGGAGGAGGCGCAGCAGCCGGGAAGGGGAGAGGATATCTATTACACCGTGGACCTGGACTTCATGGACGCGGTGCGGGGATTGACCACCCAGGTCAATGTTCAGAGGCATGTGGCCTGCTCCGCCTGTCAGGGGACCGGGGAGGCACCTGACTCCAGCCAGCAGGTCTGTCCCGAATGCAGGGGAACCGGGAAGAGGCAGGTATCGAGGGGGTCACTGAGCTTGAGCCAGACCTGCCCGGCTTGTGGGGGTCGGGGCAGAAAGAGGATTTCCTGCGTCGCCTGCGCCGGCAGGGGGGTCGCCCTGCAAAACGAGCGCCTCTCGGTGAAGATTCCCGCCGGCGTGGATAACGGATCGAAGGTCCGATTGGCAGAAAAGGGGGAGGCAGGTCCCATGGGAGCCCCCCCGGGGGACCTTTACATCACTACCCGCATTCGTCCTCACGTCTTCTTCGAGCGCAAGGGGGATAATATCTATTGCAAGATGCCGATTTCCATATCGGAGTCAGCTCTCGGGGCGGCGATCGAAGTGCCTACGGTAGATGGGATGACCTCGATGAGGATCCCTCCCGAGACCTCCAGTGGCCAGGTATTTCGGTTGCGGGGAAAGGGGGTGCCTCATTTGAAGGGCTCAGGCCGGGGAGATCAATATGTAGAGGTGAAGATCGTGGTCCCCAAAGGCTTGGACGATCGCTCCCAGCAATTGCTCAAGGATTTTGAAAGGTTGAATCCGGAAGACCCCCGCAGGGATATTCCCCGCATCTTTTGAGCTTTTGAGAGGCAGAGATGAAATCGAACCAGGAAAAGAAACCGCTTTACATGATCAGCATAGTGGCAGAGATGTTCTCGATTCATCCCCAGACGCTCCGGGCTTATGAAAAGCAGGGATTGATCAGGCCCTCGCGGACGGGGGGGAACACGCGCCTCTATTCTCAGGAGGACGTGGACCGCATCGAGATGATCACCCGCCTCATTCGCGATTTGGGAGTCAATCTGGCGGGCGTGGAAGTGGTCCTCAATATGCGGGAGAGGATGGAGGAGATGGGACGACAGATGGAGAATACCATTCTGGTCCTCCGAGAACAGTTGAAAAACGAGATCGATTCGGCTAATATGGACAACAAGGAAACCCTGGTGCCAGTAGGGAAGATGGGCCTCAGGCGAAGGGTAAAAGATGCATAGGGAGCGCAAGCTCGATCAGGCTGACGATAGGCTGACAATAGGGAGGAGTCAAGATGTCGAACACCTTTAAGACCGCTCTGCTTTTAGGACTGCTGACAGGGCTGTTTGTCCTGCTCGGCAACTACTTGGGGGGGCGGCAGGGAATGATGGTTGCGTTGATCTTTGCGGGGGTCATGAATTTCGGGAGTTACTGGTTCTCCGATCGGATCGTTCTCGCCCTGTATCGTGCCCGGGAGGTTCAGGAGGCAGATGCCCCGGAGCTGTTTCGGGTCGTGCGGGGCTTGGCCCAGAGGGCCGGCATCCCCATGCCCAAGGTCTATATCGTGCCCAATGAAACCCCCAATGCCTTTGCCACCGGGCGCTCGCCCCAGCACGCGGCGGTGGCGGTGACCGAGGGGATCCTCCGGATCCTTTCCAGCGGGGAATTGGAAGGGGTTCTCGCCCATGAGCTCTCCCATATCAAGCACCGGGATACCCTGATTGCCACCATTGCTGCCACCATGGCGGGCGTGATCGTCATGTTGGCTAATATGGCCAAGTGGACTGCCATCTTCGGTGGGTTTGGAGGGCGGGATGAGGAGGACCGGGGCGGAGGGGCCCTGGGCTTTATCTTCATGGCGATCCTGGCCCCCGTTGCCGCCACGCTCATCCAGTTGGCCATATCCCGCTCCCGGGAGTATCTGGCCGATGAGGGCTCTGCCCGCATCACCAAAAGCCCGGGGAGGCTGGCCGATGCCCTGCAGAAATTGGAGTTAGGGGCGGAGAGGATTCCTATGGCTGCCAATCCCGCCACCTCCCATCTCTTCATCGTGAACCCTCTGAGAGGGAGAAGCTTTCTCTCCCTCTTTTCCACCCATCCGCCCATCGAGGAACGGGTTGCACGCCTGCGGGCCATGAGGATCGCTTGAAGAGCGGGCCCGGTAGGCGAGCCAGGGGAGGGCGGGGACGGGTTCCCCGGATCCGATTCCTTCTCCTCTCCTTTGTCGTCCTCTCTTCGCTCGTCCTGGGCGCGGCCCTCTCGGGATGCGCCCCCCAGATCGTAGGGGAAAGGCAGCTGGCCCCCAGCCCCGCCTGGGTGGAAGCGGGCCACGAGATCAAGGATGGCTTTCTGGTCTGCGGCTCCGAGAGATCGACGGTGGAGGTGAAATATCTCAAGAAGCCGGAGTTGCAGGCCCATCTGGCCTCCCACTCTCCGAACCCCGCCCTCTTCGATCCCGCTCCCGCCTGGTTTGAGGGCACCAACGCATTCCTCATCACCGCGACCAACAGCTCCAAAGTACCCATGGTCACGGGAGGGCGCTTCGCCACCTTCGGGGGCGACAAGGGAAGCGAGCTGCAGCCCATCGAGTATACGGAGCTCTATCGGAATCTGTCCGAAGAGGGAGGGGGGCAGCAGAAGATCAAGGTCCTGGCCGGCCTGCTCTTTTCCCCCGCTCCCATCCTTCCCGGGGAGTCCAGACAAGGATTGGTCCTCTTCGGTTCTCTTCACCCCAAGGCCAAGATAGCGGCCCTGAAGACCTCTTTCGTTTTGGCGGACAAGGGCCTGGAGGTGGAGGAATGCGTATTTCCTTTCGGTATCGAGGCCCTCTCACCTGAAAAGAAGGATTAGGATTCCATGAAAATTCGTTGGATCGCGATCTGCATGAGCATGGCCTTGACGGGAGCGGCACTGGCCCTGTCCGTGGCCCCGGTGGCGCTGGCTCAGGAGGTTCACTTCGATATCTCCTTCCCTCGGGAATCACTGGCAACGCTGCTGAAGTCCCTCGAAGGGACCACCATTTCCTATTGGGGCAAAAGCCGCGATGACCTTCAGTCGGCGAGGCTGCTCATCCACCGAACCTGGGTGACCAAGATGGGGGAGGGAAAGATCTTCACGGGCCTGGAGGGGACCATTTGGATCCTCTATGACCTTCGAGCCGGCGAGGCGCTGGGCATCCCCTTGGGTAAGCCGATGCAGGTCAATACCAGCGTGGACTTCAGCTCCGATCTCTCCTTGGTTCCGTGGATCGATGAGGCTGCCAAGAAGCTCCTGCTGAAGGTGGAGGTATTGAGCCTCGATCTAAAGAGCTCCGAAGGATTCTATGAGGTGCTTCGCCTCATCCCGGGTTTCGAGAGAATCGTAAGATCCCAGGTCAACAAGGCCCTCCAAGGCATGAGGCTGGAGATCCTGGACCTTTCACCCTACATGGTCCCCCAGGAGTTCTCCCTGCAGGAGAGCCGATGGGAATCCGATCATCTCCTCCACCTGGAGCCGACGGGGGTGAAAATCGATATCCAGCAGGACGTCCTGAGGGCTCGCGCCTCCGCCCGCGTGGAATCCCGGCCTACAGCTTCCTCCCCCGCCCACTGACCCTCCTTGGGGACCAGACCACTCCCATCATGCATAATGCTTTTATGCTTTGCTCCAGCGAGATCAGAAAATCAAATGAAAATAAGGTATTGACTCAGCCGAGAGAGGAGATTACATTAAAATCATGAGCTAAGGTGCGGGTAATTATTGAGGTAACGGAGACCCGGCGATGCCTGGACCAAGGTGCCGTGCTTTTCAAGTGAATCCGATCCAGCCAGCAGATCGATCCCAAAGATGACCGATGTATCCCCTTCCATGAAATCCTCGCCCAATAAAAGGTCCCCCTCCTCAGCCATACCGGTGCCGAACTGGCTGTGTCGACCTCCAAATCCGGCTCCCATAAATTCAATGATCCAAGAAGGCTGAAAAAGGCCCTGGATCTGGGGGTCAAGGTCATCGCCGCCCATTGCGCTACGCCCTATCTGAGGGCGATTCCGCCGGAAAAGGCAATTTTCATGGGCTGATGGCCATCTTTCCTGACAGGCTCAGGGCAAACGGCGGATATTGTTACCCCATCATGACCCAATCCCTCTCTCCCAAGTCCTTGGACCTCTATGTCCAGAAGTACGTTTCCGTCCCACCAGGCAGGCAAGGCCCAAGTCGCCCTGGTGGTGGACCTGATCAAGGGGATATGGAAAGGCCGCTTATGATTTGGATCATAGACAAATCGAATCAAAGGGGAATCATGAGAGCAGAGGAAAAGAAAGGAGGGGACGAGGATGAGAACCTATCGCGGAACCTATGATCGGTTGACAAAGGCCATTTACGGAGCGGTCATCGTAGGGGCGCTTTTCGTCTTTCCCTGGGCCACGGCAATCGCTGGGGACCTGGAGGACGCCGAGGGGATCTTCGCCAAGAACTGTGCCGTTTGCCATGGTGCGGACCGGGGCGGTTTCATAGGGCCGGCTTTGACGAAGGAAGCCCTGAAGCCATTGAGTGAAGCTGCCCTCAGGACCATGATCACGACCGGGGTCATGGATACCCTGATGCCGCCCTGGGGAGGCAAACTTCCCCCAGCCGACATCCGCAAGCTGGCCGCCCTTTTCAAGAGCACTTCCAAGGCCAATGTATCCTGGGGCATGGAAGACATCCAGAAGTCGCTGGAGGTCTATGTCGAGGATGAATCTGCACTTCCGTCCCAGCCGACCTATCCCATCGAGGATCTGGATGACCTGATGGCGGTCATGTCCCGAGGGCGTTACGCCACTGGCAACAGCAAGGTGGTATTCTTCGATGGAAAGACCAACCGGAAGGTCGGCGAAATTCCCACCAGCCATGCCCCCCATCTGGTCGATTACCACCCCACTGACCCGCGCTGGGCCTACATCAAGACCGACTCGGGCCATGTGTACAAGATGGACCTCTATTCCCTGCAGGCGGTGCGAAGGGTCCGCATCGGATTCAACGGGCCTCCCCTTGCGGTATCGAGGGATGGCCGCTATGTGATGGCCGGTTCGTTTGTCCCCCAAACCGCAGTCATCCTGGATGCCAAGACGCTGGAGCCAGTGAAGTTCATGGAGCTGAAAGGGACGGACCCGGACGGCAATAGGGTCGAATCTCGCTCCGGAATGGTGACCGGGACGCCCTTCGCGGATTATTTGGTGATCGCCTTGAAGGATGCGGGCCAGGTCTGGATCATCGAGTACAACAAGCCTGGCATGCCCATCACCAAGGTGGAGAACGTGGGTAGGCGCCTGCACGACGGATTTCTTTCCCCGGATGGGCGCTATTTGATGATCGCCTCCTATGAGGACAATGTGTATTCGGCCATTGATCTGAAGGAGAAGAAGATCGTCCAGAAGATACCCGGGGGATGCCAGCCCCATGTCGGCTCAGGTGCGGTGGTGAAGGTGGGGGGCCGAACTCTGGGTGTGGGGACCAACATCGGTGGCTGCGACAAGAGCGTGGTCTCCGTCTGGGATTTGGATACCTGGCAGGTGGTGAAGCAGATACCGGTGCTCGGACCCACGGAATCGCCCGCAGCTCATCCCCAAGCTCGGTACATCGTGGTGGATATCGTGGGCACGGGGCCTAATGCCGGTAAGATCCAGCTCATTGACAAGGAAAGCCTCGATGTGGTCAAGACCGTCACGGTCGGCGGTCATGCTCACTTCCCGGAGTACACCGCCAGGGGCGACTATCTCTACGTGAGCGCCGGATACCAGGGGGACAAGCTCGTGATCTACAAGTCCGACACCTTCGAGAGGGTTGGGGAATTTTCGATGGAGGTGCCTGCAGGGATCTTCTCCCATGTCCGCCCCAAGATCATCACGGTGGGCTTGGAGAAATCGATCCAGTAGGGATCCATTCATGAAAGGAATCTTGCCTTTCCTGTCCGCTGCGATCGTCCTTCTCATCTTTCTGGCGGTCTCTGGGGGGAAGATTCGAGGGATGAATGGGCGGCAAGGCAGATCTACCTGGAAAACTGCGCTGGCTGCCATGGCTTTGACCGGATGGGATTTGTCGGCGTTCCCCTGATTCCTGCAGACCTGGGCGCGCTCAGCGAGGCTGGCATCCGATCATTGGTTCGATATGGGATCCTGGACACCTTGATGCCCGCCTGGGACTGCCGGTTGAGCCTCGATGAGCTGCGCCTGTTGGCTCACTATTTCAAGACCACGCGCCCCGAAAGCAGGAAAGAGATCCGGGTCAAGGAGAATGGCAACCTCGGAGTGGCCGAGGCGTCGGCCTGGTGGGATGATCCCCGGGGCATTGAAAGAGGCAATTCCCTATTTGGCGAGTATTGCATGGGATGCCATCACCCTGAATACGAGGCCTTCGCCCCCGCCTACAGAACTGTAGCTCGCCAGAGGGACGTCAGAGCCATCGTAGGCCAGATCAAGTTTCCCTACACCAGCAGCAAGATCCTCGGCTACACCGAGCAGACGATGCCGAAATTCGACCTGACGGACGAGGAAATCAAGAATTTGGGCGCCTATGTGTATCACTTCCGCGCTTTAGAGAAATGAGGGTAGGGTAGAGATCGATGTTGAGGATCAGCAGCCTGCTCAGAGAAGCCTATAATCCTTGCGCCCCATCGCCTGCGCCCGGAACCAGACATCGACGGTCTGGACATGTGGTCATATGGAATCTGACCAACCGCTGCAATCTTGCGTGCCGCCACTGCTATGCAGATGCGAACTCAGGCAGCTCGGGGGAAGGGGAGGGCGGCAAGGGCGAGCTGAGCACCCAGGAGGCCAAAGTTGTCATCGATGATCTGGCCAGGCTGGATGTTTTCGTCCTGATCCTATCGGGCGGGGAGCCCATGCTCAGGCAGGACCTTTACCCATTGGCCGCCTATGCAACGGGCCAAGGGTATATCCTGCGCCCTTTCCACCAATGGAACCCTCATAGATGAAGCTCAAGTGAGGAAGATCTCGGATAGCGGCATTGACTATGTGGGAATCAGCATCGACGGATCGCGAGGGAAGCACGATGCATTTCGCGGGCAGGCAGGGGCTTACGAGGCATCCTTGGCAGGCATTCGGCTGTGCCGGGATGCGGGGATCAAGGTGGGGCTCCGCTTTTCCTTGACTCCTACACCGCTTCCCAGTTTCCCTTTGTCATCGATCTTTTTGAACGAGAAAACCTGAGAAAGCTATATGTTTCCCACTTGAATTACTCGGATAGAGCGATGGGGAGGATGGCCCTGGGGCAGGCCGAGACGCGGGAAGCCATGAGCCTCCTCATTCGAAAGGCGATGGATTATGTGCAAGACGAATCCTCCCCCCGCGAAATCGTAACCGGTAACAATGAGGCCGATGCCCCGTTTCTCCTGTTGTCAGTGGAGCGGGAAAGCCCAGTGGTGGCAAAGAGGATGCACGATCTCCTGATACAGGACAGGGGAGGTGGCTCTGGGGTCGGGGTTCGATTGATCAACATCGATCCCTGGGGCAGCGTCCATCCTGATCCATTTTGCAGAGGAATCTCGCTGGGCAACGTGAGGCAAACCCCGCTCGGACAGATCTTGTCCGATTCGTCCGAACATTTCTTCATCGGGCTGGGAGGGCGCAGAGGGCCATTTCACGGACGCTGCGGAGGGTGCCGGTTCGTGAACTTGTGCGGCGGAAACTCCCGCGCCAGGGCCTTTGCCCAATCCTCCGATTGGTGGGGATCCGATCCCTCGTGCTATCTGACCCATGAAGAGATCTCTATGAACCAGGAATCATTGATCCTCTTGAGGTAAGCCATGAAGCGATACTTGTGCATCGGCGTGTGGGCAGTCTGGGCAGTGATTTGCGGGCTCCTTCTTCTCCCCGCCATTTCCGGGGCCCAGTGGGGGACCGGGGCTCTGATGGTCATCATCGAACGAGAAAATTCCAGCGTCGTCGTGGTCGACTCCCTTCGCCATGAAATCCTGGGGCGAATCCCCGATCTGGGTGTGTTGCACCATGCCACAATCTCCTTTTCCCACGACGCCCGCTATGCCTATCTCGTCACTCGCGATGGCTGGCTCAATAAGCTGGATCTTCTGGCCCTGAAGTGCACCGCCAGGATCAAAGTGGGTGAGAGCTCCATCGGTCTGGCGGTGACCCAAGACAACCGATTCGTCGCCGTAGCCAACTATAAGCCGGCTGATGTGAAGATCGTCGATGCCGAAAATCTCACCATCGTGCACACCGTTCCAGCGCTGAGAGAGGATAAGGAAGGGGGCGGGGGAGAGATCCCTTCCCGAGCCGTGGGTATAGTGGAGGCTCCCGGGAACCTTCTGATCTTTTCCCTGATGGATGCCGACGGCATCTGGGTTCTGGATGCCGATCAACCCGAGTTTCCGGTGATCAAGAAGTTCTGGAATGTGGGCAGAATGCCTTTTGATGCGTTACTCACTCCCGACGGCCGATATTATATCGCCGCCCTGTATCACTCCGATCACCTGGCGAGGCTGGATACATGGACCCTCGACAAGGTGGACGAGATTTCCCTGCAAGAGCCCTCACGGGAAAAGCCCTAAGGTGGCCGTGACGAAGGTCCCTCATCTGGGCGGATGGGCCATCGCCAACAATCTTCTCTTCGCGCCCGTGGTGGGGGAGGAGCGTCTGGCGGTTTATGAGGTAGGTTCCTGGAAGCTTATGAAATCCATCGATCTGGCAGGCACCCCCATGTTCTCCATGGCCAGCCCAGATGGCCGCCATGTGTGGGTCAACTTCTCGGGCGAGAATCACCGGTTTTTGCAGGTCATCGATTCTCTGAAGCTGGAGGTCATCAAGACCTTGGAGATCGGTGATCGGGTCTTCCACATGGCATTCACCCCCAAGGGAAAGAATATCTATGTGTCTTGTTACAAGGAAAACAAAGTAGTTATCCTCGATACCAAGACATTTCAGCGGGTCAAAGAAATCCCGGCCCTCACCCCTTCCGGGATATTTTCCACCGTACGAGCCCACATCCTGGGTCTATGAGCGCAGCTTGGTCTTATCCGTAGATTGACAAATCGCCCCGGAGGTCAATTCCAATGCGAAAGGGAACTCTATCCGATTTCCCCCGGTGTGTGATGCTATTTGTCATCACCCTTCTTTTTTTGATCTCCCTGCCCACTGGGGAGAAGCCCTGTAAAAGCCCAGGGGAAGCTGATGGCGGCGGAGGTGCCGGAAGGCCAGCCCGCCGCGGAACAATTCAACCAAACCTGCGGCGCCTGTCACCCCGATGGCGGCAATGTATTCAAGCCCCACCTGCCCCTGAAAGGAGCGCCTCAGTTGGAGGACTTCGACACCTTTCTGTCCTATATCCGAAGCCCTAAGGCGCGTGATGGATCCGACAGCATCATGCCCCCCTTTTCGACGGAAAGCTGCTCTGAGCAGCAGGCGAGGGCAATCTACCAGGAGATCATGCGCCTGCGGGAGAAGGAGTAGGCAAGAGGTATTGACAAAACCAGTCAAGGGGGCCATGTTTTTGCCTATGAGGTTACCAGATAGTAATCAGGCAGTCAACATTTGCAGGATCACGCCCCATTTCCACGCCGACGTTGAAGTTTAGCCCCCATCGGGCAGGAGGTGGAAAAGTAAGGCACCGGGTAGATTATTCGTTCCGAGAACGGGGCCTTGGCCTGGGGGACGTTGGTTCTAAAACAACTTGTTAGACTCGTCAAATGAATCGTACCCTGCGCCCATCCCACCAAAGCATCCCGCGGTGAAAGAATGCGCCGTCATTGCAAATCCTGATGAACTTAGGGATAATGTGTTAGGGCTTTTGCAGTTCTCATGAGGTGACCTCAGCCATAGGGCGCGCCGGCAAGGAAGCTCCAGGAATTCGTGTGGAAGCACACGGCACCCTATGAGTATCCGAGGAGGGTTGAGTTCATGGATGAGCTGGCGAAGACCATAAGCGGGAAGATGAAGAGAAAAAAGTCCAAGAGGAAGAAATTCCGCAGGTGAGGGAGGGAGGTCATGGCAGGAAACCATCGCATCAGAAACTGGCCCTTTGCAGTCATTCTCATCTTTGTGTTTCTCGTTGCAGGCTGCGCTGCGAAAGTCGTTCATGTGGGATCGCCTTATGACAGGTATGACCATAACAGGACGAGGGCAATCCTTACCTCAGTAACGGCTGGATCGGCGGAAACGGTGAGCAGGGTACCTGTCGATGAGGTCTATAGGCCCTCTGGTTCGGAATATTTCCCGAAGGCGCAATACTCAGAGAATGGATCTGCTCCCGATGCCCTTCCCGCAGCGAATGTCGTTCCCCTCTTCACCGGGGTGCCCCTTCCCCTTGCCGCCGCTTCGATCCAGGACGGACGGAGCGATCGTGACGACCTCATCGATTTCCTGGCCGAGGGACCTTATGCACAAGCAGGCGTCCAGCCTGGTGAAACCACGGGAGATATTAGATCCGCCCAGATCGCCTATTCGCCTGTGCTGGAGTTTCTCGGATCACGAGAACAGCTGTCTGGAGGAAGGACTCAGGTGATCCGTCAATTGTCCAATCTGAATGTCGACTTTGCTGATGCTGTGATGGATTCCCGTTATCGCCTCCGTGCCTTTGCAGACGTGCTCGCCTTTCGCTTCGAAAAGTTCTGGTTCATTCTTTATCAGCTCCCCGGCAGTAACCGCTATTCGCGGTTAGTAGTAGCTCCCGAAAAGGGAAAGGCCCAGGATTTCCCAGCCAAGAAACCCCAATAGGAGGTTGACGATGCCGATGAATCCCCACGACGAAGTAGTCTCGGCAATGCTTGAAGTCCTTGGCCCTCTCAGGGGGGAAATCAGGCTCCTCGGCCGTGTCAGTGATCCTGTCCTTGGAAATGCCTCGGAGAGGGAAGTGTTCTTTCTCATCCCCGATCTCCATTTACTCTCCCCGCAAAGACGGCAGCGTTTCAAGTACGGCTTCAATCACAGCGAGTCCGGGCTGCTTGTACCACTGTTGGAGGGCATGGTTGCTCTGAGGAATTCCTGGGAGTCAAATCGCATCAGGAAACTGGTCACGGTTCAACTCGGAGATTTCTTTGACCTCTGGAGGGAATTTCCTGGATCGGCAAAGCCAGCGGAAATACCCGATGATGCCCATGGTGACCTGCGGGACCTTCTCTATCGGGGGATTGACCGGGGAGGGCCATGCCTCAAAGCGACTATGCTCTTGGGAAACCATGACACGAAAAGAAGCGACCCTTTACAGGAGATTCCTTTTCGCTACAAATTTTTCAACAGGGCACAGGACGAAAAGCCCTTCCTCTTTGGCACCCACGGCGACGCCTTTGATATCCTCGAAACCACCCTCCCCGATGCTATCGAGGAGTTTGGGGTATATTTTATCGGCGCATGGGTTGAGCCGAATAAGTATCCGGTGATGGAGTGGAGCAAGAAGACCGCGGGGATTAACAAACCCATAAGGGAACTCGAGAAGGCGATCACAGATCCTGAACACAATCTCGAAGCTCCTGGAGGGGCGATTCAGGTCATCCCGGAGAAGACGCTCCCTCCTTTCGTTTGTCAGGAGATACCATCGCCGGATAGCGCCGCCAATCCCTATTTTCAAAAGCTCTATCGATCAATCGATATCGCACAAGAGAGGGACCTGCCAGGCCAGCATGTGAGAGTGGTCACGATGGGGCACACCCATAAGGCGTCCCTGACTCTATGCAGGCCGAGTGGAGGAAGGCCAATGCTCTTAATGGATCTGGGCGCGTGGATCGAGAACTGTACCTATCCGCTCGCTGAAAGCGGCGTTGCAGTTACAGAACCGAGTGCCCAACTCGGCGTTATCCACGGCAACGACGCACGGATCTATCAGATTCGTTTGGCCGAGGCTGGTTAGCTTTTCGAAATACAACTCGGAGTTTCTGGTTCGCGAGGGGAAGAGATAGAAACTTATGAAGTTATGGATGTTATATTTCCCATGTTGCCAAGCCGAAGCGATCGGGGTCGTGGCTGCCAGAGGAATTCATGACAGTTGCGAGCCAGGAGTCTGAATGGCCCTCAGCACACCCGTGATGTACCCGGTGGCAAAGGCTCGCCCTCGATGTCCCCAGGCGGTATCGTTCACCATCTTGGGAACGTGATCATCGATGATGAAGCCGTCAAATCCTACCTCGAGCATCTCCCGCAGGACTGCCACTACATCCACGTCCCCCTCGTCGATGAAGGTCTCCTGAAACCTGGGGACCGATCCCCTGACGTTTCGAAGGTGGGCATAGAAGAGCTTCCCTCGAGGGCCAAAATACTGCAACCCTTCCATCATCTCACCGACGGATTTAGATGCCCAACTCCCGATGCAAAAATCCAATCCGTGATTCGGGCTGTCCCCTATCTCCATGGCACGCTGGAAACCTTTGAGCCCTCCCATGATCCGCGCCACACCGCCCAGGGGCTCTTCCGTGGGTGGATCGTCCGGATGGAGAGCCAACTTCACGCCGACCTCCTCGGCTATGGGAAGGACGGCCTGGATGAAGTACTTGTAGTTGGCCCAAAGCTCTTCCTCGGTGATAGCTCGAGCGAAGGCAAGGGGTGCATCCTTTGCCAGGCGCTGGTCATATGAGCTCACCAGCGACCCTCCACGGCCAGGGGTGCTCTTGGAGGTACGCCAGACTTGGGCAGGCATCCAGTGATATCCCAGTATGGGGATCCCGGCCTTGCCCAGCATGCGGATGATCTCCTGGTAATGCTCGATCTGCTCATCCCGGCCGGGAAGCCCGAGCATCGCCTTATCATAGAAAGAGATGGGCGTGTTCTCGATGGCTTCCAGTCTGAGCCCGTAGTCCTCCACCATGGAGCAAAGCTGCACGATCTCCATGAAGTCCCATCGGGCTGCCGGCGGGGATGCCTCCGGCGCCCCTTTTCGGGCATTGATGAAGATGTCCACCCCATAAAGGGATTTCCCCTGGAAGAGGGGTGTGTTCAGCGTGACCCCGCTCGCGCCCAACTGCCGGGCAAAAAGGAGATCTTTCTCGGTCAACTCCCGGAACTGGCCAAATGCGATCCGAATCCCACCTGCCATCTCTTGCTCCTCCTCGTTGGTGATCGTCCGACTGCAGAAGCCGCCCCCCTCTCTTATTATACCTCCCCGTCTGCCTTGTCAAATCCTTTGCCCTGCTTTCGGGCCATTTGGATCGGGCCAGGCGGGGGGAACCACAAAAGGCCTTCATCTTGCTGATCGTCTCAAATCGCCTTAGGTGGGGCGGTCCTTGATGGTCGAGGCAATCAAATCAATGAGCAGGACCAAGGCCTGGTCAAGGAGAGAGGGGAGAGAGGGGTGCCCATAGAATCTTGACTGGATACCAATTAGATTCTCTGACTCTCTCAAAGTCTTTTCCACCGCGGCCCCATCCGATTAGCGGTTGACAAATCGAAGGCGCTGTCATAGAAAAGCAAGGCAGCGTGCTCTATTGTGTTGCATCTGGGAGCCAACAACCCTTTCGAAAAGGAGCGAAGATGAAGAGAATATGGGTGGTTCTGGCGCTGATCTTTGTGGTCTTGGCGGTAGGGACCTTCAGTCCTGCTTGGGCAGCCCACGCCTGTAAACATGCCTCTATACCTCAATACCAGGTCTACGCCATTCATTACGGAACGATGGAGGGCTATGACAGGAGCTATCTCTTCAACCTGGGCAACCCCGGGGAGAAGATGATCCTGGACTGGTCCTTCTGGGTCATCACGGGCGATGGCAAGGTGATCGTTGTGGACACAGGCTTTTCCGACGAGAAGCTCGTGACCAAGTGGGGCATCAAGGACTGGACCCGAACCGACAAGTTGCTCTCCAAGATCGGCCTGAAGCCGGAAGAAGTTACCGATATCATCCTCACCCATGCCCACTGGGATCATGCCGGCAACATCAAGAACTTCAATCCTAAGGCCACCATTTGGATACAAAAGGATGAACTGGAGTTCGCGGCCGGAGCGGCGGCTCAGAGCAACTTCGGGAAGATCGGCTTGAGCAGGGAGGATGTCCTGGCCCTGGTAAATTGGAACTGGGACGGGCGAGTGAAGCTGATCGAAGGCGATAAGGAGATCATCCCCGGAATCAGGTGCTATCTCGGAGGAAAGCACACCTACGGATTCCAGTGGATCTCGGTCAACACCGCATCAGGGAGGGTCGTCCTGGCCTCTGACATCGTCTATATGTTTGAGAACATCGAGACCATGACGCCTATCGGGACGGGTCAGGGCAGTTGGGAAGCCTACAAGACTCTGGAAAGGATCAAGGAGGTGGCCTCTTCTCCCGATCTCATTGTCCCCGGCCACGATCCCAAGGTTTACCAAAAATGGCCCACCCCGGGCAACGGAGTGGCCGAGATCAAGTAGGGAAAGCTCACCCAACGGGGCCGCGTACAAGCAGCCCCGTAAAGGGAAAACTAAAGGGGGACGTTGGTTCTAAAACAACTTGTTTGGCTCGTCTTATGAACTTGCACGCTCCGTCCCTTTGACCTTCCAAGTGGCTGCCAGGCGGTCGACGGCAGAAGTAATCACTCCAAAGAAACGGGCCATCTTCGCATGGACTCCCGGCCGGCGAGGGGCAAGAGGGTCGCAGCAGGGTGAGGAGATCACGTCTTCGCGCCCCTCTTGGGGAGACGTGGAGTAGGATCAGGAGTAGGATCAGGACATCGCGGGTGGTCGACCTCATCCAGGAGCCCCCGCAATCTGCCGCTCGATCTTTTCCACATAACCATCTGCATCGAACTTTCTTTTCAGGCCGGCCGCGTTCATGTAGCGGATGTTGCCGAAGATTGGCCTCTTCTGCCAGGGGCGGTCGTGCTTGCCCCAGCACCAGGCTACCCCGGCAAACCCGTTGGGGTCCCTTCCATCGATCTCATACTTGTTGTTCAGATAGAGGGCATTCTTGAGTCCCTCCTCCGGGGATGGGCTCCATTCGAGGATCTTCTTGCCCCAATACATCCGCATATAGCCGTGCATCTTCCCCATGCCGGTCATCTCTCGCTGGGCCGCATTCCAGTAAGGATCATGCGTCTTGGCGCCCTCCAGGTCTTCTAACGTATAGACGAACTCCCTGCGATCCCCTTCGTGCTCCTGCAGGCTTCGCCTTGCCCAACCGGGCAGTCCTTCCCAGGAGTCGTAGTTGGGATTGTAGAACACGAAATTCATGCTCAACTCCCTGCGTACGATCAGCTCTTCGAGATAGCTCTCTGTCCCGGGGCTGCCCGTTTTCAATACTTCCAGGGCGATGTGGAGGGGGGAGATCTGCCCGAAATGGAGATAGGGGCTCATGCCCGAGAGGGAATCGAGATTGGGATCGTTGCGGTCCTCAGGGTAGCGGTCCAGTCGAGTTTCCAGGAAGGCCCGCAGGCGGCTTTTCGCTTGCTCCGCCCCCCCGCGAAAGTCTCTCGCCCTTTTGACCCCGCGCTCGATGTCGAGATGGGAGATGAGGCGCTCCGGATCCTTCAAGTCCAAGGAATCGAGATCCAGAGCGAGGGAGGAAACCTTCGGGTCATGCTGGCTCAGAGGGGTGAGAAAGGCCTCCAGCCTTTTCTTGATCTTGGGCCGGAAGGTGGCGGCGGAATATTCTTCTTTGGGCGATGCCTCTTCCACCGGGACGATCACATCGGTCTCCACCTGGATCAGGGGGCAATCGATTCGCTCTGCCGCATGGCTGCGCCATTTTCCCTGGATCCTTAAGTAGCCCCGGTCCGTTACTACCAGGGAGGTGTCCCCGGACAACTTCAAAACGCCCACTTCGGGGGATTCCTCTCGCACTACCATCTTGACGCCCCGTTCCCGCAGGGAAGATTGCACCTCCCTGAGCCCCTCCAGCATGAAATGGTAATGTCGCTGGTTGGCCTCGGGGAACCGGTCGGTGAGCCCGAAATAGACCACCAGAGGCTGCTTCATCTCGTTGGACCGCAAGATGGCGTACTCCAGAGCATGATTACATTCGGTCCTCTGAGATGCCTGCATCCAATACAGGACGATTCTCCCGCGCCTGATGGGCTTCTGGTTGAGAGGCTGGATCCTTTCCTCGCGAATCATTTCCCTTGGCTCAGGATCTGATCATCACCAACAGCATCTTGAACTTTCCCAGGGCCTTCAAGCCATGGGGTTCATGGGCGGGCATGATAATCATCTCACCCTGCTGCACTCGATGGGGATTTCCCGAGATCTTGATCTCCACTGTACCCTCCACCACGTAAACCAGGGCATCGAAGGGGGCGGTGTGCTCGCTCAATCCTTGCCCTGCATCGAAGGCAAAGAGGGTCACGGTCCCGGTGTCCTTTTTGACGATCTCTCGACTCACCACCGATCCCCCCTGGTAATCCACCAGGGCGGCCAGCTTCATGACCTGCCCTTGCAGATTTCCAACTCCTTCACTTTTTCTTTCCGACTCCGACATTTCCTTTCTCCTTTCTGAGAGATTGAGTCTGATGGGTTCAAGTCAAGCCATTCAGTGGTCTCGTTCCCAAAGATATCCACCACTTTGATGAGAACGCAATAGGTCCCCTCTTGTTCATACGTGTGGCAGCATTTCGTCTCCGGCCGATGGCTCCTCCTGGTCCTGAAGGACTGCCACATCGGCCGAAAGGCCCCGCCCGCCTGGTAATCGAAATCCACGGCCCAGTAATCGATGAAGTCGCTGAAATGCTTTACTTTGCCCCTGAGCCCTTGAGGGAGAACCTCGGGGTCGGAGGGGATGAAGTCCTTGAGGGTGAGGGTCAGGGTCTTGTGATTCCAACGGGCTTCCACCTCGAGGCGGCCGAGGGCAGAAAACCTGACCTCTGGTTTCCTGGTAGCGTCCCTCGGCTGAACCTCCAGGGCTTCCCTCGGAATCTCTACCAGGCTAATGTTAACCGAGTGCTGGCTGCCGATTGTATGAGCGAGATCAGCAATTCCAGGCTCGAATGCCCAACCTAAGATGTCCACTGACTTCATCTCCGCGGAGGCACATTCCTTGGCCACCTTGTTGATCTCCGGCGCCGATACGGCCGATCCAGAATCCGCAACATGCACCATCCTGCCTGCCTTCTGCCCGTGTAGCGTGGCGTGGCCGAAAATCGGCCTGGCCCCATAGAGTTTCAGGATGAATTCGGTGGGATGATGAACCCCATTCTCTTTGAGCTTCGCCTTTTGATAATTGGCCAGGTCCAGGATCTCAAAAGGCTGGCATCCGGGGATCTGCAGCAGACGCTTCCGAGTGGTGTGGATGGCATGTCTGGATAGGTCCATCCCGATCCATCGCCTGCCCAGTTTCTCCGCCACCGCCACAGTGGTCCCGGATCCGGAAAAGAAATCGGCCACCAGGTCTCCCGGGTTGGAGGAGGCCTTGAGGATGCGCTCCAGCAGGGCCTCTGGTTTCTGGGTGTCATAGCCCACTCGCTCACGGGAATTGCTATTGAGCATGTCGATTTTCCACCAGTCCTTGGGGATGCTTCCATTTTGCATGTATTGGCGATAGGTGAATTGGGGGTATTTTTTTTCGTCCTCGATGCTTACATCGCCTTGTCCAAAGCCGAATGGGCCTCCCTTCCCCCGAATCATGAACCTTCTTCCATGATCATCCACATATCGGAAGCGCCTCTGGTAATCCTCGGGGTAGGGCTCCAAGACCGCATTCTGATTGAAGACATATCTCTTGCCTTGAGTATAGAAGAGGATGACATCGTGCTTCCTTGCCCATCCCCTCTTGGTGGTCTGCATGGTCCGGTAGCACCATACGATCTCGTTCCGGAAATTCTCCTTGCCGAAGATCTCATCCAGGAGGACCTTCACATAGTGTCCCGCGTGCCAGTCCAGGTGGACATAGATGGATCCGGTATCGGCCAGGAGATCCCGCATCAAGATCAGGCGGGCATGCATCATTTGTAGATAGGAATCTATGCCATTTTCCCATTGATCGCAATAGGCCCTCTCCGCAATGACCGAGCCTTTTCTGGTATGCTTTGCCTCCCCCACGGGGATGGTAATGGAGAAGTTGCCTCCGGTGGCGAAGGGCGGGTCGATGTAGATCAGGTCGATCTTGCCGGCAAAAGCGGGCAGGAGGCTGGCCATGGCATATTGGTTATCGCCCCAGATCAGCTTGTTACGCCAATCCGCGTCCCGGCGCGCTTCCATCGCAGGGGGAGAGTACCCAGGGGAAAGGCCAGGGGGGCCTGAGCGATTCGGGCAGAGGATCTCTGCGGCACGAAGGGGCAGGGGGACCTGGTGATCAGAGCGCCGCCTCCGCCCTTTGCCCTCTTTGCCTTCCCAGATCAACTGCGCCATATAGCCGATTCCTCCTCTTGCCCTTTGGGCTGCCGCAGTGCCTTCTGAAATCCGGCCCAATCATTATCGGGATCGCTCCAGTTGGTCAAGGGATATTCGGCAAAAAGACGGCGGAGAGAGATTTTTCTGAGGAGAGGGATTTTTCTTGAAGCGAAGGAGGTTCAGTATTATATTCACTGGCATTTCAAGGCGAAGGAGGTCGTTATGAGGGGCACCCATCTTTTTTCATTGAGAACTCTGACGCTCTGTGTCTTGTTCCTGGCGGCTTTGGGCATGGTAGGCGGCATGATATGCGGGTCCGGCGCCCTCGCGGCGGAGCAGGAACAGGGGAAGAAAGATGCAGGGCATCTCAAGCAAGTCATGCCGGAAGCGGAGCGATTCGAGCCAGCCCAATACATGGGGACCCCTTACTGGGTGGCCTTCCGCGGCTCCGATCGGATAGGCGGGGTCTTCAAAACCCAGGGGATTGGTTACGCCGGCCCTCTGGAGGTCATGACCGGCATCGATTCGGAGGGAAAGATCACCGGCGCCATCCCGCTCTCCCATAATGAGACTCCTGCGCTGGCGGGCGATGGGGTTTTGCGGCAATTCATGACTCAATTCGTGGGAAAGAAGGGTCCCTTCATCCTCAAGAGGGATGATCCCTCCGGAAACATCGATGCCATCACCTCCGCCACCGTATCTTCGCGGGCGGTGATGGGTGCCATGGCGGAGGCGATGAGGATCTTCCAGAAGGAACTGCGTGCCGGGACGAATTGAGATCCGCCATGTGGCGTCTATTGCGTGAGCCTCGAGGCCATCAGAAGCGATCCAGTGCGATCGCCACCCTTCTCCTGGCAATTTCTTTAGGCCTTGTTGTCCCTTGCCATGCTGCGATCGTCAAGGAAGCCCGGTCCCTCTTGGGCACCCTGGTAGAGATCACGGTCATCGATCCGGATGAATCAAAGGTTCAAAGGGCGATGGATCAGGCCTTTTCCGAAATCCGCCGCATCGAGGATCTGATGAGCTACTACCGGCCGAATAGCGAGGTCTCGCGGATCAACGCCGCCCCCGCCGGCCAAGAGGTGAGGGTGTCACCTGAGGTATTTGGGCTCCTGGATCATGCCCAAACCATCTCTTGCCTCACCGAGGGGGCATTCGATATCACTTTTGCTCCGCTCTGGGAGCTCTGGGGAAAGTGCGCCAAGGAGAGGAGGCTCCCCTCTTCGATGGAGCTGGCTCAGGCCAAGTCCTCGGTGGACTACCGGAAGGTCTGTCTGATGCGAAAGACCCAGGAGGTCAAATTGATGCTGCCGGGGATGAGGATCAACCTGGGGGGGATCGCCAAGGGCCATGCCGTAGCTCGGGCCGGAGGAGTGTTGCAGGATCAAGGCCTGGACAATTACCTGGTCAATATCGGAGGGGATATCCTGGCGAGAGGCGAGGGAAGAGAGGGAAAAGGCTGGCGAATCGGCATCCAACAACCCCGCAGGAGCGGAGAGCTCATCGGAATGCTGTGGATCAAGGATGGCTGCTCTCTAACCTCCGGGGATTATGAGCGCTATTTTCAGATCGATGGAAAGCGATACCACCACATCATCGATGCCCGATCTGGATATCCTGCCCCCGGCTGTTCGGCGGTTACCATCCTGGCCCCGCGGCTCAGCCACGATTATCTGCCCTCGGTGGCCGTTTTTCTCCTGGGCCCAGATCGGGGGATGACCCTGCTTCAGGATCGCCCCGAGATGGCGGGCCTGATCATCACCTCCGAGGGAGGGGTGCTCACCACCTCCAACCTCTCAGGCTTTCTGGAGGCCCCTCTGCCTGCCCACCTCGACATGACGGAAGCAGAATAAGGGAAGCGGGTTGACCGGATCGTGCCCGGCGGCCCCGCAGCCTGGACCGCGAATCATATGTGACTCATATCCCCCGCCTGCGAGTAAACTCGCGGGCGGTCCACCTTCCTGGGTCAATCCTCGGGAAAGAGGAGGATCTTCAGGCCTTCGCCCCTCTCCATCAGGGAGAATCCCTTTTGCCACTCGGTGAGGGGGAGACGATGGGAGACCAGGGGTTCGGTGAGCACTTTCCCTTCCGCCATGAGCCTGAGGGCACGATCCCATGCGCTCGGCACGTGGCTAAAGAAGCCGAAGACCTCCAACTCCTTCATGGCTACGAGCTCTACATCTGAGGTGATGGGTTTTCCAAACAAGCCTCCCTGACTGATCCGCCCCCCTTTACGCACCAGCTTCAAGCACTGGTTGAAAGAGGCGGCCGCCCCGGCGCACTCGATCGCCAGATCCACCCCCAGCCCGTCGGTCCGTTCCTGGATCAGGGCAGTGGGGTCCTGTTTGTCCACATTGATCGCCTCATCGGCCCCCAATTCCTTCGCCAAGGCCAGCCTCTCTTCGTCCTTGTCCGTGCCCAACACGATGGCCTTTCCTCCATCTGCTTTGGCCAGCTGAAGGCTGAGAAGGCCGATGGTCCCCGGCCCGGAGACCAGGACCCAATCCCCAGCAGTGACCGGAGTCCTCTCCAGGATCCCATGGGTGCAGCAGGCCAGAGGCTCGGACAGGGCGCCTGCCCGGAAGCTGACATTTTCCGGGAGGCGATGGACCGCTGTGGCGCGAATGATGAGATATTTGGTGAAGAAGCCATTCAGGTGGGTGCCGATGGACTTTCGCCCCGGGCAGAGGTTGGGTCTTCCCTGCTTGCAGAAGAAGCAGTTTCCGCAGAACCGGGCAAAGGTCTCGGAGGTGACTCGATCCCCCACCGAGAGGCCTTCCACCCCTTCGCCCAGAGCTGCGATCACGCCGCTCCCCTCATGGCCCATCACCATGGGAGGGACCGACTTGTATTCATCCTTCCAGATGTGAATATCGGTCCCGCAAATCCCGGCGGCCTTCACCTCGATCAGCACCTCTCCCGGACCGGGCTTGGGCTCCGGGATCTCCTGGATCTCCACATTTCCTGCTCCCAGACGGGTCTTCATTAGGCCTTTCATCATCTTTGCAAGCCCTTTCTCATCGGAATGGAGTTGGCAAACGCAGACCGATCCGGATAGACCTTATCCCAAGGGAGAAGGGCTGTCAACCGCCCCGAGATGTCTTGCCGCCCCGGCATGCCTTGTGGCCGCCGCGGGCCGCTTCCCTGATCGATTACTCCCATGGACTCAGGATTGCCCTGGCAGAGGAGTTGATGATATAAGGAGATGAGAGGTGCGGCCGGCAGAAAAGGAAGTCAGCCGCGGGGACATTGGGCGAAAGGTCCGGTGACGAGAAAAGAGGAAAAAGAAATGGAAGAAGGAAAGGCAGGAGAGGGGGGCCGGAGCCTGACGGGCCTGAAAGAGAGGCTGGAGGACGATCCCTTCGCCCGTCATTTGGGGATTCGCGTCCTGGAATTGGGCGAGGGATTCGCGAAGCTTGAAATGGAGCTTGGACCCCAGATGTCTAACTTCATGGGCTCAATTCATGGAGGCGCAATTTTCGCGCTGGCAGATCACGCCTTTGCCGCCGCCTCCAATAGCCACGGAGTTCCTGCCGTGGCGCTCCATCTGGATATCACCTATTTCTCCGTTCCTCCTCCGGGATCCACCCTGATGGCAGAGGCGCACGAGCTTCACCTCAGCCGCCGCACCGGAACCTATCTCATGGAGATCTCAAGCGGGGAGGGAATTCGGATAGCCTCCTGTCAGGGAATTGTCCATCGAAAGTCCAAAGAGAACGGCGCATGCCATGAAAGGGCAAAAGAAGAGTAGCTCTTCCACTCCGGCCTTGAAGATCCTGACGGAGAGGCAGGTCCGTTTTCGTCTGGCCACCTTTCCCTCCCAGGAGAAAAATGCGGAAGAGGTGTCACGAAGCCTGGAGATTCCCCTCTGCCAGGTCGTCAAGACGCTCCTGCTGAAGACTCCGGCCAACGAATTTTTCCTGGTCCTCTGCCCGGGTGACCGCCAGGTGGACCTCAGGACCCTTGCCCCCGTATTGAAGGAAAAGCGAGTCGATCTCGCCGCCAAAGACGAAGTGTACAAAGTAACTGGGTATTTCATCGGGGGAGTAAGTCCCCTCGGCACTCGCCGGGACCTCCCTTTAATCATGGATTCCTCTGTCCTGGAACAGGATCAGATTTCCATCAGTGCTGGGCGGTGGGGATGTCAAATCCTTCTGGATCCCCGCTCCCTCCGGGAGATCTTAGGTCCTCGGCTCACCGTGGCCTCGGTCACCCGTGGCAAAGAGCCTTCCACAGACGTTCAGGCTTAGCCTGGGCCCGATCGGCTCAAGCGGCCTTCACCTTCTTGGGCTTCATGGGCTTCTCGCAGCAGATCAGATCGCACACCTCCACGCATCCACAATCATCGATTACCGACACGACCAGCCCACATACCTTGCATTCGAAACCGTCGCCCACCGCAACCTTCTTCTGGCTCGAGGCTTTCTTCGTTGCTGGGGCAGTCTTCTTCGCTGGAGCGGCCACCTTGGTCCCCGCCTTCTTGGTCTTGCTTTCCGCCTTCTTGACCGGCATCTATCTCACCTCCTTTCCGATTCGATTTCGACCGGGGCATTCCGTCGCCGTTACATGCCCCGCGCTTTTGCTCCTTACCACAATTGCCTCTTGAGGGTCAATCTCAATCTTGCGGACTCAATCTTGCGGGATCGGGGTCATGCCCCCGCCAGGCAATAAAGGCTGATTCTGGGAGGAACGGGATTCGCCGATGCTGCTGACCCGGATTGCTGGGCAATCCACGATGGGACAGCGCTCTTCGCAGATTCCACAGCCGATGCAAAGATCCAGATCCACCCTGGGCAGTTTCACCCTCTTCACCCTTCCCACTCGATCTTTCACCGAGCCCTCCTCCAGCCAGATGGCCTTCTTAGGGGTGGGACAGAGCTCCTCGCAGACGATGCAAGCAATGCCCTGATGGTAGGGCAGGCAACGGTCGCGGTCGACGAAGGCCAGACCGATGCGGACCTTTTGCTTTTCAGTAAGGTGGAGCCGCTGAATGGCCCCGGTGGGGCAAACCTGACCGCAGAGGGTGCAGGAGTATTCACAGTAACCCATGCGTGGAACTAGGACCGGGGTCCAGAGGCCCTGGAGCCCTCCCTCGAAGAAGGTAGGCTGCAGACCATGAGTGGGGCAGACCTTCATGCACTCCCCGCACCGGATGCAGCGCTGCAGAAATTCCTCCTCCGGCAGGGCGCCGGGGGGTCGAATCAGCTGAGGAGAAGGAAGGGTGATAAATGGGCCACTCCTGAGCAGGGGCACCAAGAGGGCGCCGCCAAGGGCGGATCCCAGGAGCCGCCTCCGCTCCAGATTTACCAGGTTTACTCCGGAGGAGGCTTGTTTCGTCCCCGGGGCTCTCCCCGGGAGATGGATTTGGACGGCCTTTTCCGGGCAGAGTTTCTGGCAATTCCAGCAATAAACGCATTCGGACTTCTTCCAGGAATCGACGGGAAAAGGACTCGCCGCTGTCTGGCAATGAAGATTGCAGATTCGGCAGCTCCTGCAATTCTCCGAGATCTGGAGACGAGGAAGGCTGAATCGAGAGAGAAGGCCCAGGAGGGCGCCCAATGGACAAAGGGTCACACACCAGAACCGAGCGCCCAGGAGATTGAGGAGCAGGATGGCCAGGAAGATGATGCCAATAACCTCGGCCTGGCGAAAGTGAGGCGGCTCATAGGCCAAAAAGGTATCCAGTCCCCAGGATTGGAGGGTGCCCGCAGTCCTCTCCAGGAGGGGAATTCCGGTGTGGGAGAGGGCGGCCAGGAGGGTTTGGCTGATCATATTCAGGACAGGGTCGATGAAGACCGCAAAGGATCGAATCAGCAGAGAAAGGGGGTCGAAGAATCCCACCAGTTGGAGCGAGAAGAGGGAGGAGACGAGCAGGCCCACGAGGAGATAGTATTTGAGAGATTGCCATCGATGAAGCCGCTTCTCCTGATCCGCCCAGGAGGATTTCTTCCGCAGGGAGCTCATCAGGTTATGAAGGGTGCCCAGAGGGCAGATCCACCCACAGAATATCCTCCCCAATAGGGCCGTCAGCAGCACGATGGTGAGAGACCAGAGGAGAACCCGGGGCAAGGAGTGGGCGGCCAAGAAGGTGGAGAGGGCAATCAGGGGATCAAAGTCCAGGAAGGCCTTTACCGGATAGCGGATCTCGTCGCTGCCCCCGTAGCGCGTGGCAAGGACCAGGAGCAGGAAAAGGAGCAGGAAGAGGGCCTGGGAGATGCGCCGAAGGTTCCTCATCGGCCGGCCGGCCCTTTGGCTCTGAGGGCGCGGGAGATTCGACCGCCGAATTCGATCACGGCCCTCTTCGCCTGGAGGCCCTCTCCCTTTCCGTCCACTCGAACGAAGAAAGGACCCTCATGGAATTCGAGGAGGTAGACGCCCAATAAAGCCTGATCCAGATGCCGACCCTGGCCGATTTCCCTGGTCTCGTCTTGCTCCGAGGCGGGCCTGTCCTTCACGATGTCCCCAAAAAGCCCGCGAGCCGAGGTATCATCCCTCATCCGATAGATCTCAATCCTTACGTCCTCTCCTGCCGTTGGGCCCACATAATACTGGAATAGGACCGCTACCGCCCCTCGCTCCAGATAGTAGGGGGCCGCCCCGTCGATATATTCGGATAGGGAGGACTCATCGAAACAGAGGGCCGGGGCCCCGTCGCGAGCCCAGCCCGGCATTTCTCCGTCCTTGGGAGTTGCAGAGAGGAGAGAATCGGCGATCGAGGGCTCGATCTGGTTGGCATAGGCGGGGAAAGGGGTAACCATTGCGACCACCGGAGCCATGGCGATAAGCCCAAGCGCAGAGAGCGCAGAAAGAAGGAACAGGGAAGACCTCCTGGCCTGCATTGCTTGTCCTCAGGCGCTCACGGTCTTCATCGACAGCCGCCTATAATCCAGTTGTCCCAGGCCTCGGGACTGGGCCTCTCGGAGGTAGCCGAGATCGCTGCCCTTCAAGCCGAAAAGCGTGGCCCCGTAAGAGTCGACGGCCACCTGATCCGTTCCCGCCACAATGGTATTGGTATTGCGAACATCCTTGGGGCTTCCCCCTGGGGGCCGTTGGCCACCAGGATGCGGATGGCATCCAGGACGACCAGATGGGGTTTGATGACCGTGGCTAAATCCGCCAAGGCCAGATCGATCTGCTGGTGGAGGAGGGAGCGGCGTCCCCCGATGGCACCCATCCAGTTCTTCAGGCCCAGGGTCAGTTTGGAGAGACCGTGCTGCTTGCCAATGGGGACATTGATGAGCTTGTCTGCCTCCATTACCTCGGTATAGATGGGCCAGCTCTTCAAGGCCTCTCCCCCCGGGATCTTCATGTCCTTGAACTTGCTGTGATCCACATATAGGACTGAAGCTCCCGCTTTTCTGGCTGCCTCCGCGATGCCGGAGCGGGTGTAGGTTCGCCGCGGATCATTCACCGAGTTGTCAAAAACCTTCACCTGTTTGGCTCCTGCCTCCAAACACAAAGCCACAATCGTGGCGACGACCTCCGGATTCGTGTCTGCAGCCTGCTCCGGGGTGCGATCCCATCCGATGTTGGGCTTGACGACCACCACATCACCGGTCTTGATGAATCGCTTCATCCCTCCCAATGCCTGGATCGCGGCCACCGTCGTTCGGGAGGGGATGGATCCCGTGGCCACCGCCAGAGCCGGCAGGTCCGGCTGCGCACCCACCTGCTCCCCGCTCCATAGGGAGTCTATGGGCGGGAGCAGCAATCCTCCTCCGGTGCCAAGCAACAGCTTCAAGAAATCCCTTCTTTCCATACTTGCTACCTCTCCCTTCCCTGGTTGCTATTTCGTGCCGTCATTTCATGCGTCAAATTGTGCGATCCCCATGGCGCCCAAGGACCCACCCTCTAACCCAGGTTCAGCTCCACCTTATCGATCTGGGCTGGATCATCCTGGCCCAGCCCGTAGCTTGCTGCCGTATGGATGTGGCTGGCCTTTTCCCTGACGGAAGGCAGGCCCTGCTCAGCCCTTTTTCCATCCAAAATATCCAATGCAACGGCGTCCGTCGCCACCATATCCTTTCCAATGATCAGGCGGTTGGACCTCCAATTGGCCGGGGCAATGGGTCCCTTGTCATAAACCCCCAACAGGGCGTCGCCGATCACCACCCGATTCTTTTTTCGGATGGTAGGACAAAGGTTCAACTCCGCAATCTGAGGATCACAACGATGGGAATGCATCGCCTTGACCCATTGGTCATTCCTCGGAATCGCTTTGTAGAGCGGGAGATAGGCATAGGCGCTCTTCAGGGCGAAGGTGGATCCGGAAGTGGAATGGTCCTTGATGACCGGGACATTGATGATATGATCACAGATGGTGGAAAGGAGCCTTCCCAGGGGCAGAATCAATCCCGCGCTGGGAATCTCAACCGTAGCTCCCTCATCGAAGCCTACGCCTTCCGCGTCCAGACCATAATACTGGACGCCCTTGTCGCCCTGGTTCAGGGTATACCCGGCCTTGGTCATCTCCCAGCCGGTGCGGTCCCACACGATGATCTGCTCTTTGGGGATTCCAATCAGACTGAGGCCTTCCACGATGGCCTCGACCACTTCCGGACGCGTGGGGCATTTGGCGGCGATACAGTTGACCCGGATGCCGAAGATATCCGAAGGGCTGAAGGGCTGCAGCAGGGAAGCCCAGGCATCCCGCAAATCATCCTTCTCCGTGTAACCCTTCACCGCCTCCCCCAACAGGCTGCTCAAGGTGTTCCTGTCTATCCTTCCCTCGGAATCGGTGGCCTCCGGATGATGGGACACCACCACCCGGCTTCTGCTGACGATTTCCTTCCGTGATTCGTTTGCCTGGGCCAACTTCGTCCAGGCCTCAGGGCCTGCACCCATCATCAAGGTGGCCACGGCAGCACTCTTCAAGAATTCACGCCTGTTCATAATTCCTCCTTTCCTCCCTCCTTCTGGCTCAGGGATCCAAGGGGTTGATCACCAGCCCGGAGAGGAGCTTGGGATAAAAGTAGGTCGATTTCTGGGGCATTTTCTCTCCCGCCAAGGAGACGTACTGGATCTCCTCCAGCGAGGTGGGCCGGAGAAGAAAGGCCAGATCAGCGGCTCCTCCCTCCACCTGGCCCAACGCCTCCTTCATATCGTGAGTGTAATTGATTTTCCCTTCTTTATCGGGACCCTGAAGCCCTAAGAGTCCTTGCAGGATCACCTCTTCCAAAATGGCCACGTCCAACTGGGGAGAGGCTTCCGAGCGGGTCCGGGTGAGGAGAAATAGAGAATCTCCACCCGCATACAGGGCGAAACGATGCGCCGGATGATCCTCCTTTTCCAGTTGCTGGCGCACAAAGGCTTCCCTTTCCTCTCCTTGGGAGGGAAGTGCCACTTCCGTCTACGGAAAAAACGCCTCGCGCCTGGGGCAGGAATTTCTGGAGATCCCAGCCCCGGACTTCACGGAGGAGTCGGTGGTAGGGCAGGACGATCAGACCAGGATCCTCCATGGCGACCAGGGTCATCAGGGTATAGTGATATCCGGGGTCTATCTTGGGCCCTCCCTTGTCTCCCGCCATCCTCTCCCGGCGATATTGGAGGGCCGCGTCAAAGCGGTGATGCCCGTCTGCAATGAATAATCGCCGTTGTGCCATCTCCTGCATGATGAGGCGGTGTTGGTCCGTGTCCTGGATGGCCCAGAGGCGCTGCCGCACGCCCCATCGATCTCGAATATCGAGGAGCGGAGATCGCCCTGTTTCTTCCTTCATGCCCGCCTCCAGGCTGGTGCCTTTCCCCTCATACAGGGCGAAAATGGGGTCGAGATTCGCCGCGGTAGCACGGATCAGATCGAGGCGGTCGGTCCGTTGTTCCAGAAAGGTATTCTCGTGCCCCAGAATGGCATCCGAGTCTCTGTTTCCCAGTTTGACCCGGGCGATGATCCCTTGGCGCGATTTCATCTCTTTTTCCATCGGGAAGTCCTGGGCGTAGAGATAGAAGGATTCGCGCACCTCCTGGATCAGGATCTCTTCTGCCTCCCATTCCTTGAGGAGGCGGCCCGCCCGGAGATACTTGTTCTCCTGGGGTCCATCTCCCGGGAGATCCTTTCCCCAGATGATGCGGATGATATTGCAGGGGTGGGCCTGATAGAGCTCCTCCCGATCTCTATCGGTCAGGACGTCATAGGGCAAAGACATGACCGAGGCGAGATCGGCAATCTTCTTTGGGTTAAAGCGAAGGCCCCTAAAGGGGCGGACGATAGCCATAGGTCATCATTCCATTTCGGGTGGTCCCGTTACCTGCCAGGTGGCAGTTCAAGGCGCTTGTTCCAGTACCGCATGATCCCGTCCACGTAGGTGCTGATCGAGCCGAAGCCGGTTTGGGTCGCTTCTCCTTGGGCGCAAGAGCCCTCTCGGTTCTGGTTGTCCGCTTCCCATTCCACAACCTGCTGGATGATCTCTCCCCGGGTAGCTCCCCGAACCATCTCCTGTCGAACCCGTTCGGCGTATTCGGCGAGCAATGCAGCCGTGGTCGTAAGGTGAACTTCCACCTCGTCCACCGGGCCAAAATGGGTGAGATAGATCCGGGCGAAACCCCAAGCTCGCACCCGCTCCAGGCTCGCCTTCCAGTCCTCCAGATCAAATTCGGGAGGGACGGTCGGCACCTGGATATGTGCCCGTCCAGGAAGACGGACCCCAGCCATATCGCCGGTAAAGGCCACATCACCGAGGCCATAGGTCATGTGGTGGCGCGCATGGCCCGGGGTGTCAAGGGCCACGAAGGTCAGGCCGCCGGCTTGAATCGGATCGCCATCCTGCAGGGGGTGAACGCGATCAGGGGGAACCGGGATGATCCCTCCCCACAGGCGGTCCGTCATATCTCCATAGATGCGTTGGGCGCTGGAAAGAAGCTTGGAGGGATCGATCAGGTGTTGCGCGCCGAAGCGATGGACATGAACGGTGGCGCCCTGCTGTGCCCACCAGCCAGACGCACCCGCGTGATCGAGATGGATATGGGTCACCAGGACATGGCGCACATCACTGGGCGACACATGATGCCGGGCCAGATCGGCCAAGAGCGTTGGGAGGGTCGAGCCAGGGCCCGTTTCCACGAGCACCGGGCCTTCCGGCCCGATCACCAGAAAGGAGGCGATGGATTCCGGCCAGTAATTGAAATGCAAATCCAGAGGATGAATCTTAAAGTCGGGCACAATTCCCTCCTGAAAAAGCGTCGCTCTGAGGTAATTACAATCGTTGGCTTTGGCTTGTCAAGGAAAAGTTGAGGAGAAGATGATGGAAAAGAGGATAAGGAAAGGCAGCTGGGGAGAGTCTGGAGCGCTTTCAGAATACCTTTACTGCGGTGCTCTTGAAGGTGAGATAAACCCGCATCCCCACATTGAGGTTCAACTCGCACAAGGATTTCTTGGTGATGAGCACGTGGAACTGCTCCGGGGCATTTATCAAGAGCCTCACGCCGTCCCCGTCGACGACCATACTCTCAATTGTGCCTTCCACCCGGTTTTGGGCACTGGAGTTGAACGGGGACAGAGAAACCACGATTTCCTCGGGGCTTATAGAGATGGCCCTGGCCTCTTCTCCATTGGGCAGGAAGACCCTGATCCTGCCCGTGTCGAACCAGGTCCCTTCTCCATCCCGGATAGTCTTCCCTTTGAAGATGTTCTCCGGGGAAAAGGGAGTGATCCTTCCTTCCAAGAGGATGATCGTCTCATCGGCCAGTCGGTGGGCCTGATCTTTGTCATGGGTCGAAAAGATCACGGTGGCGCCCGATTCCCTACTCAAGGATCGGACGATCTCCTCCACAATCTTGACATTGCCCTCATCCACATTGGCGGTAAGCTCGTCGAGAAGAAGGATTTCCGGTTGGATCGCCAGGGCGCGGGCGATGGCGACCCTCTGGGCCTCCCCTCCAGAGAGCTCCCTCGCCTTTCGGTCGGCGAAATCTTCCAACCCCAACATTTCCAAACTCTTCATGACCCTTTTCTTCCTCTCCGTTCTCGCGATATGCCGAATCCTCAGGCCGTACTCCACGTTCCTGGCGACCGTATTGCGGAAGAGGAGGGGATCCTGGAGAAGCATACTGATCCGCCCCCTCAGATCCCTCCGATTTCCATCGGTGACCTCCACCCCCCGGAAAAGGACACGGCCCGAGCTTGGCTTGAGAAGGAGGCTGAGAATGAGCATCAGGGTGCTCTTGCCTGCCCCATTGGATCCCGCTAAACCATAGATCTTTCCCTTCTGGAAGGAAAGCTCAGCGATATCCAGTGCGGCTCTATCATTATAGAGGTGCTTGATTTGGTGGACTTCAAGTTCAAAACCGCCGGAAGAATTCGAGACCATTCACTTCCTCCCCTGAAGATAGGTGAAGAAGAAGTTGATGGCTAAGGCCAGAGCCATCAGGATAAGGCCCAAGGCCAAACCAAAGCCAAATTCCCCCTTGCTGGATTCCAGGGCGATGGCCGTGGTCATGGTTCGGGTATAACCGCGGATGTTGCCGCCCAACATCATCGCAGCCCCCACTTCCGCAATGACTCGGCCGAATCCCGCCGTTATGGCAGCCATAAGGGCAAACTTGGCTTCTTTGAGGACCGCGATTGCCTCTTGACTGCGGCTGGCCCCCAGGGTCTGGGCTGAAAGGGCAACCCGCGGATCAACGGACTGGGTGGCGGATAGAGTCAGGGCGGTAATCAATGGAGCAGCCAACACCCACTGGCCAATGATGACCGCCTTGGGGCTGAAGAGAAGCCCCCATTGTCCCAACGGCCCCTGTCGGGAGATGAAAGCATATACCGTGAGGCCTACCACCACAGTGGGAAGCGCCATGAGGGTGTTGAGGATGGTGCGCACCATCCCTTTCCCCGGGAATTCCCTGATCCCTATGAGGAACCCGATGGGAACCCCGAAGAGCGTCGAGAGCAGGGTCCCCCAGAAGGATACTTTGAGAGTAAAGTAGACCACCTCAAACACCTCAGGATTCAAGGTGATGATGAGTCGAAACGACGTAACGATAGCCTCTATGATGAAGTCCACCTGTATTCCTCAGTTGGGGCAAGAAACAAATGCCAGTGGCCTCGTTGGATCAGGCACTGGCATTCTACTCAGCACGTCTTCACCCTTTCCAAACACGGGAGGCATTGTCGTTTCCCACAATACCCTATCGACCATTCCTCATGGACCCAAGGCCTTTAGAGGAAATGGTTCGGGTCGCCCACTATTCTTTGTAAATGATGGTCCCTACATTTTCGCCCTGGAGGGCTCGGGTGATATTCCCTTTCTCGAGACCGTTGATGATGTAAATCCGGGTGATTACCTGGCTATTCTGAAGGATCTCCAGGCAGGGCCGTTCGATGATCAGATCGTCCAGACCTCTGCGCAGAAGCTCCTTGGCCCCAATCTCAGCGATGAATTCCACTTTGGGGTTCTTTTTGGGATCGTCCGTGTAAAGTCCCTTCTCGTCCTTTATGAAGATGCAGCTTCTGGCACCGATCAGATCGGCCAAGAGCAATGTGCCCACATCGGTTCGATGGACGGGGATCCGTCCCTTTTCGGGCGGAATGGCAAAAAAGTCGTAGGGAGGCATGCCGTGGGTGACCGGAATACAGCCCTGGGCAAAGTAAGTGGGGAGCTTGACGATCTCGTCGTGGCCGATCTTGATTCCTCCCCAGGGGGAGAGGAGCGTGCTGATGAGGAGGGCGTTCTGTTCCGAGACCGAACTTCCAAATTTGGCAATGATCCCGGTGGGCATGCCCAGCTCCAGCCCGATGGAATAGATGTGGCGGCTCCGCGTCCCACCCCCGGTGGTCACCAGCATCTTGTGCTCCCCTTTATTGGCAACGATCTCTTGAATCACATCGGGGACCGCCTTCACCCCGCGGTCACAAATGGATTGCCCTCCTACCTTGAGGATATTCACATCCGGGAAAAGACGCTGTTGAGGGGCTATTTCTAACCCCTCAACGAATGATTTGCTGACCAGACTCTCTCCCATCAACTTGCTTTTGACATGCAGGCGGCGCCCGTCGCGTTCGCGCACTAAAGCCATCGAATGGACTCCTATTCGGATCTCACGGGTTGTAAGGAAGGGCCAACAGCCGCAAGAGGCTGCTTGACCTCAGTCCGCGACCTCCACCTCTTCCTCTTTTTCGTATTTCCCTTCGCCGCCAGAGAGCAGTATCAAATCAGCGCCGACACCCTTTGCGATCTGCTCGAGCTCGCTTCTGCGAAGGTGCTTTCCATAGACCTTTAGATTGACATCTGCCACGGCCACTAACTTGAACCGCGGCTTCTTCTCCCCCTCGCCCACCTTTCCTCTCTCTCGATAAAAGATCTTCCCAGCCATTTCAATTCCTCCTATGTTTCCTTTTCCTTCCTTTTCTTCTCTCCCAAGGTCTCCCAAAGGTTTTCACCTCTGGATGTCACCGGCAATCCCGGGCTCCCTCCCCAAAGCCGGGGGCGCAGCCAGCCATTGGTCTTGACCACATCCTCCGGACCCGGAACTCGGGCGTCCCGATCCATGGAGACCACCGCGATCCCCGCCCCTTCCAGATCTGATACATAGACCTGCTCAGGAAAACCCCGCAATTTTCCGAACTCAATGAATCTGCCACCCCATCCGTAGGCCGTTAGACCGACGGCCGCAGCAGCCCCTATGATGCCGTCATTGGTACCCCCATGGCCCGAGAGATGAACCCCGTTAGCGGCTCGAAGGGCATCTTTTTGGGTAACCACCCTGGTGGCGCACGCTCGTCCAAAGTGGATCAATTCAGACAATGAGGGATGGCCTTCATGGCTCAAGCACAACCCCGGATCGCTCCCCGGCAAGGAATGCCGCTCAATATGATCGATCGCCCTGGCAAGCAACTCATTCATGATGTCCATGTTGGGGGCTTCCACGACGACACAGGCCGAGCTATTGTGAGAGGTGTAGGGAATGGAATCATCCATCAAGAGTTGTTGGCGAACGACACCCCACATGCGGCAGGCCTGAGGCAGTTGGCCCTCAAACCAGCGAGCCAATTTTCCCGTACCACGGTCGGAATCGACGGTATCTGTGTCATCAAAGCCGATGTAGAATTGCATGCTCTGATTCTCCGCGGGAGGCAGAAATGGATGTTACGCCATTTGAGATATGGCACTAAGCAGCGGATATACTCTTCCTTGCATATTACATCATAATCTCTTCCCAAGGAAGTCCTTTTCGTGGGGCGGGCAACTGCTTGGGCTCTGACGAGGTGAATGAGAGAGCATAGAGAATGGACATAAACATAATGAACATAAAGATCCTATTAATAGAGGTGTCGGGAGGATAGGGGATCACCCCGAATACCAGCCGATACTCGGGGTGATCCTTCAAGGCAGAATAGAGTACAGGCGGAAAGGCGGCCCGCCCTCGGAGGTGAAGGGCAGGGCTGAACTACCTTGACAATTAAGCCCCCTGCCCCGGGACGGGGCTTCTCCCGAGGCGATAGAGGGTCTACTTGTGCCGCGCCCCTTGACCTCGCCCACCAGCCAGGGGATTGGGGGGCACTATGCGATCAATGGGTGCCTGTCCCTTTAACCTCGGCGGTGGGGACGAATAGAGGATTTCCCTTCTTGTCCTTGAACTCTCGAATGATCTTCTGTCCCGCGGGGGAGGTGACCCATTCGACCAGCTTGGTGGCCAATTCAAATTTCACATGGGGGAACTTGGCCGGGTTCACCGCCATGATGTGATAGGGATTGAAGAGCATCGGGTCTCCCTCACATAGGATGACCGAGCTGGTCTTATCCTGATAGGCGAGGTAGGTCCCTCGATCGGCAAGGGTATAGGCCTTTTTCTCATGGGCCATATTCAAGACCTCTCCCATTCCCTTGCCCGCCTCCAGATACCATTTCCCCTTCATGCCTTCCACCTTGATCCCTGCGGCCTTCCAAATCGCGAGCTCCTTGACATGGGTCCCCGATTTGTCTCCCCGGGAGATGAAGGAAGACTGGGTGTCGGCGATCCTCTTGAAGGCCACCTTGGCCTCTTTCAGGCCTTTGATCTGCGCCGGATCCTCCGGGGGACCGACAATGATGAAGTCATTATACATGACATAGCGGCGATTCACCCCGAAGCCGTCCTTCATGAATTTCTCTTCCAGATCCGGGGCATGAGCCAGGACGACATCCACGTCTCCCTGTTCGCCCAGCTTGATGGATTGCCCAGATCCCACGGCGATTACATCCACCTTACAATGATTCTTCTCTTCAAATGGGGGAAGCAGGGCCTTTAGTAACCCGGTATTTTCCGTGCTGGTCGTGGTCGCGAGCTTTAATCTCTCCTGGGCAAAGGCCGGAAGAGAGAAGACCAGCAACAACGAAAGAACCGCGAGGAGAATAAATCTCCATTGGTGAGTTCTCATCTTGATCTCCTTCATCTCATCATTCGTATTGCTTGGCATAGACGGCGTCGTTGTAAAGTGCCTCTTTGAAGTCCTCCTTCCCGTAAGTGCGGATGATCTCCTGCCCATCCGCTGAGGCCACGAACTCAATGAATTCAGCAGCCCATGGAGCGCCCGGAGTCGCCTTTGGCGGCTGGCAGAGGGCGTGATAGGTGTTCACCAAGAACTTGTCTCCCCTGAACAGGACCTTCAGGCCGGGCAAATTGCCCTTTTCCATGATCCAGGTGCTGCTATCGGTCATGAAATATCCTTGTTCATCATTGGCTCGTTTCAGGGTTGCCCTCATAAATCCGCCCGCAATTAGGTACCACTCACCTTGGGGTTCGATCCCCGCCTTCTTCCAGATCGCCAATTCCTTCTTGTGGGTTCCCGAATGATCCCCTCGGGAGAAGAATTTGGAACGACTTGCTGCAATTCGCTGGTAGACCTGTGCGGCAGACTTGGCCTGGCTGATGCCAGCAGGGTCGCCGACCGGACCCACGATGAAGAACTCGTTGGATCCGATCAGGGTGCGCCCCACCGCCCATCCCTCCGCAATGGCCTTCTTCTCCCCATCAGGATCGTGGACCATGATGGCGTCCACCTTTTTTCTTTCAGCAGTTTCAGGGCTTCCCCCGAGCCCGCCTTCTTCCAGAGGAGCGTAGCATTCTCCTTCGTGGCGTAGGCCTCTCCCAGCGCCTTCAGCAGTCCCAATTCCCCCGGGCTGCCGGTGGCCAGGATGAAAGGATTCGCGCCACTCCCGTAGGCCCCGTCATATTGGCCCTGGGCCTGCACCAAGGCAGGCAGGACCAGCCAGAAGCATATGGGCAACAGCAGATACCCCACTTTCAAGATATTCCCGGTGTCTCGAAGCATACCCTCTCTCTCCATGAATTCAGATGGGACTGTGCAGCCTCAATTCGTGGCAATCCTTCCCCTTACCACTTCACCTGGGCCATGAGCCAGAAGGAATTCATGGCTCCCCCTCCACCGGTGAAGAACTCACCTCCATCGTTGTTGTGCTTGATCTTATCGGTGGTGTACGTGTTGTCGAGGGTCTGATAGAACCAGTTGAAGGCCAATCGGACATTGGGATAGGGGAAATAGTTGATGCCCAGAGTCAGGACATCCGCCGTATTTCCCCTGATGTTGAGGTCATTGCCCCAGGGGTTGGTGACCGAGTTCTCCGCCATGGGATTGGCCTTACGGTACTTCTCGGCGGCTGGATCATCATCCACATCGAACTGCTCGTAGCGGGCTACCAGTTGGATGCCTTTATCCTGATTCCCCCAGACAAAATAGCTGCCCAGGACGTACCAGCCCCAGGAGATCAGATCCGGGGCATCCATCAGCTCTCCCGAGGAGCTGATGGCATTGGTAGTCGGATCGACCCTGACCTGATTCTCCCGCTCCAGGCGCTGGTAGATCCATTCCCCCCGCAGGGTGAGGGGACCCCACTTGTAGGATGCCTCCAGGGCGTAGCGGTCCCGCTGTCCGCGGTAACTGAAGCTGGTTTTGTTGTTCCCGAATAGGGACCAATTGGTGGGGAGCCTGGGCGAATAGCTCTGGTTAGGGGTCTGCCTTCCAGTTTGCACGGAACCCCCGAATTCCAGGCCCTTCAAAGCGGAGATCTGGGTGGGGGCAAAGGGGGCCACGACCAGGCGGCCAATGAAATCCATGTCATCGTTGGAATCGAAATTATTGGCCCCGTTGCCATTGAAGATTCCCGCTCCATACCAGAGCAGCCCGTTGAAGACGTTAGGGCTCCACAGCATGGCACCGATGTCATACTTGGGTAAGGTTCCGCCGGCATCGGTGATCATGGCCCGCATGATGGTCTCCACATCGGCCAGGGTGATCAGATATTCCCGGCTGAAGGGGGCCTTGAACTGTCCGACCCGAGCCTGCAAGTAGGGGAGATAGCTGTTATTGATATAGGCGTACTTGAGGAATCTGCTATCGCTGGCGGTGGTGAGCTCTGCCGATACCTCCCCCATCCAGTACTTCCCATAATATCCTTTGAGGTTCAGGCGGGCCCGGTTGATATCGAATTGGTTGTCCTGGGAGGTGTTGTTCTCGTAAAGCTCAAGCATGCCCCGGACGTATCCGTTGAAGACCAGCTTGTACTTCTCATCCGGGGTCTGAATGAAGAACCCTTTCTTGTAGCCGGCAACCACGGGGGCGGGTTTCTCGGCCGCCGCCTTCTTGGCCAGCTCTTCTGCCTTCTTGGTTGCCTCTTCGGCCTGCTTGGTCGCCTCTTCTGCCTGCTTGGTTGCTTCCTCTGCCTGCTTGGTCGCCTCTTCTGCCTTTTTGGCCTCTCCCGCCTTCTGGGATTCCTCCAACTCCTTGACTTGTTGGTATTCTTCCTCGGTGAGGATCCCCTTTTCCTTGAGGATGTCGGCCAGAGACTTTTCCGCCGCGAATCCCGAGCCGGGGAGGAAGAAGAGAAGGGCCAAGGCAATGATTGCGATGAGGGTGCCTCGGATGCCTTTCATAAGAGACTCCTTTCTCTCACTTGTTAGGGGCAAAAGGTCAAGGTTCTGAAACGATATTCCCTGCCCGTTTTTCTTTCCTCTTTGGCATCCCTCCTTTCTTGTTAATTAAGGCCGTAGGCCTGGATGGGCGGAAGAGAGCTGGGTAGCTCTCTTGCCGGGAGGATAAAGGGCCGGGCTGGGAAGGAGAGGGGAAGGGATTCTCTGGGGGTGTCAGCTGCGGGCCGCACCTGAGTAACAGCAAAAAAGGCCAACGGAGTTGAGCCCCACGTCGGCCAATCTGAGCTGCCACTCGAACTCCTTTCCAAGCACGGGAGGCGCATCCGTTTCCAGATGAGCCCTACCGCCCGGCATCCATGGCACCGGGTGCTTTAGGAATTGCCGGGTCGGAGTTTCGATATTTGTCCACTTATACTTCCGCCCCTGCTGGACTGTCAAGCCATAAATCCATAGCCTCCGGCATTTTTTCGAACCCGATATCACGGGCTTACAGCAGGGGAATTCAGAGAAAAGAAAATGAAACCTTCCACTCGCCCTGAAAAAGTCAATCCCGTCAGCAGGTCTGAAGCTGACGGGATTGACAGAATCCCATACAGGTCCCAAGCAACGCCCTGAGACGCTTACGGGACAGGATAGGCCTTGAAGTCTATTCTGTCTGCCCCATGGGAGAGGTCGATTCGTACCGCGTCAGGCTTGAAGATGTATCCAACTTTGATGGGAGCGACGACATATTGCCCTTGGGGCAGATCTTTCCAGAACTTCCCATCAGCCCCTGAGGTAGCCATCCCCACCTGGCTCATGGAGGCCAAAGCAAAGGAGATCTGGACACCAGCCACCGGATTTCCTTTGGGGTCCAAAATCGATCCCCTGATGGGATACTTGACGGGGTCGATGGCCCCATAAATCACCACTCTGCCTTGATCTACGAGGTTCCATCCCCCCTCCGTCCAGCTGAAATCAGTGGTCCCTTTCGGAAGAGGCTCCACCCGGATTGCCGTCACGCTGCGAACCGAAGAGCCTGCGTTGTGGTCCTTGTTGGGATCGTAGTCCCAGCCGTCGCCGACGGGAGTAGAGGTAGACGGACGATCAGGACTTCCGGCTATCTTCTGGGGATTTACCAGACGGTAAGGCCCCTCTCCCTCCAGCACCAATCTTGCCGGATTCCTCGAATCTGGCACCAGCTTGCCTACGCTCAATGGCTTGCCATCCCTCTGATAAGCGAGGATCAAACGGAGCTCATCGGGGATCTTCTTTCCCGTCGGATAGACCGGCGACAAAGGATAATCCACGAAATTCAATTCCCCGTAGTAGGCCCCCTTGGGATAAGGGCCCGAGACGTCGTAGCTGATATTGGGAGGGATTTGGGGATCGGGTGCGTCGATGGGGAAGGTTTTGGAAAAGCCATCCGGGGCAAAGACGGTAATCTGGGTTGCCCCCCGGGCAATACGCACCTTGTTCAAGATGTCTTCAACCTTGACCCCCCCATATTGTGCATAGAAATCCTGGGATTTGGAGGCATTCAAGAAAAGAAACTGTTGGTGACGAGGGAGTTGCTCGATCTGCTTTGGATTCAAAGATACGGCAGTGGCAGCAACCAATCCCGGATAATCTCGGGGATCCCCCGGAAAAGCGAGGGCCTGTATTTCAGCGAGGTTGCCGAAGGTATCTCCGTCTGAGTCGGCGCTCTCGATGCTGCGGATGGCCTCTACGCTTCGCCCTGCATCCTTGTAAGCCAATCCATAGGGATTCAAAGGAACTGGCCCATGAGGAGGCTTGAGCCCATAGGCGACGTGGCAATAATCGCAACTTCCGTAACTCTTACCACTCAGGGTTCCGCCCGGGTGGCAAAGGGAGCAATCATCCAGCTTGGTGGAGCGAGCAAAGGGATAAACTTGCAGAAACTTGGCAATATCCTCATCATTCTGATGGGAACTGTAGGCTGACCAGGCAATGGCAGCCGCAATTCCCATCGCAAGTAACGCAAAACCGATCATCGATAGCAATCTGGCTCTTTTCATGATTCCTCTCCTGTGAGTATGACGTTTTCCTCTTCGGGAGGAGGATGCAGTGATCTCCTTTCATCCCTCCTTTCTGTCAACTAAGGCTGGTTGGGAGAAAAGGCCTGAGGGCTCTCTGGGAGGAAGACAAGGGGTCGCGCCGGGAGGAAAGGAGAGGGAGTGGGGAAGTGAGTCGCTTCGCAGCTTAATCCTGCGGATCTCATCCGGATCACGAAAAAGAAGGCCGACGGAGATGAGTCTCACGCCGGCCGATCACGGCTGCTACTCGAACTCCTTTCCAAGCACGGGAGGCGCACCCGTTTCCAGATGAGCCCTACCGCCCAGCCTCCATGGCACCAAGTGCTGTAGGAGTTGCCGGGTCGGAGTTCAGGGTCTTTTTTGTGTACCCATTTATACCCATGAGCATGTAAGGCTGTCAAGAAAGAAGTTGGTCGGTCTTTACTTCATAGAGATTGACAACTTTCTCGGCCAATAATACTATCCGGGCCGAATTTGCATTCATCTTCTTGGATTGCGAAAGCCCGCGATTCGGCAAAGAGGAGGAAGTGCCATGTCGAGACGATCTTCTCGCCGCAGTGATTTCCTTTCTGCCGGCTTTGTAGGCCTGGTCTTGTTGATGAGCCTGCTCCTGCTTCCGTCGGCTTTTACCCTGGCGGCGGAAAAGGGAAAGGGGGCGGCAGACTTGAGGACCGCCATCGTGGAGATTGCGAAGAAGAATATCCCCGCGGTGGCTCATATCGAAGTGACTGCCCGCCAAGAGGTGGTGGTCCCCTCCACGCCCTTCGAGAATGACCCATTCTTCCGGTTCTTCTTCGACATTCCCCGAGCGCCGAAGAAATTCAAGCGGGAATTGAAGGGACTGGGAACAGGAATGGTCATCGACTCCCAGGGCCACATCCTCACCAATAACCATGTCGTAGGGGGGGCTACTGAGATCCAGGTACTGCTGGACAACGGCAAACAATATCGGGCCAAATTGGTGGGGACCGATGCCAAGACGGATCTGGCAGTGATCCAGATCTCCGCCCCAGAGCCACTCCCCTATGTCACCTTTGGCGATTCTGACAAGGTGGAGGTGGGGGAGTGGGTGGTGACCATTGGCCATCCCCGCGGCCTGGACCAGACGGTCACCCAGGGGATCATCAGCGCCAAACATAGACGGGGGATCATGGATCCTTCCACCTACCAGGACTATCTCCAGACCGATGCCGCCATCAATCCGGGCAACAGCGGCGGTCCATTGCTAAATCTGGAAGGCGAGGTGATCGGCGTGAACGCGGCGATCGCTTCCGAATCGGGCGGGTTTGAGGGCATCGGATTTGCCATCCCCAGCAATATGGCCCTGCACATCGCCAAGACCCTGATCGCCCATGGAAAGGTGGAAAGAGGCTATTTCGGGGTGAGCGTTCAGAACCTCACTCCCGAGTTAGCCAAGTCCTTCGGCTTGGAGTCGACCCAGGGGGCTTTGGTCACTGATGTGGCCAAGGGAGGGCCGGCGGATAAGGGAGGGCTCAAAAGGGGCGATGTGGTGGTTGCCTATCAGGGAAGGCTGATCTCGGACGCCAGCCAGCTCCAGAACGAAGTGGCTACCAGTCCGGCTGGCGAAGAAGTGAAGCTGACCGTCGTGCGGAAGGGCCAAAAGCAGGAACTCACGATCCATATCGGGACTCCGCAAGAGGCGTCCAAGGCCTTGGCCTCGTCGGTCAAGGATCGGCTGGGGATCAGTGCACGCCCGGTAGGAGCGAGAGAGGGCGAGAGGTATGGCCTGAATCCCGAGCAGGGAGTGGTAATTGCTGAAGTGGATCCCAGAGGTCCCCTGGGGGAAGCTGGAATGGAGGTGGGGGATATCCTCCTGGAGATCGATGGTCAGGCCATCGAAAGCTGGTCGGGCTTTGTCGGTCTGGTCCGCTCCATGCGAACCCATGAACGGGCGACCTTGCTGGTGCTCGACCACCGGACAGCCAATACGGGTTATATCCAGGTCGTGGTTCGATGACGAATTGGGGGAAGCCGAAGCACGCAAATGAATTGAATCAGTCCTTCCTCATCCCCCGCAAAATCATACAAAGGAAGCAAACGATGAAAGAAAACAAGATGGCTGAGATTGGCAAGGTAACCCATGAGGGAAGCCTACTCACCGATCAGGATATCTACCTCTTCAAGGAGGGGAATCACTTCCGCCTCTATGACAAATTGGGCGCCCATGTGATCTCCGTGGGTGGCAGGGAGGGCACCTACTTTGCCGTGTGGGCCCCCAATGCCAAGTCGGTATCGGTCATAGGCGATTTCAACGGGTGGAACCCCCGCAGCCATTCCCTGGGGGCGAGATGGGACGGATCCGGCATTTGGGAGGGCTTCATCCCCGGCCTGCGCCAAGGGGCCACCTACAAATATCATATCGTCTCCCGATACCGTCGCTACCGGGTGGACAAGGGAGACCCCTTTGCCCTCCATTGGGAGACTCCCCCCAAGACGGCCTCCGTGGTATGGGATCTTGCCTACGAGTGGAAAGACGGGGATTGGATGAAGGACCGCCATCGCGCCAACGCCTTGGGGGCGCCCTTTGCCATCTATGAGGTTCACCTGGGATCCTGGCGGAGGGTGCCGGAAGAGGGCAAACGGCCCCTCACCTACCGGGAGATGGCCCAGCCCCTTGCGGACTATGTGAGGGAGAACGGTTTCACCCATGTGGAGCTGCTGCCCGTGATGGAGCACCCCTTCTACGGCTCCTGGGGATACCAGACCGTAGGATACTTTGCCCCCACCAGCCGTTATGGGACGCCCGAAGACTTCATGTATCTCATCGATGTGCTCCATCAAAACGGCATTGGGGTGATCTTGGACTGGGTCCCCTCCCACTTTCCCGCCGATGAGCACGGGCCGGTCTATTTTGATGGCACCCATCTCTTCGAGCATGCCGATGTCCGAAAGGGGATCCACCCGGACTGGAACAGCTACATCTTCAATTATGGCCGAAACGAAGTCCGGGCCTTTCTGATCAGCAATGCCCTATTTTGGCTCGACGCGTACCATGCCGATGGCCTTCGGATCGATGCGGTCGCCTCCATGCTCTATCTGGACTACTCGCGAAAGCAGGGGGAGTGGATCCCCAACCAGTACGGAGGGAGGGAGAACATCGAGGCGATCCACTTCATCAAGCGCCTGAATGAGGTCGTCTATGGAGCCTTCCCCGATGTCCAGGCCATCGCGGAAGAGTCCACCGCCTGGCCCATGGTGACCAAGCCCATCTACCTGGGGGGCTTGGGCTTTGGCATGAAGTGGAACATGGGCTGGATGCACGACACCCTGGCCTATTTCTCCCAGGACCCCCTCTTTCGCAAGTATCACCACAATCAGCTGACCTTCAGCATCTGGTATGCCTTCTCGGAGAACTTTCTCCTGGCCCTCTCCCATGACGAGGTGGTCCACGGGAAGGGTTCCCTGATCGGAAAGATGCCCGGTGATGAATGGCAGAGGTTTGCCAACCTGAGACTCCTCTTCGGCTATATGTACACCCATCCGGGCAAGAAGCTCCTGTTTATGGGGGGAGAATTCGGACAGATCAAGGAGTGGGCTCATGAGGAGAGCTTGGAATGGCATGTCCTCCAGTTTGAACCCCATCAAGGCATTCAAAGATGGGTTGCGGATTTGAACCGCTTCTATCGGGGAGAGCCGGCCCTTTACGAGCTGGATTTCGAGCAAAGAGGGTTTGAGTGGATCGACTTTCGGGATTGGGAGAGCAGCGTCTTCGCCTTCATTCGCAGGGGGAAATCCACCCGGGAGATCATCCTCTGTGTGTGCAACCTTACTCCTGTGCCCCGATTCGGCTACAGGTTGGGGGTTCCGGTAGGAGGCTTCTGGAGAGAAGTCCTAAACAGCGATGGGGAGAGATATGGAGGCAGCGGGCTGGGGAACTCCCCGGGGGCAGAGGCAGGTCCGACGCCCTCCCATGGGAGGCCCTACTCGCTATCCCTAACCTTGCCCCCCCTGGGGATCCTCTGCCTGAAGGGCGAAGGCACGTAAGGTCAGAAGTGGCACCTTGGCCCCCTGGCCTCTTTGGCTATCTCCCCCCTGGTATTCCCTCGCGGATCAGATCAGAACGTCCCCTTGTACATCCCTCCGTCCACGGTAAGCATCACTCCGGTCACATAGGAGGCCGCGGGGGAGCAGAGGAAGGTCGCCACCTTTGCGAATTCCTCGGGGCGAGCCATCCGGCCCAAGGGGCTGCTGGCGGACATCTTGCGGGTTTCTTCCTCCACCGTGGTGCCGACTCGCCGCGCCTGATCGGCCATCAATTCCACTACCCGTTCGGTTTCCGTCCAGGCGGGCAGAATGCTATTGAAGCGGATCCCTTCGTTTCCCAATTCGAGAGCGAGGGTCTTGGTCAGGCCGGCTACGGCCGCACGGATGGAGTTCGACAGGACGAGATTGGGAATGGGCTGTTTGATGGAGAAGGACGTAATGGTCAAGACCGCCGGGGCCTTGGATTGGCGGAGGTGGGGCAGGGAGGCCCGAGTAAGGCGGACCGCGCTCATCAGCAGCAGGTTGACCGCGCTTTGCCACGCCGCATCATCGAAGTCTTCGAAGCGTCCGGGGGGTGGTCCGCCGGAGTTGGTTACCAGGATATCGAGCCCTCCCAACCTCTGCACTGTCTCTTCTACCAAATGAGAGGGCGCTTCGGGATCGGAGACATCCCCTAAAAGGGCGATTACCTGTGCACCGGTCTCTCTGGAGATGGCCTCAACAGCGGCCTGCAGCTTGGGGGCATCCCGGTCATTGATGGCTACCCGAGCTCCTTCCCGGGCGAGTTGGAGGGCGGTCGCCGCCCCCAGTCCCCGAGCCGCCCCGGCGATGAAGGCGACCTTTTCTTTCAGTCCTAAATCCATGGTTTCTTCCTCCTTAGCATAGTGAGGCTCTGCGCCCTTACCGGCGAGGCTTCCCGAAAAGGCAGTCTCATTCCATATCGTATTATGACCCTTTGACTCCGCCCTTACATGCGGAGCTTGCAGGGCATGGGCCGGTCAAAGGCCAGCTTCTTGCCACTTTGGCGGGTTGCTGGATCTGGTTTTACTCTGTCCGATCTTGGTTGTCAATTCCTTTACGACTCCTATATATATGCGATTGGTGTGGGGCGCTGATTCCGGACTTCAATCCATGCAGCGTTTTTCAATTTTTCCTTGACCCCCATGGGCCCTTCGGCTAAATAAGATCCGGAGGATCAAGCAAGGATAGGCAATGAGCAGTCTTTTTGTCCTTCTCCTGATTCTGCTGCTGGCGGCCATCATCGGTGGCTTGGCCTGGCGCGCCGCATCAAAGCGCCGAGCTATGCCCTGCCCCACCTGGTTAGCTCCACTATTGGAGAATCCATATGTGAAAGCAGTTGCGGGTGCTGAGGTCCTGTTGGATCGAGCACGCCTTGAGCCGGGCATGAAAGTGCTCGATGTGGGGGCGGGTCCGGGGAGACTGACCTTGCCAGCCGCCGCCCGCGTCGGCCCCGCGGGGAAGGTTGTGGCCATCGACCTTCAGGAGAAAATGGTGCAGCGATTGAGAGAGCGCACTGCCACCCTCGGAATCAAGAATGTCGAGTTAAAGGTAGCCGATGTGGGGCAAAGCGAACTGAAGGAGAGCGCTTACGATCGGGCTTTTCTGGTGACTGTGCTGGGTGAGATCCTCGACCCAGGCCAGGCCTTACAAAAGATTTACGGAGCACTGAAGGATGGAGGGATTCTATCCGTCACCGAGGTCTTTCCCGATCCGCACTACCAGAGGAGGAGTGTGGTTTGTCGGATGGCGGAGGAGGCTGGGTTCAGACTGCACGAGACCTTTGGAACGTGTTTCGCATTCACCATGAACTTCCAAAAAGGGAGCGCCCCTTAACCGATCCTTGAAGCCGAAGTCGTCCCTGGCAACGCCACTGAGTCGGGTCGGCCCTCGGGCTGGCCATGGGTGTATGAAGGATCATGCACGATCCGCCCAATCTCATTCAGCTTCTCTCAGCATTCACGAAAGGAGCTCTTCCATGCAAGTGTCCTTGATCTTCGCCCTGCTCGTTGCCGCTCTGGCCATCGTTTTTGCGCTGCAGAACGGGATTCCAACCACCATCACCTTCATGACCTGGACCTTTCAGGGTTCACTGGCTCTCATCCTCCTGATTGCCTTGGGTGTGGGCGCCCTGATCAGTCTGCTGGTATTTCTACCTGCGTGAGTCCGGGATAAATTGACATCAGCGCTCAGAAGAAGAAACTGACCGAATTGGAGACCCGTCTTTCCCCGGAAAAGGGTAAGCTGGAACCAGCAGACAGAAGATGAGTCGCATGATTCCGCTGACCGCCTCGCGCCGCGCCCCCCGCCGCGCGCGCGATCAAACCGCGCCGCCGATCAGAGGTTAAGAGGTTAGCCGAATGGGAGAAGGGTCCAAGAGAGTGCCAGTCGGAACGTCCGAGTTCGTCCAAAGAATTTTTGCCCAAGTACCAGCGACATATGAGCAGATAAACCATCTCTTGACGCTTGGGCTTGATATCGTATGGCGGAGACGGGCTGCAAAAATCGCTGCCGCCGCTGGTGGCAGTCGATGGGCAGATATGTGCACAGGCACCGGGGAAACTGCGGCTTACCTGGCCCATCTGGCACCAACGGAGACAGAAATCTATGCAGTGGACTTCTCGCATTCCATGCTGGAAAAGGCGAAAAGAAAACCGGAGGCAAAGCGTATCATTTTCGTCTCGTCCAACATCAGGTCATTGCCCTTTCCCGACCAGAGCCTTGACCTGGTCACTATGTCATTTGCGACCCGAAACCTCAATCTGAACAGAGGCATCTTGGTCGAGAGCTTCGCTGAGTTCTACCGGGTCCTGAAGCGAGGAGGCCGTTTCGTCAATCTCGAGACCAGCAGGCCCTCCTTTGTTCCCGTCAGAGAGCTTCGGGACCTGTATGTTAAGCTGTTCGTGGAATCCGTAGGAAGTCGGATCTCTGGATCCAGAACTGCCTATGCCTATCTGGCGAAAACAATACCTCGCTTTTACTCCGCGGAAGAATTGGCCGATATCATCCGCGAGGCCGGGTTCGAGGAGACCACCTTTCAACGGTTGCTTTTCGGGGCGGCAGCTATTCATCAGGGGTGGAAGGCCAAAAACGGGGAAGGCTCATGCCCAGCCTCCGGGAAGCAAGAAGGCCCGTGTATGATGTAGCTATCATTGGAGGGGGCCCAGCCGGAGCCACCCTGGCGAGATTGATTGGGGAGAGCTACAAAGTGCTGCTGGTCGATAAGAGGCAGATCATAAGCTCTCCTGAGAGTTTTTCCGCAGGAAAGTGCTGTGGTGGACTTTTGGCTCCTGATGCACAAGGGATGCTGTCCCAATTGGGACTGGGTCTGCCCAAAAGCGTTTTGGAAGAACCTCAGCTTTTCGTTGTCAAGGCGATAGATATCCAGCAAGGCCTGGAGAGATATTATCAGCGTCACTATATCAACATCAATCGGCAGAGATTCGACGGCTGGCTATTGTCTCTGATCCCCTCCAGCGTGGAAATAAGAGTCGCCTGTCGGCTGAAATCATACTCGTTGGAAAACGACGGTTTCAGGCTCATCCTCCTCCAGGACCATAAGAGCTATGTAGAGAAGGCGAAAATCCTGGTAGGAGCAGACGGCGCGTCCTCAAGGGTTCGGTCCCAATCGTCAGCGAACCACGCTTTTCCGAAAAGATATTTCGCAATACAGGAATGGGTCGAAGGAGAGAGCGATTTCCCCTATTTCACCTCCTTATTTGACCCAGAAATCACCGATTATTATTGCTGGATGATTCCAAAGGGCGACCACCTCCTCATCGGCGCAGCGCTTCACCCGAAGGCAGAGACATCTGAGAAGTTCGAACTGTTGAAAAGGAAGCTGAGGCACTACGGCTTCCAGTTTGGGAAGACCCTATGGCGAGAGGGCGCCTATATCTTACGGCCGGTGAAGGCACGGCAGCTGTCCACCGGCGGCGGCGGGATTGCCTTACTGGGCGAGGCTGGGGGCTGGATCAGTCCGAGTTCTGCTGAAGGAATCAGTTATGCATTTCGAAGTGCGCTGATCCTGGCGGAAAGTCTACGCACATCCCTGCATGGCTTCGAGGAGCGTTACTACGAGCAGACAAGACAATTGAGGAGGAACATATTTCTGAAAAACTTGAAGTCCCACTTTATCTTCAATCCTGGTCTGAGGAAAGCGGTCATGAGGTCTGGACTTCAAGGCATGAAAGTGCACGAGCCGCAGGAGGGGTTTTGTCGGGCTGGAAGGAGGGATTCCGTAGGATGAAGCCCATGCGTTGCTTGGGAACCCCCGCTCACCGCACCTAGTGTTTGGTCCCACAAGTAGGTTTCATATGTTCTTTTCACCCCCACCCTCGCCCTCCCCCATCAATGGGGAGGGAAATTACTGCAATCCCTTCGATTTTCCCCTCCCTTGAGGGGAGGGGATAAAGGGGAGGGTGAGAGGATAAGGCCAGAAAACTTCTTCAATGAATTTCTGAGACGGGGCACTAGTCCGAATGGAAGGTGAAGTGGGCTGAGGCGGGATCCAGGGGTGGTGAGTTTGCTTGCAAAAGAATTGGCCTCCTTGTATGGGAGGCCAATTCTTTTGGATCTTCCATTCAACTGATCACGTGATCACGCACCTCCACCACCCAGATATCGAAGTTCCCCATCCGGTCCGATTCGAAGGCGATCCGCTTTCCGTCCGGGCTGGAGGAGGGAAAGACATCGTAGGCCAGATTATCGGTGATCTGCGTCAGGTCGCTCCCATCGGGCCTGATGGTGAAGATCTCCGGATTTCCCGTCCGCCAGGACCAGAAGACGATGCCACTGCCGTCCGCGATCCAACGGGGCGATCGCTCGTCGAGGGGGGAGGGAACCAAATCCGTCTTCTCGCTGCCATCGATGTTCATGGTGGACAGATCAAAACTCCCCTTGATGGTGTACTCACCGCCTCGCCAGGTCACACAGGAGATCCGGGTTCCATCTGCTCTCCAGCGGGGAACGAAGCTGCCACAAGTATTGGGGGTGAGGTGCTTGGCCTCCAAGGTCTCCAGGTTCAGGGTCCAGATTTCGAAATTCTTGGTCTGATTGGAGACATAGGCGATGGTCTTGCCATCCGGGGACCAGTAAGGCGTCCAATCGAGGGCTTCGGTGGAGGTGAGCCGTTTCTGATTGGAGCCGTCGGATTCCATCAGGTAGAGATCGCCCTTTCCCGTCCGCTCGGAGACGAAGACGATCTTCTTCCCATCCGGGCTCCATTGGGCATCGCCGTCCAGGGCCGGATGGTCGGTGAGGCGCTTCTTGTTCGCTCCATCCACATCGATGACCCAGACATCCTGATTTCCGTTCTTGGTTCCCCAATAGACGATCTTCTTCCCATCCGGGCTCCAAGCGGGCCAACCGGCATCTTCATCGTCGGCGGTGAGCTGCTTCTTCTGGGAGCCATCCGCATTCATCACCCAGAGGCTCCAGTGGCCCTTGGCATCCGAATTGTAGGCGATCTTCTTGCCCATCCGGACTGAAGATTGCTCCCACCTCCCTCGCCTCGCTGTCGGTGAGGCGTTTGATGGGGCTATGCTCAGGATCGATCATGGAGGCATCCACTTGCATGCAGAGCACATCCCAGGTGCCCCGCACATTGGAGGAGAAGAGGATCCATTTGCCGTCCGGGCTGAAGTAGGGTCCCAGCTCTGCCGAAGGATGGGTGGTGAGACGGATCGGATGGCTCCCATCGGCGTCCATGGCCCACAGGTCCAGGTTGTCCCCCTGCTTATGGGAGAAGACGATCTTCTGGCCGTCGGAGGAGGGGTGGGGGGCGATGTCGTCCTCCGGGGCGTGGGTCAATGCCTGGGGATCGGAGCCATCCAGCTTCATGGCCCAGATATCCTTGTTGCCAGAGCGATCGGAGACGAAATAGATCCGATCCCCTTGCGGGGAGAAGATCGGGTTCTCGTCCTTTGCCGGATGGTTCGTCAGCTGAGTTAGTTTCTGGGTCGCCAGCTCCAGGAGCCAGATCTCCTCGTTGCCCGACCGATTGGATTGAAAGACGATCCCCTTGCCATCCGGTGACCACCTGGGCATGATGTCATCTCCTGGGCCCTGAGTGACCTGGGTCAGCTTCTTGGAGCCAAGCTCCATCATCCAGACATCATGATCTCCTGCACGATTGGATTGAAAGACGATTGACTTTCCGTCCGGACTCCAGTCGGGGGCTAACTCCGCGGCAGAGCTGGCGATCAGGGGGCGTCGGTTCTTGCCATCGGAATCGACCGTCCATATATCCCAATCCTTCCCGGAAAGGTTCAAGGAGTAGCAGACCTGCTTGCCATCGGGGCTCCATCCACCGGCGATCGCATTTACGGAGGCGGTGAGAGAGGTCAGGAGTCGCCATCCACCGGGGGGATTGGTTTGAATGGACGACAGGGGTTGTTCGCCAACTTTGGCAGGTTTCTGGGGAGCTGTTGGATAGGGCATGCGGTGGCACACCAGGCAGGAAGCCCCCTTGTCCGCATCGATGATCTGACGCCGGGAGGGCGAGGGGGAGGGTACCGCCCCCATCTGGAGGACGGCCTCTCCGAGTGCCGCCTTGGCCTTGGCGGCCAAAATCTGATCCATATAGGCCTGGGACTCAGGGATCATCAGGCCGAGGAAGCCCATCACAGCGAAAAGCATCCACATCTTCTGTTTTCTCTTCATCGAAGGACCCCCCTGAAAGTGCTGTGAGACTCTGTTGAAAATGGGCGAAGATACGGGAGAATCCACCAGTTCATCCGCCTGCCTCAATCGGGCATCTCCACCACCCAGATATCGAAGTTCCCCATCCGGTCCGATTCGAAGGCGATCCGCTTTCCATCCGGGCTGGAGGAGGGAAAGACATCGTAGGCGAGGTTATCGGTGATCTGGGTCAGGTCGCTCCCATCGGGTTTCATGGTGAAGATTTCCGGATTTCCGGTCCGCCAGGACCAGAAGACGATGCCACTGCCGTCCGGGATCCAACGGGCCGATCGCTCGTCGAGGGGGGAGGGGACCAAATCCGTCTTCTCGCTGCCATCGATGTTCATGGTGGATAGATCAAAACTCCCCTTGATGGTGTACTCACCGCCTCGCCAGGTCACACAGGAGATCCGGGTTCCATCTGCTCTCCAGCGGGGAACGAAGCTGCCACAAGTATTGGGGGTGAGGTGCTTGGCCTCCAAGGTCTCCAGGTTCAGGGTCCAGATTTCGAAATTCTTGGTCTGATTGGAGACATAGGCGATGGTCTTGCCATCCGGGGACCAGTAAGGCGTCCAATCGAGGGCTTCGGTGGAGGTGAGCCGTTTCTGATTGGAGCCGTCGGATTCCATCAGGTAGAGATCGCCCTTTCCCGTCCGCTCGGAGACGAAGACGATCTTCTTCCCATCCGGGCTCCATTGGGCATCGCCGTCCAGGGCCGGATGGTCGGTGAGGCGCTTCTTGTTCGCTCCATCCACATCGATGACCCAGACATCCTGATTTCCGTTCTTGGTTCCCCAATAGACGATCTTCTTCCCATCCGGGCTCCAAGCGGGCCAACCGGCATCTTCATCGTCGGCGGTGAGCTGCTTTTTCTGGGAGCCGTCCCCATTCATCACCCAGAGGCTCCAGTGGCCCTTGGCATCCGAATTGTAGGCGATCTTCTGCCCATCCGGACTGAAGATTGCTCCCACCTCCCTCGCCTCGCTGTCGGTGAGGCGTTTGATGGGGCTATGCTCAGGATCGATCATGGAGGCATCCACTTGCATGCAGAGCACATCCCAGGTGCCCCGCACATTGGAGGAGAAGAGGATCCATTTGCCGTCGGGGCTGAAGCGGGGATCGAATTCGGCGTCGGGATAGGTGGTCAGGCGAATGGGATGGCTGCCATCCCGATTCATCACCCAGAGATCGAGATTACTGCCCCGTTTGTGGGCATAGACGATCTTCTGGCCGTCGGGGCTCCAATTGGGGGTGACGTCCTCTCCCGGTTTTTGGGTCAGCGCCTTCTGGCCGCTACCATTGGAATTCATGATCCAGATATCCTTGTTGCCGGCGCGATCGGAGACGAAAACGATCTGGTCCCCGCTGGGGCTGAAGGCGGGACTCTCGTCAACCCCTGGGTGGTTGGTGAGCTGCGTCCACTGGCGGGAGGCCACCTCCATGGCCCAAATCTCCTGGTTTCCGGAGCGATTGGATTGAAATACGATCTTCTTTCCGTCCGGGGAGCATCTGGGGTGGGTCTCTTCGCTGGCCTCTCGGGTGATCTGCGTCAGTTTCTGGGAGGCGAGCTCCATCATCCAGATATCGTCGTTCCCTGAGCGATTGGATTGAAAGAGGATGTACCTGCCATCTGGGCTCCAATCCGAGGCCACGTCTCTGGTGGCGCCCGTCAGGAGTGGAGTCCGATTCTTGCCATCTGCATCCATTAACCAGATATCCCAATCGCCCTGAACGACGCTGACGGAATAAACGATCCGCTTTCCATCCGGGGACCACGCCCCCATATTCTTGTTGAACGGGAAGGGAAGCGTGGTCAGAAGCTGCCATGCACACGGCGGGGTGACTTGGATGGAGGAAAGGACCTGTTCCCCCAACTGGGCCGGCTTCTGAGGCGCGGTGGGATAGGGCATGCGGTGGCACAGAAGGCAGCTCGTGCCCTTGTCGGCATCGATGATCTGCCGGCGAGAGGGAAGCGGGACGGGCACGGAGCCAGCTGGGAGCACAAGGTCCACCTTGGCAGCCTCTTTGCTCTCTTTCTTCGGCTCGGTCTCTCGCTTCTGATAGGCCGCCGAGCTTAGGGACACCAGGGTAAGGAGGGTTAAGATGACAGTGAGGACCGACAGGCAACGATGGCTTTTCATGAAGGACCTCCGGGAATCGGGTTGGTTGAAAGACGGACATGCGGCATGTGATTCCCCGCGAACGATGGTGACAAGGTAAACGTATCGCCACTGGCCTTCAAAGTCAACACTTGTTTGCACCTGTTTGCAGGGTCCGGTCGGGCGCGTTGAAACGGACATGAAAGGGATGTGAGTTTGACATCGATGGCAATAGATGATAATCTTAGATCGGAATTGCGGGGGCGGGGGACGATGTCCCAAAGTTTGCGGATGGCCGCGAGTGGGGCCTGAGGCAACCCGCATGACCTCGCGAGAAGGAAATTCGCAGGTTGGCCCTGCCATGCAGGGAGAAAAGGTCAATGAAATGAAAAGGGTGAGCTTATCGATATGGCTGCTCGCTATCCTGCTGGGATCGTCTCTGATCCATGTTTCCCTTGCCTTCGCGGCTGCGGAGGTTCCGGCCAGCCCGATCGCAGTGCAGGCGAGCCAAGAGGAGATCTCCGGGTATTCTTCCTTCATCGAAAGATATGTCAACCAGAATTGGACAAAGGAAAATGCATCGGAGAATGGATATAAGGTAACCCTGCTGGAGGTTACCAGGAGGGAGAGGGTGGATTTGCTAAAGGGCCAGTTCAATTACTGCCTGGTCATGCTGCAGTTGGGAAGGGAGATCCATGAGTGCGTGGCTTGCTTCTGGCAGCCCGATCAGCCGGCTAACCCGGAGGCCCCATTCGAGTTCAAGGGGATTTTTGAGATGGGGAAGAAACTCATCATCTGAAAGAGATCCTGTACCGGCTCCTTTGATCTTGGGTAAGGATCTTGGGCAACGGAAAGGGTGATCCTGCCTTTGGCCTCCTCAAGCCAGAGGGCTGGATTACCCTTTGTCTTTCTGCGACCGGCCCGCGCCCTGCAAGATGTGCCTCGCAGGCGGGGTCAAGAGCAAAAGGCACAATCCAAATTGGCGGATAGGTCGTTTCCCGGAAGCCCCGTCCTGCCGGCTGGGAGCTTCATCCCCGCTATCGTGCCCGTTGTGCAAAGTGTAGGTCTGACCCCCTCGCCCTTGACCCCCTCGCCCTTTCTCGCCCTTTTTGCACCGGAGGTAGTCATGATGACTACTTCTCGCCCTTCAGCCGTTGCACGCCTTCGATGAGCGGGTGCCACCCGTACACGAGCGAGACCATGAAATTGTCCATGCGAAGGTCCCCGGGAGCGTTGTCGTTAACGGTCGACTTGTAGCCGACGGTGAGGTTCAGGTTGTCGTTGATGTTGTACCCGAGCGTGAGTCCGAAGCCGAGGTTGTTGAGTCTTTCCCCCGAGACGCCGTTGATGCTCGATTCGCCGCCGTAGTACCAGGTGGCGTCGAGCGACGCCCAGAAGTGCTCGGTCAGGTCGCGCGTCACGTGCGCGTCCAACTGGAACAATGGATCGGTCTTCAACGTCTGCCCGACATAGTCGTCGTTGGTTCCGAAGAACCACACGGCGGGCAGGAACTCCAAGGTCGTGCGCCGGCCCGGAACCCACGGGCCGAGCTGCCAGATGATGGGCACGCCCAAGCGCGCATACCAGCGGTTCTGCCCGAGATTCAGGGGCTGGTCGCTGTCGTACTCGCCGATCGGCAGCGCCAGGTCGGCGAGCAGGTCGACAGAGAACCCCGGCTCATAGCGCAGGACGTCGGGGAGGTTCTTCTGCGCCGGCGGGCCGAGGACATTGATGTCGAACTCAAGCATCGGATCGCCGAACCCGTTGGCCGATTGGTTGAACGTCCTGCCGGCCACTGTGACATCGCCCGAGACATGCCCCATGGGCAGGATGATTGCAGCCATGGCCGCTCTATCGAACAGAGAAAAGGTGCGGGCATAACCCGGCAGGGCCAACATAGCGTCGACGTCCGCTCCTGCCGTCACGGTGTGAGCTGGGTCGAACGGGTTCGTGTTGCCGCTCAACGACTCGACGATGAGCGGCACCGCATTGGCATTCGACAGAGTCTTCCAGTAGAAGCGCGCCGGAACCTGGGCCAGGGTCTGCGGTGGGCAAAGCGCGACCAAGGTGAGCATCATTGCGACGACCAATCCCAACCAAGCAACCGGTTTCATCGGACCTCCGTTGTTTTTCAAGAGATTTCCGTCCTTCCTGATTTGTTCTATGATCGGCAACGCTCAAGGTTTGGGGTCGGCCAGCATCTCCTTGGGCGGCACGAACTGTCGCTTGTAGATCAGCGGCGGGAAGCCCGGGTCGTCCGGGACGCGCTTCGGAAGCTGGTCGTCCAGTGTCTCGTACGGGGAGCGACTCGGCAGGATCACGTTGTTCGCCCGGACATAGCTGTCCCAGAGCGCGATCAGCCCCTTCACCTTGTCGGGGTGCTCTGCGGCGAGGTCCTTTGCGCTCGGCGGGATCAGCCGCGAGGTTGAAAAGCTCCCAATCGCCCTTGCCGAGCGGCTTGTATTCCCAGCGGAGCTTCCAGCTCCCCCTGCCGCACCGCACGGTTGCCGAAGATTTCCCAGGCGAGGTAGTCCTGCTCCGTCCGTGGCGACTCCGCCTGGCCCGCCAGTAACGGGCCCCAGGACTTGCCGATGAGCGCCGGCAGCTCGCGCCCCTCGCGGGTCTTCGGATAGCTGGCGCCGGCGATTTCGAGCAGCGTCGGCATGAGGTCGGCCACATGCATGAGCCCGTGGTTGATGCTCCCCTTGGGCCGCTTGACGGCCGGTCCGCTGACGATGAGCGCGTTCCGGATGCCGCCTTCCGCGAGCCAGCCCTTGTACTGGCTGAAGGGCGTCATCGACACCTGCGCCCACATCGGGCCGTAGCCAACGTAGGAGCCCGGATCGCCCCACGCGTTGGGATGGGTCTGCGACCACTTGCATCGCCGCGAAGAGGTAGTCACGCGTGCCTGGGTTGACCCGCGATCATCTTGAAGAGGTCGGTTCCCTCGGCGCCGTTGTCGCCGAACACGATGAAGATCGTGTTCTCGTACTCGCCGATCTTCTTGAGGTGGTCGATCAGGCGGCCGACGTGGAAGTCGAGGTTCTCCACCATTCCCGCGTAGAGCTCCATCTTCTTGCCGAGGATGGCCCTGGTCGCCGGAGCCAGCACGATGGGATCGGGAATAAACCACATTCGCTCGGAGAGCTGCGTACCCGCGGGCAGGATGCCGAGCTCGATCTGTCGCTTCAGCCGCTCCTGCCGCACCGCGTCCCAACCCTTGTCGTACTCGCCGACGTGGCGAGTGCGCCACTCCCGCGGCAGGTGGTACGGATCGTGCGGCGCCTGGGGGGCGACGTAGGCGAAGAAGGGTTTGCCGTCGCCACGGTTGGCGTCGATGAATCCGATCAGCTTGTCGGTGTATGTCTTCGTCGCGTAGTAGTCCTTGGGAAGCCGCGTCAGATAGCGCCCGTCCTCGGTGAAGACCGACTGCGGCGCAGCGGCCGTGAAATTCGTCATGTCCCAGTAGCTGCCCGCCCCGTCGAGCAGCGAGAAGTCGCGCTCGAATCCGCGCGCGGCCGGGATCTGTTCAGGCGCCTTGCCCATGTGCCACTTGCCGACCATGTAGGTGTGATAGCCGGCATCCTTGAGCAGCTGCGGCAGCGTGACCACCCGGTTGTTGAGGTAGCCTTCGTAGCCGTCCACGCCCCACTGGTTGGGCGCCGTCCACTCGTCCATGTTGCCCAGGCCGTTCAGGTGCGTATCGACGCCGCTCAGCAGCATGGATCGCGTGGGCGAGCAGCTCGCGTGCGTGTAGAAATTGGTGAAGCGCACGCCGTCGCTCGCCAGCGAGTCGAGGTTCGGCGTCTTGATCTCGCTGCCGAACGCGCCCATGTCGGCGAATCCCATGTCATCGCCGAGGATGATGACAATGTTCGGCCGGCGGGGTGCGTCTGCGGCGGAGGCGATGGCGGGCGCGGCGAGCGCCGCGACCATGCCGACGATGCCCAGCGTTCTCAGCAACCAGCTCAGGTTGCCCGGTTTCCTGACTATGGCGCGCATCGAGCGCTCCAGCACTGTCTCCATTGCCCACTCCCTTCCCCGTCGGCTCATCAGAACTCCTCCTCGATTCCTCGCGCCTTCGCCACTTCGTAGATCGAATCGAAGCTCTTCGCCGCGCCGGCCGGCCCTGCGACCGCGACGAGCCCCACAATGGCTGCAAGTAGCAGGGAACAAACTTTCATGGTGTGCTTCATGTTCTCCTCCTCTTGTTCTTCCTGACCGATCACCCTGCACTCAACTTTCCTTCTGCTACTCAACGATCCCCTCATCCTCGCGGGTTCTGCCCTCTCGTCTCCTTCCGTGGCCCGGAACGGGGCTCGTCACTTTCACCGTCTAGGCCTCACTTTCCTCCAGGGCGGCCCTCCTCCTGCTTCAATGCTTCGAGCTGCGCTGCGATGCGCCGCTTGACCTGGTCGGGAATCCCATCGGTCCGCAGCGCCTTCTCGTAAATCTTTCCGGCCTCTTCCTTCTTCCCCTGCTTCTCAAGGGTCTCGCCGAGCAGGAAATAGCTGTCGGCGTAGGCCGGCTGCTTATCGATCAAGTTCCGGAGCATTTCAGCTCCCTCCTTCCTATCGCCCTTCTGCAGCAGATAAAAGGCCAGGGTGTAGGCGTACCTGGGTTCCTGCGGTCTGAGGTCGGCCGCCTTCTTGCAGTACGCCACCGCCTCGCCGATCCGGTCCTTCGAGACGATAACACACAGGTTGTACGCCGCCTGCGCCATCTGGGGGTCCGCCTTCAGGGCCGCCTTGAGATGCTTCTCCGCCCCCTTCAGGTCGCCCTGCTCGGCCTTGAGCAACCCCAGGTTGTAGCGGGCCACGGCGCTGTCGGGGGCGATCTTCAGGGCTTCGTTCAGCCGTTCCTCGGCCTTGCCGGTCTCGCCCAGCCTGGCATCGGCCATGGAAGCGTTGACCAGGGCCAGCACCGCCCGTGGTTCCCGCTTCAGGGCCTCGTCGTACTCGGCCAGTGCCTCCTTCGGCCGGTTCTGCCCCAGGTAGTAGTTCCCCAGGTTGTAGTGGGAGTCCCAACTGTCGGGCCGGGCCATGAGGGCGGCAAGGTATTCCTCGGTTGCCCTCACGAGCTGTTCTTTTGTCTTTCCCTGGGGCTTCAGGTTCGGGAACTGCGCCAGTGCCGCGGCGGCCCGCACCCGGACCAGGCGATAGTCATCACCGGCGGCGGCAGCGATCTGCTGCAGCTCTTCCAGGCTCGGGCTCTGACCCAACCCCTCCGTGGCAGCACCCCGCACCAGAGGTGACGGGTTGCCGGCAGCCTTGAGCAGCACCGGGACCTTTGCCGGGTCGTCGCAGTGGGCCAGCAGCCGGATCAGGGAGGTAACGAAGATTTCATCGTTCGTGGGATCCCCGATAGTAGCCAGCATCGCCGGGAGCTTCGTCCAGTCCCGTTTCCGGGCGGCGTCGATGAGCGCCGCACGCCGGAGAACCGGCGCCTGGTAGTCATCGGCATGCCACTGGCGGACTACCTTGTCGGACCAGGCCGCATCTTTGTCCTGGTGGCAGCCGTTGCAGGCGTTGGGGGATTGATAGGCGATGGTGGTTGCCGGGGTGGGCGGGAGCATGGAGTGGTCGGTACGCCGCATCCGGGCGAACTCGGTCGTTGGCATATGACAGGCGATGCATCGGCTCGCCACACTCTCTGCGGGGTGATGGCTGTGTGCTGCCACGTTCTTAACCCGCTCCTCGTGGCAGGGGAGGCACGCCTTGTTGGCATCCTCGGGCTTGCGGAAGCGGTAACGGCCGCTGGAGGTGTGGCAGGTGAGGCAGTGAAGTTTCCCACTTTTGACGCAGGGGCTCATCCGCCAGGAGGTTTGAGTGTAGTTCTCTCCCAGGTCCCGGCCATCGGGGTAGAAGTCCGGATTCTCCAGGGTCACCAGGTCGAAATGGTCGAAGAATCGCTCCGGCGTCTGGTAACCGCCAGTGAGGGGCATGGCCTTGGAGTGACAGGAGTTGCAGGCATCGTTGTGCTGGGCGGGGGTGAATTTCTTGGTGCGGATGACCTTGAAATCGGTGGTGTCGGCCGGCTTCTCCCCCTTCGGGAGCTGTCGCATGGCGGTGTTGTGGTCTTCGGAGGGGCCGTGACAGGTCTCGCAGTTGATCCCCGACTCCTTCCAGATGGTGGCGTAGCTGTCGGTCTTCATGTCGTAATTGGTGCTGAGCTGGCTGACGTGGCAGCCGTAGCAGGAGGTGTTGAAGGTGTAGGGCCACTCCTGCCACCCCACCGGCTCTTCGGTCCCCTGCTGGCCGGGGAAGTGCCGCAGACCGGAGAGGGCGGTGTCGAACCACTCCTTCTTCCTGACGTCGTAGGCCACCGGCAGGGTCTGGAGCCGCCCCTTGTCCAGGGGAGTGAGGAAATAGAAGACGTTCTTGCCGCCGAGGGCGTACTCCATCCGGTACTGCCGCTGCTTCCCGTCGGCCCCGGTCTCCCGGACATAACCGGAGCCGACCTCGGCCCGATAGCGGTTCCTGCCGATGACCACGTCTTCCTTCTGGAGAGAGAGTCTCTCTTTCGCCAGGGTTTCCGTGTACGGCTGCATGGCCAGACCGTGGAAGGAGGTGGACCAGAGCCCGTAGAACCGCTCGTGACACTCTCGGCAGCTTTTCGAGCCGGCGTACGTCGGGGCCGGTGGTACCGTCGCCGAGGAATCCGCCGCGATCGCTGCGCCGATTCCGGCCACTGACAAAGCCAGAACGAGAAGCAGTGCCATCGCACAGGAGGCCGGTGAACCCAACATAGTTCTGTAAGTCCTTGCCATGATCTGCTTCCTATGAGCGTTTACGGCGTTACCGAAGCACCGACCCGATTACCTGCCATGCACCACGTACAACGCGAACTTCCGTGTTACGAAAGAAAAAACGGCGCCCGATCGCCGGTTGACGGTACGGGCGCTTGGTAGCAAGGGTTCCTTCGGTCCGGCATAGAAGCTCGACCGGGCAGTGGTGAGCTTCAGATCAGTTGTTCGGTCTTCCCAGGCTCTCGATCTCCTTGAGCCGCTTCAGGGCCTGCGCCGCCTTGAGGGTCTGGTAGTTGATCCCCGCAGCGTTCAGGCTGGCGCCCTCCTGGAAGGGGAAGTCCGGGATGGTCAGCAGAAATTCCTTGACCTTCTGCTGGATAGGGACGAAGAGCCAGAGGTTGTCCCCATACCACCGCATGTACATCTGCGACTCGAACGGCATCTTCTCATAGGGGTCGGCCTTCAGGTTCACGATCAGCGGCCAGCCCGTCACCTTGCGCGTGCCAGGGCGATATTCCCGTCGATGCCGGCAAAGTTCACCTTCCAATCATTCCAGCGGACCGCGTTGAGCTCGCCCCCCTGGCCGAAGTAGAGGATCTCTTCACGGGGTGCTTTCTTGGCCTCGCCCTTGAAGAACGGGAGGAAGTTGTAGCCGTCCAAATAGACCTTGAAGTTCTTGCCGTTGGCCTGGTACCCCTGTTTCAGCTTGTCCTTCACGTCCGGCACGCCGGCCGCCGCCAGCAGCGTCGACAGCCAGTCTTCCTGGGAGAAGATCTCGTTGTGCTTCGTGCCCGGCTTGAGGACCCCGGGCCACCGGACGATCATCGGCACACGGAAACCCCCCTCCCAGGTGGTCCCCTTTTCGCCGTGGAACGGGGTGATGCCGCCATCGGGCCACGAGGCGGTTTCCGCCCCGTTGTCGGTTCCGTAGACGACGATGGTGGTGTCGGCGATCTCCAGGGTATCGAGCTTCTTCAACAGGTCTCCGACCATGGCGTCATGCTCGACCATGCCGTCGGGATAGAGACCGATGCCGGTAACCCCCATGGATTCTTTCTTGAGGTGGGTCCAGACATGTATCCGGGTGGTGTTGAACCAGACGAAGAACGGCTTCTTCTCCTGCACCGCCTTGGCGATGAACTTGTCGGCTGCCGCGAAGATCTCCTGGTCGACGGTCTCCATCCGCTTCTGGGTGAGCGGACCGGTGTCCTCGATCTTCTGCTTGCCCCCCGGCAGGGCCCAACTGTGGATGACGCCCCGGGGTCCGTATTTCTTCTTGAACTCAGGGTCCTTCGGGTAGTAGTAGGTCTCCGGCTCCTCCTCGGCATTCAGGTGATAGAGGTTGCCGAGGAACTCGTCGAACCCGTGCATTGTCGGCAGGTGCTGGTCCCAGTCACCCAGGTGATTCTTGCCGAACTGGCCGGTAACGTACCCCTGCTCCTTGAGCAGGTCGGCGATGGTCGGCGCCCAGTCAGGAATCGCCTGGGGAGATCCGGACATGCCGATGGTCAAAAGCCCCGTGCGGAACGGATGTTCTCCCAGGATGAACGAAGCGCGACCCGCGGTGCAGGACTGCTGAGCATAGGAGTCAGTAAAGAGCGCACCCTCCTGGGCGATCCGGTCGATGTTGGGAGTCTGGTACCCCATGATGCCGTGGTTTTAGGCGCTGATGTTGTGGACTCCGATATCGTCGCCCCACATGACGAGGATATTGGGTTTTTCCGCGGCGGCTGCGTTTGCCACGGTTGCCGCTAGCACAAACGCCAGCACGGCCCATAATGTTCTCCTGATGTACATTTGTTCCTCCCAGTTAGGTTTCTTATGAAAAAGTTCCGAGGATACTCATTTTGGGAATTCCTGCCTACTGGGCCAAACTGATTTTCGTTTATCACATTTGGAATTTGTCGTCCAGGAAATAAGCTGGCTCAGGCCCCGAAGATCCTGCCATGTCGGTGGGAAGCCGGTTTGGTAGGCCGGCAAATGGATTGACAAGAAAGCCCAGGGGGTGAATAATCTGATTGCCTACCACAGAAAGGGGGAGAGAGATGAAGAGGAGATTCGGTCATGCGTTGCTCGTGGTGATGCTGATGCTGGGCCTCTGGCAATCGTTGGGCGTTCCGGTGCTCCATGCCCAAGAGGGCGAGGTGCTCCGTGTCGACGAGGTGATCAAGAACACCGACCCCGCCACGATGACCAAGGCACAGATCAAAGCGTATTTCGACAAGGTCAAAGGAAAGGAAGCCCGTGGAGAAGGGACTGTTACGGACGTGCTGCCTCCAGGAGGATGGGTTCGCGATTATTTCCGGGTGACCATCCTTACGCCTGCCAGCAATCCGGAGAAGGGATATAATGTGGTCCTCTATACGAAGCAGGAGGCCGTCTCCGATCTGAAAATGAATGATAAGGTCTCCTTCGAGGGAAAGCTCCACCGGATCTCCCCCGTCAAGGGAGGGAGCGTCGATGTCATTGGGAGCTACAAGAGCTTAGGGGCGAAGTAGGAGCAAGGAGAGCCGCCGGACCGCATGGGATTCGGTGCCGGCAAGGGGAGCATTTCCCCATGAACCCCTCGTCCATTCGAGAGCTGCACATGCGACGGATTTGTTCCAAAATGGTCCTATAAAGCCTCCAAGGTGGGCCTCAGCCCTCTGAGGAGGCTCTTGTGTTCTCAGACGGAAGGGAGGAAAGGATGAATGACGACGACCTCAAGGTGATCGATACCCAATCAATGCCTTGGCAGGAGCGGTTCAACGAGCAGGTGGGAAGGCCGCTCTACCGAAAAGACCTGATCGAGGATCCGGAGACCGGCATGGTGGTCCGCCTGGTCCGCTATCCGGCCGGCTTCATCAACCCGCGCCACACCCATCCCTGCGCCCACGGCCTGTACGTGCTGGAAGGAACCCTGGTCACCCACGCAGGCCAATACGGCCCGGGGCACTTCCTCTGGTTTCCCGAGGGCATGGTTATGGAGCACGGGGCGAGCCCGGAAGCAGATGCGACGGTGCTCTTTATCACCAACAAGCCCTTCGCCATCCACTACCTGCCGACCCAGGGATCCTGAGGAGCATTTCATTTCACGAGCAGATAGAGGAGAAATCAGGTGGGCCTGCTGAGCAAGGCGGCGATGGTCATCTGGAACGACATCACCCCTCACGCGATTGCCGAGCACGACGATTGGCACAGCCATGAGCATATGCCAGAAAGGCTAAGCATTCCTGGCTTCCTGCGAGGGAGGCGCTGCGTTGCGCTCTCCGGGAGCCCGAGATACTTCATCCTGTATGAGGTCGAGAATTTCGACACGCTGATATCCAGGCCGTACCTCGAGCGCCTGAACCATCCGACGCCTTGGTCGAGGGAGATGATGACCCATTTTCGGAACATGACCAGGAGCCTTTGTCGGATCCAGGCGAGCTTCGGGTCAGGGATGGGGCAAACGCTATTGACGATTCGGCTGTCACCGGTAGCCGGCCAAGAGGACGCACTACGTGCATGGCTGACGGAGAGTTTCCTTCCTGGACTTCCAGGGAGACGGGGGTTGGTCGGTGCCCACCTGCTTCAGGCGGAAAAGCAGGTAGGCCTTCCGCAGACGAAGGAGCAAGAAATCCGCGGTGGCGATGCGACGGCGGACTGGGTGCTGCTCGCCGAGGGCTACGATGCAGAAGCGGTGATCCACATCATGCAGGACGAGTTTCGCGAAGAAACCCTCGTGCGACAGGGAGCCTCTCCTGAGCAAGTCAGGGGGGTGTATGGACTGACTTTCGCGCTATCCAGCGGAGATTCAGCCGTGAGTCCCTGACATGACGATCGAGCAAATCCACCCCAGCAGAGCAGAATTACGCAGGCCTCTCGCGGGCGGCAAGGGCGCGGCCGCCTCACGCCCCATAGGGAGGCCTGGGAGTCGCATCTGCAAGCGAAAACGAACCCAGTATATCGACTATTCCTCGACATACTGGGTTTTTGCTATAGGATGACTCGCACGAGCTTGCACGAGAAGGAGGACTTGGGAAGACTGAGCCGATTGGGTACAACCATCATGGGATCAGCAATGACGAAAAGAGAAGGATTCAGAGGGCAGACCAGTTGCCGCATAATGAAATGTTACCCAAGCATAGCAAGCAGCAATCTTGGTTTTCGGGCTTGACAGATGGGGCCACTTCGTTTAGCATCCTGCCGCCTGTGTGTCCGCTTTGCTTGGGTCCAGCCAGCAAATCCTCATCGAGGGAAGGGGGAAACGTATGAAGAAAAGGACGTTCTGGGTAGTCGGTGTGATGATGGCGGTGATATTCTGTTGGAGCACCCTGGTGGCTGCTGCGCCGCCCCAGGCCAAGATCGTGCGGGACGACTATGGGGTACCGCACATTTATGCCGATACCCTGGAAGGGCTTTACTTCGGCTATGGGTACGCCGCGGCCCAGGATCGCCTCTATCAAATGGAGATGTTCCGGCGCACCTTCTGGGGACGGCTCTCCGAAGTTTACGGGGAGAAGTTGCTTCCCTTTGATCAGAGCAACCGCCGGGACAACCTGAACCTGCGCGAAATCAAACAGCAGATCGAGACTCTGGAACCGGAGCTGCAAACGGTGCTACACTCGTTCGCGGCCGGCATCAATGCCTACATCCAGGAGGCCTTGGCGGACAGGGAGAACAAACTCCCCAAGGAATTCCAGCAGTTTGGTTTCGATCCCGAGCCGTGGACCAGCGAGGATGTGGCAGCCGACTTCCTTTCGGTGATGGGATTCTTCATGGATGTCTCCGGGGAGCTGGCCAATGCCAGTATGCTCAATTTCCTTACCGAACGCTACGGGCCGGAGAAGGCCAAGGTCATCTTCAGCGACTGGTGCTGGGGCCACGACCCGGATAGCCCTACCACGATCACCAAACCCCTCCCCCGAAAGCATACGAAAGGGAAGGGAGTATCCGACGCGCTCCGGGAGGATCCTTTCATGTCGGCCATCCTTCGGGCCTCCCCTGGGGCACAGGCGGCCTGGGAAACAGAGCGAGTGAGTCGCGACTTTGTTTTGACCCAGGCGAAGCCATACGGTCTTCCCACCAGCTATGCGCTGCTTCTCTCTCCCAAGAAGTCGTCCACGGGTAAGGTAACCTTGATGGGGGGACCGCAATTCGGTTTTCAATTGCCCTCAGCCCTCTATGAAGTGGGTCTCCACGGGGCGGGCATCGACGCCGTGGGATCGACCCTGACCGGTTATGTTTTCATCATGTTCGGCCACAATCGGCGCGCCTCTTTTTCTTCTACGGCGGGAATGGGCAATATCGAGGATATATTCGCCGAGAAGCTGAACCCTGCCAATCCCCACCAGTATTGGTTCAAAGGCGCTTGGCGGGAAATGGAAGTGCGGTCTGAGACTTTTCGGGTGAAGGACAGGGAAGCGTCAGAGGTGACGGAGTTCGCTTACACGGTTCACGGCCCAGTCTTCTACGTGGACGAGAAGAACCAGGTGGCCTTCGCCAAGCGGCTCAGCTGCCGGGAGCGCATGCTCCAGGGGATTGCTGCCTACTATGACAAGATGAAGGCGGAGACGATACCTGCCTTTCTGAAGGCGGCCCAGCGAAGCGACATGTCCCTCAATTTCTTCTTTGCCACGGCAAACGGCGATATCGCTCACTATCATCTCGGCCTGCACCCCATTCGAGCGGAGGGGATAGATCTTCGTCTCCCCACCCCGGGGACCGGGGAATTCGAATGGAAGGGCTTTATCCCCAAGACTCAGAACCCCCACGTGGTCAACCCCGCAAGCGGCTACATCGCCAACTGGAATAATCAGCCGGAACCGGGCTGGGGTCACGGTGACATGGCGACCACCGATGTGTGGGGAGGCTGGGGTGCCGATGGTCGACTCACTTGTCTGACCCGCCTGGCTGAGGCCAAAAAAACCCTTAGCCGGGAAGATGTGAAGGCGATCATCAAGACGATTGCCTTCTACGATAAACGCGCCCTGAACATCAAGGCCCTCCTGGTGCAATCGGTCAAGGATGTGACCCCGAAGTCCCCGGCAGCGAATGAGGCTCTCCAGCTCCTGGCGCAGTGGGATAACGTCAACCTGGACGCCAATCGCGATGGCCTCTACGATCATCCCGGCTCCGCCCTCTTCGATCGTTGGTGGTCCAAGGCGGTTGCCGCTACCTTCGGGGGTGTGTTCGAAGGCTACAAGAATCCCTTGGGCCTGACTGCGATCCAGATCCTGGGCGACCGGTACCTTGGCTACACCCTCTTCTATAAAGCCCTGCAGGGTGCTTCGGGGATGGATTACTTCAACGGTCAGAAGGGCAAGACGCTTTATGGAGCCCTGGAGGCGGCCTTGGCGGAACTGGCCCAGGAGAATCCGGGAAAGGAGATAGGTGAGTATCGAGCCAAGACCGTCATGGATTCGTTTCACCCAGTGACGGTGTTGGGATACTTCCTGATGCAGCCGATCATCAGCACGGTGGGAGACCTTCCTCCCTTCCCCAAGGTGGACCGGGGAACGGAAAACCACATCGTGACCTTGCTTCCTGGGCGTGTCATCGGAGAGAACATTACCGCGCCGGGGGCCAACGGCTTTATCCGCGCCGGTGGGGAGAGGAACCCACACCTTTCGGATCAGGTCCAGGTGTTCGTGGACTTCACCTACAAGCCGATGCTCTTCACCCAGGCGCAGGTAAAGGGTGCCGCCAAGTCCACTCAGGTGGTGGAGTGGAAGTAGGAGATAGCAGGTGAGGCGCCCAAGGTAACAGACGAGGCGCCGATAGGATCAAAGAAAAGAAGAGAAGAGAAGAAGAATAACAGAATGATCGAATAGGAAGGTTTGAGGCCTGGGCTGCAGTTGCAGCCCAGGCCCTTTTTTTAGAGTCGAGGGGCTTTTCGTACCTGGGTGCCCTGTTCAAAGGCATAGGCCATGTTCAACAGCTTGGCATCCTCCCAGGGCCGGGCCACGATCTGCAAGCCGATGGGAAGCCCGGTCTTGCCATACCCGGCAGGCACAGAGATGGCCGGATATCCCACTACGCTGACCGGGTCGCAATTCCGGATGAAGGTGAGAAAGGTGTTGACCTTTTGCCCTTGCAGATCCGTTTCCACGTCGTCTCCGATCGGGGCCGCCGGCAGGGGAGTCGTGGGAAGGAGCAATGCATCCAGGCCGGAAAGGGCCTCCTGGAAGCCAGAAATCATCCGCCTGCGATCCTCGCGCATCGACCGGGCGTAGATATAGCCTGGGACCGGCTTCGAATCTGGTGTGCCTTTCTGGCTTCCCAGCGCACCCTTTACATCCGGCCCCAACTGATCCAGATATTTCTCGATGGTGGCCTGGGGATCGAAGGCCTTGAGGTATTCCTCTACCAGATAAACGCATTCCGCCAGGACGATGGTAAAACCGGTGGGGGTCGCCAGGTCCATATGCTTCACCTCGACCTCCTGAACCGTTCCCCCCAGATTCCGGATGGCTCGAATGGCTTCTTCCATGACCTGCTCGGTGTCAGGATGAATGACCTCGAAGAAGTACTTCTTGGGCACCCCGAACTTCTTCCCCTTCAGGCTGGTACTGATATAATCGAGGTAGTGGGGAACCGTGTAGGAGGTGCTCTCCGGATCTCGAGGATCCTTTCCGGCAATGACCTCCAGCATCAGGGCGGAATCGATCACCGTGCGGGTAATGGGACCGATCGCATCGCGGGTGAAGGAGAGATACATCATGCCTCCCCTTCCGACCCTGCCCAAGGTAGGCTTCACTCCCACTACCCCGCAGAGGGCTGCGGGGATTCTCACCGATCCCCCGGTGTCGGTGCCTACGGCACCAGCACAGAGGGCGGCAGCGGTGGCGGCCCCAGATCCTCCACTCGATCCTCCCGGAATTCTCGTGGGATCGTAGGGATTGCGAGTGGGTCCATAGTGGGGATTGTTGGTGGTGATGCCGAAGGCGAACTCGTGCATGTTGGTTTTGCCCAGGATGATGGCCCCGGCTTCTTTCAATTGCTTGACCACATGGGCATCCTGAGGAGGCATCCAGGAAGAAAGGATCTTGGAGCCCCCGGTGGTTCGGATGCCTTGGGTATCGAGGTTGTCCTTGACCGCAATGGGCAAGCCATGCAAGGGGCCCTGGAACTTGTTCTGCCTGGCCAAATGGTCCAATTCCTCGGCCCGCCGGAGGGCCTCATCGCCCGATACGGTGATATAGGCATTGATGCCCTTGGGCCCGTCGTATCTGCGGATCCTGTCCAGATATACTTCGACCAGCTGGCGGGAGGTGATCTCCCTGCTGTGAATCTTCTTCGACAATTCGAAGAGGGACAAATCAGCCAGACCGCCGGAAGTTGCCGTCTCGGCTCCCCAAGCCGCATCGCCCGCCCAGGCAGCCACCGCCAGACCTCCAGCCGCTGCCAAAGAGGTCTTGATGAACTCCCGCCGGTCCATTCCTCTACCTTTCTCCTTCATTCCTTGCCTCCTTTCCTTTTCTGTTATCTGCCTGCTATGCCTGCTATGCCTGCTATGCCCGGATTACCCATTTGCCCCGTGACCTCCTGGCCGAAGTAAGGAGTCCTCTTTACATGATTCACCTCCTTGTTGGACGGTACATTCAGAACCCCCGAAGGGATCAGACCGGCAATAGGTTTCCTATTTCTTCTCCTTGAGTTTCCTCCCGACACTCCAGGCTTTAGCGGCCCATTCACCGATCCGCCAGTAGTTATTATCCGGCATGGTAAGGACAAAGGGATTCATCTTCTGGATATCGGGTTTTCCATCGGTCAGATATCTGTCCTCCGTGTAGGCCCCCATGATCTCTCCCAGGAAGAGGTTGTTGGTGGGAAGGGGGACGACCTGAAGGAGCTTGCATTCCAGACAAAGGGGACACTCCTGGATCATGGGCGCAGTCTTCAAATCCCCGTAGAAGATCTCGAAGATGCCCGACTTATCCGTCTCTCGACCGGAGACCAGCCCGCAATAGTCTGTTTTCTCCATGAGGTCGGCCCCGGGGAAATTCACACTGAAGCTCTGCTTTTCCTGGATCCCCTTGGGGGTGTGATGGCGCTGGTTGAGGGCAACGGCGATGATCGGGGGAATATAGTTTACCCGGGCAAGCCAGGCTACCGCCATAAAGTTAGGGCGGCCCTCGACCAAAGAGCCCACCAGCGAGACTGGCATGGGGTACACATGGGCGTTGTTCCCGATATTGATCTTTTCCATTCTGCTGACTCCTTTCCGCTGCAATTCGAGGCGACCCAATGGGGTCAGACCTACACTCTTGACAAACTTACATCTTCGATACCCAACAGATCGCAATCGCCTACTTTTCTCGCTGAAAGATCTTCCTTACCACCTCATCGACTGCCATTTCGTCAATCAGGATACCCTCCACCGGCAGACCCGAGGCAAGCCCCTTTGCGGCGACCTGCTTTAGGCTTTCCCTTGGGACTCTCAATACTGCCTTATAGGCGCTCAACTCCACGATCTCCCCAAACTGCTCCGGCTGGGAGGCACGGACGCTGTCATTTTGAAAATGACCCAGTACTTTCTCGTGGGTTTGTTGTATCATTATAGCGCGAGCCTTGGTCGCTCGCAAAATGATTGAATGAATGAAAGAAAGGCGGTGAGGTTCGACAGGGGATGATGGAAAGTAACGAAGAGAATATCTCCATATTGTTGAAGGCCATACGGTTCGCGGCGGAAAAGCATAGAAATCAGAGGAGAAAAGACCAAGAGGCATCGCCTTACATCAATCATCCCATCGCGGTTGGAGAAACCCTCTTTCAGCACGGCAGGGTCAGGGACATGGTGACCCTGGTGGGCGGCATTCTCCACGATACGATAGAGGACACCGAGACCACCCTGGAAGAATTGGAGGCGGATTTTGGAGTTGAGGTGCGGGCTGTGGTGCAGGAGGTATCCGACGACAAGAGCCTGCCCAAAGAGGAGCGCAAACGCCTCCAAATCGAGAACGCCAAGGACGCCTCGGAGCGAGCCAAGCTCATCAAGCTGGCAGACAAGATCTGCAACCTCCAGGATATCATCGCCTCCCCTCCTGCCAATTGGGCTGTGGATCGAAAAAGAAAATATGTGGAATGGGCTCAAGCGGTGATCGAGGAGATCCGAGGAACGAACAGCGAGCTGGAGAAGCGCTTTGAGGGCCTCTGTAAAGAGGCCCTCCTCCAATTGGCCGAGAAATCGTCCTGATTCGCGGCGAGATCGTCTGCTGCCCTCTCATTCCTCATCCAGCTTGAACAGTCTCCGGACCGCGGCGATATAGGGGATTGCGGCTCCGTTCCAGCATTCCTCCTTGAGTGCCGTGATGGGATCATGGAGTATCTTGTTCAGCAGGGAAGCCGCGAGGATTTCCACATTTTCCCTCTCCTCCTCGCTTAGATTCTTCATCCAGGAGGATGACTTCTCCAGTTCGCCCCTCACGATCTCCTGCATCTTCTTCCGAAGGGAGACGATGGAGGGGACGGCCTCCAGCGTGTTCAGCCAGCCGGCGAACTTGAGGACCTCCTCAACAATAATCTGCTCTGCCTTCTCCGCCTCGTTTCTCCGGCTCTTCAGATTCTCGTCCACGATCCCCTGAAGATCATCGATGTTGTACAGGTAGACATTATCGACCTCGGCCGCCGCGGGATCGATGTCCCGGGGCACCGCGATATCGATCAAGAAGAGCAATCGATTCTTACGCCTTCTCAAGGCTGCGGTAATCATGTCGACTCGGACTACATACTCGGAGGCGCCCGTCGAGCTAATCACGATATCGGCCTCTCGCAGCGCCTCGCTCAGCCGATCAAGGCTGATCGCCGCTCCCTGGAAATCCTTCGCCAGCTGGACTGCACGCTCGAAGGTCCGGTTGGCGATGATGATCCGGCTGACTCCCTGACCGAGCAGATGCCGGGCTGCCAACTCCGACATCTCCCCTGCACCGATCAGGAGTACGGTCTTGCCTTCCAGGTCCCCGAATATGGTTTTGGCCAATTCCACCGCCGCAAAGCTTACCGATACGGCGTTGTTGGCGATCCCGGTCTCGGTCCTCACCCGCTTCGCTGCCCGGAAGGCGTGATGGAGCAGCCTGTTCAAAATCACCCCCGAGGTTTTTTGCTCCACGCATCTTCGATAGGCCTCTTTCACCTGTCCCAGGATCTGAGGCTCTCCCATGACCATCGAGTCCAGGCTGGAGGCGACCCGAAAGAGGTGCCGGACCGCCTCCTGGTCAAGGTGCAAGTAAAGGCAAAGGTCCAATTGATCTGGGGTCAGGGTCAGGCCCCCCGAAGAAACCCCCGAAGAAAGGAGGAAGGCCTTGAGCCCCTCGATGGCGGCAGCGGGCTCATCCGCGTGAGCCAGGATCTCCAGGCGGTTGCAGGTGGAAAGGACCATGGCCTCGGCCACCTGGGGGATCTTCATGATCTCCGATAAGGGCTTGGCCCCATCTCCCCAGCAAAGGGCAAGCCTCTCCCGGATCTCCAAGGGGGCCGTGTTATGATTCATGCCGACCAGGACGATATTCATATTCCTTCCGGATTCCCCCAAGGCCCCGAAGGGTTAGAGAAAACGATGGACCTTGGTGAAGAAGAGATTGATGCCGAAAAAGGCAAAAAGCAGAACCAGGAAAGCGCCGATGGAAAAGAGGGCCGCCTTCCTGCCGTTCCATCCGATGGCGAGCCTCTGATGCAACAGGAAGCCATAGAGGAGCCAAACGGTGAGCGTCCCCACCTGCTTGGGGTCCCAGTGCCAGTGGGCGCCCCAGGCGGTCCGGGCCCAGATCACCCCCAGGATCACCCCGAGGGTAAGCAAAGGAAATCCCCAAAGCAGGGTAAAGTGATTGATCCGGTCGAGATCCCGAAGGGGAGGAAGGATTTTGCTGAGGCTGTTCACCCTCCGGTGCTTGATGAAATGATCCTGAAGGAGATACATCGCGCCGGCAAGGCAGGACACCGCGAAGAGGGATTCCCCCAGGATGGAGAGGGTAATATGAATCGGGACCAGGCTTCCCTGCAAGATGGCCGGTATCCGCACCTCGCTTCCCAATCGGGCGGATGCGATCATCATCATGAAGAAGGCCATCGGAGACACAAATGCGCCCAACTCCCGGGTCTGGGTCTTCAGCTGCAGCAAAAGATAGATGCCGGTCACGGCCCAGGAAAAAAAGGAAAAGGCATCATACAAATTGACCACTGGAGCATAGCCGGTGATGAGGAAGCGAAGGACCAGGGAGGCCGTATGGATCAGGAAGGCAGAGAAAAGGATCCAGGTGGAGGCTCCCGCCACCATGGCTCTTTTGCTCAGGAGTGACAGGACATATCCCAGGCTGCTCAGGAAATAGGCCAAGAGGGCGACTTTGAAAAACAGCACATAAAGGTCCACTTCTGGCTCCTTACAGTACTCATAGTAGCTTCGCGCGGATGGGGAATCGGGGAATCCCGGACATCGAGGCGGCCTCGTAAGGCTGCCCGCTCCCGCGATCTTCAAAGCCCGCTTCTGATATTATACATCCAAAAGGCTAAAGGCTATGGAAAAAAAAGATACATGACGAAGGTCATAGATTCTTTCCCGGAATGAGTTAATCTTGCGACCAATCCCTGGCAAATGAATGCGTGGATCAACCCATTCATCATGGACCCAATTGGCAAGGGGATTGCGATCCTAAAGATCCAGAAAAAGAAAGAAGAAGGAGGAAGACCATGTTTTGTAATCAATGTGAGCAGACGGCAAAAGAGACTGGGTGCACCGTTTCCGGGGTGTGCGGCAAAAGCCCGGAAGCGGCCGCCTTGCAGGACCTTCTGGTCTATGGCCTGAAGGGATTATCCATCTATGCCGATCAGGCGCGACAGCTGGGCGCAGCGGTGGACGAGGAGACCAACCTCTTCACCCAGGAGGGACTGTTCAGCACGGTAACCAATGTCAACTTTGACCCGGCCCGGCTGGAGGGCCTCCTGCAGAGATGCTACGACCTCAAAGAGCGCGCCCGATCCCTTTACGAGGGTGCCTGGAAGGCCAAGAAGGGCACCGATGCCCCCAAGATCACGGAAGGTCCGGCTGCCTGGGTTCCTGCGGCCGGCCTGGTCGGTCTGGTTCGGCAAGGCGAAGGGCAGGGGGTCCTCACCTTCCATGACAATGAGGATATCCGATCCGCCATTGCCATCCTGATCTACGGCCTGAAGGGAATGGCTGCCTATGCCGACCATGCAGCCATTCTGGGGAGCAAGGATGAGGAGATATTTGCCTTCCTCCACCGGGCACTGGCCGCCACGGCCGATAAATCCCTGGGCCTGATGGACTACGTCAAGTTGGCCATGGAGTGTGGAAGGCTCAATCTGAAGACCATGGAGCTGTTGAGCCAGGCCCACACAAATCGTTTTGGCCACCCGGTCCCCACCCGGGTCAACCTCGGTACCAAGGCGGGAAAGGCCATCCTCATCTCCGGCCATGATCTCCTCGATCTGGAGGAGCTTCTCAAGCAGACCGAGGGAAAGGGGATCTACGTCTATACCCATGGAGAGATGCTGCCGGCCCATGGCTATCCGGGGCTCAAGAAATACAGTCACCTGGCTGGAAATTATGGCGGCGCCTGGCAGGATCAGCAGAAGGAGTTTGCCCAGTTCCCCGGCGCCATCCTCATGACCACCAACTGTATCCAGAAGCCCGCGGGAAGCTACATGGACAACATCTTCACCTCCGGCCTGGTGGCCTGGCCCGGGGTGCGCCACATCTTTAACCGGGACTTCAGCCCCCTCATCCAGAAGGCCCTGGAGCTTCCGGGCTTTCCCGAGGCCCCGGGCAAAGAGATCATGGTCGGCTTCGGTCATCAAGCGGTCCTGAGCGTGGCCGACAAGGTGATCGAAGCGGTGAAGGGCGGAGCCATCCGGCATTTCTTCCTGATCGGCGGCTGTGACGGGGCCAAGTCTGGCCGCAACTACTACACGGAGCTGGCGGAAAAGGCCCCCCCGGACTCGGTGATCCTCACCCTGGCCTGCGGCAAATACCGCTTCAACAAGCTCGACTTTGGAGACATTGGGGGCATCCCCAGGCTCCTGGACGTGGGACAGTGCAACGACGCTTATTCGGCGGTGCAGATTGCCCTGGCCCTCGCGGGGGCGTTCAAGGTGGGGGTGAATGACCTTCCCCTCTCGCTGATCCTCTCCTGGTATGAACAGAAGGCGGTGGTCATCCTCCTGTCGCTCCTTCATCTGGGGATCAAGAACATCCGGCTGGGCCCGTCTCTGCCCGCCTTTGTCACCCCCAATGTGCTGAAGTTCCTGGTGGAGCAGTTCAACATTGCACCCATCAGCACTCCGGATGCGGATTTGAAGGCCATCCTGGGATAACCGGATCTCAGTCTCAGTCACAGAGAAGTCGAGAAAAAGGCGCGAAGAAGGACTACTTCGCGCCTTTTTGGCTTGCGGTGGGGCAGCCTCCCTGGACCGATCTCAGGAGGAGCATACCGGCCAAGAAGAAAACCGCCACCGAGAGGATTGCGGGACGCTGACTGTGAAAGGTGGAAGATACATGACCAAACCGCGCCGCCGATTTTTGGGCACGAAACCGGTCGCGCAGGCCGCGTTGCCGTGGCGCGTATTCAGAACAGCGGGGATGCACGTATCCACGGCGGGCCGGCGACCACGACGGAAAACGGCATCGAGTGGGTCTCCATTTGTCCGGGCACCTTCACCATGGGCTCGGTCAAAGGCGAACCGATGGCGGAAGAGAATGAAATCGTCGAACCGCCGCGCGTAGTCGCCTTGTCGGCCTTCCAGATCGCCGCCACCGAGACCACCAACCGGCAGTACGCCCAGGTGATTTCGGACCACAAGGCGCGAAATGACCAGCCGGTTGTGGAAGTAGATTGGGAACAGGCCCGCTCTTTTGCCAGCGGATCGGCGGCGATTTGCCCACCGAGGCACAGTGGGAATACGCCGCCCGTGGCGGCAGCCGCACCCGCTGGTCGTTCGGGGAGGATGAAAGCCAGCTTGGCCGTTATGCCTGGTTTGATAAGAATTCCAATTATCAAGCCCATGAAGTGAAGCAGAAACTGCCAAACCCGCTGGGCTTGTACGACCTGCACGGCAACGTCTGGGAATGGGTGCGGGACGAGTACGGCGACTACCAAGCTGGAACCTTTGTCGATCCTGAGGAATCGACAAAAACCGGGGGGCGGGTTTTACGCGGCGGTTCGTTCGACTTCCCGCCCGGGCTCCTGCGCTCCGCGCTCCGGTTCGGCGGCGGCCCCGTGTAGGAGCAGGAACTGGGCTGGCTCCTCGGGTTTCGGTGCGTGCGGGTCCCGCCCCAGCATTGAACCATTGATTTCATTGATTTTTTGAATCCCCGCGCGAAGCGCGGCGCGCGTACATTTGTCGATTTGTGTGATTTTGTTTATTCTTGGTCAATTGATGGCTCTTTTGTCTGTTTGTTTGTGAAGTATCGAACGACGCCATGCAATTATCGTTACAACAAGCCGCCGATTTGCTGGGGAAAACCCGCCGGCAAGTGGTGTACATGATCGAACAGGGCCGGTTGCCGGCGCAAAAAGTGGGCGGCCGCTGGGTGATCGAACGCGCCGGCCTGACGGCGGACGAGGCCGTCCAGCAACGCGCCAGCCAGCGGGAAGCCCACCTCAAAGCCGCCATCGAAGACGCGCTGACGCCGACCGGCAAGACTCGTCGCTACGCTTTGGGCGATCTCAAGGCGGTCCAACTGGCCACGCCGATTTATCGCGAGCTGGTGGCGCGCGGCGCGGAATGGGAACCGGCGACGGCACAGATGCGCGTCTGTCTCGATCAATTGGCCGTCGGTTGCCATCGTTACGACCGACGGGAAAAGACCGCCGCCTATCGCGCGGCCCGCGATGCCGCCAGTCTGGCGGCGATGGAGCTGTGGCTGCGGGCGACGAACGGCAACGAACCACTGCTGGACGCCATCGAGCAGAATCTGATGGCGGCGCTCGCCGGCCTGTTGCGACGCAGCGAGCGCGGCGGGGGGGTTGAATCACCGCTCCCTCTGGCGCTGTCGCCACCGCGTGACCGGCTCGATGTCGCAGTATCAACGCGCGCCGATCTTTACCGCCACCTGGGATTTCAGCGTCTGGCTGCTGAAGAAAACGCGCGCCGCGCCGCACGATCCGTTGGCGCAATCCCTGGCCAACGGCGCATTGCGGTTGTTGGACGCCATCACCCTCGCGCTGAAAAACATCGATCGCGACGACGCCCTGCAAGACGCCGACCTCCTCCTGATCCAATTGCGGTTGCGGTTGCGACTGGCCATGGAAACGGAATTGCTCAGCGCCCAACAAGTCCACTACGCTCTGGCGCAAACCGATGCCATCGGCCGCCAACTGGGTGGTTGGCGCAAAGCGCAAAGCCGCGCAGAATAATGGGCCGACAGGCGCGAAAAACCGGGAGGCGGGTTTTGCGCGGCGGTTCGTTCGACAACCGCCCGCGAACCTGCGCTCCGCGAACCGGGACGACGACGACCCCGAGAACAGGAACAGGAACAACGGGTTTCGGTGCGTGCGTGTCCCGCCCCAACATGCCGCCCCGCGCGCCATGCAGCGCCTGTCAGGGCCATTCGGCCCGCATCCCGGTCCGCCCGTTCCAGTAGCCTAGCGACCGTCCGGGCGGACCTCCCCTCGACCAACGGGTATTGCGCCATGCGAACACTCAAATTCAAATTGATTGTAGGTTGGGTTAGCGCGCAGCGCGTAACCCAACAAAATCAATATGTTGGGTTAGGCCGAAGGCCTTAACCCAACCTACAAAATCTGGGAGTGCCAGCGCCATGCGGACGCTGAAATCGGGCAGCTATCAGCGCCTCGCCAGCCTGGAGGCGTTGTGGCAGGGCTGGCTCGATTGCCGGCGCGGCAAGCGGCGCAGCCCGGCGGTTGCAACGTTCGAGATCGATTGCGACCGCCATCTGCTGGCGTTGCGGCGGGAATTGGTGGAACACCGCTATCAGCCCTCGCCCTGGCGGCTGCACGGCATTCGCGATCCCAAAACCCGCTTGATCGCCGCGCCGGCCGTGCGCGACCGAGTCTTGCATCACGCCCTGTTGCGCGAGATCGGTCCGGTCTTCGAGCGGCGCTATATTGAGCAATCGTTCACCGCCGGCCACGGGCGCGGCCCCCACCGTGCGGCGCTGTACATTTTGCGCTGCCAGCGCCGCCATGCCTGGCGCCTGCATCTGGACATCAGCGCCTATTTTCCGAGCATCCGCCACCCGCGATTGCTGGCGTTGTTCGCCGAGCGCGTGCGCGATGACGACACCCTCGCGCTGTTGCAAGCGATCGTCGCTGCGGGCGACCAGGTCTATCGCAGCCGCCTGGCCGCGCGGTTGTTGGGGGAACGCTGTCCGCCCCGCGGGCAAGGGTTACCGCTCGGTTCCTGGTTCAGCCAATGGTGCGGCAATTTTTTCCTGGACGGCTTGGATCACTTCATCAAGCGGGAGCTGAAAATCCCCGGTTATCTGCGCTACATGGACGATCTGGTGCTGTTCGCCGAGGAAAAAACGCAGTTGCTCGAAGCGCGGACAGCGGTTGCCGACTGGTTGCACGAGCAGCGCACGCTTCGGCTCAACCCCAAACGGCTGACCGTCGAACCGACGCGGACTCCGGCGGTCTTCGTGGGCTACCGGATCAGTCAGGCGGGTATCGCTCCCAGCCGCAAACTGCGCCGCCACCTGCGTCACCACCTGCGGACGGCCGCTGCCAAGGGTGAGGAGTCCCTGATTCGTACCGTTCGCTCTTATCGGGGCTTGCTGGTCTTTCCGTAAGCCCTGTCGAGTTGCCGTTTCCCATCCAGCAACAAACCGGCTTGCCCAATGGCAAACAAACAAACAAATGTTCGTTCGTTTGAACAACATTGTCTATTCGTCAAACAAAAACGACCGGCGCTGGCGCGCCGGTTTTTTTCAATAAATCAATCACTCAATCGGTCAACCTGCTGGGGCGGGACCCGCACGCACCGAAACCCGCCGGTCCCCGCACCCGCCTCGGGGCGCCGCCGCCCCGGCCCGCGGAGCGCAGGTTCGCGGGCGGGCCGCCGAACGAACCGCCGCGCAAAACCCGCCTCCCGGATGCGGCCTTCTCTGGGCCGCGTGGATTCCGGGCGGGTTGCGGTGAATAAGCCTCATACCCATCCCAACACCATTCCCAGACGTTGCCGTGCAGGTCGTACAGCCCCCACGGATTGGCGCGCTTGGTGGCTACGGGCTGCACACCATCATTCGCGTTGCCGGCATACCAGGCATGGCCGTCGAGGTCGGCGGGATCGTCGCCAAAGCTATAACGGGTTGTCGTGCCCGCCCGGCAGGCGTATTCCCACTCGGCTTCGGTCGGCAGCCGATAGCCATCCGCACGCCAGTCGCAGCGCCACTGACCAGACCGTTGCGAGTAGCAAGGCCGATAGCCGGCCCGTTCGGACAGCCGGTTGCAGAATTCGATGGCGTCGAACCAGGTGACATTCATGACCGGCAAACGCGCCTCGGCTTCCGACTGGGCGGTGGAGGACTCCGGCATGATCGCCCGGTAGAGTTCCACCGTCACCGGGGTGATCGCGATGCGAAAGGGCGCGACCGTGACTTCGTGTTGCGGCTTCTCGTCGTCGCGGGCCATGTCGTCCGTATCCGGCGAGCCCATCAGAAACCGCCCGCCCGGCAGGTCCACCATCAGCAGGGAACCGTCCCGCACCGGGCGCGGCTTGGCCGGCTTGGCCGAAGCCTGGATCGGGTTGGGCTCGTCGAAGACCGGCGCCGCCGTATAGCCGAGCCAGCCGAGCGCGGCGAACAGCGCCAGCCAAGCCACCGCCCAACCCGGCGCTTCCAGATAATAGAAACCCGCCCCGCCGAGGCCGCACCCCAGTACGACGCCGGTCGCGACCACCACAGGCAACGGCAACCGATCCAGCCAAGCCAGGACCTGTTGGGGTCGCCGATAACCGGAAAACTGGATTTTCATCAACCCTCCTTGCGGGAGACCCCGGAGGCCCGCTTCAAGCCCGAACGTCGCTCCCGTCAATCCGGAACGGTTGAAACAACCACGCCGCTTAGCCGCGCGGGCCGGTGCGCCGCCTCCGCGCGGCCGGTCCGCCCGGGCGGCGATTCCGGCGGGCGGTCGCGCCGGCGGCGGTAGGGGGCGCGGCGCGTCCAGGTGATCATCGCCGGCGAATCCAGGTCGAAACCGCGCGCGGCAGCCTCCAGCGCGGCGCGCTCCACCAGGCTCTCGAACCCCGGCACCCCGTGGTCGGCGAGCACCGCGTGCAGCACCAGCAACAGCCGGCGCACCGGCGGCGGCATCGGCCGCTGGCCGGTGCCCCGCCGCCAGCGCGCGACGCTGGACCGGTCGCGCCCCAGCACGAGGCCGAGCGCCGTGTCCGGCTCGGGCAGCGGGCGGGCGCTTTGCCGGAGCGCGCGGCGGAAGGCGGGCTCCACCTCGGCGAACTCGGGAAAGCGCGGCAGGAAATGGGCTTCGGGGTGGGTGAGCAGCGCCCGCGCCAACAGCGCCACGCCCGCGTCGTCGAGCAGGCGGTCGGGATGCTTCTGGTAATGGTGCCAGCGCACCACCGGCATCCCCAGCAGATAGCAGCAGTCCGCGATGCTGAGGCCGGTCCACTGCCGCAGGAACAGCAAATCCTTGCCGCGCAGCGCGCGGTCTTTCAGGGATTCGATCTGGCGGGGATCGGGCAAGGTCAACGCCATCGCGCCGCCCCCTCAGTCCGCCGGGTCCGCCGGTCGCCGGCGCGCTCGGCGCATCGGCGGCGCGCGCGGTCCGGGCTTTCCGGGTTCGCGGGCGGCGGCCCCGTTTCGGCTGGCGGGCGTCCATGCGAAACCACGAGGTCATTTTGCCCCGCAAGTCCAGGCCGCGCGCCTCGGCCTCCCGCCGCGCGTCGGCCACCCACTCCTCCAGCCCGACCACCCCGTGGGTCCGAAGCCGGTTCTGGAAGACGAACAGCAGCCGGGCGACGGTGGGCGCGATCGCGGGCGAGCCGGCGGGCGCCAGCCAGCGGGTCGCGCTGCCGATCTCCCGCCCCAGCAGCAGGCCGAAGGCGGTTTTGCCGAGATAAAGCGGCGCGTCCGCCCGCGCGGCCGGCCCGCTTTGCCCGGCCAGCCGGTCGTAGAGGGCGTAGACCTCGCGGGGCGAGGGGAAGGCGGGCAGGAAGAACGTCTCGGGATAGCGCACCAGCAGCCAGACCAGCAGCGCCACGGCCGGATCGCCCAGCGGCTCCCGGACGCGGTCCGGGTGGGTGTAGGTGCACCATTTGAGGTCGCTGAGGCCCAGGAGGTAGCACATGTCCAGGCGGGACAGCTCGTACCACTGCTGGAGGAACAGCAGGTCCTGCCCGCAGACCGGGCGGTCGTCCAGATCGAGGTGCAGCGCGGCGGAATCGGGGAGCGGCGAAGGCATGGCGGTGATCGGTTTTGTTATCCTGCTATCTATGTCGAGACCGAGCGGGCGCTCGCCGCGGCGGCGCGGGCGTTTGGAGCCGTTGGGCGGCGCGTTGCGGGGCCGCGAGCGGCGCGCCGGGGCGCGGTGTGGCCCCCGTTGGAAAACCGCTTTCGAAAGCGCGTATAATCATAGCATGAACGAAACCCCATCCGGTGCGCCGCTGCGCGCCTTTTCCCCCACCCTGCTGACCGGGCTGTTTCTGCCGGCCCGGACGCCGCCCCCGGTCGAGGCGCCCTTGCCGGACGCGCCGGTCCCCAACCCGGGCCTGCGGTTGCCCGCCGGCGGCCTCACCCTGTTTTACGGCAACAACGCGCCGGGGCTGATGGGGCAAGCCTTGCAGCGGGCGCAGCGGCAGGGCTACTACGGCATCGGCGCGCGGGTGTTCGCCGCGTTCGCCCGCGTCCAGCAGGCCAGCCGCGCGCTGCCCCACGCGCGGTTGCCCGAGGTGGAGGTGCTCTGGCTGAACCGCATCCACTGCGTCCGGGAGACGGCCGAGCGGCTGCAGGCGCGCGCGCTGCGCCACCTGCGGGAGGCCGGCTGCGACGATCCGCCCGAAACCCCCCTGCGGTTCGCCGAAATCGGCCGGCATCCCGAGCTGCTGGAGCGGGTGCTGGCGGAGCCGGAGTTCGCCCACCTGAAGGCGGTCGTGCTGACGCTGCCGGGCGCGGAAGCCCCGGACGGCAACCGGCCGTCCGCCCAGATCCTGTACCTGCGCGACCCGGGCGCGATCCGGGCCATCGAGGTCGATTACGGCGCTCCGCTGGGACAGCAGGCGTTCCGCGTGCCGACGCCGGACGAGCTCGCCCGGCCGTCCGCGTGGTTCAACCCGTTCGCCGCCACCTTGCCCAAGCCCAGCGTGGTGGTCATGCGCCAGTGGCCGGTGGGCTGAGCGCGCCAAGCGGGCGCGGAAGTTCGGCCGCCGGCGAGTTCGGCGTCCATCCCCCGTTCGTGCCGGTGGATACCGGGCCGGTGAGAGGATGGACGGGTCGAACGAAGCGTCGTAGACCCTCACCCCCGACCCTGCTGGCCCCACCGCTGGAGATTCCCATGCCCCCCTGGCCCTCGTCCGTCCGCGCGCTGGCCCGGCTCCTCGCCGGCGGGATCGCCCTGCTGCTCCTGTTGGGGTCCGGCGCGGGGCGAACCGAACTCGCGCTCCCCGACGCCCGCGACCGCATCCATCCGGTCTACGCCCGCCAGGGCCTGGTGGTCGCCCAGGAGGCCCTGGCCAGCCAGGTCGGGCGGGCCCTCCTCCAGCAGGGCGGCACCGCCACCGACGCGGCGGTGGCGGTCGGCTTCGCCCTGGCGGTCACGCTGCCGCAGGCCGGCAATCTGGGCGGCGGCGGCTTCCTGCTGGTCCACGACGCCGCGCACGCAGAGCGAGGCCATCGATTTCCGGGAAACCGCGCCCGCCGCCGTCGGCCGGGATTTTTATCTGAACGAGCAGGGCGAGGTGGACGAAACCCGCCTCCGCCACAGCCATCAGGCGGCCGGCGTGCCGGGCACGGTGGCCGGACTGGCGCTGGCCCACCAGCGTCACGGCCGCTTGCCGTGGCGGTCGCTGGTCGAACCGGCGATCCGTCTGGCCGAGCAAGGCTTTCCGGTCGGCCCCGAACTGGCGCGTTCGCTCCAGGAAGCGCGCGAGCAGATGGCGCCGTGGCCGGCCAGCCGGAAGGTGTTTTTCAAGGCCGACGGCGCCGCCTATCGGCCCGGCGAGACGCTGGTCCAGCCGGAGCTGGCCGCCTCGCTCAGGCTGATCGCCGAACAGGGTCCCTCGGCGTTCTACGAGGGCGAGATCGCGCAAAAGCTGGTCGCCGACATGAAAGCCCACCAGGGGGCGATCGCGGCGGCCGACCTCAAAAATTACCGGGCGATGGTCCGCGCGCCGGTGCGGGGGACCTATCGGGGTTACGAGATCGTGTCGATGCCGCCGCCCAGTTCCGGCGGCGTCCATCTCATCCAGACTGCTCAACCTCCTGGAAACCTGGCCGCTCGGCGAACTCGGTCACAACAGCGCCGCCACGATCCACCGCCTGGCCGAGGCGATGAAGCGGGCCTACGCCGACCGCAGCGAGCATCTGGGCGATCCCGATTTCGTCAAGGCGCCGGTCGCCGGCCTGACCTCGAAAGCCTACGCCAAGGAACTGGCGGCGCGGATCGACTTCAACCGGGCCACGCCGG